>NZ_JBFTPM010000022.1:0-100805 GCF_056398505.1 Rhizobium sp. 01T437
AGGCACGGAAATGGTTATGCCTGGCGACAACGTCACGGTTGACGTCGAGCTGATCGTTCCGATCGCGATGGAAGAAAAGCTTCGCTTCGCTATCCGCGAAGGCGGCCGCACCGTCGGTGCAGGCATCGTTGCTTCGATCATCGAGTAATTCATTCGGCTGCTCCGGTGGGGCAGCCGATTCGATGACATTATTATGATGCAGGCGGCGCAAGCCGCTTGCTTATTACACAGAAATGTTGCAAATGGCGCGCGAGCGCGATTTGCGTAACGCTTTGGATGACGAAGCGGCGACTAAACAAACAATAAGGTGGGTCAAAAGGCCCTGAAGAGTGGATAGGGGTGCCGTAACAGGCGTCTCTCTCGATCTTTGAAACCGGTGGTCCGCCTTAGGAAGAAAGAACAACCCGTGTCTTGCCTAAAGACATGTGGAAAAACAAACACAAGGATAACGTCGAATGAACGGCCAAAATATCCGCATTCGCCTGAAGGCGTTCGATCACCGGATTCTCGATGCTTCCACGCGCGAGATCGTGTCGACGGCGAAGCGCACCGGTGCTAGCGTCCGGGGCCCCGTTCCGCTTCCGACCCGCATCGAGAAGTTTACGGTCAACCGGTCCCCGCACATCGACAAGAAGAGTCGCGAACAGTTCGAGATGCGCACGCATAAGCGCCTGCTCGACATCGTAGATCCGACCCCGCAGACGGTAGACGCGCTGATGAAGCTCGATCTCGCCGCAGGTGTCGATGTTGAGATCAAGCTCTGAGCTTGCTCGAGCTGAGTTGGAAGGATTGAACCGATGCGTTCAGGTGTAATTGCACAGAAGGTGGGAATGACCCGCGTCTACAACGACGCCGGCGAGCATGTCCCGGTAACGGTACTGCGTTTGGAAGGCTGCCAGGTCGTGGCCCAGCGCACCGTAGAAAAGAATGGCTATACCGCGCTTCAGCTCGGTGCTGGCCAGGCCAAGGTAAAGAACACGTCCAAGGCCATGCGCGGCAACTTTGCCATCGCCAACGTTGAGCCCAAGGCCAAGCTTCAGGAATTCCGCGTTTCGGAAGACCATCTGCTTGATGTTGGTACCGAGCTCAAGGCTGGCCACTTTGCCGCTGGTCAGCTCGTCGATGTCACCGGCACGACGATTGGTAAGGGCTTTGCCGGCGCCATGAAGCGCCACGGTTTCGGCGGTCTCCGCGCCACGCACGGTGTGTCCGTTTCGCACCGCTCGCATGGTTCGACTGGTTCGCGCCAGGATCCGGGCAAGGTTTTCAAGAACAAGAAGATGGCTGGTCACATGGGCCAGACGCGCGTGACGACGCAGAACCTTGAAGTGGTTTCGACCGATGAAGATCGCGGTCTGATCCTGATTAAGGGTGCAGTACCCGGTTCCAAGGGTGCCTGGATCATCGTGCGCGACGCCGTCAAGTCGGCAGCGAAGTAAGGGAGCCAGACCAATGGAATTGAACGTCAAGACCCTCGAGGGAAAAGACGCTGGGAAGGTTTCCCTTTCGGAAGCGATTTTCGGCCTTGAGCCCCGCGAAGATATTCTCGCCCGCGTTATCCGCTGGCAGCTTGCCAAGAAGCAGCAGGGCACGCACCAGGCAAAGGGCCGCGCAGACGTCTGGCGCACCGGCGCCAAGATGTACAAGCAGAAGGGTACGGGCCGCGCTCGTCACCATTCGGCTCGTGCTCCGCAGTTCCGCGGCGGTGGTAAGGCTCACGGCCCGGTTGCTCGCAGCCACGAACACGATCTTCCCAAGAAGGTACGTGCACTCGGCCTGCGCCATGCGCTGTCCGCCAAGATCAAGGCAGACGAACTGATCATTATCGATGATCTGGTCGCCAACGAAGCAAAGACGAAGGCTCTGGCCGGCGTATTCGCAACGCTGGGCCTCACCAACGCCCTCTTCATCGGCGGCGCCGAGCTCGACGGTAACTTCAAGCTCGCTGCCCAGAACATCCCGAACATCGATGTTCTGCCGATCCAGGGCATCAACGTTTACGACATCGTCCGCCGCGGCAAGCTCGTGCTTTCCAAGGCTGCCGTTGAAGCGCTAGAGGAGCGATTCAAGTGACCGATCTCCGCCACTACGATGTGATCGTTTCTCCTGCGATCACCGAAAAGTCCACGCTGGTATCGGAAAACAACCAGGTTGTTTTCAATGTCGCCAAGAAGGCGACGAAGCCGGAAATCAAGGCTGCAGTCGAGGCGCTCTTCGGCGTCAAGGTTACCGCCGTCAACACTCTGCTGCGCAAGGGCAAGACCCGGCGTTTCCGCGGTTTTGTCGGCAAGCAGCAGGACGTGAAGAAGGCTGTCGTGACGTTGGCCGAAGGCCAGACGATCGACGTCTCCACCGGTCTCTGAGGATAAAAAAATGGCATTGAAAACATTCAATCCGACGACCCCGAGCCAGCGTCAGCTGGTCATCGTCGATCGTTCGGGCCTCTACAAGGGCAAGCCGGTCAAGTCGCTGACGGAAGGTCTGACCAAGAGCGGTGGTCGTAACAACCTCGGCCGTATCACGGCCCGCTTCATCGGCGGCGGTCACAAGCGTACCTATCGCATCATCGACTTCAAGCGTCGCAAGTTCGACGTCGAAGGCACGGTCGAGCGTATCGAATACGACCCGAACCGCACGGCTTACATCGCGCTCGTCCGCTACGCCGACGGCGACCAGGCCTACATCATTGCTCCGCAGCGCCTTGCTGCGGGCGACAAGGTCATCGCTTCCGACAAGGTTGTCGACGTCAAGCCCGGCAACACGATGCCGCTGCAGTACATCCCGGTCGGCTCCATCATCCACAACGTGGAAATGAAGCCGGGCAAGGGCGGTCAGATTGCCCGCTCTGCCGGTTCCTACGCGCAGCTCGTCGGCCGCGACCAGGGTATGGCTATCCTTCGCCTGAACTCGGGCGAACAGCGCCTCGTGCACGGCACCTGCCTTGCTTCGATCGGTGCGGTGTCGAACCCTGACCATGCCAACATCAACGACGGCAAGGCCGGTCGTACTGTTTGGCGCGGCAAGCGTCCGCATAACCGCGGCGTCGTCATGAACCCGGTCGACCATCCGCACGGCGGTGGTGAAGGCCGCACCTCGGGCGGCCGTCACCCGGTTTCTCCGTGGGGCAAGCCGACCAAGGGCAAGCGTACTCGGTCGAACAAGTCGACCGACAAGATGATCATGCGCTCGCGTCATCAGCGTAAGAAGTAAGAGAGGAAGTCTCCAATGGCTCGTTCAGTATGGAAAGGTCCGTTCGTTGACGGCTATCTTCTCAAGAAGGCTGAGAAGGTTCGTGAAGGCGGACGCGCAGAAGTAATCAAGATCTGGAGCCGTCGCTCCACGATCCTGCCGCAGTTCGTCGGTCTCACCTTCGGCGTCTACAACGGCAGCAAGCATGTTCCGGTCAGCGTCAATGAAGACATGGTCGGTCACAAGTTCGGTGAATTCTCTCCGACCCGGACCTATTACGGTCACGGCGCGGACAAGAAGGCAAAGAGGAAGTAACGATGGGCAAGGCAAAAACAGAACGCCGGCTCAAGGACAACGAAGCGCAGGCAGTCGCCCGCACGCTCCGCGTCAGCCCCCAGAAGCTCAACCTGGTTGCTGCGGCCATCCGCGGCAAGAAGGTCGAGCGTGCACTCGCTGAGCTGGAATTCTCCCGCAAGCGTATTGCAGGCGCCGTCAAGAAGACGCTCGAATCTGCGATCGCCAACGCTGAAAACAACCATGACCTCGACGTCGACGCTCTCGTCGTCGCCGAGGCTTATGTCGGCAAGTCGATCGTCATGAAGCGCTTCCACGCTCGTGGCCGTGGCCGCGCATCGCGCATCGAACGTCCGTTCGCTCACCTGACGATCGTCGTTCGTGAAGTGCAGGCACAAGAGGAGGCCGCATAATGGGTCAGAAAATCAATCCGATTGGTTTCCGTCTTGGCATCAACCGTACCTGGGATAGCCGCTGGTTTGCGGACAATGCCGAATACGGTCAGCTCCTGCACGAAGACCTGAAGATGCGTAAGTTCGTCATGAGCGAACTGAAGCAGGCCGGTATCTCCAAGGTGGTCATCGAGCGTCCGCACAAGAAGTGCCGCGTCACGATCCACTCGGCCCGTCCGGGCCTGATCATCGGCCGCAAGGGCGCCGACATCGACAAGCTCCGTAAGAAGCTGTCGGAAATGACGAACTCCGAAACACACCTCAACATCGTTGAAGTGCGTAAGCCGGAAATCGACGCAACGCTCGTTGCTCAGTCGATCGCCCAGCAGCTCGAGCGCCGCGTGGCTTTCCGCCGCGCCATGAAGCGCGCCGTTCAGTCCGCGATGCGTCTTGGCGCCGAAGGCATCAAGATCACCTGCGCAGGCCGTCTCGGCGGCGCAGAAATCGCTCGTACGGAATGGTACCGCGAAGGCCGCGTTCCGCTGCACACCCTGCGCGCTGACATCGACTACGGTACGGCTGAAGCCGAAACCGCATTCGGTATCTGCGGCATCAAGGTCTGGATCTTCAAGGGCGAAATCCTTGAGCACGATCCGATGGCTTCCGAACGCCGCGCGCTGGAAGGCGACGCACAGGGCCCGGCAAGCCGCGAACGCGACCGTGGCGATCGTCGCCGCGAACGCGACAACGCGTAATTAGCGCTGGCGAAAGATAAGCTCGGAGAAGTAAGAAAATGTTGCAGCCAAAGCGTACTAAGTACCGCAAGCAGTTCAAGGGCCGCATCAAGGGCGTTGCCAAGGGCGGTTCCGACCTTGCCTTCGGTGAATTCGGCCTGAAGGCTCAGGAGCCGAACCGCGTTAACGCTCGTGAGATCGAAGCGGCTCGCCGCGCGATCACGCGTTACATGAAGCGCGCCGGCCGTGTTTGGATCCGCGTGTTCCCGGACGTTCCGGTAACCGCAAAGCCTACCGAAGTCCGTATGGGTAAGGGTAAGGGTTCCGTGGAATACTGGGCATGCAAGGTCAAGCCCGGTCGTATGATGTTCGAGATCGACGGTGTCTCCGAGGAAATCGCGCGTGAAGCGCTTCGCCTCGGCTCGGCCAAGCTCTCGGTCAAGACGCGCTTTGTACAGCGCATCGCAGAGTAAGGAGAAGGCACGATGAAAGCCGAAGAAGTACGCGGCCTCACGGCCGACCAGCTCAAGGACAAGCTTGCCGACCTGAAGAAGGAGCAGTTTAACCTGCGCTTCCAGAAGGCGACCGGCCAGCTCGAAAAGTCCTCGCGCATCGATGAAGTTCGCAAGGACATCGCCCGCGTGAAAACCATTGCTCGCCAGAAGGCGGCGGAAGCAAAGGCGTAAAGGAAGAAAAACATGCCGAAGCGCATTCTGCAGGGCGTCGTCGTTGGCGACAAGAACGAGAAGACTGTCGTAGTTCGCGTTGAGCGCCGTTTTGCTCACCCGCTGCTCCAGAAGACCGTTCGTCGTTCCAAGAAGTACAAGGCCCACGACGAAAACAATCAGTACAAGATCGGCGATATCGTCTCCATCGAGGAGTGCGCACCGATCTCCAAGGACAAGCGCTGGACGGTTATTGCCGCCCAGGCCAAGTAAGAATTTTGCGCGAGGCCTTGCGTCTCGCGGAAATTTCTATATGAAGCAGCGTCGGAACGCTCGAATGCCGGGCGTTCTTTTGCTTTAAGCGCACGGAAGGTCCCATCTGGGAAACCACCCTGGCAACGATCTATCCCGCGCTATTCAAGCTATTGCCGTGTTTTCGCTGTCCTTGTGACGAGCGGCCGGCAGACATTTTTCATAAGCCGGAAGAGGGGGCTTTGCCCAACCATTCCGGTAAGAACAAGAAGGCGACCTGATATGATTCAGATGCAAACAAACCTCGACGTCGCGGATAATTCCGGCGCACGTCGTGTCATGTGCATCAAGGTGCTGGGCGGCTCGAAGCGCAAGTATGCCTCGATCGGCGACGTCATCGTCGTTTCGATCAAGGAAGCTATTCCGCGCGGCCGTGTGAAGAAGGGTGACGTGATGAAGGCGGTTGTCGTTCGCACCGCCAAGGACATCCGTCGTCCGGATGGCTCTGTCATCCGCTTCGACACCAACGCAGCAGTCCTCATCGACAACAAAAAAGAGCCGATCGGCACCCGTATCTTCGGACCGGTTCCGCGCGAATTGCGTGCGAAGAACCACATGAAGATCATCTCGCTGGCTCCCGAAGTACTGTAAGGAGCGGGAACGATGCAGAAGATTCGTAAGGGCGACAAGGTCGTCATGCTCGCAGGCAAGGACAAGGGCCGCACTGGCGAAGTCATCCAGGTCCTGCCGAAGGAAGATCGCGCCGTGGTTCGCGGCGTTAACGTCGTAAAGCGCCACCAGCGTCAGACGCAGACCCAGGAAGCCGGGATCATTTCCAAGGAAGCTTCGGTCCACCTGTCCAACGTCGCCATCGTCGACAAGGACGGCAAGCCGACCCGCGTCGGCTTCAAGGTTGTTGACGGCAAGAAGGTCCGCGTGGCTAAGCGTTCGGGAGAAGTGATCGATGGCTGAGGCAAAGTACGAGCCGCGGCTCAAGAAGGAATATGTCGAGCGGATCCGTAAGGCGATGCAGGAGAAGTTCTCCTACGCCAACGAGATGATGATCCCGAAGCTCGACAAGATCGTTATCAACATGGGTGTGGGCGAAGCCACGGCTGATTCTAAGAAGCCGACCGTTGCTGCTGCCGACCTGGCTGCTATCGCTGGCCAGAAGCCGGTCATCACCCGCGCACGTAACTCTATCGCTGGCTTCAAGGTCCGCGAAAACATGCCGATCGGCGCAAAGGTCACCCTGCGCGGCGCCCGCATGTACGAGTTCCTGGATCGCCTGGTCAACATCGCGCTTCCGCGCGTTCGCGACTTCCGCGGCCTGAACCCGAAGAGCTTTGACGGCCGTGGCAACTTCGCCATGGGCATCAAGGAGCACATTGTGTTCCCAGAAATCAACTACGACAAGGTTGATCAGATGTGGGGCATGGACATCATCGTTTGCACGACGGCAACGACCGACGACGAAGCTCGCGCGCTCCTCACGGAGTTCAGCTTCCCGTTCCGTCAGTAACCGTAACGACGAGCGTAGAAAAGGAACCTGACATGGCGAAGACAAGCGCAGTTGAAAAGAACAAGCGCCGCCGTAATACGGTCGCAAACCAGGCTGGCAAGCGTGCTGCCCTGAAGGCGATCATCATGAACCAGGCTCTTCCGATCGAAGAGCGGTTCAAGGCCTCGATCAAGCTGGCATCCCTGCCGCGTGACGGATCGAAGACCCGCATTCGCAACCGTTGCGAAGTGTCCGGTCGTCCGCGCGCTTACTACCGTAAACTGCGTATGTCGCGTATCGCGCTGCGTGAACTGGGCAATCTCGGCAAGGTGCCGGGCATCGTCAAGTCGAGCTGGTAAGGAGCAGGTTAGATGACAATGACTGATCCGTTGGGCGATATGCTCACCCGTATCCGCAACGGTGCTTCGCGTCGCAAGTCGTCGGTTTCGACACCTGCTTCCAGGCTCCGTGCACGTGTTCTCGATGTTCTCCAGTCCGAAGGCTACATCCGTGGCTACTCCGTCGTCGATTTCGGCAACGGCAAGTCGGAACTGAACATTGAGCTGAAGTACTATGAAGGCGCATCGGTGATCCGTGAGATCGGCCGTGTGTCCAAGCCGGGCCGCCGGGTTTATGTCTCGGTCAAGTCCATTCCGCAGGTCGCGAACGGCCTCGGCATCACCATCCTTTCGACTCCGAAGGGCGTGATGGCCGATCACCAGGCTCGCGAACAGAACGTTGGTGGCGAGGTTCTCTGCTCGGTCTTCTAAGACTGCGCAGGGTCTCCATAGCGAACAGACAGGATTGAAACATGTCTCGTATCGGTAAGAAGCCCGTTCAGGTGCCTGCTGGGATCACGGCTACGGTCGATGGCCAGAAGGTTACTGCTAAGGGCCCGAAGGGCGAGCTGTTCTTCGTCGCAAACGACGAAATCAGCCTCAAGCTCGAAAACAATGCGGTCGTCGTGACGCCGCTTTCGCAGACCAAGGATGCTCGTTCGAAGTGGGGCATGTCCCGCACGATGATCGAAAACATCTTCAGGGGCGTTAAGGACGGCTTCGAGCGCAAGCTTGAAATCAACGGCGTTGGTTACCGTGCCTCGCTGCAGGGCAAGAACCTGCAGTTGGCTCTCGGTTTCAGCCACGACGTGGTCTATGAACCGCCGCAGGGCATCACGATCGCTGTGCCGAAGCCGACGGAAATCGTCGTTACCGGCATCAACAAGCAGCAGGTCGGTCAGGTCGCCGCCGAGATCCGCGAATATCGCGGTCCGGAGCCCTACAAGGGCAAGGGCGTCAAGTATGCCGATGAGCGGATTGTCCGCAAAGAAGGCAAGAAGAAGTAAGGATCACGCGAAATGGCTAGCAGGAAAGAAGCACTTGCACGTCGTGCCAACCGCGTGCGCCGTCATCTCAAGTCGGTGGCCAACGGCCGTCCGCGCCTGTCGGTTCATCGCTCGTCGAAGAACATCTACGCTCAGGTCATCGACGATGTTGCCGGCAAGACGCTTGCCGCTGCATCGACCCTCGACAAGGATCTGCGCGGTTCTCTGAAGACCGGTGCCGACACAGCAGCAGCAGCCCTCGTTGGCAAGCTCGTCGCTGAGCGCGCCTCCAAGGCAGGTGTCACTGAGGTCGTATTCGATCGTGGCGCCTTCATCTATCACGGCCGCATCAAGGCCCTGGCAGATGCAGCCCGCGAAAGCGGTCTGACCTTCTAATCAGTTTCCGGCCGAAGGCTCTCGAGCCTCGGCCGGATTTCACCGGACCGCAAACCGTTCCCTTGGGGAAGACGATGCGGTCCTCGTTTTGTTTGCCGATTGCACCCGGAAAAGAAAAAGGAAGAGGACAATGGCACAGGAAAGAAGGCCGCAGCGGGAAGACCGCCAGAGCCGCGAAGAGCGCGATAGCGAATTCGTCGACAAGCTTGTCGCGATCAACCGCGTCGCCAAGGTCGTCAAGGGCGGCCGTCGTTTTGGTTTCGCAGCACTCGTCGTCGTCGGCGACCAGAAGGGCCGCGTAGGTTTCGGGCATGGCAAGGCACGCGAAGTGCCGGAAGCTATCCGCAAGGCAACCGAAGCAGCCAAGCGCGAACTGATCTTCGTACCGCTGCGTGACGGCCGTACGCTGCATCACGATGTCCATGGCCGTCATGGCGCCGGCAAGGTTCTGCTGCGCTCGGCCAAGGTCGGTACCGGTATCATCGCCGGCGGTCCAATGCGCGCCGTTTTCGAAACGCTCGGCGTTCACGACGTCGTCGCCAAGTCGACCGGTTCGTCGAACCCCTACAACATGGTTCGCGCTACCTTCGACGCTCTGAAGCACCAGGTTCACCCGAAGGACATCGCAGCTCAGCGCGGCATCAAGTATGCTACGCTCCAGGCTCGCCGTGCCGCTTCTGGCAACGCCTCTGAAGAATAAGAGGAGCTGACCAATGGCCAAGGCTACCAAGAAGGCTGAAGCGAAGACTGTTACGATCGAACAGATCGGCAGCCCGATTCGCCGTCCGGACGTCCAGCAGCGCACGCTGATCGGTCTCGGACTGAACAAGATGCACCGTCGCCGCACGCTGGAGGACACTCCGGCCGTTCGTGGCATGATCCGTGCCGTCCAGCATCTCGTTCGCGTCGTCGACGAGAAGTGAGTCCGGAGTAACGCTCATGAAACTCAATGAAATTAAAGATAACGAAGGCTCTACCCATAGCCGCAAGCGTCTTGGCCGTGGTATCGGCTCGGGCTCCGGCAAGACCGGTGGTCGCGGTGTAAAGGGTCAGAAGTCCCGTTCGGGCGTCGCCATCAACGGCTTCGAAGGCGGTCAGATGCCCATCTACCGTCGCCTGCCGAAGCGCGGCTTCAACAACATCTTCGCAGCCGACTATGTCGTCGTATCGCTGGCACGCATCCAGGCTGCCATCGACGCCGGCAAGCTGGACGCGAAGGCGACCATTGATGCGGCTGCTCTGAAGGCTGCCGGCGTCATCCGTCGCGCCAAGGACGGCGTTCGCGTTCTCGCCGACGGCGAGCTCAAGGCCAAGATCACCCTCGAAGTTGCAGGCGCTTCCAAGCCTGCCGTCGAGAAGATCGAAAAGGCTGGCGGCACGGCAACGCTTCTTTCTGCCGCAGCGGCAGAATAATAAACTGATGATATATCGCCCGGGGTGCTTCACACCGGGCGATTTTGCTCCCATATGTGAGCCTCACAAAAACCTGCTTGGACGCATCCGCGTCGAGACGGTAAGACTGAAAACGAGGGTGAGGCATAGGGTTGCGCCAGCGATCCGTCCGAAGCCCGGTTTTTAAAAGAAATTCATACTGATTCCGGTGCCGGCCGACTCGAGAGCGCCCGGAATTGGTAGCGCGGAGAATCGCATGGCTTCTGCAGCGGAACAACTGGCTTCAAACCTCAATTTTTCGACCTTTGCCAAGGCCGAGGATCTTAAGAAGCGCCTGTGGTTCACACTGGCAGCTCTCCTTGTCTACCGGTTGGGTACGCATATTCCGCTTCCGGGCCTCAATCCGCAGGCTTACGCGCAGGCCTTCCAAGGCCAGGCGGGCGGCATTCTCGGCCTCTTCAACATGTTCTCGGGCGGCGCTGTACAGCGCATGGCGATCTTCGCGCTCGGCATTATGCCCTACATTTCCGCTTCGATCATCGTGCAGCTCATGACCTCGGTCGTGCCGGCGCTCGAAAACCTGAAGAAGGAAGGCGAGCAGGGTCGCAAAATCATCAACCAGTATACCCGCTACGGCACCGTCATCCTTGGCGCCCTGCAGGCTTACGGCATCGCCGTCGGTCTTCAGAGC
Source organism: Rhizobium sp. 01T437 (assembly GCF_056398505.1). NCBI lineage: Bacteria > Pseudomonadati > Pseudomonadota > Alphaproteobacteria > Hyphomicrobiales > Rhizobiaceae > Rhizobium > Rhizobium sp. 01T437. Next base: position 10,831 of record NZ_JBFTPM010000022.1, read on the forward strand.
GGCAATGGCCTTGTCGTCGATCCGGGCTGGTTCTTCAAGATTTCGACCGTCCTGACGCTGCTCGGCGGCACCATGTTCCTGATGTGGCTCGGTGAGCAGATCACCTCGCGCGGCATCGGCAACGGTATTTCGCTGATCATTTTCGCAGGCATTGCAGCCGGTCTTCCGACCGCACTTGCCGGCACGTTGGAGCTCGGCCGTACTGGTGCGCTGTCGACGAGCCTCATTCTGCTCGTCATCGTCGTCGCGATCGCGGTCATCGCCGTGATCGTCTTCGTCGAGCGTGCGCAGCGCCGTCTGCTGATCCAGTATCCGAAGCGCCAGGTCGGCAACCGCATGTTCCAGGGCGATACCTCGCACCTGCCGCTGAAGTTGAACACCTCGGGCGTCATCCCGGCTATCTTTGCATCTTCGCTGCTGCTTCTGCCGGCGACACTCGCAGGCTTTGCCAGCACGACGGCGATGCCCGCCTGGGCGACCTCCATCGTTGCAGCGCTTGGCCACGGCCAGCCGCTTTACATGGTGCTCTATGCGGCCCTCATCGCCTTCTTTGCCTTTTTCTACACGGCCATCGTCTTCAATCCGAAGGACACGGCCGATAACCTGAAGAAGCATGGCGGCTTTGTCCCGGGCATCCGCCCGGGCGATCGCACTGCCGAATATATCGACTACGTGCTGACCCGTATCACGGTGATCGGCGCTATCTATCTCGTCTTCGTCTGCATCCTGCCTGAGATTCTGGTGTCGCAAACCGGCATCCCATTATCCCTTGGTGGGACTTCGCTTTTGATCGTGGTTAGCGTAACTCTTGATACGGTGGCACAGATCCAGGGCCATCTGATCGCACAGCAGTACGAAGGCCTGATCAAGAAATCGAAGCTGCGTGGAGGAAAGAGGGGGCGATGAGACTTATACTTTTGGGGCCGCCGGGCGCGGGTAAGGGGACCCAGGCCCAGCGGATCGTGGAAAAGCATGGCATTCCGCAGCTTTCCACGGGTGACATGCTGCGCGCCGCCGTTCAGGCCGGTACGGAAGTCGGTAAGCGCGCCAAGGCTGTCATGGACGCCGGAAACCTGGTCTCGGACGAGATTGTCAATGCCATCGTCTCCGAACGAATCGATCAGCCCGATTGCGCCAACGGCTTCATCCTCGACGGCTTCCCGCGCACGCTCGTGCAGGCAGATGCCACAGAGGCGATGTTGAAGGCCAAGGGTCTCGATCTCTCGGTCGTCATCGAATTCCGTGTCGACGACAAGGAACTGGTCCGCCGCGTGGCAGGCCGTTACTCCTGCGCCGAGTGCGGCACCGTCTATCACGACTCGGACAAGGTGCCGGTTAAGGAAGGCGTCTGCGACAAGTGCGGTTCGACCCACTTCAAGCGTCGTCCCGACGACAATGCCGAGACCATGACCAAGCGTCTCGAGGTCTATTACAAGGAAACCTCGCCGCTGATCGGCTACTATTATGCCAAGGGCAAACTGAAGTCCGTGGATGGCATGGCCGAAATCGATCAGGTTACCACCGAGATCGAACGCATTCTTTCCAAGCTTTAAAGCTTTGAAAATAAACTTCGCGGGAGCGGTTGCTTTTTTGCACTGATTCCGCTAAACCGCGCCAACTCGCGACATTCCCTGCGATCGGCGCGGATTTCCCGAAGGAAATCCGGGTTCGATCGTTTTGTGATGTTACGAACCCGAATTTAATCGAGCGGCCTTTGGCTGCATAACGAAGCCCTATTGCCGGATGGCAACTGGAATGCAAGGAGAACAGGCGTGGCACGTATCGCTGGCGTCAACATCCCGACTGCAAAGCGCGTCGTCATCGCGCTGACCTACATTCACGGGATTGGATCGAAATTCGCGCAGGAAATCGTCGAGAAGGTCGGTATTCCGGCTGATCGCCGCGTTCATCAGCTCACGGATGCTGAAGTCCTTCAGATCCGCGAAACCATTGACCGTGACTATCACGTCGAAGGTGATCTTCGTCGCGAAACCTCGATGAACATCAAGCGTCTGATGGACCTCGGCTGCTACCGCGGCCTGCGTCACCGTCGTGGCCTTCCGGTCCGCGGTCAGCGCACGCACACCAATGCCCGCACCCGCAAGGGTCCGGCAAAGGCGATCGCTGGTAAGAAGAAGTAATTTCCGGGAAACCGGAGTGGGGAGGCTGGCGGTCTGCGCCGGCCTCTTTTGAGTTTGGAGCGGGGTCATATAGGCGCCGTTCCGGTGTAGCCGCTGGGATTACGGCGGTGAAGAGATCAACGAAAGGAATACCATGGCTAAGGAAGCCGTCCGCGTTCGCCGTCGCGAACGTAAGAATATCTCGTCGGGTGTCGCTCACGTCAACTCGACCTTCAACAACACGATGATCACCATCACCGACGCACAGGGCAATGCGATTGCTTGGTCGTCTGCTGGCGCCAAGGGCTTTAAGGGCTCGCGCAAGTCGACCCCGTTTGCTGCCCAGATCGCTGCCGAAGACTGCGCCAAAAAGGCCCAGGAACATGGCATGAAGTCGCTGGAAGTCGAAGTTTGCGGTCCGGGTTCCGGCCGTGAATCGGCTCTGCGCGCGCTCCAGGCTGCCGGTTTCATGATCACGTCCATCCGCGATGTGACCCCGATCCCGCACAATGGCTGCCGTCCGCGCAAGAAGCGCCGCGTCTGATCATCGCTATCGTCACCGGTGAGCGCCTCGGCGCTCCCGGTGGTTTTCAAGCTCGGTTGCCACGATTGGATGGTGGCAACGAACGGAAGGCAAAATTATGATTCAGAAGAACTGGCAGGAATTGATCAAGCCGAACAAGGTGGAGTTCTCTTCGAGCTCGCGCACCAAGGCGACTCTCATTGCAGAGCCGCTTGAGCGCGGTTTCGGCCTCACCCTCGGCAACGCGCTGCGCCGCGTTCTGCTCTCCTCTCTGCGCGGTGCCGCTGTTACGGCCGTGCAGATCGACGGCGTGCTGCATGAATTCTCCTCGATCCCGGGCGTTCGCGAGGACGTTACGGACATCGTGCTCAACATCAAGGAAATCGCCATCAAGATGGATGGCGACGATGCCAAACGCATGGTCGTGCGCAAGCAGGGTCCGGGTGTTGTAACGGCTGGCGACATCCAGACGGTCGGCGATATCGAAATCCTCAACCCAGAGCATGTCATCTGCACGCTCGACGAGGGTGCCGAGATCCGCATGGAGTTCACCGTCAACAACGGCAAGGGCTACGTTCCGGCTGAGCGCAATCGTGCGGAAGATGCTCCGATCGGCCTCATCCCGGTGGACAGCCTCTATTCGCCGGTCAAGAAAGTGTCCTACAAGGTTGAAAACACCCGCGAAGGACAGGTTCTCGACTACGACAAGCTGACCATGTCCATCGAAACCGATGGCTCTATCTCCGGTGAAGATGCCGTCGCTTTCGCGGCTCGCATCCTGCAGGACCAGCTTGGCGTCTTCGTCAACTTCGACGAACCGCAGAAGGAAACCGAAGAAGAGGCAGTCACCGAACTGGCCTTCAACCCGGCGCTCCTCAAGAAGGTGGACGAGCTCGAACTGTCCGTTCGTTCGGCAAACTGCCTGAAGAACGACAATATCGTCTACATCGGCGACCTCATTCAGAAGACCGAAGCAGAAATGCTCCGCACCCCGAACTTTGGTCGCAAGTCGCTCAACGAAATCAAGGAAGTTCTCGCTTCCATGGGCCTGCACCTCGGCATGGAAGTGCCTGCATGGCCGCCCGAGAACATCGAAGATCTCGCCAAGCGTTACGAAGACCAGTATTAAGAAACAAAAAGGCAGGCTTTTTACGGCTGCCTTTCCCCGTCAAACAGCAGGCCTATCGCCTGCATGTGCCAGGAAACGGCAGGCCCAGTTAGCGTAAGGGCACCTGCATTAAAGGAGAATAGCAATGCGCCATGGTAAAGCCGGCCGCAAGCTGAATAGAACTGCAAGCCACCGCAAGGCGATGTTCGCCAACATGGCGGCTTCGCTCATCACCCACGAGCAGATCGTCACGACCCTGCCGAAGGCCAAGGAAATCCGTCCGATCGTCGAGAAGCTCGTTACCCTCGGCAAGCGCGGCGACCTGCACGCTCGCCGTCAGGCGATTTCGCAGATCAAGGACGCAGTCGTCGTCAACAAGCTGTTCGACACGATCGCCTCGCGTTACGCAACCCGCAACGGCGGCTACCTGCGTATCATGAAGGCCGGCTTCCGCCAGGGCGACAACGCTGCTCTCGCTGTCATCGAATTCGTTGACCGCGACACCTATGCAAAGGGTGCAGCCGACAAGGCTCGCGTCGCTGCTGAAGAGCAGTCTGTCGCTGCCTAAGATTTTCCGGTTACGGAAACAGGAAAGCCGGGCTTTGCCCGGCTTTTTTTGTTTGTGCGTTTGAGCCCGCTTCTGTTCAAGCTTTGTCAAGCGGCTGATTGATCATAGCTTCGATATTGTAGCCATCGGGATCGAGAACAAAGCAGGCATAATAATTGGGCGCGTAGTCCGGGCGCGGGCCAGGTGCGCCATTATCCCGCGCGCCGGCTGCTAGAGCGCTTTGATAGAACGCATCGACCTCAGCCCTGTTCTTGGCTCGAAAAGCGACGTGGATGCGTGTCAGAGGCGAGGCGCTATCGGCCTGCTGGATTTCGAACAGGCAACCATTGCCGATATCGAAGGCCCAGAACACGTTCTCCTTCCCGAAGGACAATGTGTATCCCAAGGGTGTGAAGGCTCTTTCGTAAAAGAGCCTTCTCTTTGTGAGATCGCTTACTGCGACGGTGATATGGTCAATCACGCTTGGCGCTCCTTGTGAGCTGACAGGGATGGCGAGATAAAAGCCTGTCCGGCGTTCGCTCCAAACATGTCCTGGTACTCTGCCCGTTTTCGGAAATTCATTCAGGCACGTGGATCTTGTGTTTGATATGCTTGAGGTTCGCAACGATCGTAAAGGTCATGATCACCAGCAAGCACCACGAACTCCATTTGCCGATATGCACGGTCGACCACGCGCCGATCTGGTTTGGATAGCGCCACACGCCGAAGAAGGTGCTGATATTCTCCGCAAGCCAGATGAAGAAGCCGATCAGGACGAAGGCGAGAAGCAGGGGCATCTTGCGGTCTTGATCATAGGGCCTGAAGATGACCGTGGTGCGCGCATAAAGACCGAGCGTGCAGGCGGCGATATACCAGCGGTAATCGCCGATATAGTGGTGGGTGAAGAAGTTGGCGTAGATCGCCAATGCCGTGAGCCCGGCCATCCAGTAGGATGGATGGTGTCTTACGCGCAGATCAAACAGGCGCCAGGCCTGGATGACATAGCTGCCGACGGCCGCGTACATGAAGCCGGAAAACAGCGGGACGCCGAAGAGCTTCGTATAGGCGAAATCCGGATAGCTCCAGGACTGGATGCTGCCGGACGTCTTGAAGACCTCCAGCGCAAAACCGACCACATGGAAGACGGAGATCGCCTTCAACTCATCGATGGTCTCGAGTTTTGTCCAGACCATCCAGGCCTGGATTGCAAGAGCGACAATCAGCAGCAGATCGTAGCGCGGGATACCGACAAGGCCTGCACGCGGCACCAGAAAAACCGACAGAAAAAACAGACCCGCGAAGAGGCAAGCCCGGGCTTCCTTGACTCCGAAATAGAAGAATTCGACGACGAAGCGTTCGATGCCATTGCGCGGAAGATCGGCCGGTCGGTCGATCAAATGCTTGTCCAGTAGAGGGAGCAATCCTTGAAGCGCGGCAACTTTCGGCATGTTCTTGCGAGCGATCCCGAGACTCGTTTCGAAGCAGTAGGAAGCTATCAGGCTCGGTTACGCTAGGACAGCACCAGCTTGATAATTTACTGCTTCGCAATTAGGCGTTCAAATCAGTTGAGATCATGGTGGTCGATTACAATTGAGCGGAACGATTCAAGGCAGGCAGTTGCAGCGCCTCGCGGCCCTATTCCTGATCATCATTTCCGGCCTGCTGCTCAGGCGCTTTGGCTACTCCGTCGATCTGCCCTTCGCCGTCGTCAAATATGGTGGTTCGCTGCTTTGGGGATCGATGGTGTATTTCCTGCTGGCATTTGCTGTTGGAGGCCTTAGCGCAAGAATTCGGCCTGCAGGAATTGCCATCATCGCACTCGCTATCGCCATATGCGTCGAGCTGTTCCGACTCTACCACACCCCCTGGCTCGATGCCTTCAGATTGACGACCTCAGGCGCCTTACTGCTTGGGCGGGTATTCTCGCTCTGGAATATTGTCGCATACGCTTTCGGAATAGCGGCCGCTTATGCGCTTGATCCGGCGCGCAGGCAATCATCGCCTTCGAGGCCCTAACGCGGCTTTACGAAGCCGATGAAGCCACGGCACGGCCGCCACGTGCTCGTCCCTGCCCCTTCTTCCGGCTCCGCCCGATCGGCTTATAGGAGCGATAGAGGATCAGCGCGATGATCAGGCCGACATAAATGTACTGTTCGAGATCGAGGATCTTCGTGGACAGTGCAAAGTGCAGCGCGGCACAGGCACCGATGATGTAGATGAGGCGATGCAGCCAGATCCAGTTCTTGCCGAGGCGGCGGATCGAGAAATTATTGGAGGTGACGGCGAGTGGCACCAGCATCGCCAATGCGCCCATGCCGAACATGATGAAGGGGCGCTTCACCACATCGTCAATGACGGCAGCGATATCCAGTGCCTGATCGAGCACCATGTAGACGGTGAAATGCATCAGCGCGTAGTAGAAAGTCAGAAGACCGAGCGCGCGGCGATAGCGCAGATAGTTCCAGCCGAGAAGATCTCGGGCAGGGGTGACGGCCAGCGTCAGGATCAGGAAACGGATCGTCCAGATGCCGAGGAAGAGCTCGAATGTCTTCACCGGGTCGGCACCGAGTTGATCCGTCGCGCCGAGATAGAAATACCAGGCGGCGGGCACGAGTCCGACGACATAGAGCAGCCAGACGGACGCCGGCTGCCAGCGCTTCGGAATGGCGAGCGAAAACGCCGTCATCAGAAATTGACCCTCAGATCCATGCCGTCATAAAGGCTGGCAACTTCGTCGGCATAGCCGTTGAAGGGCAGGGTGGGGTGGCGGTTGGCGCCGAAGAAACCGCTTTCGCCGATGCGCCGCTCGGTCGCCTGGCTCCAGCGCGGATGGTCGACTGCAGGATTGACGTTGGCATAGAAGCCGTATTCCTGCGGGTTTGTCACCTGCCAGGTATTCTTCGGCTGCTGATCGGTGAGTGTGATGCGCACGATCGACTTGATGCCCTTGAAACCATACTTCCACGGCACGACGAGGCGCACCGGCGCACCATTCTGGTTCGGCAACGTTTCGCCATAGAGCCCGACGGCGAGCAGCGTCAGCGGGTGGCGTGCCTCGTCCATGCGTAGGCCCTCGACATAGGGCCAGTTCAGCGACTGGAAGAGGCCGGCCTGGCCGGGCATCTCTTCGGGGCGCACAACGGTCTCGAAGGCGACATATTTGGCGCTGCCCTGCGGCTCCACCTTGTCGAGAAGTGAAGCAAGCGGAAAGCCGTTCCACGGAATGACCATCGACCAGGCTTCCACGCAGCGCATGCGATAGACGCGCTCCTCGATCGGGAACTCCTTCATCAGCGCCTCGATATCGAAGGTGCCGGGCTTGTTGACCATGCCGTCGACCTTGATCGTCCAGGGCAGCGGCTTGAACTTGCCGGAAAGTGCTGCGGGATCACCCTTGTCGAGGCCGAATTCGTAGAAGTTATTGTAGGTGGTCACGTCCTTGATCGGCGTTAGCTTCTCATCGACCGTGTACTTGCTCTTGACGGTCGTGAGCGCCGCGGCACTCGCTTTGCCAGCGCCGTAGAGCGCGATCGCGCCAAACGTCGCAGCGCCGAGAAATTCCCGGCGCTTCAGGTAAATCTCGCGCGGCGTGATTTCCGAGGAGCGGATTTTGGGCGGACGATAGGCTGGCATATCGAATTCCTCCTGGGCGGGGCGGCCCGTGTGAATCTTTAGACGCAGATAGAGCTCTTCGGATCAGTGTGTATGCCTTGAATCTTAGGGACGAAAAGCCAATTTTTTGTGTTCGTCCGTGATGGAATAGACCGTAACAAAAGTGCCCTAGTATCCGTATATGCCTGATGGTGCCGTCCGTACCGCTTTGGGCATTCCCGGTAGTGACAGCTTGGGCCGATTGGATTAGGACAATTCCAAAAAGCAGCGACTGCCCGGCCTTCGCAAATCACTTGCCGCCCCGCATCGCCAGACAATTCCTGGATATTGAGGAAGACACCGATGCCAGCTTATCGTTCCAGAACCACAACCCACGGCCGCAACATGGCGGGCGCGCGCGGCCTTTGGCGCGCCACGGGCATGAAGGATTCGGATTTCGGCAAGCCGATCATCGCTGTGGTGAACTCCTTCACGCAGTTCGTCCCCGGCCACGTCCATCTCAAGGATCTCGGCCAACTCGTCGCCCGCGAAATCGAAGCGGCCGGCGGCGTTGCCAAGGAATTCAACACGATCGCCGTGGATGACGGTATCGCCATGGGTCATGACGGCATGCTCTATTCGCTGCCCTCGCGTGAGCTGATCGCCGACAGCGTCGAATACATGGTCAACGCCCACTGCGCCGACGCCATGGTCTGCATCTCCAATTGCGACAAGATCACCCCCGGCATGCTGATGGCGTCGCTCCGCCTCAACATACCCACGGTCTTCGTATCCGGCGGCCCGATGGAGGCCGGCAAGGTCGTCCTGCATGGCAAGACCCATGCGCTCGACCTCGTCGATGCCATGGTCGCTGCTGCCGACGACAAGATCTCCGATGAAGACGTCAAGATCATCGAGCGTTCGGCCTGTCCGACCTGCGGCTCATGCTCCGGCATGTTTACCGCAAACTCCATGAACTGCCTGACGGAAGCGCTCGGTCTGTCGCTGCCCGGCAACGGTTCGACGCTTGCAACGCACGCCGACCGCAAGCGGCTCTTCGTTGAGGCCGGCCACCTGATCGTCGATCTCGCTCGCCGTTACTACGAGCAGGAGGATGAGAAGACCCTGCCGCGCGTGATTGCCTCGAAGCAGGCTTTCGAGAATGCCATGGCGCTTGATATCGCCATGGGTGGCTCTACCAACACCGTTCTGCACATTCTGGCGGCTGCGCACGAGGGCGAGGTGGATTTCACCATGGCCGACATCGACGCGCTGTCGCGCCGCGTTCCCTGCCTTTCCAAGGTTGCGCCGGCCAAGTCCGACGTTCACATGGAAGACGTTCATCGCGCTGGCGGCATCATGTCGATCCTGGGCGAACTCGATAAGGGTGGCCTCCTCAATCGCGACTGCCCGACGGTTCATGCCGAAACGCTGGGTGATGCGATCGATCGTTGGGATATCACCCGCACCAGCAGCGAGACCGTCCGCAACTTCTACCGTGCCGCTCCCGGCGGCATCCCGACACAGGTTGCCTTCAGCCAGGAAGCCCGTTGGGACGATCTCGATACCGACCGCGTCGGCGGTGTCATCCGCTCGGTCGAGCATCCCTTCTCCAAGGATGGTGGCCTCGCAGTTCTCAAGGGCAATCTGGCGGTCGACGGCTGCATCGTGAAGACGGCCGGTGTCGATGAATCGATCCTGAAGTTTTCCGGCCCGGCCAAGGTCTTCGAAAGCCAGGATGCGGCGGTCAAGGGCATTCTCGGCAACGAGGTCGTGGCCGGTGACGTCGTCGTCATCCGCTATGAAGGCCCGAAGGGCGGCCCCGGCATGCAGGAGATGCTCTATCCGACGAGCTACCTGAAGTCGAAGGGCCTCGGCAAGGCTTGCGCGCTGATCACCGACGGCCGCTTCTCCGGCGGCACCTCCGGTCTCTCGATCGGCCATGCTTCGCCGGAAGCTGCCAACGGTGGCGTCATCGGTCTCGTGCGCCAGGGTGACATGATCGACATCGATATCCCGAACCGCACCATCAGCCTGCGTGTCAGCGATGCGGAGCTTGCCACCCGCCGTGCCGAGCAGGATCAGAAGGGCTGGCATCCAGCCGAGCCGCGCAAGCGCAACGTCTCGACCGCGCTCAAGGCCTATGCGGCCTTCGCAACCAGTGCCGACCGTGGCGCCGTTCGCGACCTGAACGCTCGCTAAACTGTCTGATTGAAGAATGTTTAGAGCCCCTGATTACAAATCAGGGGCTCTTTCATTTTCAGAGATGCCGCGTTTCGGCCGGCACGGTCCACCAGCTATTGTTTCTGCCGTCGAAATATTGCACCGGCGCTTCCGCAAGCTCTGCGGGATCGAGATCGTCAAGGCAGGCGAGATTGATCGAGACATAGGCGCCGCCGACCGCCTCGATATAACCGTCACCATAGGCCGGCACCCCGCAATTGGCGCAGAAGCGGTGATGGCCGGAGAAGGTGCCGAACTGGTAATCGCTGATGCCGGTCTCTTCGCACAGAAGGCGGAAATCCTCGGGCTTGATATTGGCGCCCCAGTAGCGGCGCTTCCAGCAGATCGAGCAATTGCACTTTCCGGTTCCGGCCTGAAGGTCGATATCGGCCTCGTAGCGGATCCGGCCGCAATGGCAGCTTCCATGATAGGTCTTCTTCATATGTTCCTCCTTGCGAGTTGCTGCATCGTATGACAACATATTGTCATTATTAACGCATGACAATATGTTGTCAAGATGACGAGAAAACGTACGCCTGATGGCGATGCCTTTGCCGCCCTCTCCATCGCGGTGATCCGCCTTTCCGCCCACTTACAGGCTGAAGGCGACGCGCTTGCCAAACCTGCAGGTCAGACCAGCGCGCGCTGGCAGGTGCTTGCTGCGGCTGACCACGCGCCGATGTCGGTTGCCGATACGGCGCGTGCACTCGGTCTTGCCCGCCAGGGCGTGCAACGCATCGCCGATCTTCTTGAAGGAGAAGGACTGATTGCCTACCGGGCCAACCCGGTCCACCAGCGTGCCAAGCTGATGGAACTGACCGAGGCGGGGAGGAGGGCACTTGCCGACATCTCCGCCCGCCAGGCCGTCTGGGCAGACGAACATGGCACAACCTATGGCGAGGAACGTCTGCGCCAGGCCGCAAGCCTCATCAACGAGATGATTGCCGATTTCCAGGGCCGGGGAGATCAAGACTGAACGTCCTTAGAGGGGGCGATTGATGTTCTTGTAGGTCTCGCCGAGCTGCTTCAACCGTTCCTGATAGGCAGCACCAATGCAGGCAGCATCCGCGCCACAGGCCTGCCGCTTCTTCAGCCACGCGGTCTGCTCGTCCTGCAGCGTACCACGCGCGCCCATGGCGAGCAGGCCGGACAGCAGCTCGAAGGTCGTCACCATCTTCACATCGGCATCGTTGAGCGACCGGTTCTCACAGATCACCTTCTCATCCGGCTGCAGTTCCTTTGCATCGCAATTGAAGCTCGCTGCCCGTGCACCGTGCGGTGCAAAGGCGAGAAGCGTGGCGCAGACTGCGGCTGGTAGGATGGTGGTCTTCATGGTCTCTCCTGCTGCAAGGACACTCTGTTTCGATCTCACGGCAAAGATGATGCAGGTCCGTTTTATGGCAAGGATCAAACCCGTCCGCCGGCTTTCAAGACGTTGTCCCTGCACGGTGACTATGTCCTGCTTTTGAGCTTAGATATCAGTAACCTGCTTGATTTTCCTGATTCAAATTCCCAAATCCGTGATGCCTCGATCTTCCATGCTTCCGCCCTCTTTCCTTTCTAGCGTCGGGCGCTACAACATTTTTCTTGAGAGCATTTCAAAAGGATTCCCATGCAAGGCCTGTTCAAACACGCCTCCGTTTCGCTTCTGGCATTGACGCTCCTGCTGCCGGCTGTCGCCGAGGCGCAGACCAAGACTGTACCGGAAAGCCAGATGCAGATGCAGCTTTCCTTCGCGCCGCTGGTCAAGCAGACCTCGGGTGCCGTCGTGAATGTCTACGCCGAAAAGACCGTCCAGCGTCAGTCGCCCTTTGCCGGTGACCCCTTCTTCGAGCAGTTCTTCGGCCAGCAGATGCCGAACCGGTCGGAAAAGCAGTCTTCGCTCGGTTCCGGCGTCATCGTCGAGGCGAACGGCACCGTGGTGACCAACAATCACGTCATCGAAGGTGCCGATGACATCAAGGTGGCGCTGTCGGATGGCCGCGAATTCCCCTGCAAGGTCGTCCTGCGTGACGATCGGGTCGACCTCGCTGTCCTGAAGATCGACACCAAGGCTGAATTTCCGACGTTGCCGATCGGCAATTCCGATGCTGTCGAAGTGGGCGATCTGGTGCTGGCGATTGGCAATCCCTTCGGCGTCGGCCAGACCGTCACCAGCGGCATCGTTTCGGCGCTTGCCCGCAATCAGGTGGTTAAGAACGAGTTCGGCTTTTTCATCCAGACGGATGCCTCGATCAATCCCGGCAATTCCGGCGGCGCGCTGATGAACATGAAGGGTGAACTGATTGGCATCAACACGGCGATCTTCTCGCGCGGCGGCGGCTCGAACGGTATCGGCTTTGCCATTCCTGCCAATCTCGTCAAGGTCTTCCTGACCTCGGCCGATTCCGGCGTCAAATCCTTCGAGCGGCCCTATATCGGTGCGAGCTTCGATCCGGTGACCTCTGAGGTCGCCGATGCGCTCGGCCTCGACAAGGCGCGCGGTGCGCTGATCGCGAAGGTCACGGCGGATAGCCCGGCAGCCAAGGCCGGCCTCAAGGCGGGCGAGGTCATCACCGCCGTCGATGGCGTCTCCGTGGAACATCCGGATGCGCTTCTCTATCGATTGACGACGGCCGGCCTCGGCAGGTCGGTCAACCTGACGGTCATTGAGAACGGGCGCGAGCAGCAGATAACGCTTGCCCTTGCCCGCGCACCGGAAACCCAGCCCCGTGATCAGCGTACGATCGGCGGACGCACGCCCTTTACCGGTGCGGTCGTGGAAAACCTTTCGCCACGTGTCGCAGATGAGTTGAGGATGCCGCTCGATTCGACGGGTGTGGTCATCTCCGATGTCGAGGGCGGGTCTCCTGCTTCCCGGCTCGGCTTCGAGCCGAAGGATATCATCGTTTCCATCAATGGGGCCGAAGTGAAAACCAGCCGCGACCTGCAGGAGATCGCCGATTCCGATCCCAGCCTCTGGCGGGTCGAGATCGAACGCGATGGTCAGCGCATCAGGCAGTTCTTCCGATGAGTGACGATCTCTTCGCGCCGCGTGTTCCGGAAGAGGTCGCCAGCCGGCGGCCGCTTGCCGATCGCCTGCGGCCGAAGACACTTGGCGAGGTCACCGGTCAGGAACATCTGACCGGTGAGGATGGCGTTCTGCGCCGGATGATCGAGAGCGGCTCTCTTGGCTCCATGATCTTCTGGGGCCCGCCCGGAACCGGTAAGACGACGGTCGCGCGGCTTCTGTCGGGCGAGGCGGGTCTGGCATTCGAACAGATCTCGGCGATCTTTTCTGGCGTTGCCGATCTGAAGAAGGTGTTCGAGGCCGCCCGAATGCGCCGCATGGATGGCCGCCAGACGCTACTCTTCGTCGACGAGATCCATCGCTTCAACCGCGCCCAGCAGGACAGCTTCCTGCCGGTCATGGAGGATGGCACAGTCATCCTCGTCGGCGCGACGACGGAAAACCCGTCCTTCGAGCTCAACGCCGCTCTACTGTCGCGCGCCCGCGTGCTGACCTTCAAGTCGCATGACGAAGAGAGCCTCGAGGAATTGCTGAAACGTGCCGAGACGGTCGAGGGCAGGCTACTGCCGCTGACCGAGGACGCACGCGCCAGCCTGATCCGCATGGCTGATGGCGATGGCCGCGCGGTGCTGACGCTGGCTGAGGAAGTCTGGCGCGCCACCCGCGAGGGCGAGACCTTCGATACCGAGGGCCTGACGCGCATCGTCCAGCGCCGGGCGCCCGTCTACGACAAGGCGCAGGACGGCCACTACAATCTGATCTCGGCGCTTCACAAGTCGGTCCGCGGGTCCGATCCCGATGCCGCCCTCTATTATCTCGCCCGCATGTTCGATGCAGGTGAGGATCCGCTCTATCTCGGCCGGCGGCTGGTGCGCATGGCGGTGGAGGATATCGGGCTTGCCGATCCGCAGGCGCTGGTCATCTGCAACGCCGCCAAAGATGCCTATGACTATCTCGGTTCGCCGGAAGGCGAGCTGGCGTTCGCGCAAGCTTGCGTCTATCTCGCGACCGCCCCGAAATCCAATGCCGTCTATACCGCCTTCAAGGCGGCGACGATGGCCGCCAAGCAGAATGGCTCGCTCCTGCCGCCGAAGCACATCCTCAACGCGCCGACGAAGCTGATGAAGGGCGAGGGATATGGCGACGGCTACCGCTACGACCACGACGAGCCGGATGCATTCTCGGGCCAGGATTATTTTCCCGAAAAGATGGGCCGCCAGACTTTTTACGATCCTCCGGAACGCGGTTTCGAGCGTGAGATCCGCAAACGGCTGGACTGGTGGGCAAAACTTCGCAAAGAGCGCAATCCGCGCTGAGATCGGGCAGCGCTGATCTCAGGCGCGCTTCTGTGCGGCCGGAGCGGTGATCAGCTTGACGGAAGAATCCGCCAGCCCGTGATGGCCTTCCATGTCGACGACGATATGCCAGTGGCCGCTCTCGGGGATGGCGAGCCTGACCGGCGACTTGCGCGCGATACCGCCGATATATTTGAAATCGAGCACTTCGGTGAACCGCTGGAAGTTCGGAGCCGTCATCAGCCGCACATTGTTCACGGCGCTCAGAGACACCTCGACGATCGTTCCGGCGCGCTGTTCCTTGATATCGTAATGGGTGAAGCGGAAGTTCGGTTTCGGCATTGGTCTCGCGGCACATATAGTCTCTGCAAGCGGGACTCTATCAGGATGGCAGTTAAGGAAAAGTTGGAAATCCTAGGCCTGGTGCCGCTCCTGCTGTTTCAAAATGGCAGGAACGGCACAGTATTTAGTGGATATTGCCGGTGTTACGCGCAAGAGGTGCAAAATCGAGCACTATGCCCGTCGCGGCACGGCAGATCTCATCAGGATTGTGGTTGCACTCTTCCGCGGCGAAATGAAGGGCCGCGGCTTCATTGATGAAGAGACCGCCGACGAGCCCCTCCCGATCCTGGACGATCCAGCGGCCGCCCTTGTCGCGACCGACGGTGAAGCGAGCCGGACGAGGAGCGAGGGGAGCCGAAATCTGCCGGCGTTGCTGTGCATTTGCCATTGTCGTGATCCTCGATCCGGCGCTTACTGGGAAATAAGATGGAAGCTCATCTGCACGAGCCCGGCGAAAGCCATAACGGCGCCGAGCCGCGGTGCGACGGCAACCAGGCCGGCAAACAGCGGATGGGAGGGATCGGCCACGGCCGCATTGGCGCTTACACCACGTTGCAGCGGGTCAGTATTGGCAGGTGTATCAGTCAGGCGTGACATCGTTTGTCCTTTCGAAGTCTGACTCAACCGCCGTTTGAGTGTCGCGGCGGTGTCACGCTCATCAAGATAGATGCTGGCGGATAGGGTTTCCATTTGGCACCGGAAGCGAAAATATTAAAATCTCATAGGGATAGCGCCATGCGCTGAGCGCTGCCGCCGACGAAAGGAGAAAGCGCGGCTACAATCGCAAAGCGGCTTTCGGCCTCTGCCGGTACGAGTGGCAGGCGAAGATCGGCCTTCGTGCCGCGCAGAACCTGAAGCGCATATTTCAGCCGGGCTGGATCACTCTCCGAACCCAGTGCCGTCACGAGCGGATGCAGCCTGTCGCTGAGCGCAAGGGCTGCAGAGATATAGCTCCCATAAGCCGCTTGCTGCAGCGATGTGACGAGCCGCGGGAGGATATTGGCAGCTGCCGACACGATGCCGTCGCCACCCGCCAGATGAAAGGAAAGCGCCGTTCCGTCATGGCCGGACAGGAAACGGAAGCGGTGTCGCAGCGCCGGCGGCACGTTGGCGAAGCGAGCGATATCCCCGGTAGCATCGACGATGGCGACAATCGCTTCGAGTTCGGCAAGTCGCTCCAGCGTTTCCACCGTCAGGTCACTCGCCGTGCGTGCGGGCGCATTCTCGATCAGAACAGGCAGATTGCTTGCCGCAGCGATTTGCTGGAAATGATGCAGAATGCCCTTCTGCCCTGGCTTGGAATAATAGGGTACGGTGATCAGCACAGCGCGGGCACCGCATTCTTCCGCATCTCGGATAAACGCGATCGTACCCTCGGTGCAATTGGTTCCGGCCGCGGCGATCACCGGAATACGGTCCGCCGCGGCCCGGATGCAGATGTCGAGCACCATGCGGCGTTCCTGTGGTGAGAGGCTCAGCCCTTCACCCGCCGCCGTGCAGAGAGCGAGTCCATCGACGCCGCTCAGCACCTGCCATTCAACAAGAGCTTCCAATGCTGCGCCGTCGACTTCGCCGTTGCGGAACGGCGTGACGAGCGCGGTGATCGCGCCACCCGGGCGCAGTCTTCCTATACTGTTCATGATGGGGCCTCAGAGCGAGCCGAGGATCACATAGAGTTCGACGCAGGCGAGCAAGATGCCGAAGATCATCAGCGCTTGGGCCGTGCGCTTCTCACGCATCTGCCGTTTGCCGCGCGTGATGCGGTAGGGGCGAAGCGGCAAGTATCGGGGGGACATGACATCTCGCATGGCGGTAACCTTTGCTGTTGTGGCAAAGGCTACTGCCGCCTCCGATAGGAAATCCATTCGGAGTAGAGATCGAAGATATAGGAATCGCATAAAGAGGCTGATGTCACCCGCCGCGCTGGTTTTCCCTGTCGAGCTGCGTCACCAGCGCCAGCACGACTTCCGACACGGGCGTCGGCACATTGGCAGTGCGCCCAAGCGCGACGACCATGCCGACAAGTGGCACGATTTCCAGCGCCTTGCCGGCCAGCAGATCCTGCAGCATCGACGTGCGTACCGCCCCGATATGGCGCGACTGCTCCAGGCGCTCCTCGATGGTGATGTTGAACTTCGCACCCAATGCACCGCCGACGGCGCGTACTTCCTTCATGATCTTGCCGACCGTGTCGAAGAGTGCGGGGTTGGCCATGATGTCGGTCATCAAGGCGCGCGTCAGGGCGCTGAGAGGATTGAAAGCCGCGTTGCCCGTCAGCTTGCTCCAGATCTCGTCGCGAATGCGCGGCGTGGTCGAAACATTGAGGCCTGCCTTGGCAAAGAGGCCGGCAACGGTTTCGAGATCGGTCGACATCTCGCCTGACGGTTCGCCAAGCACGAAACGGCCAACATTGGAAAGGCGGATCTCGCCGGGATTGACGACTTCCGCGCCCTGCAGCGCCACGCAGCCGATCACCCGTTCCGGACCGATCAGCTGCCAGAGCTTGCCGTCGGGATCGAGTTCACCGAGCTGCAGTTCGGCATGACCGCTTTGCGTGTCGCGATGGAAATACCACCAGGGAATGCCGTTGAGCACCATGACCACGCGTGTGCCGTCCTTCAGCAGCGCTGCCATGCCCTCGGCTGCCGGGCCGAGCTGATGGCCCTTGAGGCCGGTGATGATGAGGTCTTGCGGCGGTAGCGTCGTCGGATTGTCCGTTGCGGTGATCCGCACATTGATCGGCCTGTCGGCATCGGCCTCATGAAGTGAAAGGCCGCCTTCACGGATCGCCTCGAGATGTGCACCCCGCGCGACGACCGAGACGGTCACGTCATCGCCGAGCCGGCTTGCCAGCTTGACGGCAATCGCGCCTCCGAGTGCGCCCGCTCCGTAGATGCAAATGGATTTGATAGTCATGCCTTGCCTTTCCGCATTCGTGATGACGCCCGTAGATTTAGGTCATCGCAGCGCCAGCGCGAGTGAAAATCTTGCCGATGCGACGATCTTCACGCTGAAATGAATGAAGCGCGCCGGAGGGCGCGCTTGTTGCTGTGGAGAAGTCAGGCCTTCTCAGGCGGTCTGTTCGAAATCCGTGGAGACGGCGAGCTTGCGCCACTGGGCCAGTTCTTTTTCCACGCTGGCATGTTCTTCCTCGATCTTGGCAACCGTATCGGTGCCGAAGGGCATACGCAGCGGCGGGTTGGCTGCGTTGACCATCTCGATGATGCCGGCGGTCAGCTTGGCAGGGTCGCCCGGCTGGGCATGGTTGGCGCCGGCTGCGAAGTCGCGCATGTTGCCGGCCGGTGTGCCGACATAGTCGGGGATGGAGGCCGGGCTGATCGCTAGCGAGTTGTCATGCAGGAAGTCCGTGCGGAAGAAGCCGGGCTCGATGATCGTGACCTTAATGCCGAAGGGTTCGACTTCGGTTGCCAGCGATTCCGAGAGGCCTTCGACGGCAAACTTCGTGGAGCCGTACACGCCCCAGCCGGGGAAGCCGTAGTAACCGCCGATCGACGAGAAGTTCAGGATATGGCCAGAGCGCTGGCGGCGCATATAGGGCAGCACGGCGCGGGTAACCTTCAGCAGGCCGAAGACGTTGGTGGCGTAGATCTTTTCGATCTCCTCGGCCGTTGCTTCCTCGACGGCGCCGAGCAAGCCGTAACCGGCATTGTTGGCGAGGATATCGATGCGGCCGAAGCGGGCAACGGCGGCAGCAGCAGCTTGCCTGGCCTGTTCTTCATTGGTGACGTCGAGAGCGACGGCAAGCAGGTTCGGATGATCACCGAACTGTTCGGTGATGGTCTTGGGGTTGCGGGCGGTGGCAACGACAGCGTCGCCGCTAGCAAGAGCGTCCTTGGTCATCAGCGCGCCGAAACCACGCGATGCACCCGTGATAAACCAGACTTTCATGGCAATTCCCTTTCCGTGAGAGTGTTTGTTTCAGCAGTTCATTGCTGACGGAGAGGAATTTGACGCAAATCGCGCTCATGTATAAGATTCGTTATTTATGAGACTATGATGAGCGAAATTCAGTAATGAGGGCGACCGAACTTTCCGAAATGGCAGCCTTCGCCGCTGTCGCCAGGCACAAGAGCTTCCGCAAGGCGGGGGAGGAGAGAGGTGTCACCGCCTCCGCGGTGAGCCACGCCGTCCTCAATCTGGAAGAGCGCATCGGAATCCGCTTGCTGAACCGCACGACCCGTAGCGTCTCGCTGACGGAGGCCGGTGAACTGCTTCGCTCTCATCTCGATCCGGCCTTCGGCGAGATCAATTCTGCACTCGATGCGCTGAACCGTTTCCGCGATACCCCCTTCGGCCGTGTGCGCATCAATGTCGGCAATTCCATTGCGCCCTTCGTCGTCGGCCAGGTCATCGGGCCGCTCCTGATGAAGAACCCCAATCTGCAGCTCGAAATCGCGGCAACGGATCGGCTGGTGGACATCGTCGAGGAAGGTTTTGATGCCGGCATCCGCTTCGGCGAACGCGTGACGGAGGGCATGATCGCCGTGCGCATCAAGCCGCGCATGCGCCTCGTCGTCGTCGGCTCTCCCGCCTATTTCGAAACCCGGCCGAAGCCTGAGACGCCGCATGATCTGAAGCGCCATATCTGCATTCAGAACATGTTCCCCTCGGGTGCGCGTTACCCCTGGGATTTTGAGAGGGACGGCCAGGCCATCACCTTCCATCCGACCGGCCCGCTCTCGCTCGACGACCACGAATTGATGACGGCAGCTGCCTTGAGCGGCGTGGCGCTCGCCTATGTCTGGGAAGGCAGGGTGATGCCGCTGATTGCGAGCGGCCAGCTTATCCAGGTGCTGGACGAATGGTGCCAGCCGGAGGAACCGCTCTACCTCTACTATCCCAGTCGGCGGCATATTTCGGCGGGCTTCCGGACGGTGATCGACGCGATCCGCGGCGAGTGAGTGTCAGAGTTTGCGGAACTCAAGCCGGTAGACGACATCCTCTCCCGTGACAGGATCGATGCCGGGCGCATCGCTGATGACGAGCATGTCGCCCTCGATATGCACCGGGCGTATAAGGGGCCGCTCCCATGTCGGGTTCCAGGCGGCCTCGACATGGTGGATCACTTTGTCGCCCTCCAGAGTATAGGCAGCGGTGTAAGCCAGCATCGTATCGAAAAGTGCGGCCTTTTCATTGTCGTTGGGGGCTTTGCCGTTGGGTTTCGGCCGGCGTCGGTTGGTGACGAAGGCCATCATCCGGCCGTCGGCGTGATAGGCGATGTATCCAATGGGATCGGCACCCATGGCGTCGCTGACTTCTCCCGTCGCAACGACGGTTCGCGTCCACGAGATCATGCGCCACGTCCCGAGCAGGGCGGCTCTGTCCATGATCTTCCCCTCCTTAAAGTAGTTTAGCACAACTAGAAATACGGGCTACGAACTTATGCGATCAGTCAAAACTCCCTTTTGACTCTCGGTGGTGAAGTGGTGAAGATGCGCCGCACGAAGGAAGAACAGCGCCGGAGGGGCGAATGAGAAAACCGTTTTTTTCTGCTGTCAGTCGGTGGAAAGTGGGATGTCGCGCAGCGCTACTGTCAGCGCTTGCAGCCGTGGTGCTGTCTGCCTTTCCGCTGGAAATATCGGCGCAGGAAATGCCGGCACAGACACCCGCCTCCCGGGAGCAGGTCGAAAAGCTACTTTCCCGCTGGAAAGAACATTTCAAGGGCGCTGAGACCCTCAGGGACCGGCGCACCGCGTTCCGCGACTTCATGGAAACGCTGCCGGAGCCGACACGCATCCAGATCCGGCATGTCGATGCTGGCGGGGTTGAGGCTGAACTTCTCTGGCCGGCGCGCCTTCATCATCCGATCGGACGGCGTGTGATCCTGTTCATTCACGGCGGCGGCTTCTACAGCGGCTCCATTCGCAGCCACAGCCTGCTTGCCGGCTCGCTTGCCAAGGCCGCTTCCAGCGACGTATTGCTCATCGATTACCGGCGGGCGCCGGAATATGGCTATCCAGCGCAGGTCAACGACGCCTTGAGCGCCTACCGCTATTTGCTTGATAGTGGCTACAGCAACGGAAATATCATTGTTATGGGCGATGGCGCAGGCGGCAATCTCGCAATCGAAACCGTGCTGCGGCAGATGCGCTCCAGACAGCCGTTGCCGGCCGCCGTCGTGGCGCTCAGCCCGATCACTGATCTGGCGGCATCAGGCGCATCGGTCATGTCGAATGCCGCCAACGATCAGGTCCTGGACAAGAATGTGCTGGAGGCGCTGCGTAAAGCCTATCTCGGCAACAATTCCGCGACGGATCCCGACATTTCCCCGCTATATGCCGATTTCTCGGGTTTTCCGCCATTGCTGCTGCAAGTCGGTTCCGGCGAGCTGCTGCTCGACGATACGCTGCGACTTGCCGACAAGGCGCGCAAGGACGGCGTCGATGTGACGGCTGAGGTCTGGCCGGGAATGCCGCATCAGTGGCAGCTTTTCCCATCAGTGCTTGATGACGCCGACAAGGCCGGCCAGAAGATCGCCGAATTCGCGATCACGCATTTTGCAGACCCGCCAGCACAGTAAGGACCATTCCAACACCGCACGATCGCAGCTCTTACGAATGGTTCGAATTCAGCCCCTCGATCGGCCGGCCGATGGCGAGATTCTGACGAAGTTTGGGATCAAGCCGCTCGGCATAGGCATGATCGGGTGCAGCACCCAGCGCATCCAGCATCTTGGAGAAGAAACAGCGTGCTGCCGCTGCCGCGGTCACGTCGAAGATCTCCGCGTCGCTCAGTTGGAGGCGCTTCAAGCCATCGATGTCCTGCTGGGTCACCGAGGTCGCATCGCGCGCCACCTTGGCGGCAAAGTCCATAATTGCCCGCTCGACGGCATCGATGGGCGCTTTTTCGCTGCCACCGGCGACTGCCGAAAGACTGTCATTGGTAAAGCCGTCGCGCAGTAGCACGGAGCCATGCGCCAGCATACAATAGGACGACTTGAGCTCCCTGGCCGCCGCCAGCGTCACCAGTTCATAACGCCGCTGGCTCATATGGCCGCGAATGCTGGCAAGCAGCGTTCCCCAGTGCTCCATCACCTCGGGCCGGTGGCCGAAGGCGCGGTACATATTCGGCAGATAGCCGTAGCTCGCTTCAGCCGAAGCGTACATCGAGGCCGTCTTCTCGCTGGCGGAAGCATCTGGGGTACGAATGAAGGCCATGGTACGATCCTCCCTTGATCCACTGGGAGAATAGAGCGGCATCCGGCGACATCAATCTGCCCACCCATCGCTTTCCGCAAAATGGATGCCTGGTGCCTCAGCCGGCCGTTTGGCTCTGCCGCTGGCGGTAGAATGGCAGGATATGGTGTTCCGTCAGCGGCGCCATGATGACCTCGCCCGGTTCAGACGGTGATATCCAGAGGACCTCCTCGATCTCCGCCGTTGCTTTGATATCGTTACCCTTCACATGCAGCACGAAGACCTCGGCGACAACGAGATGATCCGGCTCGTTGGCCGCTAGCGCCTGGAATTGCCCCAGGAACTCGAGTTCGGCAGCCCTCGCGGTGACGCCGATTTCTTCAGAGAGCTCTCGTGTCAGGGCTTGCTCGGGCGTCTCTCCCGGCTCGATCTTGCCACCCGGCTGCATGAAGGCCGTAGTGCCGTGCTTGCGCACCAGAAGTGTGTGGCCGTCGCCCCGCAACAGGAGGGCGGCCGATATTCTGATCGTCTTCATCATGAGCAAATCTGACCGGATTCGCTGCCGCAATTCAACTGCCGTAGTCGGATCGGCCGTTTGTCAAAACCCGCCTGACCGCCTATATCAGCGGCTCAGAAACAGGAAGTGGATGTGACAATGTTCCAGGCGGCGTCGATCGAGGTGGACAACAAGGCCGAGTTCTATCGAGAGCTTGCCCAGCAGCTGCAGGGTCTGCTCGAAGGCGAGCCGGATATGATCGCCAACGCCGCCAACACTTCGGCCCTGATGTACCAGATGATGCCCGATCTCAACTGGGCAGGCTTCTATCTGCTCAAGGATGAGGAGCTCGTGCTCGGTCCGTTCCAGGGCAAGCCGGCCTGTGTGCGCATCCCCGTCGGCCGCGGCGTTTGCGGCACGGCGGTCAAGGAGCGCGCCTCCATTCTGGTTGAAGATGTCCATGCGTTTCCCGGCCATATCGCCTGTGATGCCGCATCCCGCTCCGAGCTCGTCGTTCCCATCAGAAACGGTGATGAGATTGTCGGCGTCATCGATCTCGACAGTCCGATTCCCGCCCGTTTCGATGCCGACGATCAGGCTGGCATCGAGCGTCTGGCGGAAATCTTTGCTGCGGCAACCCGCTTCTGAGCGGACTGGCGTCGCGACGATCCGTCGCCACGTTTCCGTCGCGTTTGATCGTGTATTCACCTTCGGGGAAATCGTGCTAGGTCACTGATCGAACGACGATTGCGTTCAGGTGGGCTGGCTGTCGGAGAGAACCATGAAGAAGCTGATCAACGATCCTTCCACCGTCGTACGGGAAATGCTGGAAGGGGTCGTGGCGCTCAGCCCGGCAACCATATTGCTGGCCGACGATAACGTCGTGATCCAGTCCGATCTTCCCGAACCTGCCAAGCGTAAAGTCGCCGTCCTCTCGGGCGGCGGCAGCGGTCATGAGCCTGCGCATGCCGGCTATGTCGGTAACGGCATGCTGACGGCGGCGGTTGCTGGCGATGTCTTCACCTCGCCGAGCACTGATGCCGTTCTGGCCGGCATCAGGGCCGCAAGCGGCTCAGCCGGTGCGCTGCTCATCGTCAAGAACTATACGGGCGACCGTCTGAATTTCGGCCTTGCGGCGGAACTGGCGCGCGCAGAAGGCATTCCCGTCGAGATCGTCGTCGTTGCTGATGACGTTGCGCTCGGGGAAACCGTTCCTGCCGACCGCCGCCGCGGCATCGCCGGCACGGTTCTGGTCCACAAGCTTGCCGGTGCTGCCGCCGAGCAGGGCTTGCCGCTGGAGGACGTCGCCCGCATCGCCCGGTCAGCATCCCAACAGCTCTCATCCATGGGCATTTCACTTGGGTCTTGCACCCTGCCGGCAGTCGGCAAACCCGGCTTCTCTCTCGGCGAACAGGAGATCGAAGTCGGTCTTGGCATCCATGGCGAACAGGGCGTTCGCCGCATGCCGATCGCACCGGTCGACCAGCTCGTCTCGCTCGTCCTGGAAACGATCGAGGCCGATGGCAAGCTCAAGAAGGGCGACCGCGTCGTCCTGCTGGTCAATGGTCTTGGCGCAACCCCGCCGATGGAATTGTCAATAGTCGCGCGTTCCACACTCGCTTTACTTGAAGGCAAAGGCGTCACGGTCGAAAGGGCTTGGGCCGGCACGCTCCTGTCCGCCCTGGACATGCCGGGTTTCTCACTCTCCATCCTGCATGTCGATATCAGGTCTCTCGAACTGATCGATGCACCGACGTCTGCAAGTGCATGGCCCCGAAGCGGGGCGGTCAATCGCAACCGAGTGCTTCCCTCGTTGAGAGTCGAAGGAAGCCCGGTTGAATCCCGCACGATTACCGCCGCGGGCAAGCAACTTCAGAAGACGGCGCAGGCTGTGGCAAACGCGTTGATCGCCGCAGAAGCGCATCTGACCGAACTCGACAGCATCACCGGCGATGGCGATCTTGGCGCCAGCATGAAACGCGGTGCCGAAGCCGTTCTCGCACTTCCCGATGCCGCCTTCGCGGATGTCGGAAGCGGATTGATGGCGATGGGCGATGCTCTCAGACGCGCAATCGCCGGCAGCTCCGGACCGTTCTATGCCACCGCCCTGATGCGCGCATCACGCCAGCTCGCAGGCATTGAGACCCCGACATCAGCCGAGATGGCCGAGGCTTTCTCCGCCGCCGTCCAGGCCGTCTCCGATCTCGGCGGCGCAAAGCCCGGTGACCGGACGATGATCGATGCCTTGCGCCCCGCCGCAGATACCTTCATCGCAATCCTGACAAAGGGCCAGCCAACCCGTGATGCATGGCAGGGGGCCATTGCCGCCGGCATTGCCGGAGCGGAAGCCACGAAGGCGATGCGGCCGAAATTGGGCCGCGCAAGTTACCTTGGCGACCGCGCCCTCGGTCATCCGGATGGCGGAGCTGTAGCGGTTACGGTTTGGCTCAAGGCGATTGAGGCGGATTGATTGAGCGCCTAGAAGGCGAAACCTCTGGCAAGCATAGCGAGAGGAAAGATAGCAGCCGAAAACAGCAGAATGATATTGTACCAGCGCGAGTACCACGGAAAGGTGCCGCCGCTTGGAAGCGATTTCGCGACACGATAGCCAAGAACCGCGCCGAATGAATGCCACGCAAGAACCACAAGCGCCCCGTAGGCGCCTGGAATTGAAAGCCTGATAAAGAGCCAGATCAGCGCTGTGGACACCGAGACGCCACCGACGAAATAGGCGATCGCCATCAAACCGTGGCCAAGATAGGCCATCACGACGTCAGGGCCGAATATCAAGCCGATAACTGCAGCGCAGTCCGGACGGCGGGTACGCAAGGCTTTGAAAATTTGCATGAAAGTCCCGGCGAAAAAGCGATGGTTCGCAATTGAGTTTCAGAGGCTGACTTTTCGTAAGTTGTATTGGATGCTGCAAAAAACACCAGCCGCCTCCCGGCAGTCGCCAGAAGCTCAAGGCTGGACGGTCGATCTCAGCAGACTGCGCAAATGACGAAATCTTGATCGACAGCGCTGTTCTCGGAACTCCGGCCTGGCCTACTTCTTTAGCAGGCACTGATATGCGCTGCATTCCGGTGTCGCCGATTATCGGTATGGGGGTAGATCAAATGTCTCAATTTCGAAAACTGCTGGTCATTGGATCAGCTGTCATCGTGGCAATCATCGCTTCGTCCTGCACGACCAGCTCGGATAGTTCGATACAAACCGGTTCGATTGGGTATGGCCCCCAAAGCGCCGACTTTGGGCTCCGACCGGCGTGCCTCGGCGGATTTGGCAACGATCGTCCTTGTAGCTACTAGCGAGAGGCGCGGTTCTGCCCCGGAGGCCCGGATAGGCCCACAGAAAAAAGTGATACGAAAGGACGCAGGACTTTGTGACTGCGAAGCCCTCGCATATTATTGACAATGAGATAGGTTACGCGAAATCAGTCATTGCCTGATCGTACGACACCGACCTCGATCATGAGGCGGCAAATTTTATAGTTTGGGAGATATATGATGGAATATCGTCGTTTGGGAAAATCGGGTCTGAAAGTGAGCGAGTTCTCCTTCGGATCGTGGGTTACGTTCGGCAAGCAGGTCAATGGCGGCGATGCCGTCGACCTCATGAAGCTCGCCTATGACAACGGCATAAACTTCTTCGACAATGCCGAAGGGTATGAAAGCGGCAAATCCGAAATCGTCATGGGCGAGGCGCTGAAGTCGCTAGCCTGGACC
Organism: Rhizobium sp. 01T437; assembly: GCF_056398505.1. Classification (NCBI taxonomy): domain Bacteria; kingdom Pseudomonadati; phylum Pseudomonadota; class Alphaproteobacteria; order Hyphomicrobiales; family Rhizobiaceae; genus Rhizobium; species Rhizobium sp. 01T437. Next base: position 36,968 of record NZ_JBFTPM010000022.1, read on the forward strand.
CGCGACAGCTATGTCGTTTCGAGCAAGGTTTTCTGGGGAGGCCAGAAGCCGACGCAGCGCGGCCTGTCGCGCAAGCATGTGACGGACGCCTGTCACGCAGCGCTCAAGAGACTGCAGGTCGACTATCTCGACCTCTACTTCTGCCACCGCCCGGATATTGATACGCCGATCGAGGAAACGGTCCGCGCGATGCACGATCTCGTCGCCCAGGGCAAGGTGCTCTATTGGGGCACGTCGGAATGGTCCGCGCAGCAATTGGCGGAAGCCTACGCCGTCGCACGCGACCTGCGCATCACGCCGCCGACCATGGAGCAGCCGCAGTACAACATCTTCGAACGTCAGAAGGTCGAAGCTGACTACCTCCCGCTCTACGACCTGATCGGCCTCGGCACCACCATCTGGTCACCGCTCGCCTCGGGCGTCCTGACCGGCAAATACAATGACGGCGTACCGGCCGACAGCCGCATGAACCTGCCCGGCTACGAATGGCTGAAGGAAAAATGGTCCACCGACGCCGGCCGCGCCCAGCTGGATCAGGTTCGCCAGCTTGCCAAGCTTTCGAACGAGATCGGCCTGTCGATCACCCATCTCGCCCTCCTCTGGTGCCTCGCCAACAAGCACGTCTCGACCGTCATCCTCGGCGCATCGCGCGCAAGCCAGCTGCAGGACAATCTCGCGGCCCTCTCGCACAAGGATAAGGTGACATCAGACGTGCTGGAGCGGATCGACAGCATTGTCGGCAACAAACCGGAAGCGCCGCGCCGCTTTTAGGCAAGGCTAGGCTATCCAGATCAAGCATCTGGCTCTTATGGTTGTTCCAATACGAAAATGGCCGGACCCGTTGGTTCGGCCATTTCATTTTTTACTGCGCTTCGTTGACCGCGCGTCAGGACGAGTGGCGGCCTGGTTTATCGCGCCAACCGGTCTCTCATGCATGCGCCGTGGAATGGGTTGATGATTTCACTGTGGCCAAGGTCCTGTTTTGAACTCGTTGGCCGGACACTGCGGTTCTGTCTTGCGACGCTATTACAATAAAGGGCAGAATCGGACGGAAAATATATCTGTCACAGGCTGATGGTCACTGTTGTTCCTGTCGGATTACCTTCGAGAGTTACGCTCCCTCGGTGACGGGTCACGATCTGCTTCACGATGCTCAATCCGAGGCCGGCGCCCGTGCTCCGGGGTGTGACCCTATAGAATGGTTCGAACACGAGGTCTCGATGCGCTGCTGGAATGCCGGGGCCCTCGTCCGAAACCGAGATGTCTCCACGTTCGGACACGCGCACCGATATCGTGCCGGCATTTCCGCCATGGTCGATCGCATTGCGCACAAGGTTGCCTATGGCGCGTGACATCGCCGACGGACTTACCAGCCGATAAAGCTCGTCCACTTCAGTGTCGAACGAGATCTCATATCCGCTTCTGAGGGCAAGCGGGGCTTGGTCGGCGACGACGTTCCTGGCGACTTCCACCAGGTCGGCTTGTTCAAACGGCTCTGGAGACTGCTCGCTTCGCTCGAAGTCGAGCAGTTGCTCCGCCGTCTCCCGCAGACGCCCGATGTCATCCATCATGGTGTCACGCGTGCTTCCTTCCAGGGTCGTATCGATACGCGTCTGCATGACGGCAATCGGCGTGCGGAGCTCGTGTGCGGCGTCGATGAGAAAACGCTCTCTGGCTGCGAACTGCTGCTCGAGGCGCTCTAGGACGGAATTGAACGCATGGATAAGCGGAACGACCTCGCTCGGAACCCGATCCACCGGCAGCCGGGATCCTGGCTGGCGAGGGTCGATCTCCGGAGCTTTCTGTACGACGTGGCTCAGCCCTAAGAGCGAACGCCTGACCAGTCGCGGCACGGCGAAGAAGAGGGCGGGCAGCGTAACCGCGAGCAGAGGCACGTAGATCGGATATGCGCTGCCGAGTATCGCAAGGAATGTCGACTCGCTTCCGTTGCGACCGCCGTAAAGCACCCGGATCTCGGTCTTATTGATCTCAAAGTCGTCGACTGAAGCCGGCACCGGGCCACTTGCCGACGTGCCACGAATGTCGGCGTCCTTGATAAGCGGCACGAACTTGGTGAGCTGTGTGTACGCAGGTGGAATATTCCCATATGCCACAGCCGTTCCGTCTGGGGCCGCAGCGTAGAAAAAGAGATTGGGGGTATCATTCTTCAACGCTGCGAGCTCTTCGCTGTCCTTGATGCGAAGTCCTCGTCCAGGTTCGTAGTTCAAGGACCCTTCCAGGGCATTCAGAAGCCGGCGCTGCATACCGACGTTCGGAGAATGGATCATCGCCCCATAGATGCACAGACCGACGATCTCCGATGCCGTGATGACGACGAATGGCACGCTGAGCTGCCAGCTCAGTCTCCACCACAGCGACGACGTATTAGGAAATCGCATCAATGTTCCTTCAGCAGGTATCCGACCCCGCGGATGTTGTGGATGGACACGCCGGCGTCCGCGTCAGTTAGGCGTTTTCTCAGTCGCGACACATGAGCGTCCAGCGCGTTGGATTGGATCGTCTCCTCGTAATTGTAGATTTCGGTTTCCAGCACCGATCTGAGGACGGTCTTGCCTTTTCGCTTTGCAAGGGTAACGAGCACCATCAGCTCTCGACGTGGCAGGTCGAGCTGCAGTTCGCCGATCATGACGTCCATCCTGATTGGATCCACGGTCATCCGCCCCAGGACTATGGACGGCTCCGCCAAGGCCGACGGGCGTCGCATGACAGCGCGCAGTCGAGCGAAAAGCTCCTCCATCAGAAACGGCTTGCCCAGATAGTCGTCGGCGCCGAGATCGAGGCCCGCTACTCTTTCCTTCGGTTCGTTTCTGGCAGTCAGGACGATGACAGGCGTTACGACGCTGGAGCTTCGTAGCCAGGGAATGAATGTGATGCCGTCGCCGTCTGGCAGACGTCTGTCGAGCACGATCGCATCATAGGTCTGTTGCCGAGCCAGTTCGATTGCATCCCCAAGAAGAGCGGTGCGGTCCACCGCTATGCCCTTCTTAGTGAGCGAGGCCGCAATCGCTTCCGCCAGCCTTGTCTCGTCTTCGACCAACAGGATCTTCATGTCTCGTCCACCTTTGCGATCCTATGTTCACGACGACCATTGCGACAAAATGACGGCGTGAGCGTTTCGAACGAGGGAAGTCATGGGTCGCGGCGAATTGGATAAACGAGATCGCACGATCGTCCGCCTTTCGCCACAAGAGCATTGGCCGTCACTCGTTCCCGCGATGATCTGAGCCTGGCAAATGCCATGAGATTGCCAATCGCCTCTGAACAAAAAACTCCAGACGCCTGCGCGCCTGGAGTTGATTTCTGATTGGTCTGTTCTGAAGGAAATCGGACCTGTGTCCGAGCGGATCAGTTTCGATTGGCTGCAATGAAGGCTGTTCTCTTCTTATTGCTCAATCGAAAGATGTAAATTCGCCCTTTTCTTCAAATGCCGACCGGATTTAGCTGCGCGGAAACATGAATTTTCCCGAAGACATCAGCTGCAGCCGCTGGTCGCACCGCAAGTGTCGCACTTCTCGCAGGTGCCGTTGCGCACCATCGTGAAATTCTGGCACTCGCCGCACATGTTGCCCGTGTAGCCCTGCATGATCGAGCGGGCGCGACGTTCGGCTTCCTTCTTCTTGGCTTCCGTCTTGGCTGTTGCAGCGTCGGCTGCGGCCTTGTCGGAGAAGAGGGCGGTTGCCTCTGTGCCGGTTTCCTCGATCACCTCTTCGGCGATCTCCTCGGCCAGCTCCTTGGCGCGCTCCTCATAGTCGCGCTTGAAGGCGACGATTTCGGAGGTGGAGATGGCTACTGTCGGCTCCAGCTTGCGGGCGGCTGCACCCGCAAAAGAGGTCACCGAGCCGATCGAGGAGGCACGGGCAGGGGCTGCCGTTGCTGCGCCCTTGGGCTCGCCGGCCTGGCGTTCGCCGCCGGTGCCGGGGACGAGCGTCGGCTTGTAGCCGCGCGTCCAGCCGGTGGAGAGCAGGTTCGTCTTGCCTTCCTGGATGCCCTTGCCGAGCGCCGTGTTGGAGAAATCAGACGTATCGACATGGGCAAGATCGTGACGGCCGAGATAGGAAACGGCGAGTTCGCGGAACACGTAGTCGAGGATCGACGTGGCGTTCTTGATCGCGTCGTTGCCGATGACGATGCCGGCAGGCTCGAACTTGGTGAAGGTGAAGGCCTCCACATATTCTTCCAGCGGCACGCCATATTGCAGGCCGAGCGAGATGGCGATGGCGAAGTTGTTCATCATCGCACGGAAGGCAGCACCTTCCTTGTGCATGTCGATGAAGATCTCGCCGATGCGGCCGTCGCCGAATTCGCCGGTACGCAGGTAGACCTTGTGACCGCCGACGGCAGCCTTCTGGGTATAGCCCTGGCGGCGGTTCGGCAGCTTCTCGCGTTCGCGGGAAACACGCTCGATCACGCGCTCGATGATCTTCTCGGTAACCGTCACGGTCTGGGCCGCTGCCGGCTGCTGGATCAGATCCTCAAGCGCATCCTCATCGTTCTCGTCCTCGATCAGCGAGGCGTTGAGCGGCTGCGACAGCTTGGAGCCGTCGCGGTAGAGGGCGTTCGCCTTCAGGCCGAGCTTCCAGGACATCATATAGGCGTTCTTGCAATCCTCGACCGTTGCCTCGTTCGGCATGTTGATCGTCTTGGAGATCGCGCCGGAAATGAAAGGCTGGGCAGCCGCCATCATGCGGATATGGCTTTCGACCGAGAGGTAACGCTTGCCGATCTTGCCGCACGGATTGGCGCAATCGAAGACCGGCAGATGTTCCTTCTTGAGGAAAGGCGCGCCTTCCAGCGTCATCGCACCGCAGACGTGGATATTGGCAGCCTCGATATCCTTCTTCGAGAAGCCGATATGGTCGAGCAGGCTGAAGCTCATATCGCCGAGCTGTTCGTCGGTCACCTTCAGCGTGGTCTTCAGGAAGTCGGCGCCGAGCGTCCACTGGTTGAAGACGAACTTGATGTCGAAGGCGCTCTTCAGAGCGGCGTTGACCGCCTCCACCTTCTCTTCGGTGAAGCCCTTGGCCCTCAGCGTCGAGGGGTTGATGGCCGGCGCCTGGTTCAGGTTGCCGTGGCCGACTGCATAGGCTTCGATCTCGGCGATCTGGCTTTCGGAATAGCCGAGCGTGCGCAGCGCGTCCGGAACGGCGCGGTTGATGATTTTGAAGTAACCGCCGCCGGCGAGCTTCTTGAACTTTACCAGAGCGAAGTCAGGCTCGATGCCGGTCGTGTCGCAATCCATGACGAGGCCGATCGTGCCGGTCGGTGCGATCACCGAGACCTGCGCGTTGCGGTAGCCGTGCTTTTCGCCGAGTTCGACCGCCTTGTCCCAGGCAGCCTTCGCATGGGCGACGAGATCCTGGTCCGGGTTTTCCGAATGGATCAGGGCGACCGGGTTGACCGAGAGCGCCTCATAGCCGGCGTTTTCGCCATGCGCGGCGCGGCGATGGTTGCGGATGACGCGCAGCATATGCTCGCGGTTCGGCGCGAAGTTCGGGAACGGTCCGAGTTCGGCAGCCATTTCGGCTGAGGTCGCGTAGCAGACGCCGGTCATGATCGCCGTCAGCGAACCGGCAATGGCGCGGCCCTCGGCGCTGTCATAGGGAATGCCCGTCGACATCAGCAGGCCGCCGATATTGGCGTAGCCGAGGCCGAGCGTGCGGTATTCGTAGGAAAGTTCGGCAATGCGCTTCGACGGGAACTGCGCCATCATCACCGAGACTTCGAGCACGACGGTCCACAGGCGAACAGCGTGTTCGTAGTCGCCGATATTGATGCGCTTGGTGGCCTTGTCCTTGAACTGCAGGAGGTTCAGCGAGGCAAGGTTGCAGGCCGTATCGTCGAGGAACATATATTCCGAGCACGGGTTCGAGCCGCGGATCGAGCCGCCGGCCGGCGAGGTGTGCCAGTCGTTCATCGTCGTGTTGAAGTGGATGCCCGGATCGGCCGATGCCCAGGCGGCATAGGAAATCGTTTCCCAGAGATCGCGGGCCTTCAGCGTCTTCATGACCCTACCGTCCTTGCGGGCGGTCAGGTTCCAATCGCCATCTTCCTCGACAGCGCGCAGGAAGTTATCCTTGATCGAGACAGAGTTGTTGGAGTTCTGGCCCGAGACAGTGAGATAGGCTTCCGAATCCCAGTCCGTGTCGTAGGTCTTGAACTCCATGTCCTTGTAGCCCTGGCGGGCGAACTGGATGACGCGCTGGACGTAGTTTTCCGGAACCTGGTCCTTCTTGGCAGCGCGGATCTCGCGCTTCAAGGCCGGGTTCTTGGCCGGATCGAAGCAATCGCCATTATCGCCTTCGCAATTGACGCAGGCCTTCATGATCGCCTTCAGATGCTGGGCGACGACCTTGGAGCCGGTCACGAGAGCGGCAACCTTCTGCTCTTCCTTGACCTTCCAGTTGATGTATTCCTCGATATCGGGATGGTCGATGTCCACGACGACCATCTTGGCCGCACGGCGTGTCGTGCCGCCAGACTTGATGGCGCCGGCAGCGCGGTCGCCGATCTTCAGGAAGCTCATCAGGCCGGAAGAGCGGCCGCCGCCGGAAAGCTTTTCGCCTTCGCCGCGCAGCATGGAGAAGTTGGAGCCGGTGCCGGAACCGTATTTGAAGAGGCGGGCTTCACGAACCCACAGGTCCATGATGCCGCCTTCGTTGACGAGGTCGTCTTCAACGGACTGGATGAAGCAGGCATGCGGCTGCGGATGTTCGTAGGCCGACTTGGACTTGGTGATCTTGCCGGTGAAGGGATCGACATAGAAATGGCCCTGACCGGGGCCATCAATTCCGTAGGCCCAGTGCAGGCCGGTGTTGAACCATTGCGGGGAATTCGGCGCGACGCGCTGCGTGGCGAGCATATAGGCAAGCTCGTCCTTGAACGCTGCTGCATCTTCCTCGGACGAGAAATAGCCGCCCTTCCAGCCCCAATAGGTCCAGGTGCCGGCGAGACGATCGAAGACCTGGCGCGCATCGATTTCCGAGCCGGTCTGTTCGTCCTTCGGCAGGTCCTTCAGCGCAGCGTCGTCGGCAACGGAGCGCCACAGGAAGGAGGGGACACTGTTCTCCTCGACCTTCTTCAGGCGGGCAGGGACACCGGCCTTGCGGAAATATTTCTGCGCCAGAACGTCGGTGGCGACCTGGGAAAACTGCGCGGGAACTTCAATGTTTTCGAGGCGGAAGACGATCGACCCATCCGGGTTCTTGATCTCGCTCGTCGCTTTGCGGAATTCGATATCCGCATAGGCGCCCTGACCAGCCTTCGTAAACCGACGTTCGATGCGCATGTTCTTAACCTCTTGTTGGCACCCGAAAGGGCGCAAAATTCCCGTCCGGCTACGCGTTGTCCCTTCGCGCCGCCAGTGCTCGTTCCGTCTCGTGACAGGATTGTCATCCGGAGATGATTTTCCTGTATCTTGTGGTGAGGCTGGCTGCAAACACTAAATATAGTGTTAACAGCTTATTTTTACCAGTCCCCGATGTCGCTTTTTGAGGCCGGAAATAAGGCGCAGAAATGCCTTCGGACGTCACCGCTCTTGGCGGTCCAACACCCTGATTCTGCGTTCAATTTTCCTTGGAAGAACCGGTCTCGTTACCTCCGGTTCAGTCGCCGCCGCAACATCTGAAACATTAAGTTTGAAACCGCTGATTCCGTCAAGGGGTGGAGCGTAACCGAATGCTAACCACAACATCTTGTGGATGGCCTTGTGGACACTGGGGAAAGTCTGGGGAAGCCTGAAAATACAAGGGCTTGCGCCGCTGCTCAGGCAAGGGAAAGGCCGGAATGTTAAAAAAATCGACTGCGGCAAAAGTTAGGATGGCTTTTGCGACGCAAATGCGCATGGCGATTCGTTGAAGGAAATCAGCACTTTCTAGAGGGCGTCGATGGCAATCGTGACGGTCGCCGTGCCGATCGGCTTGCCCGTCTCATCGGTGATCACGAAGCTTGCTTGAGTCTCCAGAAGCTGGGTCGACTCGTCGCGCTCAGCCCGGCTGATATAGATCTCCTGTGAACCGCGGGCGAAGGTTTGGAGAAACTTGTCCTCATCGCCCTGCCAGTAGTCCGTCGTGATGGTGCTCTGGCCGACATTCAGTCCGTGACAGTCGGTGACGAAGAATTCGAGGATCGTTCCCTGCGAATCATCCTGTTTCGATTTGAGATAATGCGAGACGGATTTTGCCATCAGCGCCTTGACCATCTGGAAATCGCCCTGGGCGACCTCCGCCTGGTAGGTTTCGTCCAGCACCCGCATGTCCATCTCGCTGACATCGCGGAATTTGGCGTTCTGCTCCTCGATTGCCTTTACGACGACCGGAGCCTCGACCGTCGGCCGGACGAGCGTTTCCACATATTCACGCACGACGCCGATATAGGCCGGCTCGGCCCCGGCAGGCGTATAAGGAAACAGGCAGCCGATCAGCCCGAAGGCCGCTGCCGTTCGAATCTTGCCCCAGCATGCCATTGCGCTTCCCCAACCGCATTCAGCCCCACTTTACGTCCGGCCTTTACGACCGGTAGTTGCCTGACGTTATGCTAATAAAATAAAACGGACGTTACCGAGCAGGGGCTGGAATCCGCTATCGGGGAGACAAATATTGGGACAATTTTCGGTCGTAAAACCGGAAGTTGCTCGCGTCGGCGGCTGTTAGCCGCGAGCACCCTTGGCAATCGGCTCCTGGTAGGTGAAGCCCATATCCCAGGGGAAGTAGATCCAGGTGTCCTGGCTGACTTCGGTGATGAAAGTATCGACCGTCGGCACGCCCTTGGGTTTGGCGTAGACGCAGGCAAAATGCGCCTTCGGCAGCATGCCGCGCACTTGGGCGGCTGTCTTGCCGGTATCGGTAAGGTCATCGACGACGAGCACGCCTTCGCCGCCGTTTTCCATCAGTTCAGGCGCGATGCCCTTGAGCAGCACCATGTCGCCCTGGTTGACGTAGTCATGATAGGACGCGACGCAAACCGTCTCGATGAGGCGGATGTTCAGCTCGCGCGAAATGATCGCCGCCGGAACGAGGCCGCCACGGGTGATACAGACGATCGCCTTGAACTCCTGGCCGAGGCCGGCGAGCCGCCAGGCAAGCGCACGCGCATCGCGGTGGAACTGATCCCAGGAAACGGGAAAGGCTTTATCGGGAAGGGACATCGGGCTGCTCCGCGGCATGAAGAAACGACACGCCGTTTGCCGGCGACCGAGTGAACATCGGCTGGCAAAACGCAAATCGCGCAGCCGGAACTGCGCGATGGATGCCGAAGCCTGATATCATCGGTCGCCGCAATTAGCGGGATTTGGAGGCAAAAGGCAAGAGCGGCCTTAACGCGAGAGCAATGTCAGCGCCGTCATGGACTGCAAAAGCGTCCTTGTCGTACCGCCGAAGATCGCCTGCCAGAGCCAGGAATGCGTGTAGGCGCCCATGACCAGAAGGTCGATGCTGTCGTCCGAAAGCCGGTTCTCGATGACATGCGAGGCGTTCTTGTCGCCGCTTGTGGCCGTGGCAAGCGTCACGTTCACGCCGTGGCGGGCAAGCGTTGCGGCGATCTCGGCGCCGGCCATCGTCGCCGATTGAGTTGCGTTCTCGGCCGGATCGACAGAGAAGATTTCCACGTCTTCGGCAGCCTTCAGGATCGGTAGGGCATCGAAGGTGGCGCGCGTCGCTTCCTTCGAGCCATTCCAGGCAATCAGCACGCGCTTGATCGGCTTCGGCTGGCGGATGACGTAAGGGATAATCAGTACCGGTCGACCGCTTTCGAACAGGAATTCGTCGACATTCACGTGGCTGTCGGAGGGTCTTGCGGGATCGGCCTGCGAGGCGATCAGCAGGTCGGCGCTGCGCGCGCTTTCGATCAGCGGCGCCGAGCCGTATCCCGTCGACGTCGCAAAGGCGCGCCATTCGAAGGAAGCGCCGGCAGCCTCCGCACGGGCGCGGAAAATCCGCTCGACTGCGATAGTCTCTGAATGGGCCATGTCCTGAAGCGCCTGCACGGCGACCGGATCGGGAATTTCCATCGGCGCGACCAGCGGCACGGCGGCAATCGTTTCGGCATGCAGGCCGATCACATGGGCGCCGCTTTCTGCGGCAATGGCAAAGGCGAAATCGGCGACGGCGCGGCTATTGTCTGCTGTATCCAGAATGGCGAGAATGGTTTTATAAGACATATCAATTCTCCTTTGCGGCTGAAATGATGGCCCGCGAGGAAGGGAATGCGCCGGAACGCGCTGCGGTTCCTTGACCATGATCAAGACCGCAAACAGTCCTCACGCGTCCGCCGAATGGTTTTCGGCAATGTCCTTCCTGCGTCTGATATCCTCGATCATGGCCCGCACGTCCGCACCTGCAGCCTCGATCACATCCTGCGAACGGCCGCGCACCACGATCTCCGTTGAAAATTTCTGCCCCACGTAACGCGGATAGGAGCCGATGCTGGTTTCCGGATGCGCTTTCTGGATCGCCGCCAGCGGTGTGCCGATCTCGCCTTCGCCATAAGGGCAGGCAATAGCGAGCGAGAGGACGGGTGTGCCCGTCTTCAGCGTCGGCAACACATTGTCGACCATGGCCTGGAAGACCTGCGGGACGCCCGCCATGACATAGACATTGCCGATGATGAAGCCGGGCGCGGTCGATACCGGATTGGCGATATGGGCAGCACCACGCGGCATGCGGGCCATTCGCTGGCGGGCCTCGGTGAATTCCATCTCCCGGCGCTTGTACATTTCGGCAAGCAGTACCATCGCCGCCGCATCATGCTCGCAGGGAACGCCAAAGGCCTTCGAGACGGCATCCGCGGTGATATCGTCATGCGTCGGCCCGATGCCGCCCGACGTGAAGACATAATCGTATTTGCCGCGAAGTGCGTTCAGCGCCTCGACGATCGCATCCTCCTCGTCGGCGACGATGCGCACCTCCTTCAGGTCGATGCCCGAAATAGTCAGCATATCGGCGAGGTGGCCGATATTCTTGTCCTTGGTGCGGCCGGAAAGAAGCTCGTCGCCGATGGCTAGCATGGCGGCGGTAACGACAGTCTCATTGCTCATGGGGATATTTCCGTGGTGTGAAGCTTGAAAATAGGTAGCGCCGTTTGGCCAGTTTGCAAACGGCAAAGCGAAGCGGCCCAAGGGGCGAAACGAAACGGCAAGTGAAATTTCGTCTACAGGCGGTGAACAGTGAGTTCTTGCGCGCAGGGCTATGTTGAACGGGATGCGCTGCTAGAACGGTCTCGGTTACGAATTTCAATCAATCCTTGATGGAGATAACAATGGCGAAGATTCTCGTCCTCTACTACTCGGCTTATGGCCACATCGAAACCATGGCTTATGCCGTGGCGGAAGGTGCGAAGTCTGCCGGCGCTGATGTCGTCGTCAAGCGCGTTCCGGAACTGGTTTCCGAAGAAGTCGCCAAGGCTTCCTACTACAAGCTCGATCAGGCAGCACCGATCGCCACCGTCGATGAACTGGCTGACTACGACGCGATCATCGTCGGCTCCGGCACGCGCTTCGGCACGGTCACTTCGCAGATGCGCAATTTCTGGGACCAGACCGGTAGCCTGTGGTTCACCGGCAAGCTCGTCGGCAAGCTCGGCTCGATGTTCACCTCGTCTGCTACGCAGCACGGCGGCCAGGAATCGACGATCCTCGGCTTTGTCCCGACCTTCCTGCATCACGGCATGGCCTATGTTGGCCTTCCCTATGCCTTCCAGGGTCAGATGGGCACGGAAGAAGTCAAGGGCGGCTCGCCCTACGGTGCGTCCACCATCACCAACGGCGACGGCTCCCGCCAGCCTTCGGCAATCGAACTCGAAGCTGCCAAGTATCAGGGCGCACACGTCGCCAAGATCGCTGCAAAGCTCGCCTGAGTTCAGCCTAGATCTTTCTGCAAGACGGCGGTCCTTTTGGGCCGCCGTTTTATTTTGGGACAGTGTTTACCAGACAGGTTTTTCCGCCACCCACAGAGCCGCGCAAACATTTTCTTGACGAATCCGCCTAAGTCGTTGATCTGGACGGCGCGCGAGCGTGGCGAAACTGGTAGACGCAAGAGACTTAAAATCTCTCGGCCTTAGGCTATACGGGTTCGATCCCCGTCGCTCGCACCATCTTCATAAACGTGTTCGAATGTGCTTGTATAGTGTGGATAAACCATAGGCAGCGCTTGTCTATGGCGTCAGTGCTGCAAAAAATATAGGCACTGTGCGGTTGAGTAAGTGTTGTCTTAGTGGGAGTAAGACGATGGTTTACGACTGGGATGGAGCAAAAACGCGGCGCGTCAGGCTCTTCAAGATGAGTGCCTTTCTACTATTGGGAACGGCGGTGGCAGCGGTGCCGCTGTTCTTCTGGGCGTTGCAGTTGCGCGGTCTCTAGACAGTTTTGAGGGTCCCGAGCCGGTGCTCGCGTGCCAGCAGGTCGCGCTTCCGCTTAAAGCCCCAGCGGTAGCCCGAGATCGAGCCGTCCTTCTTGATGATGCGATGGCACGGAACGAGGACGGCTACGGGATTTGAAGCGATTGCTTCGGTCACGTCTCGGGCATCGCGCGTGCCCAAATTGGCCGCGAGCGCGCCATAATTCGTCGTTTCGCCCATGGGTATGGCACGCAGCATCGACCAGACCTTGGTCTGGTAGGGAGTTCCGCGCAGATCGAGCGGAATATTAGGATCAAAGCCAGGGTTCTCGATTGCCTGCCCCACCTTCACAAGGACGTCGCCGAGATCCGCCTGGCCGTCAATGACGTCGGCTTCCGGAAAACGTAAGCGCAAGGCGTCCTCCATTGCGGAGCGCTGCGAACTGAACTCCAAGGCGACGATTCCCTTGTCGGACATGGCGACAATGAAGTCGCCGAGGGAGCTGATCCCCCATGCGAAGCGGATGACTTCGGGCATTTTTGCCTCCTGTGGAACTGTTTGTATCTAAGGGATAGAAGTTTGCTGCGGTGCAGCCGATCCGGTTCTTGCTTTCAAATCGGAAAAGGCGCGATGCCGCCTGATGGCTCCGGAGGCATCCACCGTGTCCTTACCGCGCGTCGTGGAAAATGATCCCGACGGTGTGGCGCATGCCGGTGCGGATGCGGCTCACGCCATGGCGCAGGTTCACGCGGTAGTTCCCCTTCGAACCCTGTACCGGCCGGTTATGAACGGCGAAGGCAACGGCATCGCCCTGGCGAAGCGGGACCACCTCGGCGCGGCTTTGCATGCGCGGCCGCTGTTCGGTCAGCACGAATTCGCCACCTGTGAAATCCTGTCCGGGTTCGGACAAGAGGATCGCAATCTGGATCGGGAACGCGAGATCGCCGTAGAGATCCTGGTGAAGGCAATTGAAGTCACCAGGAACATATTGCAGCAAAAGCGGTGTGGGACGCGTCTGGCCGGCATCGTGGCACTGTTCGAGAAAGGACGAATGGGTATCGGGATAGCGTTCGTCGATCCCCATGCGGGCATTCCATCGGTTGGCAACATCTGCGAGATGCGGATAGAGCGCCGTCCGTAAGCCACCGAGCAGGCCCGGAAGCGGATAGTTGAAATAGCGGTATTCACCCTTGCCGAAACCATGCCGAGCCATGTGGATGTGACTACGGAAGTGGCTTTCGTCCGAATAGAGCATTGCGATGCCGAGGCACTCATCCGGCGAGAGGAGCTTTGGCAGAACGGCGCAGCCATAATTGTCGAGATCGCCTGCGAGCGACCGCCAGTCGTAGCTGGCTACGCGTGCCTCCGTGGACATGTCCGCAGCGGTCGGGGAGATAGTCGGGGAAGGGAGGCTCATGTTATCGCCTCCTTCCGGAGCAGCTCACGCTTGCGTTCGATACCCCAGCGATAGCCCGCGAGATCGCCGTCGCTGCGCACGACGCGGTGGCAGGGGATCGCCAGTGCAATTGGATTGGCGGCGCAGGCCGCGCCGACCGCGCGGGGCGAGGTCTGCGCGCCAACATGACGGGCCAATTCCATATAGGTTGTCGTCTTGCCGGCAGGGATAGCACAAAGCTTCTCCCAAACGCGGCGCTGGAATGGCGTTCCGCGTATGTCGAGCGTGAGATGAAGTCCGTCAGCGGGCTTCTCCACGAAGAGGATTGCTTTCGCCAGATCATCGTGGACCGCGATCTCGTTTGCGATGAGTCCGGCTTCGGGAAACCGGTTCACAAGATCATCCGTGAGATCTTCGTCCTTGTCGCCGATAAGAATTGCGCAGACGCCTCTGTCGCTACGAGCGACCAGCACTCGGCCGGGGGCGCATTCGCCGATCGCGTATGAGAGGGTGTCGATACCAGGATTGGCATTCTTTGCCGCGGGTGCAGGCCGCGAGTTGGTGTTGGAAATCACGAGGTTCATTGAACTAACTCCTTCATCTGTCCTCATGATCGAAACTATCCGGCCGCCGGCTCGCCCGAACTCCGGTCCTTGCTCTCAAATCGGAGTTCTTCTTTTCGGTATCCGGCACAAAGTGTCGCGACACGTGGCATCGGTCCAGCGAGCGTAGGGTCTCACGCAAGGCGGACGATCACGGTCTTCGCCAGCAGGAACGTCTCTCCTGTTTGGAGACAGAGCCGGATATCTCCGTTGGCGAGCATATCCCACTCCGCAAGGCCATCGATGACCAACTGATTGAAATACGCCATCACGAGCGATCTGGCGGGATCGGCATGGAAGAGTTCGTCAAACGCATCGGAAGTGGTGTCGGTGCCGGAAAGCCGCCGCCTTCTGTTCTTGGCGTCGAATCCATCGTGCGAGACCATATGAAACGTCCTTGCTCCGGCGCCGAACCGTTACAGCGCACCGCGGAAAGTCAGGTTGATGCGCATGCGTCCGACGGTCTCATGGTGACCTTCCTTCAATTCCGCCACTCCGTGATAACAAAGGCGCGACGGGCCGCCCCATACTGCGACGTCCCCATGCCGGAGAGCGAACGTCTTCACAGGGTCGTTGCGTTTCAGGCCGCCGAACTGGAACGTCGCTGGCAAGCCTAGCGAAACCGAGACAATCGGATGGGCAAAATCCCGCTCGTTCTTGTCTTGATGGAGCGACAACCGGGCACCGGGTTCATAGCGATTGATCAAGCATGCGTCCGGCCGGAACACCTGATACCCTACCTCTGTCGCGGCCGCGACCGCCAGATCGCTAAAGGAGTCCGGCATGGACGGCCAGGGATTGCCTGTCTCGGGATCGATGCGATCGTAGCGATATCCCGTCCGATCCGCGACCCACCCGGCCCGGCCGCAATTGGTCATAGCGACGGACATCATGTAGCCGCCCGGTGTGACCATATGCCGGAAAGGAGATGTCGCGGTGATATCGTCCAGCGCCCGCAGAAGGTCGTTTTCGAAAGGAAGTGCGGCACCACGCAGCAGCATTGCCCCTTCAGTCATTATCTCTCTTGGCGGGTCCGGCGGGACAATACTTTCAAACAGATCACGCATGATCGGATGGCTCCAGATCAGACACTTCCCGGTCGATCAGGGCGCGCTTGCGCTCGACGCCCCAGGCGTAGCCCGAAAGAGCGCCGTCATTGCGAATGACACGATGGCAGGGAATAGCGACGGCAAGCTTGTTCGCCGCGCATGCTCCGGCGACCGCACGTACCGCCTGCGGCGAACCGATCCGTTGGGCGATTTCAGCGTAAGAGATTGTCTCACCAACGGGAATTTCCCGAAGCGCCTGCCAGACACGTTGCTGAAAGGCGGTGCCGCGGACATCCAAGGGAAGATCGAGGCCGACGCCCGGCTTCTCGACGAAACCGACGACGCGCGCGACCAGCGCCTCGTAATCCCTGTTGGCGCCGACCAGATGAGCCTTTGGAAAACGGTCCTGCAGATCGTGGACGAGCTTGTCCGGATCGTCACCCAGGAGGATGGATACAACACCCTTCCTGCTCGAGGCGACGAGGATGGCGCCCAGCGAAGTCTGCCCGACCGCGAACTTGATCTCTTCGTTGACACCACCGGCGCGATACTGCGATGGCGTCATGCCCAGCATGCCGGTCGACTTCTCATAGAAGCGTCCGCTGGAATTGAAGCCTGCGTCATACATCGCCTCGGTAACGGTATTGCCGGAGACAAGGCCCTGACGGACCTTCTCAGCGCGATGTGCCGCGGCATAGGTCTTCGGTGTCAGCCCGGTCACGGCCTTGAATACGCGGTGGAAGTAACTCGGGCTGCGGCCGACCCTATCAGCCAGTTCTTCAAGCGAAGGCTCTTCCTCGCTCTCCTCGATGATGCGGCACGCTTTCGCGACGAGGGTCGCGTTCTCGTATTCGAGCGACGGTCCTTCCGGATTACAGCGCTGGCAAGGCCGGAATCCGGTCGCCCTGGCGCTTTCGATACTGTCATGGAGCTGGACATTCCTGGGATTGGCAATCCTGGAGGGACACGACGGCCGACAGTAGACGCCTGTCGTCGAGACTGAATACCAGAGATGTCCTTCGGCAGTCTTGTCCCGCTCGACGATACGCGCCCAGCGAGGATCGTCGGCGACTAACGAGATGGCAGCTTTATGTGCCGTGGTCATGGTTTATCGCCTCATATGGTTGAAGTGATCGTCCCGCAAAATCCTGTCGGACACACTCCCATTCTTGCTTTCAAATCCGAATAGCAGCCACCCGATTTCATCCGAGAGGAGTGCCTTGCCGACCGGCGTTGATGCCCTGGCTGGTCAAGCGCATTGGAGTGATGCCGTTCAAACGAAAAAGAGGTCCGCACTGGAAGCGCGAACCTCGTCCGAAAACCTGTGAAACGTCGCTTGCCGTGGAGCCGGCAAGCGACAGAATGCTTCGATCAAGCAGCCTTCATCAGCCCGAGCTGGGTGAGGGCGGTTACACCGTCATCGAGACCGATCTCCTCGACGATCCTGCCGTCGCTCAGCTTCAGCACCGTGGTGCCGGTGAAATGCATCTTGCGGCCGGTCGCGGCCGGGAGGCCGCCAATCAGGAAGTCGTTGAAGGCTGGACCGGTATGGGTGCCGCCGCCCTCCCACTGGCCGACGACATAGTCGCCCTCGGCAATGAGATCGGCCGTGCCCCAGAAGTTGAGATCGGGAAATGCGGCGCGGAAATCGGTCATGAATGCCTTGATGGCGTCATGGCCGCGGCGGGGTTCGTGCAGCGAATATTTGAGCAGCATGTCGGGTGCCGCAATCTCGTCGATGATGGCAAGGTTGACGTCCTTGCCCCAAAATTCGGTGAACCAGCACACCACGACGGCCTTGTTCTCTTCTTCCTTGCTCATTGAAATGGGTCCTCTGATCTGTTTCGGGAGGATCATCGAAACCGCTCGATGACCTGAGCTTGGGAATGGGTGCGTATCGGCTCCGTGGAACTCCGGTTCTTGCCTCGAAATTAAAAGCATACGGACGACGCCAATGCTGAGGAGCCAACTCGAGCTAATATGCAACGGCTTCACCGGGAACGGCGGTGGCAGCGGCACCGCTTTTCTTCTGGGTCTTGCAGTTGCGTGGGCTCTAACGTTCCCGCCCGTTGTCAGCGTCTGGCAAATTACGCGGCGGCATTCGCCCCGGTTTTCGCTTCACGCCACTTGTTGAAAACCCAGCCGACGGTCAGGCCGAGTGCCGCGCCCATTGCCTTGACGCCTGCATCGTGAAGGCGCGCATGCCGCGTCGGCGACAGGTACTGCAGATATTCGATCGCGACCGCGCCGAAGATCAGCAGCACGGCAACCGTTTTCCATTGTTTCGGATAAGCAAGAGCAAAAGCCAGCCCTGCCGCCAGGTAAGCCGCGGCACGGTCGATGTCAGGTGTTTCGATCGTGTGGGGTCGCAATTCGATCGGCGAAACTGTGACGAACAGGATGAAGGCGAGAAGAAGCCACGCCAGAAGCTTTGTGATCTTGGATGTCATCGTGCCGTCATATTAGCAATTGCTGTGCGCCATCAAGTTAAAAGCCGTCCACGTAACCTGGATCTTAGGCCCAATCTGAAGACGCGCTTAAGGAAGCCTTTCATCGGGCGAACCGCAAATGGCGCAAACGGGCTTCTTTCCACAAGCGGCCTGTGTCATAGCGACGTCTGGATTTTTGAAGAATGGACGAACGCCCGTGACAAGACACGATGTCGAAGGCGCAGAAGAGGCAATGCGCAGCCTTTTCCCCGCTACGCCGCTGCAGCTCAATGATCACCTTTCCGCCCGCTACGGTGCCGATATCTGGCTGAAGCGCGAGGATCTTTCGCCGGTGCGATCCTACAAGATCCGCGGCGCGTTCAATTTCTTCCGCAAGGCGATTGCCGAAGGTGCGGGCGGCAAGACTTTCGTCTGCGCGTCAGCCGGCAATCACGCGCAGGGCTTTGCCTTCGTCTGCCGCCATTTCGGCGTGCCTGGTGTCGTCTTCATGCCGGTCACCACGCCGCAGCAGAAGATCGACAAGACGCGCATGTTCGGCGCCGGTTTCATCACCATCGAGCTCATCGGCGATTTCTTCGACCAGTGCTATCAGGCCGCCCGCGATCATGTGGAAGCGATCGGCGGCGTCATGGTACCGCCCTTCGACCACGTCGATATCATCGAGGGACAGGCGACCGTTGCCGCAGAAATCATGCAGCAGCTTCCCGAAGGCACGGTGCCTGACATGGTCGTCCTGCCGGTCGGCGGCGGCGGCCTTGCCGCCGGCATCACCGGCTATCTCGACGGCATCGTCGCGAAATCCGATTTCGTCTTTACCGAACCTGCCGGCGCGCCGAGCCTGCGCCGCAGCCTCGAGGCCGGGCAGGTGGTGACCCTTCCCAAGGTCGACAATTTCGTCGATGGCGCGGCCGTCGCCCGCATCGGCGACCTGAATTTCGCAGCCCTCAAAGACTTCTCGGTCGATCAGGTCCGGCTGATGCCGGAAAACGCCATCTGCGTTACCATCCAGGAAATGCTCAACGTCGAAGGCGTGGTGCTGGAGCCAGCTGGTGCCCTGTCGCTGACGGCGATCGCCGCCATGGATCGCGAGGCCATCAAGGGCAAGACGATCGTTGCCGTTGTCTCCGGCGGCAATTTCGATTTCGAGCGACTGCCCGATGTCAAGGAAAGGGCCATGCGCTACGCCGGCCTGAAGAAATACTACATCCTGCGTCTTGCCCAGCGCCCCGGCGCGCTGCGCGATTTCCTCAACCTTCTCGGACCGCATGACGATATCGCGCGCTTCGAATACCTCAAGAAATCGGCGCGCAATTTCGGTTCGATCCTCATCGGCATCGAAACGACGGCTCCGGAAAACTTCGCGACGCTGGTCGCCAATTTCGAAAGATCAGGCATGGGCTTCGAGGACATTACCGAAAACGAGATCCTCGCAAACCTGATCATTTGACTTTGCGTCCACTGCACTGCGTGCTAAAGGCGAATTATGGCTTCGTTTCTTTCAAACATTCTTTCGGTATTCTCCGGCGGCGGTAAATCCTCCACCGAGGCAGCTGCGGGTCCTTCCGGTGAACCGCAGCTCTATGGCGACTGCACCATCTATGCGGAGCCGCAGAAGGAAGGCGGCCAGTATCGTCTGGCCGGCCGCATCGAAAAGAAGGTTGGCGAAGAGGTTCTCGTGCGCAAGTTCATTCGCGCCGATCTCTTTTCCTCGTCCGATGATGCGATCGAATGCACGGTGCGCAAGGCGCAACAGATCATCGATCAGCACGGCCCGTCCCTTTTCGGCGATGGCGAGAAGCTTCGGCAGGTCTGAGCGCTCATTAGCCGGACAAGGCTTGTTTGAGCGGCATTTCCCGTTGTTTTTCAAAACTATGACAGCATTTCAGTGCTGAAAATCGCTGCTTTGCTCACCTAATCTTAAAGGATTATGGTGAAGGTGGCGCCTGCAGGTTTTGCAGGGCGCCGCATGTGTTTGAGCTTTCCGGACGACTGACCAGAAGATCCGCTGCGGCGGCTGTGGCTCTCGCACGCGGTCCTGTTGTAGGCGGAGGACCGTGATGGAGCTCTTCAACTCCGCGCTCTTCATCTTCGAAGCCGTCGGCTATTTCGTGCTGATGGTCAGTCTCCTGCATTTTCGCCAGCGCCTCGGATTGGGCGTCTTCCTGACGGCGCTCGGCGTCATGCATTTCATGGAGACCTATCTCGCTGCGGTCTTCTATGTTTCCCTGCCGTTCGGGAACGTGTCGCCGGGCTCTTCGATCTTCTTTTCCGGCAAGCTGATGATGATCCTCATGCTCTACCTGCAGGAGGATGCGGCGACCGTTCGCCAGCCGATCTATGGTCTGTTTCTCGGTAATCTCCTGACCGTCGCCATTGCCTGGGTACTGCAGCTTCATCAGCCGCTGGAACTGTCGCCCGGTCATCCGGCAGACGTCGATTTCCTGAAGGAAATGGGCTGGCTGATGGTGTGGGGAACGGCAATCCTCTACCTCGACTCGCTTGGCATCATTCTGCTCTACGAAAAGCTTGGCGATTTCATGCGTCGACGCGTGGTGCTGCGCTTCATGATCTCGGGCCTCGTGGTTCTGACCTTTGACCAGATCTGTTTCTTCAGCGGCCTGCACTATTTCATGGGCGTGCCGATGGCGGCCTTCTGGGCCGGATGGAAAGCCAAGATGCTGGCCGTCTGCCTCTATTCCCTGATGTTTGCCATCTACGAATACCGTATCCGCCGGGCCGGCGTTGCTGCCTCGGCCCGCTCGATCAGCGACCTCTTCGGCGATCTGACATTCCGCGAGCGCTACAACGATCTCCTGGAACGCACCGGCCGCGACATGCTGACCGGCGTCTATGACCGCAGCCGTATGGAGCTGGAGGCGCCGCTGATGGTGCGCGAGGCGCTTCGGCAGGGCCAATATGCGACCGTTCTCATCATCGATGCCGACCATTTCAAGGACGTCAATGACGGCTTCGGCCATCTGCAGGGCGACGAGGTTCTGAAGGCCATTGCCTCGAGGCTCGGAACGACACTCCGCTCCAGCGACCGCATCTTCCGCTTCGGCGGCGAAGAGTTTGTTGCCGTTTGCCCTGGTACTGGCCATGAGGAGGCATTGCTGCTCGCCGAACGCCTGCGTTGGACAATTGTGACCAGCGTGAAGACGCCTGACGACACGTCCGTATCTGTGAGCATAGGTGTCGCAACCGCCGACGAAGATGGTGACAGCTTCACGACTGTGCTTTCGGCGGCAGACAGCCGCCTCTACGAGGCAAAGAAGAGCGGCCGCAACTGTGTCGTCGGCCGCTCCGGTGTCGTAAAAGTCAGCTAGATCAGGTCCGCTCAGGCGGTGCGGAAGATCTTGGCGCCGGAGGGAGCGCTCGTCATGCCGCCATCGACGGTAATCTCGATTCCCGTGACATTGCTGGAATCATCAGAGGCGAGATAAAGCGCAGCCTTTGCTATCTCGTCTGCTTCGCTCATGCGACCGAGCGCGCTCATATTCCCGAGCTTTTCTTCCAGTGCCGTCATCGCATCTTCCGTCTGCGCGTAGGGCGACCAGATCGGCGTGCGCGTGCCGCCCGGCGTTACCTGATTGACGCGGATGCCGCGCGGTGCGAGCTCGGAGGCGAGGTTGCGGGTCATGGAGCGCACGGCGCCCTTCGTGGCGGCGTAGGCCGACCAGCCCGGCGCACCGAGAACGGCGTGGACGGAGCCGTTGAGAATGACCGAAGCGCCATCGTTCAGATGTGGCAGTGCGGACTGAACCGTGAAGAAGACCGAGGTCAGGTTGGTGTTGATGATCTTTTCGAACTGTTCCAACGAGGTCTGGCCGAGCGGTGTTGCGCCGCCGATGCCGGCATTGGCAAAGACGATATCGAACTTGCCGACATCAGAAGCAGCCTCGGCGAAGATCTTTTCCGCTGCCGCGACGTCCGTGAGATCGATCTTCAGCGCCAGCACATCGCCACCGAGCGCCTTCTTGGCCGCTGCGAGCGTTTCCGGGTTACGGCCGGTGATGATGACCTTCGCGCCTTCGGCGACGAAGACCTTGGCGGTGGCAAGCCCGATACCGCTGTTGCCGCCGGTAATCAGCGCGACCTTGTTCTTGAGGCGCATGGGAATGGCTCCTATTGGAAAATACCTCGACCTGGATTATGATCGATATCTACAAGGATTATGATTGTAATCCACTTGAGTCAAGTCCGTATGTCGGGAGATTGTCAATGGGCCATTCGCAACTCGAAAAACAGAAGACGCACGACAGGATCGTCGAGATTGCCTCCAGGCGCCTGCGGGAGAAGGGGCTCGAGGGTATCGGCGTCGCCGATCTGATGAAGGAAGCCGGGCTGACCGTCGGCGGCTTCTACAAGCATTTTGCATCACGCGATGACATGGTGGCCGAAGCCATGAAGCTGGCTTTTGGATCCTGGGAAGCGAAAGTGCGTTTGGAGGGCAGGGCGCCGGCAGATATTCCGATGGCGGAATATTCCGCCAATTACCTGAGCGAACTCCATCGCGATGATGTAAGCGGCGGCTGCCCCTTTGCCGCGCTGGCCGCCGACCTTGCCCGCAGCGGCGAGAAATGCCGCTCGCTTGCGACCGAACAGCTGAAGACGAATCTCGGAAACATGACAGGCCGTATGAACGCGGTCGACGAGGTTGACGCACGCCGCAAAGCAATCATCGTTTCGTGCCTGATGACGGGTGCGGTCGGCCTTGCACGCATTGCCGACGACGAAAAACTCTCTGAAGAAATCCTGGAAACGGTCCGGTCCTTCGTCGATGGTTTCTCGGCAAAATGAAAGGGCCGGCTTGCGCCGGCCCCCTCGAGTGGAACTTTAAATTTGCAGATTAGGCAGCGAGAGCGAGTTCCTCGACGCGCGACTTGGCAGCGCCGATGGCCTTTTCCGCAGCTTCCGGACCGAAAGCGAGGCCCTCGACATAGATGGTTTCAATGTCGGTAATGCCGAGGAAACCGAGAACCGACTTCAGATACGGGACGGCATGGTTCATGCCGGCAGCCGGACCCTGGGAATAGACGCCGCCGGAAGCGAGGACGACATAGACCTTCTTGCCGGTGGCGAGGCCGACCGGGCCGCTTTCGGTATACTTGAAGGTGAGGCCGGCGCGGGCCACATTATCGATCCAGGTCTTCAGCGAAGAATAGATGTTGAAGTTGATGAGGCCCGTGCCGATGACGATGCTGTCGGCTGCGAGCAGTTCGTTGACCAGCTCGTCTGAAGTCTTGACGGCAGCAGCTTCCTGGGCGGTGCGGGCTTCCGGCGGCTTGCGGATGGCGGCGGTGAAGAGATCGTCGATGTGCGGCAGCGGGTTGGCGGCGAGGTCGCGGCGAACGACGACGCTGCCGGGGTTCTGAGCCTTGAGCTTGTCGGCCAGTTCAACAGCGATCGACGTGGAAAGGGACTCCGAACGCGGGCTGGACGTCAGAAGAAGAATGGAAGACATGGTTGAATTTCCTCTCGAATTGCGGTTCAGCAGCCGGTTGGGAGCGATGGGCCGCTGTGTTCGAGACAAGAAATAAGGCTGGCCCAGTATCGAAAAAACTGGGATAATGTCGATCAAAATTATCGATGGATTGGATGGAAGATGCTTCCCAACCCGACACTGGATCAATTGCAGGTTTTCCTGACGGTTGCCGAAACCGGTAGCTTTTCGGCCGCCTCGCGTGTGCTGAACCGCGCACAGTCGGTCATCAGCTATACGATCGCCAATCTGGAAGCCCAGCTTGAAGTGCCGCTCTTCGAGCGCTCCGGCGCCCGCCAGCCGAAGCTGACGGATGCCGGCAAGGCGATGCTTGAAGACGCCCGCCGCCTGATGGCTGACCTCGAAGTCATGCGCGCCCGCGTGAAAAGCATGAAGCAGGGGTTGGAGGCGGAGCTTTCTCTGGCGATAAGCGTGATGGTGCCAGCCAATGCCGTCATGATGGAGCTGCGTGAATTCCGCGAGAAATTCCCCAGCGTTGCGCTCAACCTCAATGTCGGCGAGCTCGGCATGGTCATGGACATGGTATTGAGCGACAAAGCCGACATCGGCATCGGCGGCGCGCTCGTGAGGCAGGAAGATTCGCTGATAGCTGAAAAGATCGGCTATTCCTTCATGGTTCCTGTCGTCGCGCCCGATCATCCGCTGGCGCGTATCGAGCGGCCCCTGATGCTGGCCGATGTGCGTGAAGAGATCCAGCTCGTGGTCTCCGACGCTTCTGGGCTTACCAAGGGGCGGGATTTCAATGTTCTGTCTTACAGGACATGGCGCGTCAGCGACATTGCGACCAAGCACCAGCTCATCAAGGGCGGTCTTGGCTGGGGCGGCTTGCCGGTGTCTCTCGTCGGTGACGATATCATGAAGGGCAATCTGGTCGCCATCAAGCTGGAGGCCTACGAGCAGGGCGAATACCCGATCTACGCCATGCGCAAGGCCGCCAACCCGCCAGGTCCCGCCGGCCAGTGGCTGATCGAAGCTTTCCGCCGACGGCTCTCCATGTGCCCGAGCCATGGCGAACTCATCAACATGCTGGGCATCGACGGACTGCACGCCATTCCCGAGGCTGCCGAATAGCCGCACGGTTGACGGGTTTCCGGCCTTTGCTATAACGGCGTCACGGTCTGCAGTTCACCGAGGCGTCGCCGTCCCGCAAGGGAAGCTAAACCTGCTTTAGAAAGATCATCAGCACTTGTCCTGTGCCGAAGTCGAAAGCCGGCGACCACCGACACCTTCTTCAGGGAACGGCGCGTTGAGGATAAGACGTGACCAGATCTATCTTTCCAATGGAAATCGCCGATCTTTCGGCTTTTGCCAAATCTCTCCGCAAGCAGATCGAAGCGCTCGCTGACAAACCGAGCCATGTCGAGATGCTCAATCTGCTGACTCGCGCGGCGGGCTATCGCAACTACCAGCATTTCCGCAGTGTGGCGCACTCCACCGAAGTCCTGAAGGACTGGAGCCTGAAGCTGGATCCCCAGCCTTTGCCGGACGAAGACCGTGTGCTGAAGGCATCGCGCCATTTCGATGGCAATGGTCAACTGATACGCTGGCCGGGCAGGAGGGGGCTGCAGGAGCTTTGCTTATGGTTGCTGTGGTCGAAAATACCGGCGAACACGGAACTGACGGAGCGCGAAATCAGCGACTTGCTGAGCCGCCTGCATCTCTTCGGCGATGCGGCACTGCTGCGCCGCGAGCTTTTCGATTTCGGGCTTGTCCACCGCACCCGCGATGGCAGGCAATATCGCCGGATCGAAAAGAAGCCGCCGGCCGAACTCGGCTTGCTTCTGCGTCGCATCGAAGCTGAGGCAGAAATTGTTTGAGCGAAAAGGGCGCGGTTGAAGAAACCGCGCCCCTGCGGCTTTAGAGAACCAGCCTGAACTTCGCGAAGCCCTCGGCGCCTTCGCCGGCATCCTCGATCTTCACGCTCTTGACGTCGGCAAGGTACTGCTTGGCCTTCGGGCCGCTTTCGAACACGACGGTCGTGCCGGGCAGGGGCTTGAAGGTCCAGTTGCCGTCGGCGGACGGGTTGATCGTGCCCTGATCATGGACATAGCGGACGATGACGTCGCGATTGGTATCCGGCGCCTGGAAGATCACCTTGTCGGAGGCGATGTCCGGGAAGCTGCCGCCGCCGCCGGCACGGTAATTGTTGGAAACGACGACGAACTTCTGGGCCGGATCGATCGGCTTGCCCTCGAAGGCAAGGTTCTGGATTCGGTTGGAGTCCGGATTGACGGCCTTGCCCGACGAATCATATTTCGGCGGCTGCGACAGATCGATCTGATAGGTCACGCCATCGATCACGTCGAAATTGTAGGACGGGAAGTCGTTGTTCAGCAGAAGCGCGTCTTTGGAGCCGGGCTCGATGTGGTTGAACATGCCGGCCGACATTTCCAGCCAGTTCTTCACCTGCGCACCGGTGATGGCGACGGCCTGAACCGTATTCGGATAGAGGTAGAGGTCAGCAACATTCTTGATGGCGATATCGCCGGCCGGAACATCCGTATAGTAGTCCGCGCCGCCGCGGCCGCCGGCCTTGAAGGGGGCTGCGGCGGAGAGAACCGGCAGATCCTTGAATTGCGTATCGGCCAGCATCTGCTTGATGTACCAGGTCTGAGCCTGCGAAACGATCTGCACGGAGGGATCGTCGGCGACGAGGGCGAAGTAGGAATAGAGCGGCGCAGAGGTCTTGCCGACAGGCGTGCGGACATAGGCAAGCGTTGCCTCATGCTCTGCCTTGGCGGCCTCGACCACTTCCTTCTTATCGGCGACGTCGGCAACGACTTTCTTCTTGTCGTCGCGATGGTAGATCGGCCGTGCTTCGGAGGTGAAGGCGACGATTTTCCAGCTGTTGCCGTCCTTCTCCAGCAGCAGGTCGATCAGGCCGAGATGCGAACCCCAGAAGCCAGCCATGACGGCGGGCTTGCCATGCAGCGTACCCTTGACCGGATCGGCATTGGTTATGCCATCCCAGGTTTTCGGGCCGGGGAAGACCAGATGCTGGTGGCCGGTGAAGATCGCGTCTATACCCTCGACGGCAGCGAGATGCAGCGAGGCGTTTTCCATCTTCTCGGATGGGCCTGAGCCATCGATGCCGGAATGGGAAAGGGCGATGACGATATCGGCGCCGGCTTCCTTCATGGCCGGCACCCAGGCTTTGGCGGCCTGAACGATATCGCGCGTTTGCGCCTTGCCCTCAAGATTCTTGATGTCCCACAGCATGATCTGCGGCGGCACGAAACCGATGAAGCCGATCTTGACCGGGCTTTCATTGCCGGCGCCGTCCTTGATCTGCTTTTCGACGATGATGTACGGCTTGAAGAACAGATCGTCCTGCTTCGGATCGGAAGCGAGCTGGCCCTTGGTCAGGTTGGCGCAGACGAACGGGAAATTCGCACCGTTCAGCACCTTGAACATGAAGTCCAGGCCATAGTTGAATTCGTGGTTCCCTAGCGTGCCGACCGTATAGCCAAGCGTGTTCATCGCCTTGACGACCGGATGCACGTCGCCATCCTTCATGCCGTGCTGATAGGCCATGTAATCGCCCATCGGATTGCCCTGCAGCACGTCGCCATTGTCGATCAGCAGCGAGTTGACGGCTTCCGCGCGGATCGTGTCGATGATCGTTGCCGTGCGCGACAGGCCCATCGTGTCGTTCGGCTTGTCGGCATAATAGTCATAGGGCAAGACGTTGACGTGGATGTCGGTCGTTTCCATGAGCCGCAGATGTGCCTGGTTTGCGGCAGCGCGGGCGCTGAACGGGTGCAGCAGCACTAGACCGGAAGTGGCGGCAAGACCGCCGAGCAGGGAACGACGGCTCATTGCAGGCACATCGAGAATGGAAGGCATGGAAACACTCCTTTTGACATCATGCATCACCCGGTTCGATGAACTTAGGATGATTGGCAAAGGAGTACATCGCGAAAATGACAGAATGGCAAAGACGATGCCGCCAAAGCGGCACCGTCCTGGAAAGCTTTACCGAACGCGTGGCACTTCGCGATGGAAGAAGCGGAAATAGGAGGCAATGAGCGCGCGGGCATTGGAATTCACGTCGAACTGGATGCCGACGCGACCATTATGTGTCCAGCGGATGACGCCTTCGAGCAGGCCGAGATTTTCGGCTTCGATGCGGACCTTGCTGCCCGAGGCCGCATGAAGCGGCGCTTTGACTTCGAGTGCGGCACCCGTAGCGGAAATATCCAGGATGCGGGCATCTACCTGGTTGTTCAGATAACGGATCTTGCCAAAAACGCGGCAGCTCCTGCGGTCGGCCTTGCGGGCCGTGATCTTGAGATTGCGTATCATGCTTATCCCCGTGACGAATTCGGGAGGAGCATAGGCAGGGAAGATTGAAATGCCTTTAGGCGCTTATTTAAAATTGCTGCGAAAGTCTCAATTCGGCACGACCGCTCGCCGCGCCACGACATGTTCGCGCCACACCGTGAAGATGCCGGCCGCGACCACGATGATCGAACCGATGATCATGTTCAGCGTCAGTTCCTCCCCGTAGATGAGCACGCCAAGGATAGAAGCATAGACAAGCTGGATATAGGTAACCGGCTGGACGGCGGCCGCATCGAGACTGTCATAGGCGCGGATCAGAAAATAGTGGCTCGAGGTGCCGGTCAGGCAGACGGCCAGCATCCACATCCAGTCCCAGCCCTGAACCGGCGTCCAGTAAAAAGGGCCGGCCAGTGTCATGACGAGAGCCCCGACGACACCCGTATAGAAAAAGCTCGTCATCGCAGAATCCTGCCGGCTGACGTAACGGGTGGCGATCACGTAAAGCGCGAAGTTGATGCAGGAGACGACGGCAAGAAGCAGGGTTACGTCGAAGAACCCGCCCTCCGGCTTGAGGATGAGCAACACGCCGCAAAGTCCGACGCCGATTGCCGTCCAGCGGCGCCAGCCGACCCTCTCCCCAAGCAGCGGAATGGCAAGCAGTGCGACGATGATTGGGGTCGCGGCAAAGATCGCCTGCGAATGCGCAAGCCCGATCAGCGCAAAACAGGTGATTGCCAGCACCACCTGCACGGCCAGCAGAATGCCGCGTGAGACCTGCAGAAAGGGATGTTTCGTGCGGGCAGTGGCGGCGATGCCACCGCGCATTTTCGAGGCCAGAACCACGGTGAACAGGCCGAAGGCCCAATAGCGCACCATCGTCACGAAGATAGGCGAATAGGCTGAACCAAGATGCTTCGAGATCGCGTCCTGCGCTGAAAAGATCGTCAGTGCCAGGAGCAGGAAGATATAGCCGTGAGTCTTGGATTTCATGTCTTGCCGTTGAAGCGGAGACGCCCGCAACATCATGCTAGGGCAGGATTTCGAGGGCTTTGCAAGGGCTCAAAGGCCGACATTCGGCCTGTCGATGATTTCGCGCAGCGCAAAGCTTGAATTGATCTTCACCACATGCGGCAGCGCCGAAAGCCAGTCTCGATGGATGCGCTCGTAATCTTCCAGATCACGGGCGGCGACGCGCAGGATATAGTCGTATTCGCCGGACATCAGGTAGCAGACGAGCACGTTCGGACAGCGTTTCACTGCCGCCTCGAATTCTGACAGCGTCTTGGCGAACTGGCCGGACAGCGAGATGTGCACGATGGCGATCATCTTGTATTCGAGCGCCTTGTGCGAAAGCCGCGCATGATAGCCGCCGATGACACCACTCTTTTCGAGAATATCGAGCCGCCGCGAACAGGCGGAAGGCGATAGTCCCACCTTGTCGGCGAGCTCCGCATTGGTGATACGGGCATTGATCTGCAGCGCCCTTAGAATCGCAAGATCGATACTATCGAGGTCAGACATTCGAAGAACCTTCGAAAAATGGACGGTTGGCGCAATAATCTTCGAAACTTTGCTGAAACGCAAATCCTCTTTGCAAGGACATTTCGTGGCCGTGGTGGTTGGATTTAGGAGCAAGAAAACGCTCCGCGGAACGCGGACATAAAATGAGAGGAACGCGAATGCGTGTCGGCTGCCCGAAGGAAATCAAGAACCATGAATATCGCGTCGGCCTGACGCCGGCTTCGGTAAGAGAATATGTCGCCCACGGCCATGAGGTCTGGGTGGAGACGAAGGCGGGTGCCGGCATTGGTGCCGATGATGCCGCCTATATGGCTGCTGGCGCGAAGATCGCCGCCTCCGCCAAAGATATCTTCGAAAAGTGCGACATGATCGTCAAGGTCAAGGAGCCCCAGCCGTCGGAATGGGCGCAGCTCCGCGACGGTCAGCTCCTTTACACCTATCTGCATCTTGCGCCCGATCCGGAACAGACCAAGGGTTTGCTCGCTTCCGGCGTTACGGCAATCGCCTATGAGACCGTGACGGACGATCGCGGCGGCCTGCCGCTCCTGGCGCCGATGTCCGAAGTCGCCGGTCGTCTTTCGATCCAGGCCGGTGCCACTGCGCTGCAGAAGGCCAATGGCGGCCTCGGCATCCTGCTCGGCGGCGTGCCCGGCGTTCTCCCGGCCAAGGTCGCCATCATCGGCGGCGGCGTCGTCGGTCTGCACGCAGCCAAGATGGCAGCCGGTCTCGGCGCCGATGTCAGCATTCTCGACAAGTCGCTGCCACGCCTGCGCCAGCTCGACGATATCTTCAGCGGCCGTATCCATACGCGCTATTCCAGCATTCAGGCCCTGGAAGAAGAAGTTTTCTCCGCTGATCTTGTCATCGGTGCCGTGCTGATCCCTGGCGCTGCCGCGCCGAAGCTCGTGACCCGCGAAATGCTGACAGGCATGAAGAAGGGCTCAGTCATCGTCGACGTCGCGATCGACCAGGGCGGCTGCTTCGAAACCTCGCATGCAACGACCCATTCTGAGCCGACCTATGTCGTCGACGGCGTCGTGCATTATTGCGTCGCCAACATGCCGGGCGCCGTTCCCGTCACGTCTGCCCACGCACTGAACAATGCGACACTCGTCCACGGCCTCGCACTCGCCGATCGCGGCCTGCGCGCCATCGCCGAGGACAAGCACCTGCGCAACGGCTTGAACGTCCATAGGGGCCGCATCACCAACAAGCCGGTCGCTGACGCGCTTGGTTATGAAGCTGTCGCGCCGGAAAGCGCGCTGAACGTAGCGTAAACCAGCTGACTCTAGGTCAGATGAAGGCGCCGGTTGCCGCAAGGGCCGGCGCTTTTACTTTGTCGATCCGGCATTGGTAGCAATTGTTGCGCGCGGAGCGCACATGCACATAGGCGATGCCGGGCCGCGCAAGCAGTTCGGTCGCATAAGCAGGGATCTTCTCGATCGGCGTGACTGCACCGGTGCCATAGACGATCCTGTCATTCYCGCCATAGCCGCGCACAATGAAGTCAGGGCTTGTCGTCAGGACAGGAGGCAGAACCTCTTCGGCGGAATAGCGCTTGCAAGGCTGCTTGTGCAGGAAGATCGGGCCGGTCTCGGCATAGGGCTGCAGTTCCGGAAAGGGCCGGTAGGCAAAGACGAAGAGTTCTTCGTCGGCGCCGATATTCCCCAGGCAATGCCGGCAGGGGTAACCGTCGCCATCGGAAACAAGCGTTTCCGGCAAACGATCGTAGGCATCGCGGCCACCGCTCCAGAGCGCTTCTGCATCTGATGTTGGCATGGCGGAAAACTGAATGCTGGTCATGGCAAACCTCCCTGTGAGCTTTGCCATAGTTTCCGCGCTGACGGTCGCACAAGCCACCCGATTCTTGCTGCGAACAGCAGTCGGCGTGCAAACGCAATCAGCTTTTCCTGGCGATTTCCAGCAGTTCTTTGTCGCTCAACGGCCTGACGATCCCGGTGCCGGTGGAGACGGGAGAGAAACCGAACATCTGATAGAGCTGTAATGCCCGTGGATGGTCGAGATTGTTGGTGGTCGTCGTGACCTTTGTCGGGTTCAGTGTCCAGATCGCGTAGAGCGCCTGGAGCAGGAACCATTTGCCTATGCCGAGGCCGAGCGCATGTTCGAAGAGCCCGAAATGGGAGAGCTCGATCGTATCCTCGTCCTCGCAGAGATATTCAAAAAAGCCGGCCGGCGCACCGTTGACGTAAAGTACGCTGATATTGTTGCGCTTGTCGTGCAGCGCTGCCGTAAGCTCCTCGTCACTCATCCTTAGCCGGTCGACCCACTGCCAGCGCGCGCCAACCTGCCGGTAGAGGTAGCGATAGAAGGCCAAGGGAATACCTGGGGCGCGCATGATTGCCGTCTGTATGTTGACGGGCACAGGCAGGCTTGCCTTCGGCGGCGCGACCATTTCAAGCCGCGTAATATGGGCCTTGAGCGAGGCGGGCGTCTTTCCCATGGCGGTCAGGCTTTGACCGGTTCAGGCGGGCCGGTGACGACGGGCGTGTCCTCGCGGCTGCCCCATTCGCTCCAGGAGCCGTCATAGAGCTTGTTATCGGTATGGCCGAGCGATTCTAGCGCCAGCGTGATGATCGCGGCGGTAATGCCCGATCCGCAGGAGGTGACGACCGGCTTGGAAAGGTCGATGCCGGCATCCTCGATCGTCTGCTTCAGTTCCGGCAGCGATTTGAAGCGGCCCTGATTGGCGAAGACGCCTGATGGCAGGCTGCGTGCGCCTGGCATATGGCCGGAACGCATGCCTGCGCGCGGTTCGGGCTCTGCGGCGGCGAAGCGGCCGGCGCTGCGGGCATCGGCGATCTGCAGAGCGCCACTCGCAACGATATCGCGCATCTGCTCGAGATGAACGACGCGGCTGGCATCATAATTCGTCTTGAAGGTTGCCGGAGCATAGTGCGGCACCTCGGTTTCGAGCGGCCGCCCCTCGGCTATCCAGCCGTCCAATCCGCCATCGAGCACGAAGACGTTCTTTGCGCCCATCACCCGGAACAGCCACCAGACACGTGGCGAGGCGAACATGCCGATACCGTCATAGACGACGATCCGGTCGTTCTCGCTGATGCCGAGCTTGCCGGCTTCAGCGGCGAAATAATCGGGCGAGGGGATTGTGTGGGGCAGGTTCGTCGAATGGTCGGCGATCTTGTCCTGATCGAATCGGATGGCGCCCGGAATATGACCGGCGGCATATTCCGCATCCGCATCACGTTTCTGCGCCGGAAGATAGAAGGATGCGTCGAGCACCCGCAGATCGGGCTTGCCGAGTTCAGCCTGCAGCCAGTCGGCCGAGACGACGAAACGGCTCTTGGTGTCGCTCATGATGATCTCCCCAAAATATCAGGCCCAAATAGCAGGCATCGTCTATCAGGCTTCGTCGCCGGGCGTGCCGAAGCGAATGCGGAAGCGCCGGTTCTCTTTGCCCTTCTTCTCGATCTTGGCAATATGAATCTGACCGACTTCCTGTGTTTCCGAAACATGCGTGCCGCCACAGGGCTGGCTGTCAACAGCAGAATTCTCCCCGATGCAGACGAGGCTGACACGGCCAAGGCCAACAGGAGGACGCACATTCTTCGATTTGACGATGCCGGGATTGGCGGCGAGCTCCTCATCCGTAATCCACTGAAGATAGACCGGATGGTTCTGATTGACGAGGTCCATCAGCTTGGCCGTCACTTCGTCCTTGTCGATCGTATCGATCATGTCGAAGTCCACGCGGCTTTCGTCCTCGCCGACCGCTGCCCCCGTGATCGGATAGGAGCAGATGACCGACAGAAGATGGCAGGCGGTGTGCATGCGCATCAGTCTGTAGCGGCGCGGCCAGTTGATGTGCAGCACCAGCTTCTCACTGATCTCAGGCCGTGCCTGGCCTTCCAGCGGCACATGAATGACGATGTCCTTGGTCGCGCCATGTTTCGCCTGGCCAAGCTCTATCTTGGAGCCGTCAGCTCGTTCGAAAAAGCCGGTATCGCCAGGCTGCCCGCCTGATGTCGCGTAAAAGCAGGTCTGGTCGAGCTCGATGCCCCCGTCCTCGTGAACGGCCGTGACGACCGCTTCGCATGTGGAAAGATAGAAGTCGTCACGGTAGAGGGCATTGACTGGCATGGAGGCTCACGCTGCGGGTTCGTAGGGTATCTTGATATCCGTCGAGCCGACCATCCATTGAGGAATGGGCAGGCCCTTGGATGAAAGGAAATCCGGATTGAAGAGCTTGGACTGATAGCGGTTGCCATAATCGCAGAGGATTGTCACGACCGTGTGGCCGGGGCCGAGATCCCTGGCGAGGCGAACCGCACCGGCAATGTTGATCGCCGTGGAGCCACCAAGGCAAAGCCCTTCATTCTCGACGAGATCGAAGAGGTAGGGAAGCGCCTCAGCATCGGTGACGTGATAGGAGAAATCAGGCGTGAAGCCTTCGAGGTTGGCCGTGATGCGCCCCTGGCCGATACCCTCCGTGATCGACGAGCCCTCGGACTTCAACGTGCCGTTCGCGTAGAATTCGTAGAGTGCCGCACCCTCGGGATCGGCAATGCCGATCTTGATGTCCTTGTTGAAGGCATTGAGACCTGCCGCCACGCCAGCAAGCGTCCCGCCTGAACCGACCGAGCAGATGAAGCCATCGACCTTGCCGTCCGTATCTTTCCAGATCTCGGGCGCGGTGGTTTCGATATGCGCCTGCCGATTGGCGACGTTGTCGAACTGGTTCGCCCAGATCGCACCGTTCGGCTCGCTCTTGGCAAGCTGTTCGGCAAGGCGACCGGAAACCTTCACGTAGTTGTTCGGGTTCTTGTAGGGGACGGCCGGAACCTCAACGAGCTCGGCGCCGAGCAGGCGCAGCGCATCCTTCTTTTCTTGGCTCTGGGTTTCCGGAATGACGATCACGGTACGATAGCCGAGCGCTTTGGCGACGAGCGTCAGGCCGATCCCGGTATTTCCGGCCGTACCTTCGACGATGACGCCGCCGGGCTTGAGCAGGCCCTTTCTTTCCGCGTCACGGATGATGTAGAGCGCCGCTCGGTCCTTCACCGACTGGCCGGGATTGAGAAACTCGGCCTTGCCGAGAATGGTGCAGCCGGTCGCCTCGGAAACACCCTTGAGCTTGATGAGGGGCGTATTGCCGATAGCCTCGATTACGGAGGGGTGGAAGGTCATGGAATCTGCCTCGTTTACGCATAGTTTAGGAACGGTCTTTTCCCTTCACAAGGCGGCATTGGCAAGAAATCCTATTCCATGCCTTCTAAGCCCGCGATAAAATTAGTCTTCTATTTCCAGCCTTTCGCTCAGCCCGGGCAAGCAGTGATCCGAAGATTGACTTTCGGCGTATGGATGACGACAAAGCAAGGTACGGGCGCAGGAACAAGGCGTGACCGAATCTGACATGGTTCACGAGCATATCGACACGATCGATGCATTGATGGCGCATTATGTTGCTGGCTCCCTTCCGGAGCCGGCCCGCGCACTCGTGGAATCTCATCTCGAAATGAAGCCGGACAATCGCGGCCTGGTGGTCGACCTCGAACGGCTGGCTGGAGAAGCTCTGGAGAGCACGCCATCAAGCCCGATCAGCGACCGTGATGCGAAGCTTGCGGCAATCTTCGGCTCGAAGGCTCCTGTTTCCCCTCCGAAGCTCCCGTCACGTCCGCAGGGTGCTCTTTTCCCGCGCGCCCTGCGCAATCTCATCGGATTCGAAGCTGATGACGTGCCGTGGCGCAAGCGCCTTCCGGGCTTCAAGGAATATGCGACCGATATCGACGGCTGCGAGGTCAGCCTGATGTGGATACGGCCGGGCCGCGCACTGCCTGCCCACACGCATGCGGGCATGGAACTGATCCTCATTCTCGATGGCGCTTTCCGCGACGAGCGCGGCCGTTTCGGGCCGGGGGATATCTCGGTTGCAGATGCCACCGTCGACCATCGCCCCGTCGCCGAAAAGGACCGGCCCTGCATCGCCTTTGCCGTTTCGGACGGCCCGATCAAGCTCACCGGCTCCTTCCGGCAGATCATCGGCGACCTCATCGGCTGAAAGCAGCCACAATGCTGTGATAGAGCCATGGTCCCGGGAGAGATGAGGAGCTTCCGGGCCTGTGTTCGTGTTCAAATCGGCAGACCGGAGGAAGTGTCATGCGTAATTTCATCGCCCGTCCAGAACATGGTATCGTCTGGATTTCCGGTGCGAGTTCCGGAATAGGCCGAGCGCTGGCGCTGAAGCTTGCAGGCGAGGGATACAGGGTCGCCGTCACCGCCCGCAATCACGAAAAACTGGTGGAATTGCAGGTCGAGGCAGCCGGACTGTCCGGCAGCATCATCGTGCTCGATGGCGATGTGACCGATGCCGAAGACATGGAACATGTCATGGCCTCGATCGAATATGAGCACGGTGCGCTCGCCATGGCGATCCTGTGTGCAGGCGTCTATCAGCCCGTCCACGGCGAGGATCTGAACAGAGCCGATTTCGAGAAGACTTTTGCCGTCAATCTGTCAGGCGTCGTCAATTGTCTGCTGCCGGCGATCCGCCACATGAAGGCGAAAGGGCAGGGGCAGATTGCCATCGTTTCCTCGGTAACGGGCTACACGGGATTGCCGACCAGCGCCGCTTACGGCGCGACCAAGGCTGCCCTGATCAACATGGCAGAAAGCCTGAAATTCGATCTCGACAAGATCGGCATCCGCATCCAGCTCATCAATCCGGGCTTCGTCGATACGCCGGCAACGCGCAAGAATCCCTTTCCCATGCCGGCACTGGTTTCGCCCGAGATGGCGGCAGAGCGCATTGCGGCGGGCCTCAAATCGCAGGCTTTCGAGATCACTTTCCCGAAGCGTTTCACCTATGTGCTGAAGTTCCTGCGGATCTTGCCTTACGGTCTCTATTTCGCACTGGTGAACCGCTTCACCGGTTGGGGCGAGCGGCCTGCCAACTCCAGTCACCGACCGGTGACGCCACATCCGGCCGAGTGATCAAGACCGCGAAAAGACCACCTGCCGCACATCGATGTTGCGGGCGCGAAAGCCTGCTTCGCAGTAGAATAAATAAAATTCCCAGAGCCGCTTGAACCGGTCGTCGAAACCCATCGGCCTGAGTTTGTGCCAGACGGACCAGAAGCGCTCGCGCCATTCCGCCAGCGTACGGGCGTAATCGAGGCCGAAACCGAAGTCTCTGACCAGTGACAGGTCCATCTTCCTGCCGAGTTCGGCAAGGTGGTGGCGTGTCGGCAGCATGCCGCCGGGGAAGACATATTTCTGGATGAAATCCGGATTGCTGCGATATTGCTCGAAAGATTCAGGACGAATGGTGATGATCTGCAGGCCTGCCTTGCCACCCGGCTTCAGGCACTGTTTCAGCTTGGAGAAATAGGCCGGCCAGTATTYCTCGCCGACAGCCTCGAACATCTCGATCGAGACGATGCGGTCATAGACCCCGGTCTCGTCTCGATAGTCCTGAAAGCGAAAATCGACCCTGTCGCTAAGCCCCGCGTTGCTGATGCGCGTTCGCGCGAAGGCAAGCTGCTCGCGGCTGATGGTCAGCCCCGTCACCCGGCAATTCAACTCGCCTGCCGCAAATTCGGCGAAACCACCCCAGCCGCAGCCGATTTCCAGTACGTGATCGCCGGGCGTGATGCCGGTCGCCTCCGCCAGCGCCCGATATTTGGCGTTCTGTGCCGATTGCAGGTCGTTGGCGCCGGTCGAATAGAGCGCCGAGGAATAGGTCATGCTCGGATCGAGCCATTGCTTGTAGAAATCGTTGCCGAGGTCGTAATGGGCAGAGATATTGCGCTTGGAACCCGTCTTGGTGTTGGCATTCATCCAATGGCGGATACGCTCGACGAAGCGGCCGACGCCGCGCTTGCCATGCGCGTAGCTGTGCGCCGCTTCGCCATTGACGAGAAAAAGCTCGAGAAAGGCAGTGATATCGGGGCTGTCCCAGTCGCCGTCCATATAGGTCTCGGCGACACCGATCGTGCCGCTGGTCAGCGCACGGCCGGCAAGGTTCCAGTTTCGAAGCGTCAACGCGGCGTCAGGTCCGGCAGCCTTACCCTTGATGAACACCTTGCGCCCATCGGGCAGCGTGACGGCAAGGGAGCCGTGCTGCATGCGCATCAGGCCGCGCAGTGCAAGCTTCGCTTTGAAGGGCAGGCCTTTGACGATGCGTGAAATATTCTCCGCCGTCAGCGTCACCGCGTCCCGGGCAGATTGGTTCAAATCCTGTACATTGCTCACTGTCCATCCTCCCGTATTTTTAGGCCGGTCAGGACAATGCTTGCGCCTCTCCTCCGGCGATTGCAGCAAACGCTAGATTCATTCCGCAGCTTCTGCAAGCCGGCTCGCCGGCTTCACGCTGACAGGCGGCGGAGGTGGTGGCCGGCGAACATAGATGGCGCCTTTAAGCCAGAGTTTCAGAGCCTCCCAGTGAATCCCGGTCATGATCTTGATGGTCAGGAAGGGAATAGCTGTGAGAAGATAACCGAGCGTCCGGCCAGTCAGCGGCTTTTTCCGGCCGGCGAAGGTTGCGGCAAGAAGCGGTCCTTCCGCATCGGTTTCCAGGATGCGCCAGCGGATTTCCTGGCCGGGCGGCAGCATGCGGAAATGATAGCGCATGCCGATATCAATGAAGGGAGAGACGTAAAAGAGCTTGTCGCAGGTCTGGCGAAGACCGCTTTCGAAGATTTCATCGTCCTCGACGGGGCAGACATAACTGTGCCGCTCGCCGAAGGTGTTGCGCACCTCGTAGATCAACGCAATCAAGGCATCCCTGTCGTCATAAGCAAAATAGACCGACAGCGGATTGAAGACGTAGCCGAAGATCCGCGGATAACAGACGAGCAGGATTTTGGCCGGTCGCTCGACACAGGCGTCCGCAAGAAGGCGATCGGCATGGGAGCGCAGCTTTCCACCTGCTGCATGGTCCTCTTCATGGAACGAGACGAGATTGCTTCGGTTGACCGAAAACAGCGCCGACTGGCTGTCAGCTTCCTCCAACCGGTCGAGATCAATGGAGAGCGAAAAGACCCGATATTGGAAGCGATGGCCGAACGGTTTAATGCGTTGATGCATGACATCGCCCACATAAAGTACTGCCGCTGCGTCCGGCGGAGGACCGTTTCGCGTCACGCTGACGCCGTACCTCGATGCGTGGGGGCTTTTGCGGGATGCCATCATGCTACCGCTTCCAGTGTGGTTCCACGGGAGGAGGGCCGGGCGGTCCGCCAGGGTGTGATCCCGCCCAGTGCCTCTGTCGCCGCAAGACCGGAAACGAGTCCATCCTCGTGGAATCCGTATCCGGTCCAGGCGCCCGCGAAATAGCAATTGTCTCTTCCCTGAATGGCAGTGATCGCCCGCTGCGCTGCCATCGCTTCCGCGGAAAACTGCGGATGCTCATAGGTGAATTCGGCAAAGACCTTGCGGCTCTCCGGTTCGCGGTCCGGGTTGAGTGTGACGAACAGCGGAAAATTCGGGTCTATGCCCTGCAGCCTGTTCATCCAGTAGGTCACGGCCACACCGGCCCTGCCGTCGGCATGGCTCGAACGCAGATAGTTCCAGGAGGCCCATACCTTGCGCCGCGTCGGCATCAGGCAGGTGTCACGGTGTAGGATAACGCGGTTGGGCTGATAGGGGACAGCAGCGAGCAATCGCTTTTCCTGATCCGTCGCATCGATCAGCAGCCGCGCCGTCTGATTGCTGTGGCAGGCGAAGATCACCTTGTCGAAGAAGGCCTCGCCGCCGGTTTCGTCGATCAGGGTGACGCCGTTGTCGCCGCGGATCACGCCACGCACGCCGCAGCCGAGCTTCATTTTGTCGCCGAGCGGTGACAGAAGCCTTTTCAGGTAGTTGCGGCTGCCGCCGGTGACGGTGCGCCACTGATGCTGACGGCGATAGATAAGCCGGTGATTGTCGAAGAAATTGACGAAATGCTCGGCGGGAAATTGCAGCATCCGCGCTGATGGCGTCGACCAGATCGCCGCCGCCATCGGCACCAGATAGTTGTTGGTGAAACCCGGCGAGAAGCCGCGCCAGTCGAGATAATCGCCGATCGAGCGCGAGGCCAGGTGCCCGGCCGCCCGGTCTTCCAGGCAGGTCCGGTTGAAGCGCAGGATCTCGCGGATCATCCAGAGAAAGGAGGGGTTCAGCAGATTGCGCTTCTGCGCGAATATCGACGATAGCCCGCCGCCACTCCACTCCAGCCTGCCCTGATCCAGCGACAGTGAAAAGCTCATGTCGCTGGCATGCGTGGCGACGCCGAGCTCTGCAAAGAGCGCAGTCAGATTGGGATAATTGTGCTCGTTGTAGACGATGAAGCCGGTATCGACCGGAATGTTCAGCCCGTCATAGTCGACATCGACCGTTGCCGTATGGCCGCCCGGCAGGGCATCCTTCTCGTAGAGCGTCACGTCATGGACAGAGTTGAGCGCCCAGGCCGCCGAGGCACCCGATATGCCCGACCCTATGATGGCGACCTTGAGGCGGCGTAGCAGCGAAGGAACATGAGCGTTCATGCCGCATCCTTTATGGCACTATAGACCTTCAGCGCCCGTCTGCGCGCCGTGGCGTGATCGACGATGGGCCTGGGGTAGGTTTTACCAAGCGTGACGCCGGCGTTTTCGAGCACGCTCGCTGGTGCCTCGAACGGCCGGTGGATATATTTGTCCTCGAGCTTTCCGAGCTCCGGCACGAACTGCCTGATATAGCTGCCGGCTGCATCGAATTTTTCGCCCTGCAGCATCGGATTGAAGATGCGGAAAAAGGGGGAGGCATCGGCGCCTGAACCTGCCACCCACTGCCAGCTGGCCGCATTATTGGCGGGGTCTGCGTCGACAAGCGTGTCGCGGAACCAGGCTTCGCCGCGGCGCCAGTCGACCAGCAGGTGCTTGATGAGAAACGAGGCGACGATCATCCGCACGCGGTTGTGCATCCAGCCATGACGCCAGAGCTGGCGCATGCCGGCGTCGACAATGGGATAGCCCGTCTGGCCATTGCACCAGGCATGAAATCCGTCTTCATCTTCGCGCCAACCGAAGCCGTCGAAATTGTTGTTCCAATTATCCCTGGCAAGCTCCGGAAAATGGAAGAGCAGATGGTAAGAGAATTCCCGCCATGCCAGTTCCTTGCGGAAGCGTACGATATCGTCGGATGGAATGCGCCGCGAAAGTCCCTTCGTGGCGTCCCAGATGCGGGCGGGCGAGATTTCGCCGAGTGCCAAGTGCGGAGAGAGAAGGGAGGTTGCGCTCTTTCCGGGAAAATCCCGATCGGCCGAATAACCCGAAAGTCCGTCCTCGACGAAACCGCTGAGCTTTTCCCGCGCTGCCGCTTCACCCGGCGTCCACATGTCGGGGAAGGACTTTGCCCAGTTCGGCTTAAGCGGTAGGAGCTTCCACGAGGTCAGCGTTTCGGAAGCCGGAAACTGTTTTGGGAAGCGGAAGCGCTCGGGCGCATCGACCGGTGCCTCCGGCTCGCCGCCTTCTTCGAGCGCCCGCCAGAATGGCGTATAGACGCGGTATGACGTGCCGCTTGTCGTTTTGAGTTTGGTCGGCTCATGCAGAAGCTGTCCGCCGAAGCTGCGTGCCTCGATCGCTTGTTTTTCGAATTCATGCTTGAGGCGGGTGTCGATCGCAATGCCCGCCGGATCATAACGGCGGTTCCAGAACACGGCTTCCGCACCGCTCCGCTTGATGATGTCGGCAAGCACATTGCGGGCACGACCGCTTGCCAGAATGAGCTTGCCGCCATGTTTTTTGAGGGCTGCGTCAAGCGCATGCAGCGAATGATGCAACCACCAGGCCTGGGCAGTGCCAAGAGGCCCGGTGCCGTCTTCCTGGGGTTCGCGGATATAAAGCGGAATGACCGGCCGCCCCGATGCGCATGCCGCATGCAGGGCCTTGTTGTCGTCAAGACGCAAGTCCTTGCGGAACCAGACGATTACCGGTCTTGCAACAGTCTCCCGTGCCAATGGCTGCTCCCTGTCTTGCCTCTCTGTCTGTTACGGAAGTACGAGGCAATCGGATCAACAGTTTCATCAGGCGGGCATGAAAAAGGCCGGTCGAACCGGCCTCTCTCAATGAGCGGGTCAGTAGCTGATCAATTGTCATATTCGCGGCAGGCATCGTTGCGGCAGCTTCTGATCCCGCGATGGATTTTCCAGCTTTCTCGCGGGTTTTGGAGCTTCATTTCTTTAGTCCATAAAATTTATGGATAATTCTGGCTGAGATGCGTCGCGGCAGTTTGCTGCGCATGCGCCAGGAGATAGCAATGACAAAAATCCTAATCGTGCCGGGTCTTTTCGGTTCCGACGAGGGGCATTGGCAGCACTATTGGCTTGATGATGTGTCGCAGAGCCGGCTGGTCGACCAGGACGATTGGAATCATGCTCGTCTCGACCATTGGATGGAGCGCCTGGAACGGGCACTGCTGGAGGCGGGAGAAGCCTATATCGTTGCCCATAGCCTCGGCTGCATCCTGACCGCAAGGCTCGCCGACCGGCCGCTGGCCCGCCGGGTAAAGGGGGCGCTTCTGGTCGCCCCGTGCGATTTGCCGGACACTGAAAGGCTGCATCCAGGCTCGCTCGCTTTCGGCCCCATGCCGACCAACCCGCTTCCCTTTCCGAGCCTCACCGTCGGCAGCCTCGACGACAAATATATGTCGCTCGACCGTTTGAGCTTCTACACCCGCCTCTGGAAAACCGAGGTGCGCAACATAGGCCTTGCAGGCCATATCAACATTGCCAGCGGCTTCGGCCGTTGGACCGGCGGCTACGCGCTGTTCGATGCTGTAAAAGGCAAGGCGAAGGCGAAGAGACCGCAGATACCCGCGCTTGCAGCAACTGCCGCATCGGCCTGACATTTTGTCGGGACATGCGCAAGAAACGGGTTGAACTTACGCCTTCGCGGTACGATTCTGATGCCTGACGGAATATGAGGGCTTCACCATGGCTCAGAAAGTGCATCAATATCTGATCTTCGAAACCGCCGGCGGCTTTTGCGGCATTGCCTGGAGCGATGCCGGCGTGACGCGGTTCCAGCTGCCGACGAAGAGCGCCGAGTCGACAGAACGCTTGTTGCTGCGCCGTTTGCCGGCTGCCGAACCGGGCAAGCCGACGCCGCAGATTCTGGACGCCGTTGCTGCGGTAAAGCGCTATTTCGAAGGTGAGGAAGTCGACTTCTCCACTGTCGCCGTTGACCTTGACGGCCAGG
This sequence comes from Rhizobium sp. 01T437, assembly GCF_056398505.1. NCBI lineage: Bacteria > Pseudomonadati > Pseudomonadota > Alphaproteobacteria > Hyphomicrobiales > Rhizobiaceae > Rhizobium > Rhizobium sp. 01T437. Next base: position 79,314 of record NZ_JBFTPM010000022.1, read on the forward strand.
ACGCATTCTTCCGCGATATCTATGCCGCCGCGCGCCGCGTCAGTTGGGGTCGCACGACCACCTACGGCACGCTCGCCAAGGAGCTTGGAGCAGGACCGGAGGCAGCGCGGGATGTCGGCCAGGCGATGGCGAAGAACCCTGTCGCGCTCATCATTCCCTGCCATCGCGTGCTGGCCGCAGGCGGCAAGATCGGCGGCTTTTCGGCGCCCGGCGGTTCGACCTCCAAGCTTCGCATGCTGGAACTGGAGGGCGTGCATGTCGGCCCGCCGCCGCCTGCCCAGCAATCCCTCGATTTTTGAGGACGAACCGCAAGCAAGTGCTTGGAATGTGCTGAAAATCCTCGCTATAAATCTCTGTCTGTAGTGAGGTTTTTCATGAAGAAGATTTTCAACCCGCCGTCTGTCCGCCGCCCCTTCGGAAATTACAATCACGGCCTTCTCGTGCCGCCGGGCGCATCCTTGCTGGTCACGTCAGGTCAACTTGGAATCGGCCTCGATGAACAGGTCCCCGAGGATGTGACGGCCCAGGCCGAACTCTGCTTCGAAGCGATCAAGGCGATCCTCGCCGAGGCCGAGATGAGCTTTGCCGATGTCATCCGCATTTCCGGCTTCGTGACGAAGCGGGAGGGTTTCCCGGCCTATATGGCGGTGCGCGACCGCTTCACGCTCGACCCGAAACCTGTTTCGACGCTCATCATCGTCAGCGGCTTTACCCGGCCGGAATTTCTGGTCGAGGTGGAAGTAACGGCCGCGAAGGTTTTCTAAGGTTTGACCGTAAGCTCCGCCGCGATCACGACCGCGCAACTCAACGGCGTGGCAGCACGCGTGCAAACCGCCTCCTAAAGCGTATCGCAATCCTTCAGATTTGCTTGCCGCGCTTCAGGCGCTTGTTTTTCGCATGTCGTTGTCGCAAACCGCTGCACATTCTTGCGCGACTTTAGAAGCGCTCCATTGCGCTCTTCACCTTGGCGAGAAACGCTGCCCGCGTCTCCGGGGTGCAGTTGTTCATATCGTAATGCGCGAGGAAGGTGACCGGCTTGAGCGGGTTGATCTGCGCCCGCAAAACACGCTTCACGATCTTCTTGGGCGGATTGCCGGCGACGAAGGCGCGGAAAGGTGTCGCGCCGTAGGTCAGCACCGCACCGAGCTTCTTGATATGGCGCAGGCGGGATTGAACCTTGCCGTCGACAAGTTCGAAGGAAACACCGGGGAGCCAGACCCGGTCGAAGTAGCCCTTGAGAATGGCCGGAAAACCGAAGTTCCAGACCGGTGTGCAGATGACCAGCGCCTCGGCCTGCTTCAGTCTCTCGACATAGGGTTTCACCAGCGAGGTATTGTCGGGATAGTCGTGATAGACGAGCCGGTCATGTTTCGACAGGATGGGGTCGAAATTTTCCGCATAGAGATCGCACGCATCCACCTCGTGCCCGGCCTTGGCGAGGCTCTCCAAGGTCTGTCTGAAGAGCGCTTTGCCGTAGCTTTCCTCGACCGGGTGCGAATGGAGGACGAGAACCCTCATGAAGCCTCCATAACGGCGGCAAGACCCGGGAAGAGATAGTTCTTGCCGGCATTGAAATCGAAGTTGGGATTTTCCCAGGCGATCATCTTGCCGGGATTGAGCAGCCCCTTCGGATCGGTCTCATGCTTGAAGGCGAGCTGCACCTTGTCTGTGCGCTTCATGCCGCCTTCTTCCAGCGTATAGCGGTGCGGGTTGAAGATTGGGCAGCCGTGGTCCTGATGGATCTTGATGATTTCTTCCAGCCGTTCCTCTGTCGTGTAGCGCACCAGCGGCAGGCCCGAGCACTGGATCTGTCCATCGAACTTGATGAATTCGAGATGACCCGGCACCTCATTGCCGAAAATCTCCACCATCTTCTTCACCTTGGCGACATGATCCGGCCCCGGATACTGCACCTGCAGATAGGTGAAGGACGGATCGACCTTGAGCGCACGCAACGTTGTGTGGTTCCAGGCAAGTTCATAGGCATGCGGGATGCCGCGCATGCTCTCGACCTTGTCAGAACGGAACATGATTTCACCCTTCTGCGCTGCCGTAAAGGCCAGGAAGGCATCCATGGAATGCGGCGCGATCATCAGTACGACGATCGACTGGCCCTGACGGATATAGGGCTTGTGACGGGTGAAATATTCATGCGGGATCGGCGCGGCGATCGGCGCTATTTCCTTGACGAGAATGCCGTTGCACTTCGCCAGCGCATCGGAGAAGCGCACTGCATCCATGAAGTCGTCATAGCCGACGAGAACGTCCACCCAGTCATAGGCGGGTGCCAGCGGCATTTCGATTTCCGTGATGATGCCGTTGGTGCCATAGGCATGGCTGACCTTCTGCAGGTCCCAGCCGGTGAGATCGAGCACCCGCGGCTCCGCTTCCATGGTCACGACCCGCAGGCGCAGGATATTGCCGAGGTCGCGCAACCCGCCCCATGTAATCGAGCCGACGCCGCCAGAGCCGCCGGCGATGAACCCGCCGACCGTTGCCGTCTGGGCGGTCGAGGGGTGGAAGCGCAATTCTTGCCCGGAATGTGCCTTGGTCTGCTTGTCGAGCTGGGCGATCACGATGCCGGGTTCGCAGATGACGCGGCCGGGATGAATTTCCTTGATCTTGTCCATGGCGGCAAGGTTGAGCACGATACCGCCCGACAGCGGCATGGCCTGACCGTAATTGCCCGTGCCGGCGCCACGCGGGGTGACAGGCACGCCGTGGGCAAAGGCAACCTTCAGCGTCTGGATAACCTCGGCCTCGTTCTTCGGCGTGACGACGATATCGGCCGTCACATTGTCGAGCTGCGCCTTCAGGATCGGCGAATACCAGTAGAAATCCCGGCTCTTCTGGCGAACGAGCGCCGGATTGTCCTCGATCGCGATACCTTCGAGTTCTTGTCTGATCTTCTGATAATCGGCCATGTCAGGCTCCAACGACGCTATCGAGTTCACGGTAATCCGGCAGGCTGCGGTCGATCACCTTGCCGCGGCGAAGCACGACGCGGTCAGACTGCGGACGGGAAAGGAATTCGCTCCAGCGCCGGGCGCTGAAGAGCACGAGATCTGCAGGATTGCCGACGGCAATGCGGCCCATCTGCGGCCTGCCGGCAATCTCGGCCGGGGAGGTGGTAATGACGCGAGCGGCGCTATCGAGCGGATGGTCCAGATGCAGGATGCGCACCGCCTCGCGGAATACCTCGATGGGGTCGAGATCGCCATAGGCATAGAAGGGATCGCGGGTGTTGTCCGAGGCGACGGCCGTCGCAACACCGGCGGCTGCCAGCTCTTTGAAGAGCGTCACACCACGCCAGCGCGGCGTACGATCAGGATAGCGGTCCTGCAGGTACATGTTGCACATCGGCAGCGAGATGATCGAGATTCCCGCTCGATGAACCAGTTCCACCGTCCGTTGCGCGGTATCATCATCCTGCCGGGCGAGCGAGCAGCAATGACCCGCCGTCACCCTGCCTTCGAACCGGTTGCGCAGAACGGCTTCGGCGATCGCCTTCAATGTCTCTGCGCCCGGATCGTCCGTCTCATCGACATGCAGATCAATATCGAGACCGTTCTCCGCTGCCGCACGCAAAAGCGTATCGAGCTGCCAGTCAAGTGACGGTCCCATCTTGGTGACACCGCCGAGCAGGCCGCCCTTGTCCTTCACGACAGCGACGAGATCGGCAAAAAAGGACTCGTCTACCATATTGTCCAGCGGGAAGAGAGCGACTGCCTGCAGGGCGATCTTGTCCTTCCACTCGTCGCGCAGCTCGGCAAAGACCTCGAAAGAAATACGGTGCTGGGGAGCAAGTGAATCCAGATGCGTGCGGATCAGGCCGGTGCCGTGCACATAGGCCGCGCGCAGCGAAAATTCCATACGCTTGCGCACATCCGCCGCCGACCAGTTCGCCTCGCGATCGCTGCCGACGGCCTCCAGTGCACCCATGAAGGTGCCGTCCGGATTGGGTTTGCGCGGCCAGATATGGCCCTTGTCCAGATGCGTATGGATATCGGCAAAGCACGGCCAGACCATGCCTTCTTTCATATCGGACTTGGCGAATTCCGCCGGTGCTGTTCCGGAGGGCAGGATTGCCGAGATGAGACCGTCGGCAATCACGATGTCGGCCTTGACGAGGCCCTCATTGGAGGCAGCAGCAAAACCGCTGATGGCGACTGCCGGAAGCGTCGCATTGGCAAGCACGAAGCGGCCCGCATTCGGGGGAGACATGAAGGAATAGGTCATCAATTTTCCCGCTTCAGGCTGCTCTCATGCCAGCGATGCAGGCTGAGCCATGAAATGAAGGAGGTAATGGCAAAGATCGCGACGCCGAGCATTGACAGCATGAAGAGTGCGGCGAAGAGGCGGGGGATATTCATGCGGTATTGCGCTTCAAGGAGTCGGAAGGCAAGACCGGAGCCCGCACCCGCCGAACCGGCCGCAAACTCGGCCACAACCGCGGCAATCAGCGCCAGACCACCGCCGATGCGAAGCCCGGTCATGAAATAGGGCTGGGCCGCAGGTAATTTCAGATAAAGCAGCGTCTGCCAGCGCGAGGCGCCGTAGAGCTCGAAGAGATTGATGAGGTTGTGATCGACGCTCTTCAATCCCTGCACCATGTTCGACAGGATCGGAAAGAAGGCGACGAGAAACGCGCAGATCAAAAGCGCCACCTGCGTCGACGGCGCATAGATCAGGATCAGCGGCGAGATCGCCACGATCGGGGTGACCTGCAGGATGACGGCGAGCGGATAGAAGGCGATCTCGATCCAGCGCGACTGCACCAGGAAGATCGCAAAACCGACGCCGCCGATCAGGGCGAGTGCCAGTGACATGAAGGTGATCTTGGTCGTGACCCAGAGCGCCGGCGAAAGCGTGCCCCAATCGCTGACGAGCGCTCCGGCGACCGCAAGTGGGCTCGGAAGGATATAGGGAGGCACACCCGAAACCTTGACATAGATCGCCCAGATCGCAATCAGCACGATGATGGCGAGAAAAGGCACGGTGATGCGGAGCACCAGATCCCGACGCTTCGCATTGAGTAGATTGGGCATGGCCGGCACGGAATTCTCGACTGTCTCGATGCTCATCAGTCTTCCTTTGCCGCGTTGATCGCGCCAATCAGCGAATAGGAAACGGTCTCGCAGGCCTGCCGGTATTCCTCGGAAGTCCGGTAGTGCGCGTCACGATCGAGGCTCGTCGTAAGCGGAATATCGGCATGAACGCGGCCGGGCCGCGCCTTCATCACCACGATCCGGTTGGAAAGGTAGGCGGACTCAAAGACGGAATGCGTGACGAAAATCACCGTGATGCCGGTCGCCTTCCACAACCGTAAAACGTCGTCATTGAGCTTCTGGCGGGTAATCTCGTCGAGAGCGGCGAAAGGTTCGTCCATCAGCAGCAGTTTCGGTTTGGTCACCAAGGCGCGGGCGATCGACACACGCATCTTCATGCCGCCGGAGAGTTCCCGCGGATAGGCATCGGCGAAATCCTGCAGGCCGACAGTCGCAAGCACTTGCATGATCCGGTCGCTCGCCTCCGACTTGGAAACACCGCGCAGTTTCAGCGGCAGGTAGACATTGCCGAAAACAGTCTTCCAGGGCATCAGCGTAGGCTCCTGGAAGACGAAGCCGATATCCCCCTCCGGCAGGCCCTTCGAATTGATGCGCGAACTTGGCCAGTCGATCTTGCCCGACGTCACGTCGCCAAGACCGGCGATAATGCGCAGCGCCGTGGACTTGCCGCAGCCGGACGGACCGAGAAGGCTGATGAACTCGCCGCTTTCGACCGTCAGCGACATGCCCGAAAGCGCAATCGTGCCGCTGGAAAAGACCTTCGAGACCGATTGCATGACGACCAGCGGCCGCCTGCGTATTTCCTTCGAAGGCGCCGCCTTGGTTTCGGCTAGGGACATTCTCTCGCTCTTTTATCGAAGGGGATGCGGCCCGCCGCCTGAGAGCGACGAGCCTGCCTTGGGAGGCTTATTTCTTCAGCGATACACCAACGCTCTTGCACACGAACTTCGTCGTAAAGGCCTTGGTGTAGTCGGTCTCAGGCTTGAAGACCTTGATCGCCACCATTTCGTCGAAGAACTTCTTGTAGTGAGCGTCGGTGATGCAGCCGATGCCCTTGTCCAGGCCCTCACCGGATTCGATGATGCCGTATTCCTTCATCTTGGCGATCGAATAGGCGATCTGGCCATCCGTCATTTCCGGATTGTCCTTTTTGATCAGCTCATTGCCCTTGCTGTTGTCGCCGTAGAGATAGTTGTACCAGCCCTCGATCGAGGCATCGACAAAGCGCTGCACGACGTCAGGCTTGGTATCGACTATCTGCTGGGTCGTGGTGATCATCGTCGAATAGGGTGAATAGCCATTATCGGCGAGCAGGAAGACCTTCGGCTCCCAGCCGGTCTGCTTCTGGATCTCGTAGGGCTCTGAGGTCAGGTACCCCTGCTGGGCGGATTGCTTGTCGGCGAGGAAGGGGCCTGGATTGAAATTGTAGGGCTTGTATTGCTCATCCTTGAAGCCCTGAAAATTTGCCTTCATCCATTCGAAATAGGTGAGGTAGCCATCCTTGCTGAGGAACAGGGTCTTCAGCTTCGCAAGGTCCGCGAACTTATCGACGCCGACGTCAGGATGAGCGATCAGGATCTGCGGGTCTTTCTGAAAGATCGCAGCGACATCGACGAGCGGAATACCCTGCTCGACGGCGGAGATTTCGCCCTGCGGCCCGCCCATATAGAAGTCGATCTTGCCTGAGATCAGCAACGCATTGTTGGCGGCATTCGGCCCGCCTTGCACGATGGAAACGTCAAGACCGTATTTGGCATAGGTTCCGTCGGCCACCGCCTGATAGAAGCCGCCATGTTCGGCCTGCGCCAGCCAGTTGGTACCATAGTTGACCTTGTCGAGCGCATAGCCGGGAGCACTGGCGGCAAGCATCCCGCCAAGCCCAAGAACCGCAGAAAATACTGATGTTTTCAATCTGTTGGACATGGCGGCGTTCCCCTTCTGGTGCCATGGAAGCTCGTTTTCGGCCTCCGATTTTCTGCATTTGAGCGATTGCTTCGCTCTTTGAAAAGCATCAAAATTCGTGCGCAACGATGCCTTTTTGGCATCTCACCTGATGTCTGTGCCTAAATTGGGCGCTGTGCTTAAAAACGATGCAACGAGGTCGCGATGCTGCACTCCAGAAAGCTTCTCTACATCAACGAGATTGCAAAAACGGGCTCGATCCGGAAGGCCGCAGCGCGCCTCAATGTCGCCTCTTCGGCCATCAATCGGCAGATCCTGGCGCTGGAGGAGGAAATGGGCGCCCCACTCTTCGAGCGCCTGCCGCGCGGCCTGCGTCTAACGGCGGCCGGTGAACTCTGCATCGAGCATATCCGCGAGGTGCTGAAAAACTATGAGCGGCTGGAAGGACGCATCCGAAGCCTGAAGATGCAGCAGGCCGGCAAGGTCAGGCTGGTGACGACGGTCGGTCTTGCCTCGGGACCGCTGCCGGAAATCATCGCTCGTTTCCAGACCGAGCATCCACGTGTCTTCATCCAGTTGCGCAACGATGCCGGCACGACGACGGTCAATCCGGTTCTGTCGGGTGAGGTGGATATCGGCCTCGGCTTCAACATTCCGGCGACACCCGGCATCCGTACGCTCGGCAATTTCGATATCCCGATCGGTGTCATCCTGCCGCCCGGCCACCCCCTGATCGGACCGGGGCCGATCAATCTCGGCGATGTCGTGCAGGAGCGGCTGGTGCTTGCCCAGCAGGGCACCAGCCTGCGGGAGGTCATAAACCTCGCCATGGCCAGGCTCGACGTGCCTGTCGAACCTGTTCTGGAGACCAATGCCTCGGAAATGCTGAAGAAACTGGTCAAATGCGGGGCAGGGCTCTCCATGCTGAACCCGCTCGATGTCATCACCGAATGCCGTCAGGGCGAGCTGGTGTTCCGCCCGATCGCCGAGCCGCACAGCCGCCATCAGACGATGAAGCTCTTTGCCCGCGCCCGTGCGCCGCTCGATTCCGCCACCAGCCTCTTTGTAGAATATCTGCTGGCCGAGCTTGCAGGTCTCGTTCAGGAGTTGCAGGCCAAGGGGCATATTCCGATGGAGCGGCCGGTGACCGCATAATTATCGCGAATAGAGATTGGAGAGCGGATAGCGCTTCAGGTCACGGAGCAGCTCGATAAAACCCTTCACCTGATGGCGGCAGATTGCTTCGCCCTTTTCGGCCGTGCCCTTCGACGCATCCCCGACGACGCCGTTCGGATTGAGATCATGCGCGATCCAGGCGAGCGAATGTGGCGGCAGCGGCTGGATATACTGCGATTGCTCGCGCATCCATTCGGCCTTCGACACGAAATTCTCAGCCTTCTCCATCCGCACCAGTTCCGGCCGGAAATGCAGCATCAGCGATGTCTCCACCTCGCCGCCATGAATGCCGTAACGCGACTCGTGCTCGCTGATCATACCGTCAGGATTGCCGAACCGGCCCCATTGGGTGGAAACCACGGCCATCTGGTAACGCACGCGCAGCTCGCGGGCGACGATGCTCATGATATCGACATTGCCGCCATGCGAGTTGACGATAACGAGCTTGCGCACACCCGCCTCCGCTACCTTCGCGCCGATCGCCGTCCAGACGGGGATCAGCAGCTCGGCGCTGAGGGAAAGCGTACCTGGACCGTAGACATGCTCGTTGGCCTTGCCGATTTCCTGGGTCGGCAGGACGAGGATATCGAGGTCCCCGGTCCGTTGCCGGCGCAGTTCCGCCAACATGCCGTTGGCGATTGCCACATCGGTTGCGATGGGCAGATGCGGACCGTGTTGCTCGGTCGAAGCAATCGGCAGGATAGCGATGGTCGTGTCGGCGGAAAGCGCGGCAAAATCATAAGTGTTCAATTCATTCCAGTAGAATGGTGTCGCCATCGCCGCTTCCCTCTTTGTCATTATTCGATAGTGAGTAGGAAATAACGCGGCATGCGAAAAGCATCGATTTGCGCGCGCGCCGCTGCCTTTTTGCGCGCATAATGTCGTTAGTCCGATGTCAGGCCATCTTTGCACGCTGGAAATAAATATTCCGCCGTTGTCCCTTTCGGGGAAGGCTTTGGTTTGACCGCGCTTGGCGCAGGTCTGTAGATAGTCATTGGCACGCAGAACTGCCTGCGAGTGTTCAGATTTAACGATCCGCAATTGGAGGGCCGACCATGAGCCTACGTATCAACGATATTGCTCCCGATTTCACCGCCGACACCACCCAAGGCCCCGTTCAGTTCCATGACTGGATCGGCAATGGCTGGGCCGTTCTCTTCTCGCATCCGAAGAACTTCACGCCGGTCTGCACGACCGAGCTCGGCACCATGGCCGGCCTCGAAGGCGAGTTTAAGAAGCGCGGCGTCAAGATTATCGGCATTTCCGTCGATCCGGTCGAAAGCCACGGAAAGTGGAAGAACGACATCAAGACGGCGACCGGCTTCGATGTCGAATATCCGCTGATCGGCGACAAGGACCTCAAGGTCGCCAAGCTCTATGACATGCTGCCGGCCGGTGCCGGCGAAAGCTCCGAGGGCCGCACGCCCGCCGACAACGCCACCGTGCGCTCGGTCTTCGTCATCGGCCCGGACAAGAAGATCAAGCTGATCCTCACCTACCCGATGACGACCGGCCGCAATTTCAATGAAATCCTGCGCGCCATCGATTCTATCCAGCTGACCGCCAAGCACCAGGTCGCAACGCCGGCCAACTGGAACCAGGGCGACGATGTCATCATCACCGCCGCCGTCTCCAACGAAGACGCCATCGCCCGCTTCGGCTCCTTCGATACGGTTCTGCCCTATCTCCGGAAGACCAAGCAGCCGACGGCGTGAGTTCGCTGCTGCGCTGATACTGTGATTGAATCAAAAGACGCCTCGGTTACCGGGGCGTCTTTATTTTTGGCAACTTGCTGGACACGTTGCCGGGTCGGCCTCTTTAGTCGCCTGCTATTTGCTGGATGTGATGCTCGCAAAGGCGAGGGCGCCTGCGAATGCTGCGCCTCCGGGTGGCCTTTTGATGACTGGTCGAGCCGATGAAAACTCAGGAAATCTGGCTATCTCATTGAGGTTAGGCAATGAAAAAGGGCCATGTTTTTCAACATGACCCTTTGAAACTGGCTCCCCGGGCCGGATTCGAACCGGCGACCTGTCGATTAACAGTCGAATGCTCTACCGCTGAGCTACCAGGGATCACCGCTTGGCCGCGGCGTGAGCGGGGTAATACAAATGCTTTCCCGATTTGCCAAGCAGTTTTTTCAAAAAAATGAAATCAGCTTGTATTCGTGGCGCTTGAGCCCATCTTTTGTGGATGACTAGCAGGAAAAATGGGCCGAAAAAGGCCGGAGAAAAACGTTTCGGGATCGATCACAGGGATGGCAAGCTGGTTCTCGGCTCGCTTCGGGTGCCGATGCCGCGCTCACGCATCGCACGCATGACGACTGGAGCGCTGCTCATTTTCGGCGGCGTCCTGGGCTTTTTGCCTGTTCTCGGGTTCTGGATGCTGCCGCTGGGCTTCCTCGTCTTATCCCACGACCTGCCGATAGCACGCAGATGGCGGCGTCGCATTGCAGTCTGGTGGCATCGCCGAAAGCGCCCTGCGTGAAGTCGCCAAGGAAGCCAAAAGCCGCCATGTCGACGATGGGCTGATTGAACTGCCTGCCGGCAGATCGGTGCACTGCGCTTGCGCGATAGCGGGCTCCGTCACTGCGGAGAGACGGCGGGCCTTTCGCCAGAGGCTGGAGAGGTCGTGCCCGACTCTGTGATCTCCGACAGGTGGATTGGCAGCTCGCCATTTTCCTCAAGCGCCGTCGCCGTGATCACGAGTGCGCCGACGAGAATGATCAGCAGCTTCACCGCATTGGAGCTGAGGTTGGCTTTCCGCCACCAGCCAGTCTGGATACGCGAAGGCTCCAGATAATATTTGTAATAAAATTCCGGATCGTTGGTTTCGACAAGATTGTCATAAATATGAGGTGGCACCCCGACATGCCGGACTGGGCGGCGACCGGCGAATTTGGCATGAAGAACCTGGGTTTCTGGATCGTAGGATACGGCGCGGATCTGTTTGGAATTCAACGGCACCCAATTCATCTCTGCTCCTGTCTCTCCCATAGGCAGCATGGAATGACGATTTTGAAAGTCAAGTTAAGAATTCGTTACTAATGTTTGAGGTGATATTTCGATTTCTCTAATATAAAGAAAGTGAAGGCGTTGTTGCGATCGCAGATCTCGCCTCCTGGATGAATATAAGTGATAGGCTAAACTCGTTGAGATATGCCTATTGTGCAATTCAGATAGGCTGGAGGCCTGTCTGAGCAGCTGTTAGCTCAATTGTTGTTCAACCGAGCGCGAATTTCCAGCAGAATGGGCCTTTTGTCATCAGCTATGCGTGCGGCTGCCGCGGCGCCCTTCGAGACTGGATCGGTCCTTGCTCTGTATGCGCCGGATGTGGCCGGAGTTTGAAATTGCAGGAAATGTTTTTGGAAAGCCCTCTTGCGATTTCCTTACGATCATTCTAAACGCTCGCCACGGCTAACATGACAGCCTGTGAGGCCTCGTGGCGGAGTGGTGACGCAGAGGACTGCAAATCCTTGTACCCCGGTTCAATTCCGGGCGAGGCCTCCAAAAAATCCACCGACATAGAAATCCGATCCGCCTCATAAACGAGGCGCGGTATCGATTCGGCAGTCTCGCATCACCAGATGCTGGGAACCTGGGCGAAATCGAATTGGGCTGGCTTGATGCCGGTGAGGGAATAAAGCGCCCGCAGTCCGCCGCTGCGCATGCTCGCCAGATAGTCGGCGTCATCCTCTGCCGTTGGGTTCTCTATCTGCGCATCCGGGCCGAGCAGCCGTTGCAGCGCCTGTGCCGAGATACGTGTGAAATTGCAGATGGCGCCGCTTTTGAACTTCACAAGCAGCAGCCGCGCTTCCGGATTGTAGTGAAGCGCTTCGATATCTGGCGATTGAATGGCGAATGTTTGCATGCGGCCAAACTATCGAAAGCCGCGATTGGCGCAACAATATGGTTGATATAGAGTTAATGGCGCAATCGACTGTGCCGGCTTGATCCGACTGGACGCCAAAATCTATTTCTCCGGCGCGCCGAGCAGGCGGCCAGGAAACTTTTACTGTGAGAGTACGATCTGTTCAGTTCGTCTCGCGGTCCAGGAGCCCGCAGCAGAATATGCCGACGAGCGCTGCGCCGATGAAAAAGTCGAACAGCGTAAAATATTCCAGAATGGCGGACATGGCCTGCTCCTCCTCATTTCCTCCGGTTAGAACAGTATCATGAAATCGCAATTTGCTCCACGCATAAGTTGCAGTTATCGCTTTTTGCCTGTTGCATGCGGGGAGGGGTTTCCGGGATTCTTCAAACGGGTCTCCGGCAAGCCTTGAAAGCATTCGTGCCGGAGATTAAGAGACGGAAGACAGAACCGCTTTCATCGGCGAGAGGATATGATGGATTTCGAAGCAGCACGCGTAAAGATGGTCGACAACCAGGTCCGCACCACGGACGTTACCTCGCATTCGGTGCTGACGGCCTTCCTCACCGTTCCGCGCGAGGCGTTCGTGCCGGAGAAGGCGAAGGTGCTGGCTTATATCGACAATGATATCGAAATTGCTCCGGCAACCGCTGGCAATCCGGGCCGTTTCCTCATGGAGGCGTCGCCGCTCGCCAAGCTGCTGCAACTCGCAGCTATCACCAAGGATGATGCCGTTCTCGAAGTCGGCGCCGGCACGGGGTACGCCTCCGCGCTGCTGTCGCTGATCGCGGGCTCCGTCGTGGCGCTCGAATCGGACGAGACCCTTGCGGCCGAAGCCAAGGCAAATCTCGCCGGTTATGCAAATGTGCAGGTGGCGACTGGCCCGCTTGAGAAGGGCAATACCGCCGGCGCTCCCTATGATCTGATCTTCATCAACGGTTCGGTGGAAGAAGTTCCCGCGGCACTTCTCGCCCAGCTGCAGGATGGCGGTCGTCTCGTTGTCGTGCAGGGGTATGGCAATGCTGCGCGCGCGAAGGTCTTCGTCAGCGAGCGCGGTGCTCTTTCCGAGAACGTCTTTTTCAATGCTTCGGTCAAGCCGCTGCCCGGTTTCGCCAAGGCTCATGAATTCGTATTTTAAGGCGTTTCTACCGCCGATTTTTTTGAGCGGGCGCCATGGGCGCCCGTTTTCGTTTCGGCTGTCTTAAAAGCCTTCACAGACTTCGCTTACACTTGGGTAACAAAACTGTGCATGGCTGCATTTGTTTGATTCGCGCTGATTTTTTTCCCCTTTGGGGTATTCTAAGGTCATGGTGATTCGGGTGCATGCTCCACGCCATCCGGTCGTTGTTAAGGGATAACGGGGATAGATATGGCTCAGCCAGGTGTAGTGCGTGAACCGTCCATGGAAGAGATCCTGGCCTCCATTCGCCAGATCATCGAAAGCAATGAGCCAGGCGCCGGAAAGGCGATTTCCGCCTCGCTTCCTCCCGTTTACGGTGCGGAAGAGGACAACGATTCCGAAATCCATCTGACGGTTGACGATACCTATGCCGGCGTTGAGTTCCCGGAGCCGTCTGCGCTGCGTCCCGATCCTCGTTTCGTCGCTGCAAATTCTGCCGGCATTGCGCCTGAGCCGGAAATGCCGGCCCGAGCCATGTCGCTTGCCGATGTCGCAGCCCGCGTCCGCGCCGCTTCCGAGCGTAGTGCCGTTCAGGCCGGCCAGGCCCTCCGTGACATGCCGCGTGATATGCCCCAGGTGTTCCGCGAACCGCAACCGCAATTCGAGCCGCAGTCAGCTTATGACGCGCCACACGTAGCGGCTGCTCCCCGCCCGGTCGAGCCGGCTCCGGTTCCTCGCGTCCCCCACTATGCGCCCGAGCCTGCGCCGGTCTTTGCCGAGCAGCGCCTGCCCGAGGTTCCGCAGCCCGCGCTCGTCGAGGAGGCACCCATGCTTCCCGTCGTCGAACAGCGCGTCGAGCCGGTGGCCTTCCAGCCTGCCGAAGTTACGCCTTTGCGTGTAGCGGAAGAAGTTCTGCCGTCACTTCTGTCCCAGAACACTGGCCTGCAGGTTGCCCGTTCCTTTGAAGAGCTCGCCGCCGCCATCGATGGCGCAGCCGAGCGCCGCTCGCTGGATGAGATTGCCGAAGACATGCTGCGGCCGATGCTGCGCGAATGGCTTGACGACAATCTGCCGACGCTCGTCGAACGCCTCGTGCGCGAAGAGATCGAACGCGTGGCGCGCGGCCCGCGCCGCTGATCGGAAACGCTTTTTCCAGACAAGAGCCGCTCCGGTCTCCGGGGCGGCTTTTTTATTGACTTGGCCGTAACCATCCTATTTACAAAACGCCCATCCTCGAACCTCGAATTGGTCAGAAAATGCTCGAAAAGACCTACGATTCCGCCGCCGTCGAACCGAAAATCGCTGCGAAATGGGATGAGGCCGATGCCTTCCGCGCCGGCGCCAATGCCAAGCCGGGCGCCGACAGCTTCACCATCGTCATTCCGCCGCCGAACGTGACCGGTTCGCTGCACATGGGTCATGCGCTGAACAACACGCTGCAGGACGTCATGGTGCGGTTCGAGCGCATGCGCGGCAAGGATGTGCTTTGGCAACCGGGCATGGACCATGCCGGCATCGCCACGCAGATGGTTGTCGAGCGCAAGCTGATGGAACAACAGCTTCCCGGCCGCCGCGAGATGGGCCGCGATGCCTTCATCGAAAAGGTTTGGGAGTGGAAGGGTGAATCGGGCGGCCTGATCTTCAACCAGCTGAAGCGTCTCGGCGCTTCCTGTGACTGGTCGCGTGAGCGCTTCACCATGGACGAGGGCCTATCGCAGGCCGTTCTCGAAGTCTTCGTGACGCTCTACAAGGAAGGGCTGATCTACAAGGATAAGCGCCTCGTCAACTGGGATCCGAAGTTGCTGACGGCGATTTCCGACATGGAAGTCGAGCAGATCGAGCTCAAAGGCAATCTCTGGCATCTGCGCTATCCGCTGGAAGACGGCGTCACCTACCAGTACCCAATCGCTTTTGATGAGGAAGGCAAGCCCACCGAATTCGAAACGCGCGACTATCTCGTGGTTGCGACCACGCGGCCGGAGACGATGCTTGGCGATACCGGCGTTGCGGTTAATCCCAAGGACGAGCGCTACAAGTCGATCGTCGGCAAGCATGTCATCTTGCCGATCGTTGGGCGACGCATTCCGATCGTTGCTGACAGCTACGCAGATCCAACCGCCGGCAGCGGCGCGGTCAAGGTTACGCCTGCGCATGACTTCAACGACTTCGACGTTGGCAGGCGCACCGGGCTGCGTGTCATCAACATCATGAATGTGGACGCCACGATTACCATCAAGGACAATGAGGATTTCCTGGAAGGTCTCGATCACCCGGCCGCCTTGCATGGCGCCTGGGACCGGTTGGAAGGCCAGGATCGTTTCGCTGCACGAAAGATCATCGTCGAGATTTTCGAGGAAGCCGGACTGCTCGACAAGATCGAGCCGCATAAGCATATGGTTCCGCATGGCGATCGTGGTGGCGTGCCGATCGAGCCGCGTTTGACCGAGCAATGGTGGGTTGACAACAAGACTCTTGCCAAGCCCGCCATTGCCTCCGTTCGCGAAGGCCGGACAAAGTTCGTCCCGAAGAACTGGGAAAACACCTATTTCCAATGGATGGAGAATATCCAGCCGTGGTGCATCTCCCGTCAGCTTTGGTGGGGTCACCAGATTCCGGCTTGGTATGGCCCGGATGGTCAGGTTTTCGTCGAGAAGACCGAAGAGGAGGCGCTGCAGGCCGCCATCCAGCACTACTTGTCGCATGAAGGACCGATGAAGGCCTATGTCGAGGACCTACTTGAGAACTTCAAGCCGGGCGAGATTTTGGTACGTGACGAAGACGTGCTCGACACCTGGTTCTCTTCGGCCCTCTGGCCGTTCTCGACACTTGGCTGGCCGGACAAGACGCCCGAACTGGAGCGATATTACCCGACCAGCGTTCTTGTCACCGGTTTCGATATCATCCCGTTCTGGGTTGTTCGCATGATGCAGATGGGCCTGCATTTCATGAAGGACGAGGACGATAACCCGGTCGAGCCGTTCCATACCGTCTATATTCACGCACTGGTGCGCGATAAGAACGGGCAGAAGATGTCGAAGTCCAAGGGCAACGTCATCGACCCGCTCGAATTGATCGACGAATATGGCGCGGATGCGCTGCGCTTCACGCTGGCAATCATGGCTGCGCAGGGCCGCGACGTGAAGCTGGATCCAGCCCGCATTGCCGGCTACCGTAATTTCGGCACCAAGCTCTGGAACGCCACGCGCTTTGCCGAAATGAACGGCGTTAAGAGCGATCCGCATTTCGTGCCGGAAGCAGCCGAACTCACCATCAACCGCTGGATCCTGACGGAGCTTGCCCGAACGGAACGTGACGTTACGGAAGCTCTTGAGGCCTACCGCTTCAACGATGCCGCCGGGGCGCTCTATCGTTTCGTCTGGAACCAGTTCTGCGATTGGTATCTCGAACTTCTGAAGCCGGTCTTCGGTGGTGAAGACGCGGGCGCGAAGGCCGAAGCTCAAGCCTGCAGCGCTTATGTTCTGGAAGAGATCTACAAGCTGCTGCATCCCTTCATGCCCTTCATGACCGAAGAGCTGTGGGCGCACACGGCGGGTGAGGGCCAGGAACGTGACGGTTTGCTCTGCCACGCCGAATGGCCGTCGCCGTCTTATGCCGACAATGCTGCGGCCGATGAGATCAACTGGCTGATCGACCTCGTTTCCGGCATCCGCTCGGTGCGCTCGGAAATGAACGTGCCGCCATCGGCCACCGCGCCGCTCGTCGTCGTTGGCGCCAACAGCCTGACGCGTGAACGGCTGTTCCGTCATGACGCGGCCATCAAGCGCTTGGCGCGGGTCGAGGGTATTTCACTGGCGGAATCTGCACCGAAGGGTGCTGCTCAGATCATCGTCGCAGAAGCGACCGCCTGCTTGCCGCTTGGCAATCTGATCGATCTTGCGGCGGAAAAGAGCCGCCTCGAAAAGGCGATTGCGAAGGCCGAGGGCGAAGTCGCGCGCATCGACGGCAAGCTCTCGAATGAGAAGTTCGTCGCCAATGCCAACCCCGAAGTGGTAGAGGCCGAACGCGAGCGTCACGCCGAATTGACGGGCCAGATCGAAAGCCTGAGGACTGCTCTAGCGCGAGTTAGCGAAGCAGGATAATCGCGGGTAACGAGTATATTATTCCTGAAGGCGCGTTCCCTTGGAGCGCGCCTTTTGCGTTCAAAAGTATGATGATTCTATAAAATTAGACCTGTTAAGGCCGCTACCCCTGTGGATATCACCCATTTTGGGCATGCTGTGCGCGAAAACTGACACTGTTGTCAGTTTGATACAGCTTTCACTCTTGATGGAAAAAAAATCTAACGGACCCTTAAAAATCTACAGATGGAAGAATAGGATTTCATCCATCCGATTTTTTGACGTGCCCGTCAATTAGTTACGTAAATTAGTCATAACGCAACTTCGCGTCGCAGCGGAGCGCCTCGTTGCGATTTGTTAAGTTCACTAGCACAGTGTGATTACATCAATTGCTTGAGTGGGGGAGACACAATGGCAGCGCGTATGTTTTCCAGGGGCGTAACATCGCTCATTATCCTTTCGGCGCTCGCTTCACCGTCCTTTGCGGGTGGTCTGGAGCGCGGCGGCTATAATATCGATCAATTGTTCGATACCTCGCCCTTCTCGTTTCAATCGGGCGTTATTTATGTCACGCCCCAGCGCAAGCTGAAGAATGCTCGCGACACGGATACCTCGGTATCTCCAGGGGGGGGCAATCTGAACAGCCGTTCGAGCACCGCCGACGATACCGCGAATTACGCCGTTCCCTATATTGGCTTCAAGGCCGGTTTCGGCGATGCGATCGACTGCCTTGTCGACTATTCTGAGCCCTTCGGCGGGCACACGGATCCCGGCTTGAATTGGGCTGGCGCCAACAACAATATCGAGACGGAGATCAAAACCCGTAATTATGGCGGCACCTGCTCCTATCGCTTCGATGTCGGTCCGGGACAGCTTCGCTTCATCGGCGGCGCCTTCTATCAGGAAGTCGAGGGCTTCAAGGAGCGTCTGGTTTCGACGGTTCCGCTTCTGGTCGGTACGGGTAACGGCATCGGTCGCCTCGATCTCGAAGACAATGGCTGGGGCTGGCGCGCCGGTCTCGCATACGAGATCCCGGAATATGCGATGCGCGCGAGCCTCGTCTATAACAGCCGTGTCAAATACGACAACCTGACGGGCACGGTAGATCTGACCCAGGTTACCGCACCTTTTGCGCCGCTGAATGCCGCGCCTTACGGACGCGTCACGCCCGTCTTCGGTTCCGCCGAAGCGCCGGATTCACTCGAACTGAAGTTGCAGAGCGGTATCGCTCCGGATTGGCTCGCTTTCGGTTCGGTCAAATGGACGAACTGGAGTGTGCTGCAGTCCGTGCCTTTCTGCCCGACATCGACAAAGGGCGTGATCGCCTGCACCTCTGGCGGTAAGACGGAACTGACCTCACTCGACCTTCTCTATCGCGACGGCTGGACCATCACCGGCGGCGTCGGCCACAAGTTCAATGACCAATGGGCAGGTGCCGTCAGCCTGACCTGGGATCGTGGCACCAGCCAGGGCTATGGCGCTCAGACCGATAGCTGGACACTCGGTGTCGGTGCAGCCTTCACGCCGACCGAGCACATCGAGTGGCGCGTCGCCGGTGCTGTTGGTGTGCTGACGAGTGGTTCGTCTGGCGTCGTGACACAGAATGGCGTCACGTTTGGAGATGATGTCTCCTATTCCTTTGGCAACGATCTGGTTGCTGCGCTATCGACAAGTATAAAGGTCAAGTTTTAATTCCCTGATTTGAAGAATTGAGGAGCCCGGCAGTGCCGGGCTCTTCTTTGTTTGCCGCTCTTAATCATTCCATCTTCTCGTCTCGTTTTGTGACGATTCAGCAACACTTTTTTACGACGGTTCGCGTATGGTGTCGGCGGGGCGAATTTGTCCATTTCCCGCCACAAAGAGGGCGCAGCGCTATTAGCGGGCGAGGAGATGACAAGCGTAGGGTGTGCGTAAGCAGTAGCATGGGTCGAATTTTTTCCGGTAACGCCAGACATTGCGACAGCAGGGGTGAAAAGCCAGCGGCAGCAGCCGTTTTGCTTTCCGCCAGAGGCATTTCCGGCCGGAAATCCGCCCACTCGGTAGTGTTGCAGATTTACTCGTTTCAATCATTTTCAGTCTCCCGGCATGAAGCTTCGTTCCCTACGAAAGGGTGCGATACCGGTTTGGTCACATTTGCTGTTTACGAAGACGATAAAGGCGGACGGGTGGGGACCTGGGTCGCGAAAGGAGTGCCGCAGGCATCACATGCGGGCCGTGCCGGAAGCCGGATGGTTCACAAGGATGTGCTGGTTTTGAAAGAGGGGCATGGGGCTGGAAGCGACGCGGGTAAAGGGGCCTTGGAGCCCGCCGCGGGATCGCTCGCCTGGAAGGAATGCATCCACGCGGGCAGAACGGCGAAAAAAGCCGCCGCCAGGCGTCTGTGATGAACGAAAGAAACCGGTAAAGATGGTAACGTCCGAGTTCAGATTGCTCAAATTCATGCTGCTCAGCATGTCGATGGCCGTTTCGCTGGCCTTGGCCTGTCCGGTCCTGGCATTCGACATTAAGACGGGCGTGACGAAGGAATCGGGCCCCTTCGATCTCTTCAAATTTGGTTTCAAAGCTTACAAGAATGGTCAGAAGGAAGAGGCGGTCGAGGCCTATAAATACGCCGCCGAAAAGGGCCACACCGGTTCGCGCTGGGCGCTCGCCAACATGTATGCTGATGGCGACGGTGTCGCGCAGGACGATTTCGAGGCCTTCAAGATCTACAGCGAGATTGCACAGCAGGGCGTGGAGCCTGGCTCGGAGGATACCGGCTTCTTCATCAACGCGCTGCTGTCGCTTGCCAACTACTACAAGCACGGCATTTCCGGCAGCCCGGTGAAGATCGATCTCAATCAGTCCCGCCAGCTCTATTTCCAGGTTGCCTCCACCTTCGGCGTTCCCGAGGCGCAGTTCCAGCTTGCGCAGATGATGCTGGCTGGCGAGGGCGGCAGCGCCAATGTCAATCAGGCCAAGAAATGGCTCAATCAGGCCCGCAAGAGTGGCCATCCCGGCGCCATGGCGGTCTTCGGCAACATCCTCTTCGATGAGGGCCAGTCTGCTCGCGGTCTCGCGCTGATGACGGCGGCTCTCGATCGCTGTAAGCCGAAGGATTGCAGCTGGATGCAATCGCTTCAGGAAGATGCCTTCTCGATCGCCAGCGAAGCGGATCGGCGCACGGCCGTATCCCTGTCGCACACGATTGCGAGCGGCTCGGACGATTAAGTTTCAGAGCTTTAAATCTCAGGCAGCGAAATCGAAGTAAGCGACGACGGGCACGTGGTCCGACGGCTTTTCCCAGGCACGCACATGCTTTTCGATGGCCGCTGACGTCATGCGGTCGGCTGCTTCCGGCGACAGCATCAAATGGTCGATGCGGATGCCGTTGTTCTTCGGCCAGGCGCCGGCCTGATAATCCCAGAAGGAATAGAGCGCCGTCGCATCGGTTGCCGAACGCACCGCGTCGACGAGACCGAGATTTTCCAGCCGGCGGAAGGCTTGGCGCGTCTGCGGCAGGAAGAGTGCATCGCTTTCCCAGACCTTCGGGTCGAAGCAGTCATGCGGCTCGGGAATGACATTGTAATCGCCGGCCAGAATGAAAATTTCCTCGTATTCAAGGCGCTCGGCCGCGAACTTCTGCAGGCGTTCCATCCACGCGAGCTTGTAGGGGTATTTTTCCGTTTCCGGCGGATTGCCGTTCGGCAGGTAGAGGCAGCAGACGCGCGCCACCTTGTTGCCGGGCAGGGAGAAGACGGCTTCGAGGAATCGCGCCTGCTCGTCTAGCGGATCACCCGGCAGGCCGCGGTTGACTTCGGATGGCGAGCTCTTGGAAAGAATGGCAACGCCGTTGAAGCCCTTCTGACCATGCGTTTCCACATGGTAGCCGAGCGCTTCGATTTCGAGCCGCGGGAAGCCTTCGTCGACCGTCTTGATTTCCTGCAGGCAGACGATATCAGGACTGGAATCCTTCAGCCACTGCGTGAGGTTGTCGATACGCGCCTTGACGCCATTGATGTTCCAAGTCGCGATCTTCATGGCTTCATCCTGCTCTCTGTGCTGAACGCTCTTTTATCGCGCTCCGGCGTCGGCGGACAAGACAAGAAACCGGCCGGAAGAAAATCTTCGGCCGGTTATCAATGGAAAGTAATTCTTGGATCAGATCGCGAAGCTGGTGCCGCAGCCGCAGCTTGCCACCGCATTCGGATTCTTGATCTGGAAGGACTGGCCGAGCAGGTTGTCGACGAAATCAATCTCGGAGCCCGCCATGTAGACTAGCGAGAGACTGTCGATCAGC
>NZ_JBFTPM010000023.1:0-98327 GCF_056398505.1 Rhizobium sp. 01T437
AGCGTCATCAACACGACGATGGGGGCTGCAATGTTCGGAATGATGTGGCGTAAAATAATCGTCGGCGTGCGCACGCCGACCGCGACCGCCGCTTCAACATAGGGCTCCTGCTTGACCGCCAGCGTCGAGGCGCGGGCCACACGGGCAAAACCCGGAATGAAGGCAACGGTGATGACGGCAATGATATTCCAGAAGGCGCCGCCGAGCACGGCGGCGATAATGATCGCCAGCAACAATTCCGGGAAGGCGAGCAGCAGGTCGATGAAGCGGCTGATGATGCGATCGATCAGCCCGCCGAAATAGCCGGCGGTCACGCCAAGCGCGGTGCCGACTAGCGCCGCAAGCACAGGCGAAATCAGGCCGAACAGCAGCGAGTTGCGCGACCCGTGGATCATGCGCGAGAGAACGTCGCGCCCGAACTGATCGGTGCCGAGCCAGTGGGCGGCCGATGGCATCTTGTTGATCGAGAGGATGCTTTGGGCCAGCGGATCATAGGGCGCAAGCACCGGTGCGAAGACCGCAATCACGAAGAAGACGAGCGCGATTGCCAACGCGAAAAGCGTCGAGGGCCGCCGGAGCAGTGTTCGGGACAGAAGCGACAGCAGGCCGGGCGCAGGCGCCAGCGAAGGCTGCTCAAAGGCCTGCGAGGGGGATCCCGGCGTTTGCGTGATGATGCTCATTATTTCACCCGGATTCTTGGATCGATGACGATGTAGAGAAGATCCATCACCAGATTGATGAGAAGGACGAGGAGCGCAAAGACAACGACGCCACCCTGGATGATGCCGTAGTCACGCTCGTTGATCGCCTGGATGAGAAGACGTCCGAGGCCCGGCCTGTTGAAGACCAGCTCGACGGCGACCGACCCTGACAGCGTGGCAAGCAGGCTGAGCCCCATGCCGGTCGAAAGCGGCAGCAACGCATTGCGCAGACCGTGGCGATAGATGACGCGCGGTTCACGGGCACCCTTGGCGCGGGCGGTGCGGACATAATCCTTACCGAGCGTTTCCAGAAGCGCGGTCCGCGACAGCCGGCCGATGAAGGCCGCTTTGACGAGTGCAAGCGTCAACGCCGGTAGCACGATATGGTACATGCGATCCATGAAACCATCGCCGCCGCCATTGATCGGGAACCAGCCAAGGTTCAGCGCAAATCCGATCAGGAGCAGCGCGCCGAGATAGAAGTCCGGAATGGCATAGCCGAGCAGCGAAAAGAGACGCATGCCGGAATCCGGCAGCCGGTCGCGATGGGTCGCAGCAAGCACGCCGAAAGGCACACCGGCACCGACGCCGATGATCATCGCCGCAACGGTGAGTTCGATCGTATAGGGCAGATTGACAGCGATCAGGTTCAGCACCGGTTCGCCATTCATGTAGGACTGGCCGAAATCGAGGCTGAGCACGCCAATCAAAAAGTTGATGTACTGCTGCCACAGCGGCACATCGAGCCCCATTTTGTGGCGAAAGGCGGCGAGCTGCTCCGGGAGAGCCATGTCTCCCAGAGCCGCAATCGCCGGATCACCCGGCAGGATCCGCATCGCGATGAACACGAGCGTGAGCACCAGCCAGATTGTCGGAATGGCATCCGCCAGCCGGAGGAGAAAATATCTAGCCATGTTCATTCACTCGCATTCATCGCGACCTGGAAATCAGGCCTTCTTGGTCGCGTGGTGGAAGCGCCAGCGCGCATAGCCGCTCTGCACCTTGTAGCCGAGGTCGAGGCGTGCATTGCGGGCAACCGTAAAGGAGAGCGTCGACATACCGATCAGCGGCAGGTCGCGCAGGACCTGAAGTTCGATCTGCTTGCAGTAATCGACATAGGCCTTGTAGTCGGTCGCCTGCAGTGCCTTGGCGAGCAGGTCGTCGATACCAGGCATGACCACGCCGTAATGGCTGTAGTTGATACCACCCGATCCATCCGGCTTGACTTCCGCCTTGGTCGACAGCTGCTGGATGTAGAGCTGCGTCGGGATCGGCGGATAGCTGGACGAATGCAGGGCCAGCGTATTCTTGTCGTGTTGATTGTCAGCGTGATAGGCGGTGTGGTCGCCGATATGCAGGTTCATGCGCATGCCGATGGAACGCAACTGCTCCTGCACGATCAGCATGATGGAAGCATAGTCCTCGCGCTGGCTGACATTGCTGTCGAAGTCGAAACCATCAGGGAAACCGGCTTCGGCGAGCAGCGCCTTGGCCTTATCCGGATCGTAATTGTACTGAAGCTCCGGCGGCAGGTCTTCGGTCTTGAAGCCGCCGGGGAAGAAGTCAGGCTGCAGGCCGGCCGTAAACCCACCCATCGGCTTCAGCGCATTGCCGACCGCATGGCGGTCTACGGCGTACATGATCGCCTGACGCACCTTGATATTGTCGAACGGCTTGCGCTTCAGGTTGATATGCAGCGTGTTGAACGAACCCGGCGACGTCATGTCAAACTGCAGCGTCGGGTCGCGCTGCAGCATGGAATCAACCCAGCCCGGTGCGCGGACGGCCTCGATCATGTCGACGTCGCCAGAGAGCAGCGCGAGCGTGCGGGCCGTCGTATCGGCGATGTAGACGGATTCGACCTTGGCGACTTTGGCCTTTTCACCCCAATAGGTTTCATGGCGCTTCAGCGCAGTGCCCCACTGATTGTCGAAGCGGGTAAGTTCGTAGGGGCCGGTGCCGACGGCATCGGTCTTGAACTTGTCCGCGCCGATCTGGTCATAGGCCTTCTTGGAGACGATCGAAGTGTTGTTGAGGAAGATCGTCGTGCCGAGCAGGTTCACGTCGGAATTCTTCAGCGTGATCACGACCTCATAAGGGCCGTTCGCGACGACATCTGCGACATTCGACAGGATCGGCTTGTTCGTGCCGTCGGCCATGGCGCGCTTGAACGAGAAGACAACGTCTTCCGCCGTCATTTCACCAAAGCCCTTGTGGAACTGCACGCCCTGGCGGAGCTTGAAGGTCCAGGTCTTGGCATCTGACGAAGCGGACCACTCGGTGGCGAGCGTCGGACGATATTGGTCCGGCGTCGTGGCGAAGGTGCCGTCATCGGGGCGCACGAGCTGTTCGTACATCTGCTCGGTCGCCCAGTTGTCGCCGCCCTGCGTCGTATAGTTCGGATCGCTGCTGCGCGGACCGCTGGCGGCAATGCCGATGCGGATGGTGTCAGGATCGCTCGCTGCACGGGCAACGGCTGATCCAAGCATGCTCATCGCTGCCGTGGCAGCGCTCAGTTCCAGAAACTGGCGTCTTCTCAGGTTCATGTCATTTCCTCCCACTTGTCAGAATATTCAGCTTCGCCGCTTGTCGAGCTCGGCATCCTCAACGATCAGGCCGAGGCCTGGACCGGACGGCACCTTGAACTTGCCGTCTTCCGGGATCGGCGGATTGGCAAAACCGACATGCATGCGTGTCGACGGATCGGAGAATTCGGCGGGCTTGGTGTTGTGCATCAGCGTCGCAAGCACATGCAGGTTCGCCACATGGGCGATGGTCGGCTGGGTCTGATGTGGAACGAGCTCGACGCCGTGCGCAAAGCAGATCGCGGCGCACTGCATGAGGCCGGTGATGCCGCCCATCTTGATGATGTCGGGCTGCACCATGCGCACGCCCGCATTGATCATGTCGACGACGGCCTGGGTGGTATAGGATTGTTCGGCAGCCGAAACCGTGATGTCGAGCCGCTGGGCAACCTCGCCCATGGCGCGCACGTTATAGTGCTGGACCGGCTCTTCGAACCAGATATAGCCGAGCTCTTCGAGCGCGCGGCCAACGCGGATGGCGCCGCCGACGGAATATTGGTTGTTGGCATCGAAGGCGAGCGGGAAATCGTCGCCCACCAGCTTGCGCACGGCCTTGGCCTTGGCGATGTCACCGGGAATATCGTAGTCCTGACGGGTGCGGTCGCCGTCCCAGCGGATCTTGATCGCGGTCGGCTTTTCGGCCTTCCAGCGCTGCTCGACCACGCGAACGGTTTCATCGACAGTGCGGCCGGCATTGTTGCCGACCGAGGAATAGAAGGGCAGTTCCATACGCCAGGCGCCGCCGAGCAGCTTGTAGACCGGCTGGTTGAAGTGCTTGCCCTTGATGTCCCAGAGGGCAATATCGAGGGCGGCAAGCGCGCCGGTGACGGCGCCTTCCGGGCCAAGCTTCACATATTTATGCAGCAGCCGGTCGTAGAGGACCGCCTGGTCGAGCGCATCCGCACCGACGAGCGAGGCTGCGAAATCTCTGAGGACGCCGAGCGAGTGCTCGCCGCCCATCATTGGCGAGGCTTCGCCGTGGCCGACGATGCCATCTTCGGTCGTCACGCGCACGAGAGCCGTGCGGCGGCCCGGCGGCTCGTTGGGCTCCCATTTCACCTGAAAAGCTTCGACGGACTTGATGATCGTACCCACTGGCATACCCTCGGAGAACGGACGTTTTCAGCGCCGGTGTTGTTGTTGAGGGAAGCATCTTCTAATTTGCATCCGTATGCAACATGGCGATTGAATTGAAATTGGAACAGGTTTTATGCCGGAATCTGCAAAAATGCTCACTGCCGGATATCAAGCATACAAAAAGGCGGATACCTCCTTATTTCATTGGATATTCGATGCTGCAACGCACTCGGGCGCCTGGATCCAGGAGTTGGAAAAACTATCAACAGCCGAATTGGCGACTGCGTATAAGCGGAAGTTGAAACTGTTGCATCCGAATGCAAAAGGTGTAGGAAAGGTAGAGGAAACCGGGGAATTGGATCATGCGCAAACAGGGATCGCCGTCCTTGCAGGGGGAACCGTCCGGCGAAGCGTTCAGCCGCAAGCCGATTACCGCCCGCGAACTTGCGCGCATGCTTGGCGTCAGCCAGTCGGCTGTATCGCGTGCCTTCACGCCAGGCGCAAGCATCGCAGCCGATCTGCGCGAGCGGATCCTGAAATATGCGGCAGAAGTCGACTATCAGCCGAATGCGATCGCCAGCATGCTCTCGAAGAGCCGAACGAATATTATCGGCATCGTCGTCTCCGACATGCAGAACCCCTTCTATCCCGGCCTGATCGAAAAACTCTCGCGCTCGCTGCAACGCATCGGCCTGCAGAGCCTGCTCTTCAACATCACCAAAGGCTCAAACCTCGAAGAGCAGCTTTCGGCACTGCGCCGATACAACGTGGACGCTGTCATCGTCATTTCTGCGACGATCTTGGCAGGCTCGACGCTGAGCTGGGCGACGGAAGGCCGGCCAGCCATCCTGATCAACCGCGTCATCGAAGACACGAATCTGAGCTGTGTCGCCTGCAACAATGTCGAGGGTGCCCGCGCCATCGCCGATCATTTCCATCGGCAGGGCGCCCGCAGGGTCGCCTATGTCGCCGGTCTCAGCCACACGACCACCAACCGCGAACGCCAGAACGGTTTCGTCACGCGGATCGCGGAGCTTGGCATGACGCTGAGCGTCCAGGTCGAAGGCCGGGAATACAGCTACTATGCCGGCCGCAGGGCCGCGCTTGAAATCGCCGCCAAGAAAAGCACCGATGCGATCTTCTTTGCCAACGACATTCTGGCAATCGGCGGCATCGATGCCCTCAGGGAGGAGGCAGGCTGCCGCGTGCCCGACGATATCCTCGTTGCGGGCTTCGACGACATCCCGATGGCCGGCTGGCCACACTACAACCTCACCACTTTTCGCCAGCCGGTCGATGAAATCGTGCGCGTCGTCGTCGAAATGATCGAGGGAGATACATCGGCACTGCTGCGGGCAGCCACGACCATCCGCCTTTCGGGAGAACTCGTCGAACGGCGCTCGACCGGCGCGGAACCTAACGTAGCGTAGCCTCTACTATCGGCAGGCCGCGAGCGGCTCAAATGTGAAGAGCATTCCCCAGGGCTTTCAGCGCCGCTTCCATGACCGCCTCGCTGCGCGTCGGATGAGCATGGATCGTGCCCGCAATATCTTCCAGCCGCGCGCCCATTTCGATGGCAAGCGCGAAGGCGGCCGAGAGCTCGGAGACCCCAGCGCCCACCGCCTGCAGACCGAGGACCAGATTGGTGTCGGCCCGCGCCACCACCCGCACAAACCCTTCCTCCGAAAGCATGGTCATCGCCCGTCCATTGGCGCTGAAGGGAAACTGGCCGGTCCTGATATCATAACCCTGGGCGCGTGCTTCCGACGGAGACAGACCGGCGCTGACGATTTCCGGATCGGTAAAGCAGATCGCCGGAATGCAGCGCTTGTCCCAGGCGCGTTTCTTTCCGGCAACGATCTCCGCAACCATTTCCCCCTGCGCCATGGCCCGATGCGCCAGCATAGGCTCGCCGGTAACATCACCGATGGCATAGATGCCGCGCATGGACGTGCGGCAGCGATCGTCGATCCTGAGAAAAGGACCGGCGCGATCGAGATCAAGCTCTTCGAGGCCTGAGCCCGCCGTTCTCGGACGGCGGCCGACGGTCACCAGAATACGGTCTGCGGCAAGCGCCTGCTGCCGGCCGTCAGGCGTTTCGACGACAAGTCCATCGCCAGCATCGGAAAGGCCGATCGCCTTCGCGCCGGTAAAGACACGGATGCCGCGCTCAGTCATCTTGCGTATGACAGGCCGAACGAGATCGGCATCATATTGCGGCAGCACCTGCTGCGTCGCCTCGACCACCGTCACCTGTGACCCCATCTTCGCGAAGGCTGTCCCGAGTTCCAGCCCGATATAACCGCCGCCGACCACGACGAGATTTTTCGGCAATTCGCCCAACGACAACGCCTCGGTCGAAGAAATAACGCGGCCACCAAAAGGCAGGTTGGGGAGCTCAACCGGATCGGAGCCGGTGGCGATGACGACGGTCTCGGCGCGGATGATCTGCTGGCCGGTCTCCGTCTCTACCTCTACCGTCTTGCCGTCGCGGAAATGAGCGCGGCCGTGGACGATCTTCACGCGCGCCTTCTGCAACAAGCCGGAGACGCCGCTCGTCAGTCGGCCGACGATACCGTCCTTCCAGGTGATTGTTTTTGCCAGATCGATCGAGGCGCCTTCGACGCGGATGCCCATAGGATTCTTGCCCGTCAGCATTTTCTGCGTGGCGTCGAATTCCTCTGCGGCATGAATCAGCGCCTTGGAGGGAATGCAGCCGACCGTCAGGCAGGTGCCGCCCGGCTTACCGGCCTCGACGATGACAGTGTCGATGCCGAGCTGGCCGGCACGGATGGCGCAAACATAACCGCCGGGACCTGCACCGATGACGAGGAGCTTGCAGACAATCTCTTTCATGGCTCAGCCTTCGATGAAAATGAGCGCTGGCGTTTCGAGCAGCGTGCGGATGCGCTGCACGAATGTTGCCGCGTCCCAGCCGTCGATGATGCGGTGATCGAAGCTGGAGGAGAGGTTCATCATCTTGCGCGGCACGAATTGCGCACCGTCCCAGACCGGCCGTGTCGCGATCTTGTTGACGCCGATGATCGCCACTTCCGGGTGATTGATGACGGGCGTGGAAACGATGCCGCCGAGAGCGCCGAGCGAACTGATGGTGATGGTCGAGCCTGATAGTTCGTCACGCGTTGCGGTACCTGAACGCGCCGCTTCCGCCAGCCGGCTCATTTCGACTGCGCAATCGAAGATGCCGCGCGCTTCGGCATGCCGCACCACGGGCACGGTGAGCCCGGCCGGCGTCTGCGTGGCGATGCCGATATGCACGGCGCTATGGCGCGTGATGATGCCGGCATCATCATCGAAGGTGGCGTTGACATCGGGCTGATCGGAAATCGCCTTGACGAGCGCCCGCATCAGGAAGGGCAGCACCGTCAGCTTGGGATGCTCGGCCTTGCGGTCGGCATTCATGGTGGCGCGTAGTTCCTCGAGCGCGGTCATATCCACTTCCTCCACATAGGTGATGTGGGGAATGCGTGAGGTCGAAAGCACCATCTTTTCAGCAATGCGGCGCCGAAGACCGGTCAGCTTGATCTCTTCGGTCGTCGTCTTCTTTGCCAGGCCGGTACGCGCCGGAGCGGGCGCCAAACCCTGGTTCAGAAACTGCTCGATATCTTCGCGTAGGATGCGGCCGGCCGGACCTGTGCCCTGCACCTGCCTTAGATCTACGCCGCTCTCGCGGGCAAACAGCCGTACCGATGGCGCAGCGAGCGGCTTTTCGGCCGGCGAAGCTGCCGGCGCCCGTGCCTTTGGAACAGCCTTCGGAGCTTCTGCTTTCACCGGCTCAGCGGGCTGCGGCTGAGGGACGGTCTCGGGTTCCGCCTCTCCGGCCCCGCTTGCCGTCTCGATTCGCACCAGCGGCGCCTTGACGGCAATCCGATCGCCGATCTCACCGGCTAGCCAGGTCACCGTGCCGCTGACGGGCGAGGGAATTTCCACGGTGGCCTTGTCGGTCATGACGGCGGCGATCACCATGTCCTCGCGCACTGGATCGCCGGTCTTCACATGCCATTCGACAAGCTCTGCCTCGGCAACACCTTCGCCGACATCGGGCATCTTGATGATGAATTCGCCCATGGTTCAGGCCTCTATCACTTCGGCAAGCGCGCGTCCGACGCGGCCGGGTCCGGGGAAATAGTCCCACTCCTGCGCGTGCGGATAGGGCGTATCCCAGCCGGCGACGCGCACGACCGGGGCTTCCAGATGGTAGAAGCAATGTTCCTGCACCAGCGAAACGACCTCCGCACCGAAACCCGATGTCAGGGTTGCTTCATGCACGACGACGCAGCGCCCGGTCTTGGCGACGGATTTGACGATCGTATCGAGGTCGAGCGGCAAAAGGCTCCGGAGATCGATCACCTCCGCATCGATGCCGGCATCTTCGGCGGCGGCGAGCGCCACATGCACCATCGTGCCGTAGGCAACGACCGTCACAGCCGAGCCCGTGCGCCGTACCTCAGCCTTGCCGATCGGGATCGTAAAATGTCCCTCCGGTACCTCGCCAAGATCATGCTTCGACCATGGCGTCACCGGCCGCTCGTGATGGCCATCGAAAGGTCCGTTATAGAGCCGCTTCGGCTCCAGGAACATGACAGGATCGGGATCCTCGATCGCGGCAATCAGCAGGCCCTTGGCGTCATAGGGATTGGACGGCACCACCACTTTCAGGCCGCAGACATGGGTGAAGAGCGCTTCCGGGCTCTGACTGTGGGTCTGGCCGCCAAAAATGCCGCCGCCGGTCGGCATGCGCACGACAATCGGGCAGGTGAAATCGCCGTTTGAGCGGTAGCGGATACGCGCCGCCTCCTGCGTTAGCTGGTCGTAAGCCGGATACATATAATCGGCGAACTGGATTTCGACGCAGGGCTTCAGCCCATAGGCCGCCATGCCAATCGCCGTGCCGACAATGCCGGATTCGCTGATCGGCGTGTCGAAGCAGCGCGTCTTGCCGTATTTCGCCTGCAGGCCCTGCGTGCAGCGGAAGACGCCGCCGAAGTAACCGACATCCTCGCCGAAGACCACGACATTGTCATCGCGCGCCATCGAGACATCCATGGCGCTGCGTACGGCCTCGATCATCGTCATCCGGGCCATGTCAGTACCCCGCCTTCTGCCGCTGGCGGCGGATATGCGGCGGCATCTCGGCATAGACGCCTTCGAAGATGTCGCGCACCGAGGGCTTGCCGCCGTCATGCAGCGTGCCGTGCCCCTCGGCTTGACGTTGGGCCTCGATCACCTCATCCAGGATCTCCGCTTCGGCCTGAGTATGGCGCTCCTCCGACCAGACGCCCCTGACGATCAGGTGTTTCTTCAGCCGCAGGACGGGATCGCCGAGCGGCCAGGCTTCCGATTCCGTCTTCGGGCGATAGGCGCTCGGATCGTCGGAGGTCGAATGGGCGCCGACGCGATAGGTGACATATTCGATCAGCGTCGGGCCAAGATTACGCCGGGCGCGTTCAGCCGCCCAGCGAGCAACGGCATGGACGGCAAGATAATCGTTGCCATCGACCCGCAGCGCCGGAATGCCGAAGCCGAGGCCACGGGCGGCAAATGTGCCGGAGCCGCCGCGGGCAATACCCTGGAAGGTGGAGATCGCCCACTGATTGTTGACGATGTTGAGGATAACAGGCGCCTTGTAGGTGGAAGCAAAGACCAGGGCCGAATGGAAGTCCGATTCCGCCGTCGAGCCGTCACCAATCCAGGCCGCGGCAATGCGGCTGTCATTCTTGATCGCCGAGGCCATGGCCCAGCCGACCGCCTGCACATATTGCGTGGCGAGATTGCCCGAGATCGTGAAAAAGCCGTGCTCCTTGGAGGAATACATGATGGGGAGCTGACGCCCGCGCAGCGGATCACTCTCGTTCGAGTAGATCTGGTTCATCATCTCGACCATCGGGTAGTCGTCGGCGATCAAGAGGCCAGCCTGGCGATAGGTCGGGAAATTCATGTCTCCCTTTTGCAACGCCTTACGGAAGGCGCAGCTGACCGCCTCTTCGCCGAGATGCTGCATGTAGAAGGAGGTCTTGCCCTGCCGCTGCGCCATCAACATGCGGGCATCGAAAGCGCGCAGCTTCATCATGTTTCGAAGCCCGGTCAGCAATTCCTCGTCCGTCAAAGACCCTGCCCAAGGACCGACCGCCTCGCCGTCGCGGTTCAGCACGCGAATGATCGAATAAGCAAGCTCGCGGATGTCTTCAGACGCGACATCGACCTCCGGCCTCGGCACCGACCCGGCCTTGGCGATCTTGACATTGGAAAAATCGGGATGGCCGCCCGGACGGACGGCGGGTTCGGGGACATGCAGGCTCAAACGAGCAGATTCCACCATGTGGTCTTTTTCCTCCCTCTATCGGCCCCGCTCCTCTCCTCCAGAAGCCGGACCTTATCGTTATAGGTTGCGGGCAATCACCATACGCTGCACGTCGCTTGTTCCCTCATAGATCTGGCAGATGCGCACATCGCGATAGATCCGCTCCACCGGATAGTCGGCTATGTAACCATAGCCACCATGGATCTGGATCGCATCTGAGCAGACACGCTCGGCCATCTCAGAGGCAAAGAGCTTGGCCATCGAAGCCTCCGACAGGCATGGCTGTCCCGCCTCCCTTAGCGAGGCCGCATGGAAGACGAGCTGGCGCGCCGCCTCGATCCGCGTCGCCATGTCGGCGAGCCGGAAGGCAACGGCTTGGTGTTCGATGATCGGCTTGCCGAAGGCAGTCCGTTCACGAGCATAGTCGCGCGCCGCCTCGAAGGACGCCTGCGCCATGCCGACGGCCTGCGCCGCAATTCCGATCCGTCCGCCCTCGAGATTGGCAAGCGCGATACGATAGCCCTCACCCTCCTCACCGAGCCTGAGCTCGGCCGGAATGCGCATGCCGGTGAAGGCGATCTGGCAGGTGTCGGAGGAATGCAGACCGAGCTTTTCCTCAACGCGGATAACCTCATAACCAGGCGTATCGGTCGGCACGATGAAGGCGGTGATGCCCTTTTTGCCGGCATCCGGATCAGTGACGGCAAAGACAATGACGACCTGTCCGTTCTTGCCCGAGGTGATGAACTGCTTGGCGCCGTCGAGCACATAGTGATCGCCATTGCGCCGCGCCCGCGTTTTCAGGTTCGAGGCATCCGAGCCCGCCTGCGGCTCCGTCAGCGCAAAACCGCCGATCCACTCGCCGCTGGCAAGCTTCGGCAGGAAACGTTGCCGCTGCTCTTCATTGCCGAATTTCAGGATCGGCACGCAGCCGACCGAACTGTGCACACTCATGATGGTCGAGCAGGGTCCGTCGCCGGCGGCGATCTCTTCCAGTGCCGCAGCATAGGCGATGACGCCAGTATCCGATCCGCCGTAGGTCTCAGGCACGAGCATGCCAAGTAGACCGAGTTCGCCCATCTCCTTCAACTCTTCGCGCGGAAAGAGATGTTCCCGGTCGCGTTTGGCCGCGCCCGGTGCCAGCCGCTCGCGGGCGAAGTCGCGAGCGAGATCGCGGATCTGCTGCTGAAGTTCGGAAAGGATCATCGGCCCTCCTCCTTCCCTAATGCCGCTCGATGGCGACGGCGGTTGCCTCACCGCCGCCGATGCAAAGTGCGGCCATGCCGCGCTTCAGGTCGTAACGCTCCAGCGCCGACAGAAGCGTCACCAGAATACGGGCTCCGGACGCACCGATCGGATGGCCAAGTGCGCAAGCGCCACCATGTACATTGACCTTGTCATGCGGCAGGTCGAGGTCGCGCATCGCCGCCAAGGCAACGACGGCAAAGGCCTCGTTGATTTCGAAGAGATCGACCTCGGAGAGCGGCAGGCCGGTGCGATCCGAAAGCTTTTGCAAAGCACCGATCGGCGCGGTGGCGAAGAGATTGGGGGCCTGCGAATGCGTGGCATGGCCGAGGATGGTGGCAAGCGGTCTCAGGCCGCGGCGATCCGCCTCCGAGCGGCGCATCAGAACGAGCGCTGCCGCACCATCGGAAATCGAACTGGAATTGGCGGCCGTCACCGTGCCGCCGTCACGAAAGGCCGGCTTCAGGGTCGGGATCTTGTCAGGCCTCGCCTTGCCCGGCTGTTCGTCACAGTTTGCCACGTGCTCGGCCTTGCCGGACTTCACCGTCACGGGCACGATTTCGCTGTCAAAATAACCTTCGGCAATCGCCTTCTGCGCCCGCGTCAGCGACGTGACCGCATAGGTGTCCTGCGCCTCGCGTGTAAACTGATAGGCTTCGGCGCAATCCTCCGCGAAGCTGCCCATCAAGCGCCCCTTGTCATACGCATCCTCCAGTCCGTCGAGGAACATATGATCCACGACCCGCCCATGACCGAGCCTGTAACCCGCACGGGCACGATCAAGGAGATAGGGCGCATTGGTCATGCTTTCCATGCCGCCCGCGACCGCCACGGAAGCGCTTCCCACCGCAATCAGGTCATGGGCCATCATGACTGCCTTCATGCCAGAGCCGCACATCTTGTTGACGGTGCTTGCCCCTGTCGCAAAGGGCAACCCGGCATGGATCGCCGCCTGGCGGGCCGGCGCCTGACCCTGACCGGCCGGCAGTACGCAACCGAAAACGACCTCCTCGATTGCATCCGCCTCGACGCCACTGCGTTGCAGGGCCGCGCGGATTGCGGTTGCGCCGAGCTCCGGAGCCGCAGCATCCTTGAGTTCACCCTGAAAACTGCCGATCGGCGTGCGGGCTGCACCGACGACGACGATAGGATCCTGCAGGGTCATGTTTCCTCCTTCGGGCCAGGCGCTTATCGCGCGCCCATACGCAATGCGCCGTCGAGGCGGATGACCTCGCCGTTCAGCATGCTGTTTTCCAGGATATGACGCACCAGCGCGGCGAATTCCGCCGGATGCCCAAGACGCGATGGGAAAGGCACGCTCTTGCCAAGTGCTTCCCGCACCTCCGCCGGCATGCCGGCCATCATCGGCGTTTCGAAAATGCCGGGCGCGATCGACACGGTGCGGATGCCGTGACGCGCAAGTTCGCGGGCGATCGGCAGCGTCATCGCGGCGACACCGCCCTTGGAGGCGGCGTAGGCCGCCTGACCGATCTGTCCGTCGAAGGCGGCGGCCGAGGCCGTATTGACGATCACGCCCCGTTCGCCCTCCGCATCCGGTTGCACAGCCTCGATAGCGGCGGCGGCAAGCCGGATCATGTTGAAGGTACCGATGAGATTGATTCCGATCGTACGGGCAAAGCTCTCCAGCCGGTGCGGCCCCTCGCGGCCGACCACTTTCTCGGCCGGCGCTACGCCGGCGCAGTTGATAAGCCCGCGAAGCGGGCCGAAAGCATCCACGGCCGTGGCAATCACCGCCGCACCGTCCTTTTCGTCGGTCACGTCGGCCTTGATGAAGCGCGCATCCTGTCCCAGTTCACGGACGATCGCCTCGCCTGCATCGAGATTGAGATCGGCAATCGTCACGCGCCCGCCGGCTTCGACGAGCATGCGTGCAGTCGCCGCCCCGAGCCCTGAGCCGCCACCGGTAACGATGAAACTTGCGCCGCGGATTTGCACGGATCGCTCCTCCCTGCCCGACAGACATCTCCTCCAGAGTCCGCCTTAACAGGGATTCTATTCCCTCGCCCTATTGCAAGCGATGACAGAATTGCCCCATTATTTCGGCCAGTTTTGCCATATTGGTTTACCGGAGTGAAGCAGCGATGGCCGAAATCGAGCGACGCATGATCGCACCGGGCTTCGTCGAGGAAGCGCTCGACAGCCTGCGCCGCCTCGGGAGGCCGACGCCGTCTCTTCTGACCAAGCTCGGCCTGCCGCAGCGGATCGATCAACCTTTTTCAGCTGAGGCCTATGGCGCATTGTGGCTAGCGATCGCCGCCGAACTCGACGACGAATTCTTCGGCATGGGCGCCCGACCGATGCGTAGCGGCAGCTTCACCCTGCTCTGCCATTGCGTGCTGCACGCGCCCACGCTCGGCCACGCCCTGCGGCGGGCCTTGCGTTTCCTCGACGTGGTGCTGGACGATCCGCGTGGTACGCTCGTTATCCGCGACGGGCTGGCTCAGATTGAGCTTCGCGACGCAGGCGAGCCGCGCTCGGCCTTCGCCTATCGCACCTACTGGATCATCCTGCATGGCATCATCTGCTGGCTTGTCGGCCGGCGTATCCCGATCCGCCTTGTCGATTTCCGATGCGAAGAGCCAAACCAAGGCGCCGATTACCGGCTCTTTTTCGGTGCGCCGGTGCGTTTCTCGCAACCGATCAGCCGGCTCGGTTTCGACAGCGCTTTGCTCGATCTGCCGATTTCGCGCAGCGAACAGGCATTGAAGCAATTTCTGCGGGGCGCGCCCGCCAATATCCTCGTGCGCTATCGCTATGATGCCGGCATTGCTGCTGCCGTGCGCCGTCGTCTCTCGCAGACCTCTCCCGCCGCCTGGTCGAGCTTCCAGACACTCGCTGCCGAGATGCGCCTGCCATCCTCGACGCTCCGCCATCGCCTGCATGACGAGGGCCAGAGCTATGCCGGCATCAAGGACGATATCCGCCGAGACCTCGCCATCGACATGCTATTGAACACGTCGAAGACCATCGGCGAAATCGCCGTGCAGCTCGGCTATTCCGAACCCAGCGCCTTCTTTCGCGCCTTCCGGAAATGGATGGGCAAGAGCCCCGATGCCTTCCGCCGCGAGGAAGCGAAATCGGCACAGTGGGAATAGGCTTCGTTCGAGAGAGCTTTGAAGCGGCAGCAACCCGCGCTACATATTGTAGCGGGAGGAATGCCATGTTTGATTTTTCGCTGGGCGAAACCGCGGACGCGATCCGCGACGCGACCGCGCGATTTGCCGCCGATACGATTACTCCGCTCGCAGCGGAGATCGATGAAAGCAACACATTTCCACGCCAGCTCTGGCCGCAGATGGGCGCGCTTGGTCTGCACGGCATCACCGTGGAAGAAGAATTCGGCGGTGCCGGTCTCGGCTATCTCGAACATGTCGTTGCCATGGAGGAAGTCTCGCGTGCCTCGGCTTCCGTGGGCTTAAGCTACGGCGCCCATTCCAATCTCTGTGTCAACCAGATCCGCCGCTGGGCCACACCGGAGCAGAAGCAACGCTATTTGCCAAAGCTGATTTCCGGTGAACATGTCGGCTCGCTTGCCATGTCCGAAGCCGGCTCCGGCTCGGATGTCGTTTCCATGCGGCTCAAGGCGGAACGCAGGGGTGATCGCTACCTCCTTAACGGGACGAAGTTCTGGATCACCAATGCGCCGCATGCCGATGTGCTCGTCGTCTACGCAAAGACCGATCCGGCCGCCGGACCGAAGGGTATTTCGGCTTTCATCATCGAGAAAGGGATGCCCGGTTTCAGCGTTTCAAAAAAGCTCTCCAAGCTCGGCATGCGCGGCAGCGATACGGCGGAATTGGTCTTTCAGGATTGCGAGGTACCGGCAGAAGCATTGATGGGGCGGGAAGGCGACGGCGTGAAGATCCTGATGTCCGGCCTCGATTATGAGCGTGCAGTGCTCGCTGCCGGTCCGCTTGGCATCATGCAGGCCTGCCTCGACGTGGTGCTGCCCTATGTGCGGGAGCGCAAGCAGTTCGGCAAGGCGATCGGCGACTTCCAGCTGATGCAGGGCAAGATCGCCGATATGTATGTCGCGCTGAATTCATCGCGCGCCTACGTCTATTCCGTCGCCCGCGCCTGCGACGCCGGTCGCACGACCCGCTCGGATGCGGCGGCCGCGATCCTGTTTGCGAGTGAGAATGCCGTGAAAGTGTCGCTGGAGGCGATCCAGGCGCTCGGCGGTGCCGGATATACCAAGGAGTGGCCGGTCGAACGCTTCCTGCGCGATGCCAAGCTCTACGATATCGGCGCCGGAACCAACGAGATTCGCCGCTATCTGATCGGCCGGGAGCTCATCGCATCATGACGGTGATTTCCTCTGACATCGATCGCGACAGCGAGACCTTCAAGGCCAACACAATCAATAACAAAGGACTGATCGACGCGCTCTACGACCGCTCTGCAAAGACCCGTGGAGGTGGCTCGCAGGCAGCGCGCGAGCGCCATACCGGCAAGGGCAAGCTCCTGCCGCGCGACCGCATCCAGCTGCTGCTCGATGCCGGCAGCCCCTTCCTGGAGATCGGCACGCTGGCGGCGAACGGCATGTATAATGACGAGGCGCCGGGTGCCGGCATCATTACCGGCATAGGCCGCGTTTCCGGCCGCGAGGTGATGATCGTCGCCAATGATGCGACGGTGAAGGGTGGTGCCTATTTCCCTGTCACGGTGAAGAAACATCTGCGGGCGCAGGAGATCGCCATGCAGAACCGGCTGCCCTGTATCTACCTTGTCGACAGCGGCGGCGCCAATCTCCCGCATCAGGCCGAGGTCTTTCCCGACCGCGATCATTTCGGGGCGATCTTCTACAATCAGGCACAGATGTCGGCCGAAGGCATTCCGCAGATTGCCTGCGTCATGGGAAGCTGCACGGCGGGCGGCGCCTATGTGCCAGCCATGTCCGACGAGACAGTCATCGTGCGCAATCAGGGTACGATCTTCCTTGCCGGCCCGCCTCTGGTGAAGGCCGCGACCGGCGAGATCATCTCGGCCGAAGAGCTCGGCGGCGCCGAAACCCATGGCCGTCGCTCCGGTGTCGTCGATCACGTCGCCGAAAATGACGAGCATGCGTTGCTTCTCGTGCGCGATATCGTCGCCAGCCTCAATAGCGTGAAATCAGTCGATATCGACATTCAAGTACCACGTCCGCCAAAACTCGATCCGGAAGATCTCAACGGTATCATCCCGGAGGATGTGCGCTCGCCCTATGACGTTCGCGAGGTCATCGGCCGCATCGTCGATGGTTCCGAGCTGCATGAATTCAAGCCGCTCTATGGCACGACGCTGGTTTGCGGTTTTGCCCGTATCTGGGGCATGCCGGTCGCCATCATCGCCAATAACGGCGTGCTGTTTTCCGAAAGCGCGCTGAAGGGCGCGCATTTCATCGAGCTTGCCTGCCAGCGCCGCGTGCCACTGCTGTTTCTGCAGAACATATCGGGCTTCATGGTCGGCGGCCGTTATGAGGCTGGCGGTATCGCCAAGGACGGGGCAAAACTCGTCACCGCGGTTGCGACTGCCACCGTACCCAAGGTCACCGTCATCGTCGGCGGCAGTTTCGGCGCCGGCAATTACGGCATGTGCGGCCGCGCCTATCGCCCACGTTTTCTGTTCACCTGGCCGAACAGCCGCATCAGCGTGATGGGCGGCGAGCAGGCGGCCTCCGTGCTTGCCACCATCCGCCGTGATGCGATGGAGGCGCGCGGCGAAAGCTGGCAGGTCGAGGATGAAGAAGCTTTCAAGGCGCCGATCCGCGCCGGTTACGAGGCCGAGGGCAATCCCTACTACGCCACCGCACGCCTCTGGGACGACGGCATCATCGATCCGCGCCAGACGCGCGATGTGCTGGGCCTTGCCTTTTCCGCCTGTCTGAACGCGCCGATCCCCAAAGGGCCGCGCTTCGGCGTCTTCCGGATGTGAGGTGGCGCGATGATGGAAAGCTTGCTCATAGCCAACAGGGGTGAAATCGCTCGTCGGATCATCCGCACGGCGAAAGCCCTCGGCATCCGCACCATTGCTGTTTATTCAGAGGCCGATGCCGGCCTGCCCTTCGTGGCAGAGGCGGACGAGGCTCTTGCCATCGGCCCAGCGCCTGCTCGCGAGAGTTATCTTTCACAGAAGCGCATTCTGGAGGCCGCCCGCAGGACGAACGCGGCCGCAATCCATCCCGGTTACGGCTTCCTGTCGGAAAATGCCGAGTTTGCCGAAGCCGTGGAGAATGCCGGCATTATCTGGGTTGGTGCGCCACCTGCCGCGATCCGTGCCATGGGGCTGAAGGATGCTGCCAAGCAGCTGATGCAGACCGCCGGCGTGCCGGTCACACCTGGCTATATGGGAGCGGATCAGAGCGGAGAAAGGCTTGCTGCCGAGGCCGATGCGACGGGCTATCCCGTGCTCATCAAAGCTGTCGCGGGCGGCGGCGGCAAGGGTATGCGCCGTGTCGATCATCGGCAAGACTT
This sequence comes from Rhizobium sp. 01T437, assembly GCF_056398505.1. NCBI lineage: Bacteria > Pseudomonadati > Pseudomonadota > Alphaproteobacteria > Hyphomicrobiales > Rhizobiaceae > Rhizobium > Rhizobium sp. 01T437. The sequence continues at coordinate 18,404 of NZ_JBFTPM010000023.1, forward strand.
TGCCGAACTGCTCGCCTCCTGCCGCCGCGAGGCGGCCTCGTCCTTCGGCGACGACCGCGTGCTGATCGAGCGCTATATCGCCAATCCGCGCCATATCGAGGTGCAGGTCTTCGCCGACCGCTTCGGCAATTGCGTCCACCTCTTCGAACGCGACTGCTCGCTGCAGCGCCGGCACCAGAAGGTGATTGAGGAGGCACCCGCCCCCGGCCTCGACGCCACCACCCGCGCCTCAATCTGCGAGGCGGCGGTCAGGGCTGCGAAGGCGGTGAACTATATCGGGGCAGGCACCATCGAATTCATTGCCGATGCCTCCGAAGGTCTGCGCCCGGATCGTATTTGGTTCATGGAGATGAACACGAGGCTGCAGGTGGAACACCCTGTCACCGAAGCTATCACCGGTGAGGATCTGGTACTCTGGCAATTGGAGGTCGCAGCCGGCGAGCCGCTGCCGAAGGGGCAAGACGATATCCTCATGAACGGCTGGGCTTTCGAGGCTCGCCTTTACGCCGAAAACCCTGCTGCCGGCTACCTGCCCTCGATCGGCCGCCTGGATCATCTGCGCTTGCCCCAAAATGTCCGGGTCGACAGCGGCGTCGACGAAGGCAACGAGATCACCGCCTTCTACGATCCGATGATCGCCAAGATCATCGCTCACGGCCCAAATCGTGACGCAGCCCTCGCCAGGCTCACCAGGGCCTGCGAAAGCATCGAAATCTGGCCGGTGAAATCCAATGCCGGCCTGCTCGCCCGCGTTGCCGCCGACGCGGATTTCCGCACGGCAAAACTCGATACGGGCTTTCTCGACCGTCACGGTGAGGCCTTGCTGCCGAAGGTGCCCGACGAGACGACTATCGACAGGGCGGCGACGGCCTTGGCAAAGGAAGGGACCGATCCCTGGTCGGCCCTCGCCGGCCTGCGCATATCAGGAGCAAGCGATAGCCGCACGCGCGTCCGGATCGGCGACCATCTCTATTGGGGGCATGTGCGCCCAGGCCTCGACACCAATGCCGTCAGGTCCGGCGACACCGTGGTCCTCTTTGATGGCGGCAATGCCTGGCCGATCGGCCTTCCCGTCGCCAGTGAAGTCGAAGCACATCAGGGCCCCGGCGATGGCGCAATCCTTTCGCCGATGCCGGGCCTCGTCATTTCCGTTGATATCGCGGAGGGCGATCGCGTTGTCAAAGGCGACAGGCTGCTGACGGTTGAGGCGATGAAGATGGAACATACGCTGCGCGCACCCTTTGACGGCATTGTCGGCAAGTTGCCAGTCGCCGTGGGCGCCCGGGTCTCGGAAAACCAGCTCGTCGTCAGTGTCGTGAAGGGAGAGGACTGATGGCCGGCCGCTACTTCGACGAATGGACGGTCGGCGACCGGATTGCCCACCAGATCCGCCGCACGGTCACGGAAACCGACAACCTGCTCTTCACGACGCTCTCCCATAATCCGCAACCACTGCACCTCGATGCAGATTATGCGGCGGGCACCGAATTCGGCCGCATCGTCGTCAACGGCACCTTCACCTTCGCGCTTACCGTCGGTCTCTCGGTCGGCGACACGACACTTGGCACGCTGGTCGCCAATCTCGGTTACGACAAGGTGACGATGCCGAAGCCGGTTTTCATCGGTGATACGCTTCGTGTGGAAACCGAAGTGACGGAGCTCAGGCGCTCCAACTCGCGGCCCGATGCCGGGATCGTCACGTTCAAGCATGTCACGCTGAATCAGCGAAACGAGATTGTCTGCCAGTGCCTGCGCACGGCCATGCTGCAGGTGAAGCCGTTATGAGGCTGCGCTCGCTGCTGTTCGTGCCCGGCGACAGGCCGGAGCGTTTCGACAAGGCGCTCGCCTGCGGCGCCGATGCCGTCATCCTCGATCTGGAAGATTCCGTTTCCGCGCAGAACAAGCCGCTGGCGCGAGACGCCGTGCACGACTTCGTCGCGCGCCGCGCAACCGATGCAGCGCTTGTTATTCGCATCAATCCCCTCACTACGTCAGCCTGTGAAGACGATCTCGTTGCGCTCGGCAATATCAATCCCTTCGCGATCATGTTGCCGAAGGCCGAAGGCGCAGCTTCGGTGCGCCAGCTCGCAGGCCGCCTGTCATCCACTGTCCCTATCCTACCGATCGCGACGGAGACACCGGTCGCCATCTTCGAGATCGGCAGCTACAGAGATGTCGCCTCTCATCTCTTCGGGCTGACCTGGGGCGCGGAAGATCTTCCTGCCGCCATCGGCGCTGCGACCGCACGCGAGGCAGACGGACGTTATACCGCGCCCTATGAGCTGGCCCGATCCCTGGTGCTGTTTGGCGCGCACGCCGCAGCGGTTCCTGCCATCGAGACCGTCTATCCCGACTTCCGCGATCTCGACGGTCTCGCGGCCTATGCTGCTCGCGCCCGACGCGATGGCTTCTCGGGGATGATGGCAATCCATCCGAGCCAGGTCGAACCGATCAACCACGCCTTTACACCGGATGCGGCGGAGATCGCCTGGGCAGAAAAAGTCGTGGCTGCCTTCGCCACCTCGCCGGACACCGGCGTCATCCAGATCGATGGGCGTATGCTCGATCTGCCGCATCTGAAACTCGCAAAACGCATTCTGGAGGCCGGAAAACTGGCGCATGAAGGATGACTGGCCTCTGGCCCAGTCAGGCGACAGCGAGAAACTGGCAGGCGCAGGAACTTGGATACGCGGTTCACCGACACCGGAAGCGCCCAAGAAATAGGCAAAATGATCAAAATGTCGCAAAATGAATATCATATGTCGTATTTTTGCAGCTCAACGCACAGCTGTGCAAAGCTATTTCCGAGGTCGAATTCTCCTGACAGCAGGTTGTTTCTGGTCGAGCATTCGAGAGATTTTTGAAATCGGCCTAATAATAATGGCTATTAATAGAATTGAATAGGCACGGCAGCTTTCATCGTTCGAGCTATATTTCATATATAAATGGAATATAGGCGATCACTTCAGTGGACAGCGGGAAATTAAGGCATCGATGTTCGATGAAAAGTTCACAAAATTTGCACATGAATATTTTGTGACAGAAACTTTCTACTCTATTCATGTCATAGAAACTTCATTGGTTACCGCAAATTGAACCAGTTAATAGGGCGTGCGCTCAAGAGGGGGCGCGTCCTATTTTTCGAGGGTTCTCATGCAAGCCAAGCTTCTCGGCGCCGTAGGCGCCCTTCTCGCTACAGCCTTCCTTGCTGCTGGTCCTGCCGCCGCCGCCGAAAAGACCAAGATTGATTTCTGGTTCGGTAACTCGGGCGACATCGCAAAGCGCGTTCAGGAACAGTGCGACCGTTTCAACCAATCCCAGGGCGACTACGAAGTCGTCTGCACCAGCCAGGGCTCCTACGACGCCTCGCTGCAGAATACGATTGCTGCCTTCCGCGCCGGCAAGCAGCCGACCATCGCTCAGGTTTCGGATGCCGGCACGCTCGACATCATGCTTTCGGGCGCCTACTATCCGGCCAACAAGCTCATGAGCGACATGGGCTACAATGTTGACTGGAAGGACTATTTCTCCGGTATCGCCGGCTACTACGCAACGTCGAAGGGCGAGATGTACTCCTTCCCCTTCAACTCCTCGACGGCTCTGCTCTATTGGAATAAGGACGCCTTCGCCAAGATCGGCAAGGACCATGCTCCGGCAACCTGGAAGGAAGCAGGCGAAGACTTCAAGGCCCTCAAGGACGCAGGCTATGCTTGCCCGCTCGGCTTCGACATCTCCAACAACGAAGTCTGGCAGTACATCGAGCAGTTCGAAGCCGTCAACGGCGAAGCGATCGCTACGAAGAAGAACGGCTTTGAAGGCCTCGACGCCGAGCTGGTGTTCAACAAGAACCCGATGCTCGTCAGCTACGTTAAGGACCTGAAGTCCTGGTACGACAACAAGCTCGCCGTCATCAAGAACAAGGCCGTTGGCCAGACCTTCGTTGAAGCTTTCTCCGCTGGCGATTGCCAGGTCATCCTGACCTCGGTTGGCGACCATGGCAATGTCGGCCGCACCGCCAAGCAGGGCATGAACTGGGGCGTTTCGATGCTCCCGACCTATGGCGATGCGACCCGTCACAGCTCCTACGTCGGCGGCGCTTCGCTCTGGGTTCTGAAGGGTCATTCGGACGCCGAATACAAGGCTGCCGCTGCCTTCTTCAACTTCATCGCAAAGCCGGAAGAAGCTCTCACCTGGTCAACCGTTACCGGCTACATCCCGGTTCGTAATTCCGGCTTCGAATACCTGAAGAAGCAGGGCTTCTACGACAAGGCTCCCTATGCCGGTCGCGAACTTGCCATTCAGAGCCTGACCGCTTCCCCGGCTGGCGACACGTCTGCCAAGGGCATCCGCCTCGGTGGCCTGCTCCAGGTTCGTACCGAAATCGCTAACGGCCTGCAGGCAATCTTCGTCAACAATGCCGATGTCCAGGCTTCGCTCGACTCTGCTGCTGACCGTGGCAACCAGCTCCTGCGTCGCTTCCAGCAGACCTACAAGGGCGTTCAGCTCCCCTAATCGACTGATATGAGCCGCACCCGGCCCGCTCTTGGCGCGCCGGGTGCGCCTTTATAAATTTCCTACCGGCTGCGGCAGCGACATCGCCCGCCCGCGCCAGAACCAAACCAGGACGAAAACGACCACTCATGGAAAAGCGCGTCACTTTCTCCTCGACGACGATCGGCCTTCTCTTTGCATTTCCGATGCTGCTGCTGATCTTCGTCTTCTTCTACTGGCCGAGCGCGCAGGCGCTGTATTGGGCGTTCACGCTCGAGCAGCCATGGGGCGGGGGCAATGCCTGGGTCGGTTTCGACAATTTCAAACTGCTGCTAAGCGACCCGGTCTATTGGGACTCCGTCACCCGCAGCATGATCTTCGGCTTCAGTTCGACTGTTATCGCCATGGGGCTGGCGCTCATCCTGGCGCTTCTGACGGATCGTGAACTGCGCGGCCATAAAATCTACCGGTCGGTCTTCATCTGGCCCTATGCGATTGCCGCTCCCGCTCTCGGCCTTGCCTTCCGCTTCATCCTGGCGCCGGAGGCTGGTCTTCTGTCGGTCATCAACCAGGTCTGGCCCGGCCTCTGGAACCCGGCGCTCGACGGCAAGGATGCCATGATCGCCGTCGTCATCGCCTTTTCCTGGAAATATATCGGCTACAACTTTATTTTCTTCCTGTCGGCGTTGCAGGGCATTCCACGCTCGCTGATCGAGGCGGCCGCCATGGACGGCTCGGGGCCGCTGCGCCGCATGCTGGATATCCAGCTGCCGCTGCTTACACCGACGCTGTTCTTCCTGCTCGTCATTAATATCACCGAAAGCTTCCAGGATTCCTTCGGTATCGTCGACGTCATGACCCAGGGCGGTCCGGCGCGCGCCACGGATCTCATGGTCTACAAGATCTATTTCGACGGCTTCAGGGGCCTCGATTATTCCGGCGCTGCAGCGCAATCCATGATCCTGATGGGGCTCGTCATCCTGCTCACCATTTTCCAGTTCCGCTTCATCGAGCGGCGCGTGCACTACAAGTGAGGTCGCAAACATGATCGAACGCACGCCAATATTCAATTTCGTCTGCTACACCCTGCTCGCACTCGGCCTGGTGATCGCACTCCTGCCTTTCCTGATCGTGATCGTCGCATCGACGCTTGATCTCGAGACAGTCAACCGCGTGCCGCTGCCGCTGGTCCCGAGCAGCCATTTCTGGGAGAACGTGCAGACTGCCTGGGTTCGCGCCGATCTCGGCAACAAGCTGTTTCACAGCGTCATCTTCGCTGCCACGGTCGGCGCCGGCAAGGTCATCCTCTCGGCCATGGCCGCCTTCTCGATCGTCTATTTCCGCTTCCGCGGCCGCTATCTGATCTTCTGGATCATCTTCATCACACTGATGCTGCCGCTGGAAGTGCGCATCGTGCCGACCTATTCGATYGCSGCCAATGCGCTKCAGCCYTTCCAGRCGATCCTCGAYGTYACCGGCATMAGCTGGCTYRTYGCSCAGRTCACCGGCRTCCAGATCAAGCTYGAATGGGGTCTKCTGAAYTCCTATCCGGGTCTCGTGCTGCCGATGGTCGCCACCGCGACCGGTACCTTCCTCTACCGCCAGTTCTACCTGACGGTTCCCGATGAGCTTGCCGAAGCATCGAAGATGGATGGCTCGGGCCCGGTTCGATTCTTCTGGGACGTGCTGTTGCCGCTGTCGCGCCCGAACATGATTGCACTTTTCACCATCATGTTCGTCTGGGCCTGGAACCAGTATCTCTGGCCACTCCTGATCACCACCGATCCGAAGTTCGGCATTGCTGTTACCCAGCTCAAGACACTCATTCCCTCCGAATTCGGCCTGCCCGACTGGAACGTCGCAATGGCCGGGACATTGATCATCATGTCGCCGCCGTTGATCCTCGTCATTCTGATGCAGCGTTGGTTCGTGCGCGGCCTTATTTCCACCGAGAAGTGAAAGGAACAGACCCTTGGCACCGATCTCCATCCGTGGCGTGAAGAAAAGCTACGGCAAGAATGCCGTCGTTCACGGCGTCGATCTCGAAATCCAGTCGGGCGAATTCATCGTCATCCTCGGTCCGTCCGGCTGCGGCAAGTCCACGCTGTTGCGCATGGTCGCCGGCCTGGAAGAAATCACCGGGGGCGAAATTGCGATCGACGGTCGCGTGGTCAACCAACTCGAGCCGCGTGAACGTGGCTGCGCCATGGTCTTCCAGAACTACGCGCTCTATCCGCATATGAGCGTTGCCGAGAATATCGGTTATGCGCTCAAGGTCGCCGGTGTGCCGAAGGCTGAACGCGATCGTCGCATCGCCGACGTCGCCAAAGCACTCAGCCTCGAGCCCTTCCTCGAGCGCCGCCCGGCCGCCCTTTCGGGTGGCCAGCGCCAGCGCGTCGCCATGGGCCGTGCGATGATCCGCGAACCGAAGGTTTTCCTCTTCGACGAGCCGCTGTCGAACCTCGACGCCAAGCTGCGTATCGCCATGCGTGCGGAAATCCGCCGTCTGCATCGCCGCCTCGGCGCCACCTCGATCTTCGTTACGCACGACCAGAACGAGGCCATGACGCTTGCCGACCGCATCATCGTCATGAATGCCGGCAATGTTGAGCAGGTCGGCACGCCGGAAGAGGTCTATCACTACCCGGCAAGCCGCTTCGTCGCCGGTTTCGTCGGCACGCCGGCGATGAACCTGCTGGAGGGCCGCGTCAATGAACACGGCACCTTCATCTATGACGAGGGCCGTACCGTCGCCCTTCCGGCCGAGCGTGGCAAGCAGCTCGCCGGCCAACGTGTCGTTCTCGGCGTACGCGCCGAAGCTGCCCGCCTCGTCTCTCCGGATGCATCGGGTGCCCTCGTTGCGACCGCCGACTTCATCGAAGAACTGGGCGCGAGCCGCGTCGTGCATGCCGATTTCGATGGCCTGCCCTTCGCCGTCGCCATGACCGGTTCGGTCTCGCTGAAGACCGGCGACCGGATCGGCATCGCGATCGATCAGGATTCGATCCATCTCTATTCGGCCGACACCGGCGCAGGTCTCGTCGCCCCGGCTCGCACTGGCGCCAAGACCGTCGACGCCTGAGCCTGGCAGCCATGAACAGCTTTTCCGATCTCGCCACCGGCGACCGCAACCTCGTTGCGGTCGCCGTGGAGGCGCTTGCCGCACCGTCAACCGCCTTCTTCGCCGAGGCACGGGCTGCACAGCTAACGCAGGCCGAACATGACCGGCTGGCGGCAACCCAGCCGGCCCTTTCGACGATCGAAGTGGTCCATATCGAGAGCGGCACTCATGTAGGCAACGACCTCGTCGTCGCCGCATGGAATGCCGAACGGCTAAAGTATCCAGCGCCCTCCGTCGAACTCGTTCGCCAGAGCGGCGCCGATATCCTGCTGCTGACCGAGGCAGATCTCGGCACAGCACGCGCTGGCAACCGCCATACCGTTGCCGATCTCGCCCGCGATCTCGGCATGTCCTATGTCTTCGGCGTGGAATTCATCGAACTCGGCCTTGGGGATTCTCGCGAGCGCGAATGGCACAAAGGCGAGACGAATTCGGTTGGTTTCCACGGCAATGCGCTGCTCTCCCGCCTGCCGCTCAAGGACGCCGCACTCATCCGCCTCGACGATGGCGGCACATGGTGGACGGATGCGAAGGATGGTCAAGGCCGGATCGGCGGACGCATGGCAATTGCCGCGAGGGTCGAAACCGCAGTCGGGCCGATCCTCGCCGTCAGCGTGCATCTGGAAAGCAAGACCGATGTTGAGGATCGCGCCAGGCAGACAAGCCGGCTGATCGCGGTGGTAGAAAAGCTCGCTGGCGATCTGCCCGTCGTGATAGGCGGCGACTTCAATACCAATGTCCTTCCCGCCGGAACGCACCAACCGGAAGCGCACGAGCCGCTGTTCGGCCTGCTTGCCGAGGCTGGCTATCACTGGGAAGCTGCCAACGACTTCGCGCTCACGCAGCGCACGCGCCCGGACGGCACGCCTGAGCCGCCTTTCGCCCGGCTCGACTGGCTGTTTACCCGCGGCCTTGCGGCAAGCGAAGCAGTGACCGTTCCAGCCATCGATGCCGATGGTGCTGCAATCTCGGACCACGAACTGGTCAAGGCGCGGTTTTCCGCGCTCTGATCAGTCCCTGGCAAAGAGGCGCGGCAGCAGCATGGCCCCAGCCCGCCTAAAGGCGGGCTATCGCTTCCCCGAGCTCCTTGCGAAGCTTCTCAAGTCGAACGCGCGCCTCGTCCCTCTGTGCGCGTAGCGTCTTGATCGATTTCTCCTGCTCTGTCAGGTCCTGAAGAAATTGCTGTTTGAGCGGTGTATCCCCGACAGAGGCGAGCATGCCTGAAATTCGTGAGGATTCCGAGGTTGCGTCCTCTATGGCCTGCATGACCGTCGACAGGTCTCTCTCCGCCTCCTTCTGCGCCGTTCTCGCCGTCACGAGCCCTTGAAGCCTCTCGGCGATATCAGGTGAGGGACTTTCATCGAGCCATTGCAGGATTACGGTGTCATCGATATCGGCGATCGCCTGGGTTTCGTTTTCGACCATGCGCCATTCGATAGTGGTCGAAACCTTCTTTCCGGCGGGCACGACAACGGTCGCCCGCGCGCCTTGCGGCGTTTCCTCCACGCCCTCGGACGGGACAAGCTCCCACCCTGCCATAGCGGGATCTTCCGCGACGAACTTTCTGTCGGCATCGGCACCCCAGGCGGTGAAGGTCTTTCGCACGCGACGTTCGAGCGTCGCGTCGAGATAGCCGTCCTTGACCACAACCGTTCGGAAGGCGCTTGAGTTCGTGGTTGCCATTTCCTGGTCGATCTTCTGATCGGCCGCAAACGTCGCCGTTTCCACTCCGCCCGGTTTCATGTTGCCTATGCGTGCGTCACCGACATAGCGCCCCTTTTCGTCATAGACCGCCGCGACCGCCGGCGGCAGCGATGTAGCCGTGTCATTCATGAGCACCAGCGCCGCATCCGGATGTCGCGCGCCATCACGATAGAGGGCGACGAATTCCGCCCCAATCTCATGATCGAGGATCGGCACGGAAATCGTTTCTCCGTTCTTCAGATCATAAGTGCCTGGAAGGTCGAAGTTTGCGACCACGTCGCCCTCGTCGGCAGTGGCGGCAGCGGCCGCAGCAGCCATGACGGGAGCGGGGAGCTCCGCGGCCTCCTTGTTCAGCAACACGCCGCCAATCATGCCGCGCCGGGCACCGGCTACATCAAGATAGGCGGTTGCGGCCGGCACCTCCTCGCGCTGCGGCCATGTTCTTGCGTATAGTCTCTGGCGCAGCGTCACCGGCCTTCCTGACGTCAGGGATACGGAGACGCCTTGCCAGTCTTCACCGGAGGCATTCTCCAGCACCGCCCATGCCTGCAGCCTCGCTTTGCCTTTGGCATCGACAATGATCCTGTAGGATGGCTTCCAGAGCGGGGCTGCGACGACATAGGAAATATCCACGGCTGCAGACGCCTTGCCATCGAGCGCGATGGTGACAGTGCGCGTCCCCTGCACCCCATCGCTCGACAGCAGTTCCGCAGTCCGGCTCACCATCTCGGCGTCTTTGGGATCGTCGAGTTTATAGGTCGTGGCGCCACCGATCTCGGCAACGTCGAAGGCGCCGCTATCAAGCAGCACGATCAGCCGCGCCCTCTGCTTTTCGGTCGGCGGCTCCACCCCGACAATGCGCCCCTTCACCCCGTTCGCAGAGACGGGCGCGCCTCTCAGAGCCCTCAGCACACCGGCGGCAGAATCCAGATCCTGCGGCTTGATCGGCAGCGCCTTGAACGTTTCGTCGACCATGCCCGGCCCGGTGGTCGAAAGCCCCTTCACGGGCGCAGGCCCCGAGACGACAAGCGTCTTCAGGAAGTCATCCATCTGGTCTGTCGGCACCTCGACCACGGCGTTGYCGTCGTCCCCGACATTAAGACTGCGCACATATTCGGCCACACCGCCGGAGGACAGCCGGATCGACTTGATCGTTCCGGTTTGCGCAGATGCGGTTGTGGAGAGCAGTACTGCGGTAAACGCCGCACAGACAGCGGATGCGTATTTCATGTGGCCCCCTCGATATTTAATCCCGCCCGAGAATGAGCGTAAAAAAGGGGCGGCATTTCGACATGAAATTGCTTTTGCGTGCACCGTCGTCTAGCCGTCCGGCGAGGCGACCAAATCTCTGCAGGAGATGCCCATCTTCGATGCGATATCGGGCAAAGATGTCGTGAAAATGAGAAAGCGAACGCCTATATACGTCGCTCGAGTTTGTTTGAAAGGAAATCCGTCATGACTATCAATGGAAGCCTGCTCGTCGCGGGATCGGAAAAGCGCGGCGCGCGTGGCGAGCTCTACGGCGTCGAGGCAGCCACGGGGACGGCGCTGCCCGTCTCTTTCGGTGGCGCCTCCGCCGAAGACGTCGAAGAGGCAATCATGCTTGCATGGGAAGCGTTCGCCTCCTACCGGGAAACCGATCTGGAGACACGCGCTGCCTTTCTTGAAACGATTGCCAGTGAGATCGAGGCTATCGGCGACGAGCTGATCGTGCGGGCGATGGCGGAAACCGGACTTCCGCGCGGACGTATCGAGGGCGAGCGCGCACGCACGATGGGACAGCTTCGGCTGTTTGCGAAGGAGGTTCGCGAAGGCCGGTTCCAGGAGCTTCGTTTCGACGGCGCGGATCCCTCCCGCAAGCCGGTTCCGAAGCCTGATCTGCGCCTGCGTAACGTTCCCCTGGGGCCTGTCGCGGTTTTCGGCGCATCGAACTTTCCGCTCGCGTTCTCAGTTGCTGGCGGTGACACGGCATCTGCGCTCGCAGCAGGATGCCCCGTCGTCGTTAAGGCGCATTCCGCTCACCCGGGCACATCGGAACTGGTCGGCCGCGCCGTTCAGCGCGCCGTCGCCAAGGCCGGCCTGCATGCCGGCACGTTCGCGCTTCTTTTCGATACCGGCTTCGAGGTCGGACAGAAGCTCGTCGCCGATGCCAGAATCCGGGCAGTGGGCTTTACAGGGTCGCGCCGCGGCGGCACTGCACTGATGAAAATCTCTTCCGAGCGCAAGCAGCCAATCCCAGTCTATGCGGAAATGAGCAGCATCAATCCGGTCATCTTCTTTCCGAATGCCCTGAAAAGCCGCGCAGCGGAGATTGCAACGGCCTTCGTGGGCTCGCTGGTCCTGGGTGCCGGACAATTCTGCACCAATCCCGGCCTTATTCTCGCCGTCGACAGCGAAGGTCTGGACACTTTCATTGCCAAGACCCGGGAGCTTCTGCCTGATGTCGGCGCCCAGACGATGCTCACAGGCTCCATCGCCAAGGCATTCTGCGATGGCGTCGCCCGGCTGGAAAAGCATCCCGAAGTCCGTCTCGTTGCCAATGGCAAGCCCGGCAGCGAATTCGAAGGCACGGCCGCTCTCTTCGAGACGACAGCCGCTGCATTCCTTGCACATCACGAGCTGCAGGACGAGGTCTTCGGTGCAGCCGGTCTTATCGTGCGCTGCCGTGATCTCGCCGAACTCGAGCGCGTCCTCGACGGTCTCGAAGGCCAGCTGACCGTTGCCCTGCACATTACGAGCGAAGACGAACAGGACGCCAAGCGCCTCGTTCCCAAGCTGGAAATGCTGGCCGGACGCCTGCTCGTGAACGGCTTCGGAACCGGCGTGGAAGTATCGCCCGCCATGGTGCATGGCGGCCCCTATCCGGCAACCGCCGACGGCAGATCGACGTCTGTCGGGACGCTCGCCATATACAGGTTCCTGCGGCCCGTTTCGTACCAGGATTTCACCAGCAATCTGCTTCCGGCTCCGCTGCGTTGATGTACCGGAGCTTGCCAGACTTCAGACGGCGGCGTCTCTAAGGGGACCGCCGAAGAGATTGGCAAGCTCCCGCACCGGCTGCAAGCAGACACCAGCTTGACTGATGACAGCTGTCTCTAGCCGGCGCGGCGGCGCCAGGTACGGATACTCGTTTGCAAGACCGTCATTTTGCCAGTGACATCGGCACCATTCTCTGCAAGAAAGAATGCCGTTGAGAGACAGGGGCGCCGGTTCGCAAGAACTGGCTGAGAAGCACCCTTCGAACCTGAACCGGATAATGCCGGCGGAGGGAGTCGCTCGGGTCGAAGCCTGCTTCATCGCACAATCGTTCCCGCGCCTGCCCCGCCTGAAAGGGGTACTATGGAGAACAAGACACCCGGAGCGCTGTTGACGGCGATGCGCGCGAAGCCGCCGCTCGTGCAGTGCATCACCAATTATGTGGCCATGAACATCGCCGCCAATGTGGTGCTCGCGGCCGGAGCATCGCCCGCCATGGTTCATGCCGCCGAGGAAGCGGGAGAGTTCGCCGCGATCGCCGGGGCTTTGACCGTCAATATCGGCACGCTCTCCACCCAATGGATCGACGGCATGCATGCCGCGGCAACGGCGGCCCATGCGGGTGGCAAGCCTTGGGTCCTCGATCCGGTCGCTCATTACGCAACATCCTTCCGGCGCAAGGCTGCTGCCGATCTCCTGGCGCTTCGCCCGACGATCATTCGCGGCAATGCTTCCGAAATCATCGCACTTGCCGGCGGCGAGAGCCGTGGCCAGGGCGTCGACAGCCGTGACCCAGTTGAACAGGCCGAGGCATCCGCGCGGCTGCTTGCCGAACGGCACAGCGCGGTCGTCGCCGTCACCGGCGTCGTGGATTTCGTGACTGACGGCACGCAGGCCTTGCGCGTCGAAGGCGGATCGTCGCTGATGCCGCAGGTGACCGCGCTCGGCTGCTCGCTGACCTGCCTGACGGGCGCCTTCGCCGCCACCATTCCCGCCGACCCTTTCGCAGCCGCTGTCGCTGCACTTGCTACTTTCGCTGTTGCCGGCGAGGAGGCAGCGAAAAATGCGGATGGCCCCGGTTCCTTCTCCTGGCGATTCCTCGATCAGCTCGCCGCGCTCGATGGCGCGACACTCGATGCAAAGGTCAGGATCAGCGCCGCATGAAACGCTTCGATCTCTCCCTTTATCTGGTCCTCGACCCCGATCTCAGCGCCGGAATCGGCATGGTCGAGACGGCGCGACTTGCCGTCGCCGGCGGCGCGACTATGGTGCAGCTTCGCGACAAGCATGGCGGAACGGCAAGGATGATTGAGACCGGTCTGGCGCTCAAAGATATCCTGAAGGGTACCAGCGCTTTGCTTGTTATCAACGATGACGTGGAAGCGGCCGTTGCGATTGGCGCCGACGGTCTGCATATCGGCCAGGACGATATGGGACCCGCCGCCGCCCGTGCGATGATCGGCCCGGACATGATCCTCGGCCTGTCGGTCGAGACCGAAGCGCTGGCTGCGGCCATCGACCCCGCTATTGTCGACTATGCCGGCATCGGACCGGTCTTTGCCACTCCAACCAAGACCGATCATAAGCAGCCGATCGGCTTTGACGGGCTGGCGAAGCTGGTCAAGGCGGCGCCCGTTCCAACGGTTGCGATCGGCGGACTGAAGAGCGAGCATGTCGCTTCCGTCTTCGCGGCAGGTGCCGATGGGCTTGCTGTCGTCTCAGCAATCTGCGGTACGTCGGATCCGCGGGCCGCGACACTCCGCATCGCCGAGGAAATCCAAAAGGTCCGCCGATGATCCGCAACGTCTTATCCATCGCCGGCTCCGATCCCTCCGGCGGCGCCGGCATTCAGGCCGATCTCAAAGCTTTCTCGGCGCGCGGCGTCTATGGCATGGCGGCGCTGACAGCATTGACGGCGCAGAACACCCAAGGAGTAACCGGCGTGCATCTCGTGCCGCCACACTTCGTCTCCCAGCAGATCAAAGCGGTCTTTGCCGATGTGCGCGTCGACGCCGTTAAGATCGGCATGATCGCCAATGCCGGCATTGCCGAAGCCGTTGCCGAGGCGCTGGCACCTCATCGCGGCATCCCTATCGTCGTCGATCCGGTCATGATCGCCAAGGGTGGAGCAGCGCTCCTCGACCCGCAGGCCGTCGATGCGCTGACGCGGCACCTGCTGCCGCTCGCCACGCTGCTGACCCCCAATCTGCCGGAGGCGGCCGCGCTGCTGCACGAAGAGGTTGCTGAAAGCCGCGAGCAGATGGCGTCACAGGCTGAGCGCCTGCGTGCGCTCGGCCCCACCGCGGTGCTGGTCAAGGGCGGCCATCTCGACAGCGACCAAAGCCCTGACGTGCTGTCGACCGCCTCTGGCCAGCACTGGTTCGAGGCGAAACGCGTACCGACCAAAAACACACATGGTACGGGCTGCACCCTTTCCAGCGCGCTTGCCGCCGAGCTCGCAAAGGGTGTGCTGCCGCAAGTGGCCGTCGCGACCGCGAAAACCTATCTTGCGCAGGCGGTCGCTACCGCAGGCGAATTGACGGTCGGTTCCGGCCATGGACCTGTCCATCATTTCCATAGCCTGTGGAAAGACGCCAGGATCTGAGCCGGATCACAATTTAAAGATTGCCCAACGGCCCGGTCAAACCGGGCCGTTTTGTTTTGCCTACTCTCAGTTGAACCGAGCCTGCCTCGTAAAAAGCCTGTTGACATGGCCGCCTATATATCCAAAGCTATGTCATTAAAAGGGGATACATTCCGCAATAACAGAATAACTGGAGGAATTCGGGTGTCGGACCTGCTTGTGAGCTTATATTCCACGAAGCTTGCGGAACTGAAAGTAAAAGCCGGCTCCGTCGGCATCACAATCCGTCCGGCTCTGCCGCCGGAACTTCACGTCGTTGTCGGCTGGGTGCGAGAGCACTTCAGCGAAAACTGGGCAAGTGAAGTCACCGTCGCCTTTTCCCACCAGCCCGTCGCCTGCCTGGTCGCCGTCGAAAACGGCAAGCTCGCTGGCTTTGCCTGCTATGACACGACGGCCCGCGGCTTCTTCGGCCCGACTGGCGTCGATCCCGCCGCGCGCGGCAAGGGTATCGGCCTCGCCCTCTTTTCCGCCTGCCTGCAGACCATGAAGACCCTTGGCCACGCCTATGCCTTCATCGGCGATGCCGGCCCCGTCGATTTCTACGTCAAGACCGCCGGTGCGGTCGAAATTCCCGCCCCCGACAAGGGCATTTACGAAGGCATGCTGCGAAGCCAGCCGAAATGACCATCTGATACCGGAGTTTGAAATAGTGTCCTCGACCCCGCTCGCTCTCTTTGTCGGCCTTCCCAATCCGACGCTTTCGGACGATGAATTCGCCCTCTTCCGCGAGACCAATCCGCTCGGCCTCTTCGTCGGTCGCCGCAACTTGCGTAATCCGGAGCAGGCAAAGATCCTGATCGACCGTTTCCGCGAGGCTGTCGGCCGCGACGATGCGCCCGTCTTTACCGACCAGGAAGGCGGCCGTGTGCAGCATATGGATGCCGGCCCCTGGCCGCTCTTCCGTAGCTTCGGCCAGTTCGCCGAGCTTGCCCGCCGCGATCTCGACCTCGGCAAGAAGGCGCTGCGTCTTTCCTCCCAGGCCATGGGCGCGATGATGAGCGAACTTGGTCTTTCGAGCGGCTGCTCGCCTGTTCTCGATCTCGTCTTCGAGACGACGAGCGCGGTGATCGGCGCCCGCTCCTTCGGCCCGGATCCGGATTTCATCGCAGCCCTTGGCCGGGAAGTGGTCGATGGCCTGCTGGAAACCGGCAACATGCCCGTCATGAAGCATATTCCAGGCCACGGCCGCGCCACGCTCGACTCCCACAAGGAGCGCCCGGTCGTCGACGCCTCCCGCGAGACACTTGTTGCCACCGACTTCAAGCCCTTCGTCGCGCTGAAGGACACGCCCTGGGCCATGGTCGCCCATGTCGTCTACTCGGCCTATGATGCGGACCTGCCGGCCTCGATCTCGCCGATCATGCATGACGTGATCCGCAACGACATGGGCTATGACGGCGTTCTGATCTCCGACTGCATCTTCATGGAATCGCTGCAGGGCACCCTGCCGGAACGCGTCGCCCAAGTGCTCGATGCCGGTTTCGACATCGCACTGCACAGCCACGGCGACGTCAAGGAAAGCGGAGCCGCAGCCAAGGCCGCACGCCCGCTGACCGAAGCCGCACAGAAGCGTATCGCCGCCGGCAAGGCACGCCTCGGTACTCTCAAGATCGACTATCGCGCTGCCCAGGCGGAAGTCGAAGCCATGTTTGCAAGCGCGCTGGTCTCCTGACCGGCGCCGCCATTTTTCACCGCATAAGAAAAGGGGAATTTGACATGAAGAAATATATCCTGGCGGCCGCCGCCCTGACCATGCTGTCAGGCTCGGCCATGGCACAGACCATCCTGACGGCCAATATCGAGCCGGCCACGACTTGGGTGCGCAACTTCAACCCGTTCAACCAGACCTCGTCGCGTCAGTCGACACTCGACTTCATCTACGAGCCGCTGGTCATCTTCAACCGTTTCGACAGCAACAAGCCGGTCTATCGCCTGGCCGAGAGCTTCAAGCTCTCCGACGACCTGAAGAGCATCGATTTCAAGCTGCGCCCGAACCTCAAGTGGTCGGACGGCCAGCCGCTGACCTCGGCCGACGTCAAGTTCACCTATGACTATCTGAAGAAATTCCCGGCGCTCGACTTCGTCAGCATCTGGACCTTCATCACCGACGTGCAGGCGGTCGATGCCCAGACGGTGCGCTTCACGCTCGCCAACCCGAGCTCGCTTGCCGCCGAGCAGCTGTCGCAGCTGCCGATCGTGCCGGAGCACGTCTGGAAGGATGTCGCCGATCCGGTCACCTATGCCAACGAAAACCCTGTCGGCAGCGGCCCGCTGACGGAAGTGCCGCGTTTCACCGGCCAGACCTATGACCAGTGCCGCAACCCGAACTACTGGGATGCCGAGCATCTGAAGGTCGACTGCATGCGCTTCCCGCAGCTTGCCGACAACAACCAGATCCTGACGGCGACCGCCGACGGCACGCTCGACTGGGGCGTCTCCTTCATTCCCGATATCGACAATGTCTATGTCTCGAAGGATCCGGCCCATTATCACTACTGGTACTCGCCAAGCAGCATGGTTGCCTTCCTGTTCAACCTCGAAACGTCGAACGAGGCCAACAAAAAGGCCTTCAACGACGTGAAGTTCCGCCAGGCGGTCTCCATGGCGCTTGACCGCAAGACGATGATCGATGTCGCCGGCTACGGCTATCCGACGCTGAACGAAGACCCGGGCCTGATGGGCGAGCTCTACAAGAGCTGGGCGGACCCGTCCGTCAAGGCCGACTTCGGCAAGTTCGGCGCCTATGACGCCGATGCCGCCAAGGCGCTGCTCGATGCGGCCGGCTATGTCGACAAGGATGGCGACGGTCTGCGCGACAATCCTGACGGCTCGAAGATCTCCTTCTCGATCATCGTTCCGAACGCCTGGACGGACTGGATCGACACGGTCAACATCGCCATCGAAGGCATGCAGGCCGTCGGTATCGACGCCAAGATCGAGACGCCGGAAGAAGCCGTCTGGACCTCCGACCTCATCGACGGCAAGTTCGATGCAGCGATCAACAGCCTGCCGGCATCGGCATCGCCCTACTACCCCTACAAGCGCGCCTTCAGCGCATCGGATAAGGGCAAGACCCGCTTCACCGCGCAGCGCTGGTTCAGCCCTGAAGTGGAAGATCTGGTGACCCAGTTCACCCACACGGCCGACCTCGACAAGCAGAAGGAAGCGATGAACAAGGCTCAGCGCATCGTTGCCGAAAACATGCCTGTCATCCCGGTCTTCAACAATCCGAACTGGTATCAGTACAACACCAAGCGCTTCACCGGCTGGTCGACCAAGGAAAACCCCTTCGTCAATCCGTCCATCTCGCGTACCAACCCGGCACGTCTTTTGAACCTGCTGGCGCTCGAGCCGGTCAAGTAAGCCACTAGAAACGGCGGGAGCGGCGCGGCAAGCGCCGCTCCTGTTTTGACGGAGTCCCCATGGCCTTTCTGCTTCGCCGCCTCGCCTTTTACCTGGCGGCCTTCATCGCGGCAGCCACGATCAATTTCTTCCTGCCCCGGCTGATGCCGGGCGATCCCGTGCGCATCATGTTTTCGAGCGCCGGCGCTGAACTGCCGCCGGAAAGTCTGCAGGCGCTGAAGCTCACCTTCGGCTTCGTCGACGGGCCGCTCTGGCAGCAATATCTCACCTATCTCGGCAGCATCTTCACCGGTGATCTCGGCCGCTCGATCAAATATTTCCCGCTGCCGGTCACGTCCGTGCTCGGCCACGCGCTGGTCTGGACCGCCGGCCTGATGGGCACGGCGACGATCATCAGTTTCGCGCTCGGCACATTCCTCGGCATCGTCGCGGCCTGGCGGCGCGGCAGCAAATTCGACGTCATCGTCTCGATCGGCGCGATCTTCGCGACATCGGTACCGGCCGTCGTCACCTCGCTGATCGTGCTGTTTTTCTTCGGTTTCACGCTCGGCTGGTTCCCGAACGGCTATGCGGTCGATCCCTCGCTCGATCCTGCCTTCAGCTTTCAATATATCGGCAGTGTCGCCTATCACGGCATCCTGCCGATGATCACGCTCTGCACCGTGCTGGTCGGCGGCTTCACCGTCACCATGCGCAACAACATGATCAACCTGCTCGGCGAGGACTATATCGTCATGGCCCGCGCCAAGGGCCTGTCCGACCGGCATGTGATGCTTTGGTATGCGGCGCGCAATGCGTTGCTGCCGACCGTTTCCAGCCTTGCCATCGCCATCGGCACCATTCTCGGCGGCTCGCTGGTCACCGAGGTCGTCTATAATTATCCCGGCCTCGGCAACATCCTCTACCAGGCGATCCTTGCCCGCGATTATCCCGTCATCCAGGGCCAGCTTCTCATCATGACCGCGACCATGCTGATCGCCAATTTCATCGTCGATGTCAGCTATGTGCTGCTCGATCCGCGACTGAAGGGAGCGTGAGATGAAGAGCCTGCTCCGCAATCGCAAGGCGCTGATCGGCCTCGCCATCATCGCCTTCATCATCATCGTCGCGATCGCAGCCCCCTTGCTGACGCATTACGATCCCGCCGCCCGTACGGGCCGTCCGCACCAGCCGCCATCAGCCGAACATATTCTCGGCACGACGCGCATCGGCCAGGACGTTTTTGCCCGCTTGATCTATGGCGCGCGCACCTCGCTTGCCGTCGGCTTCGGCGCCGGCCTGTTGATCACCGCCGTCGGTACTGCCCTTGGCATCATCTCCGGCTATCGCGGCGGCAAGACGGACGAGGTCATCAGCTTCTTTACCAATATGGTGCTCGTCGTGCCGAACCTGCCGCTGCTGCTCGTTCTCGCAGCTTTCATCGGCCAGGCGAGCCCGATCGTCATTGCGCTTATCCTTGGCGGAACGTCCTGGGCCTGGGGTGCGCGCGTGACCCGCGCCGAAACGCTCTCCGTCAAGCAGAAGGACTATGTCAAATCGGCGGAGATGATGGGCGAGCCGCAATGGCGCATCATGACATTCGAGATCTTCCCCAATGTGATTTCCATCGTCGGCATCAATTTCATCGGCAGCGTCATCTTCGCTATCATCACCGAAGCGACGCTGGAATTCCTCGGCCTCGGCGATCCGCGCGTCGTCTCCTGGGGCACCATGCTCTATAACGCGCAGAAGGCCTCCGCGCTTTCGGTCGGCGCCTGGTGGGATATCCTGACACCCTGCTTCGCGCTCGCCTTCCTCGGCATCGGCATGTCGCTCCTCAATTTTGCCGTAGACGAGATCGCCAACCCGCGCCTGCGCACCGGCAATCATCTGAAACGCTGGTCCCTGCTCATCCGCTCCGGGGAGGGCCGCCTGTGACGCAACCCTTGCTTTCTGTAAAGAACCTCACGATCGACTATATCGGCGAGGAAAAGGACTTTCGCGCCGTCGACAACGTGAGTTTTGATGTCGCCCCCGGCGAGGTTTTCGGCCTTGCCGGCGAATCCGGCTGTGGCAAGAGCACGATCGCCTTTGCCATCAGCCGCCTGCACAAGCCGCCGGCGCTGATCCGCAAGGAGAGCCAGATCCTGCTTGCCGGCCGCGATGTGCTGGAACTCGACGCGAAGGCGCTTGCCGCCTTCCGCTGGCGCGAGGTCGCCATGGTCTTCCAGAGCGCCATGAACTCGCTGAACCCGGTGCTGCGCATCGAAGACCAGTTCTATGATGTGCTTCGCACTCACAAGGGCATGACGAAGGCGCAGGCGCGTGAGCGCACAGCCGAGATGCTGCGGCTCGTCGATATCGCGCCGGATCGCATGCGCAACTATCCGCATCAGTTTTCCGGCGGTATGCGCCAGCGCATCGTTATCGCCATCTGCATGGCGCTCGATCCTAAACTTGTCGTCATGGACGAGCCGACGACGGCGCTTGACGTGGTGGTGCAGCGGGAAATCCTGCAGCGCATCAACGAACTCAGGAAGCAGTTCGGCTTCTCGGTGCTCTTCATCACCCACGATCTCGGGCTGATGGTGCAGTTCTGCGACCGCATTGGCATCATGCTCCAGGGCAAGCTAGTCGAACAGAACGGTGCCGAGGCGATCTACAAGGTGCCGCAGCACGAATACACCCGGAAACTCTGGGCCTCCTTCCCCTCGCTTCACGGAGGCGTGCTGCTATGAGCGATGCCATCCTCGCCCTCGACAAGGTCACCAAGACCTTCGGCCACGGCGTTTCCGCCGTTCATGCCGCACGCGCCATCTCATTCTCGCTCCATGCCGGCCGTGCGCTGGCGCTGGTTGGCGAATCTGGCAGCGGCAAGACGACCTGCGCCCGCATGGCCATGCGCGAATATTCGCCAACGACGGGGCAAATCCTTTACAAGGGCCGCCCCGTCGAAGGTGCCAAGGCGGATGAAATCGCCCGCTACCGCCGTTCCGTGCAGATGATCTTCCAAGATCCCTTCGCCTCGCTGAACCCGGCCCATACGATCGCCCATCATCTGCAGCGACCGCTAAAACTGCACCGGCCTGATATCCGCGGCAATCAGATCGACGCGACAGTGCGTGAACTCCTTGAGCGCGTGAAGCTCGATCCCGATATCGTCGCGCCGAAATATCCGCACGAACTTTCAGGCGGCCAGCGCCAGCGGGTCAATATCGCGCGTGCCCTTGCGGCTCAACCGGAAGTGATCGTCGCCGACGAGCCGACCTCGATGCTCGATGTCTCGGTGCGCCTCGGCGTTCTCAATCTCCTGAACGACATGAAGAAGGAGATGAATCTCGGCCTGCTCTACATCACCCACGATATCGCCACCGCCCGCTATGTGGCGGAGGATATCGCCGTCATGTATTCCGGCCAGATCGTCGAATGGGGCAGCACCGCCAAGGTGATCGACAATCCACTGCATCCCTATACCCGCCTCCTGCTGTCGGCCGTGCCGGATCCGGATGTACGCTTCGACGATCCCCGCACGCGCTTGCAGCCGCAGGAGGTCGAGGATATTCGCCGCCGCTCCGCCGTGCCGCAGGAAGAGGTGGTGGAATATGAGGCGGATCATTTCATGCGCATGGTCTGAGCAAGGCTTGCTGGCTTCGACCACCGCCCTATGCTAGGGGCAGGTCCCTTTCAGCGAGACGAAACCGCCATGCTTCCCTGGATCCAGCTCGATTCCGCGACCATTCCCGGCGAAGGCGGGCAATTGCGGCTGAAGCAGCGCGGAGCCGAATTTTCCATCATGCTCGGCACCAACGAGCTGATGAACAGCCGCCTCAGCGGCTCGGAAGAAGCGCTCGCCACCCTGTCATTTGAGCGGATCAAATCGCATCCGAAGCCGAAAATCCTGATCGGTGGCCTCGGCATGGGCTTTACGCTGCGGGCAGCACTGGCTGTAGTGCCCGAGGATGCCGGTGTCGTCGTCGCCGAACTGGTGCCGGCGGTCGTCGCCTGGGCGCGAGGTCCAATGGCGGAGGTCTTCACGGGCTGCCTCGACGATCCGCGTGTCTCGATCCATCAGGGCGATGTCGGCGAGGCAATCAGTGCCGGAAAGGCCGGCTATGACGCTATCCTGCTCGATGTCGACAACGGCCCTGACGGGCTGACCCGCAAATCCAACGACCGGCTTTATGATTTTGCCGGGCTGAGATCCGCCCGCGAGGCGCTCCGCCCCGGCGGCGTGCTCGCCGTCTGGTCCTCAGGCCCTGATCCATCCTTCACCCGCCGGCTGAAGGATAGCGGCTTTGCGGTCGATGCGATCAACACGCGCGCCAACGGCAAGCGCGGCGGTGCACGGCATGTCATCTGGCTGGCGGTGAAGCCCACCCGCTGATCCGGCGTCTCCGCAACGCATGTCATCTCGCATGCCGCCGGGCAATAAAATGCGCCTTTCTCTCACAAGGCGACGGAAGCGCACTCAAGAGAGCTTGAGATTGGTGCGATAATAATCGTATCCCATAGCTCATGGATCGCGAAGACGAGGAGGTCTCGCGGCCGCTCATCGGCTGGAGGCATGACATGCCAGCCCTCGATTGGATACGAGTATGCGCCTTTCAGACTGCCATAATTTCCATGACTTCCGCCGTCTTGCCAAGCAACGCCTTCCCGGGCCGATCTTCAACTATATCGACGGCGCGGCGGACGATGAGGTTACCTACAGGCGCAATACATCTGCTTTCGAGAGCTGCGATCTTCTGCCGAGCGTGCTGCGCGGTGTCAACGAGGTCGACATGTCGGTTACCGTCATGGGCCAGAAACTCGCCATGCCTGTCTATTGCTCGCCGACGGCTCTGCAGCGGCTCTTTCATCACGAAGGGGAACGGGCGGTCGCCCATGCCGCCGGCAAATTCGGTACGATGTTTGGCGTTTCCTCTCTCGGCACGATCAGCCTGGAAGAGGCGCGTAAGATCAGCAGCGGACCGCAGGTCTATCAGTTCTATTTCCACAGGGATCGCGGCCTCAACAGCGAAATGATGGCGAGAGCCAAGCAGGCCGGCGTGCAGGTGATGATGCTGACCGTCGACAGCATCACCGGTGGCAACCGCGAGCGCGACAAGCGCACCGGCTTTGCCATCCCCTTCAAGCTCAATCTGTCAGGCATGGCGCAGTTTGCCGTCAAACCGGCATGGGCCATCAATTATTTCACGCATGAGAAATTCCGCCTGCCGCAGCTCGACAGCCATGTCGACATGGGCAGCGGCACCATGTCGATCAGCCGCTATTTCACCGAAATGCTCGACCCCGCCATGAACTGGGACGACGTCGCCGAGATGGTGAAAATCTGGGGCGGACATTTCTGCCTGAAGGGCATCATGACGGTCGAGGATGCCAAGCGCGCGATCGATATCGGCTGCACTGGCATCGTACTTTCCAATCACGGCGGGCGTCAGCTCGACGGTTCGCGCAGCGGCTTCGACCAGCTTGCGGAAATCGTCGACGCCGTCGGAGATCGTATCGATGTGATGGTCGATGGCGGCGTCCAGCGCGGCACCCATGTGCTGAAGGCCCTGTCACTTGGCGCCAAGGCCGTCGGCGTCGGGCGCTACTATCTGTTCCCGCTTGCGGCGGCTGGCCAGGCAGGCGTCGAACGGGCGCTCCTGCAGATGCGAACCGAAATCGAGCGCGGCATGAAGCTGATGGGTTGCGCCTCGGTCAGCGAGCTTTCGGCCGGTAATCTGCGTTTCCGCGCCTCCTGAGACCGACAACGTGGCCGCGCCCCATCTCGGGGCGTGACCTTATCAGGCGCTGACGATCTCCCGAGGCGCAAATGCGCCGGCATCCTGCTGGCGCTGGCGAATGATCGTCGACGCCTCACGAGGATCAGGCGGCAGCACGGCATTCTTCAAGGCGATCGAATATTCGTGCTGCGGATTGTCGAGCACGGTGCGTGCATCGCCGCTTTCGACCACCACGCCCTTGCGCATGATGATGACACGGTCGGCGATGTAGTATGCGGTCGCGAGATCATGGGTGATATAGATAATCGACACCTTCAGCGTATCACGCAATTCGCGGAAGAGATTGACGATCGACATTCGCAGCGATGCATCCACCATCGAGACCGGCTCGTCGGCGACGATAAGCTTCGGTTCGGGAATGAGCGCCCGCGCGACTGCAATACGCTGGAGCTGGCCGCCTGACAATTCATGCGAATACCGTCCGCGAACCTCCGCGATGGAGAGGCCGACCCGCTGCAGCGCCGTATCGGCCAGCGCCTCCCTGTCGGCGCGGCTCTTCGCACCCTTGAAGCGATGGGCGGTGGCATACAGATATTCGTCGATGCGCGTCAGCGGATTGAAGGCTTCGAAGGGATTCTGGAAAACCGGCTGGACCCTGGTCATGAAGGCTTCACGGGCGTTGCGGCTGAGAATATCGCCGATATCCGCACCGTCGAAGCGGATGGTTCCGCGATCAGCCTTCTCATTGCCAAGGATCATCTTGGCAAGCGTGGATTTGCCGGAGCCGGATTCGCCGACAATCGTGAAGATCTCGGGCCTGTCAGCCTCGAGCGCGAAGCTGACCTCGTTGACTGCCGTCATCTTGGCACGCGAGAAGAAGCCGCCGATCGGAAAGAGCTTGGTGACGTTTTCAAGCTGGAGAAGGTGTTCGCCGCTCATTGGATTTTGTACTCCCCCGCCCTGAAACAGGCGACACGCCCGCCGGTCGCGCTTGGCTGCATGACGGGCACCTCCTTCGAGCATCTGTCGATCGCAATCGGACACCGCGGGTGGAAGCGGCATCCCGAAGGCGGGTTCGAGAGCGCCGGCGGTTTGCCTGGTAGGCTTTTTCTGGTTTTCGTATCGCCGATCCGCGGCAGGCTGCCGATCAGGTGAACCGTATACGGATGTTGCGGATTGTCGAAAATCGCCTGCGTCGGGCCCTCTTCGGCCAGCCGCCCGGCATACATGATCGCGAGGCGATCGGTGATTGCGGCATGGACGGACATATCGTGGGTTACGAAGATGACCGAGGCTTGCATGCGCGTCTGCACCTCCTTGATCAATGCCAGAACATCCTGCTGCACCAGAACGTCGAGCGCTGTCGTCGGCTCATCGGCGATGATGAATTCCGGTTCGCAGACGGTCGCGAGCGCAATGGTCAGTCGCTGGCGCATGCCGCCTGAGAGTTGATGCGGAAAGGCTTCGAGCACATGCGGATCGAGATGCAGGCGGGCGAGATGCGCCTCGATCCGCTCACGAAAACTGGCCGGATCAAGGTTCATGTGCCGGAAGGCGAAATCGTTGAAAGCGTGCTTCACGCGCCGGACTGGGTTCAGCACGTTCATCGAGCCTTGCATGATATAGGACAGGTGGCGCCAGCGCGCAGACCGCATTTTCTGCGGTTCGCCGTAGACGTCGATCAGCTTTCCATCGAAGTTGAAATTGACGGTGCCGCCGACGACCCGCATCGGCGGCCGGATGGCCCCGGCAAGCGTCTTGATCAACGAGGTCTTGCCGCTCGAGGATTCTCCGGCGATGCCGTAGATCTCGTTCTTACGTACCGCCAGGCTGATGTCATCGACGGCGCGAATCTCGCGCCGGACGCCGAAATAGTCGTTGACATAATAGCATTTCAGCCCGTCGATCGTCAGCGCGTCCCGGGAATTTTCGACGAGGGTCAAAGGCGCTTTCCTCAAAAGATTCTGCATCGTCTCAGGCTCCCATCCGGGCCAGCCGCGAGCGAGGATCGATATATTCGTTGACCGACATGGCGAGCATGAAGAGGCCGAGGAAGAGGATCACCACGAAGAGCATCGGGAAGGCCACCCACCACCAGATGCCGGCGACCATGGCGGAATGGGCATTGGCCCAATAGATCATGCCGCCGATCGTCGGCCGGTTGATGTCGGAGAAGCCTAGCACGGAGAGCGTCACTTCCAGGCCGATCGCCCAGATGAGATTGTTCATCGTCGTGAAGAAGACGATTGGCATCACATAAGGAAGATGCTCGCGGATGAGGATCTGCGACGTGCGCATGCCCGCAAAGACCGCATGCCGGGTGAACTCGCGGTGGCGGAGCGAGAGCGCCACTGAGCGGATCAGCCGGCTGTCATGTGTCCAGCCGAGCAGGGCCGCGACGATCGCCAGCATCGACCATGTCATCTGGTCGCGCAACACGAAGACCAGGAGAAGCAGGATCGGAATGTTGGGCAATGCGCCGAGTGTATCGTTGATGCCCATGATGATCTGGTCGGTGCGTCCGCCGATATAGCCGGAGACCAGGCCGACGACCAGCGCAATGAGGCGGCTGATGACGGCAACGATGATGCCGAAGAGCAGCGTGTTGCGAAGCGATGCGGCAATCTGCCAGAACACCTCCTGGCCGCGCGATGTCGTGCCGAACCAGAATTCGGCAGACGGCGGCATATCGGGGCTCACGACATAGATGGCATTCTCGTCATAGGGTGAGAAGAAGGAGGCCACGATCAAGCCGAGGATGATCAGGATCAGGATCGTCCCGAACAGGAATTCCTTGTTATAGCGGAGCAGGTCTCTGAGGATCTTGAACATCGCAATTATCCCAGTTTCACGCGTGGATCGATCAGCGGATAGATGATGTCGATCACGAAGACGGCGGAGGCGACGGCAATGATGGCAATCGTCGTCACGCCGAGCACCAGGCTGTAATCACCGGAATAGATGCCTGAAATCAGCAATTTGCCGATGCCAGGGTAGTTGAAGACGAATTCGACGATGACGGCGCCGCCGAAGACATTGCCGAGGCTGAGCGCGAGCCCCGTGACCTGCGGCAGCATGGCATTGCGGGCCACATAATGCGAAAAGATGCTGCGTGAGCGTACGCCCCCGAGCTCGGCATAGACCACATGGTCGTCGGTGACGATGTTGGAGACGAGCGAGCGCATGGAGATGAACCAGCCGCCGATGCCGACGAGCACCAGCGTCAGCGCCGGCAGGATGCCGTGTTCGATGACCGAGCTGATGAAGGCCCAGTTGAAGGCAGGCGCGAGGTTGACCTGCGCGCCGTCACTGATCGGCAGGATCGGCCAGATGAAACCGAAGAGGATGACGAGGCTGAGGCCGATAATATAGGTCGGGATCGGCTGCAGCGCCATGATGACGATGCCGGCGAGCTTGAGAAGCCGGCTGTTGCGGAAATAGCCGGCCAGCGCGCCGAGCAGATTGCCGATGATCCAGGCGATGATGGTTGCAAGCGTCAGCAGGCCGACGGTCCACGGCAAGGCGCGGCCGATGACCGTCATGACAGGCGTCGGGAAGGACGACAGCGAGGGACCGAAATCGCCCGTCAGCACCCGCCCCCAGAAGGTGAAATACTGATCGAGAAGCGGGCCGCCGGTTCCATAGAGCTCCCGCAGCGACTGTCGCAGAATTTCGACTGCCTGCGGGTCGGTCGAGCCGAAGCTCGTCAGCAGCGACACCGTTTGCTCCACCGGATCAACCGGCGAGAAATGGGCGATCAGGAACGCAAGCGTGATGCCGGTGACGACGACAAAAAGGAACTGCAGGAAACGCTTGCCCGCATAGATCAGAAAGCCATTCATGGCATCCACCCTCCAATAGCAGAAGGGGCGGCCGGCTGCCCGGCCACTCCCCATATCGACACGGTCAGTTCTTGGGAGCGGCCGGATTGGCCTTCAGGCCGACCACCATGTAGCGGATATTCGACCAGTTCGGACCCGAGGCGGAATAGGGGTTTTCAGCACTCGGATAGTTGGTCCAGTAGGTCGTGTCGAACGGCGCAAACTTGTTGTAAGCCATCAGCGGGATCATCGGCATCTCTTCGACGGCGAGCTTCAGGAAGTCCTGGCCGACCTTGGTGACATCAGGCGAAGCGAAAGCGATGGACCGGTTTTTAGCGATGATCTGATCGAGACGCGGATCCTGCCAGCGCTGCAGGTTGCGCGGCGGCTGGATCTGCCCCAGCGGCTTGATGAACTCCGAATGATAGCTGTCCAGAAAGAAGGACAGATCAGGATGGCCGCCCCAGGTTTCGATGCTCCAGTAGATCGCCGCTTCGAAATCGCCGGTGCTGAGACGCTGGCCATTGGTCGGGCCGGCGACATCCACCTTGGTGGCGACACCGTTCTGGCTCCATTGCTGGGCGATGACCGTGCCGGCACGCGCAAGCGTCGGAATGGCATCGCCTTCGACCTGCAGGCGGATCGTGAAGGGCGTGCCGTCAGGCTTCAGCCATTGATTGCCGCTCTTCTTGAAACCAGCCTTCTGCAAAAGTTCGGTTGCAGCCTGAACGTCCTGCTTCCACCAGCCGAAGCCGAAGGTGCGCTGCAGCTGTTTCGGGTCGGTCGGAATCTGGTCGCCCCACTGGCCACGGACCATGGTGGCGATCTGGGCCGAGATATTGGGATCATAGGGCTTGATCTTGCGGCTGCCGGTATCGAGCTCGAAATTGGTGAGCCAGTCCTGCATCGGCACATAATAAGCATCCGTTGCCGAGCCGGTCGGCGGCGTAGCGAGAGCTGCGAGGTTGGCGGCACCACGGTAAGAACCAAGTGCGACAGCACGGATGTCGATCATCAAGGCTAGCGCCCAGCGCACATCCTTGTTGTCGAAAGGCGGCTTCTTGGTGTTGAGCAGTACCGACGGCAGGGTCGGATCGGGATGGGCGAAGGGGAAGCCCTTCAGCCAGGAGGCGACACTCTTGCTGTCACGCATCATGGCAAACATACCCTCGGGCGCCATGTCGTTGATGACGTCGAGATTGTGATTGCGCTGCTCGATGACGCGGGCCTCCGGATTGCCGGCGGCGCGATAGACGACATACTTGACCTGCGGCGGCTCCTTGGCGGCCATGCCGATCGAAGTGCGCTGCCAGTCGTCACGCAATTTCCAGATGGTCCAGTTACCGCCCTTGTCGTAGCTCTGCAGCACGTAGGCGCCGAGCGAGACCGGCGGATTGTTCTTGAATGCCAGGGGATCGCCGGCCTTTTCGAAGACATGCTTCGGCATGATCCAGGCAGCGTTCCAGCGCACGGTAAACAGCGTATGGAAGCGCGAATTGGGTTTCTTCAGATGGAAGACGACCGTCTGCGGATCGGGATTTTCCACGCTGGCGACATTGACAGTGAAGGGCGCGCTCCAGGACATGCCGGGATGGTCGATCTGCGTCTGGACCGTATAGGCCACGTCATCACTGGTGAATTCAACGCCGTCGCTCCAATAGATGCCCTTGCGCAGCTTCACCGTCATTTGGGTGAAATCGGCATTGTAGGCAGGCGGCTCGGTTGCCAGTGCGTTCTGCCAGGCATCCGGACCGCCTTCCGGATTGATGAACCAGAACGTGTCGGTCGTCAGCTGCTGCAGGCCGTTGACATTGGCCGCGCCGCCACCGCCGGGCGCCCAGACGTTGAACCAATCCGCATTCTGCTGCGGCGTGCCCTGGATGATCAACGTTTCATTGCGCGGGATGCCGGCAATGAAATCCTGCGCGTAAGCAGGCAGAGCGGCGAGAGACAATAAGGCAATGACTGCAAATCTAGGGAACTTCATCGGACGCTCCTCCTCCTTGACCCGCAGGCGCGGGCGCTTCCCGTAATCCTTTATCGATCGCGTTCCGGCAAAAGCGTCTGCATAGGGACCTGATGGCCCGCACGACTCCTCCAGACGCTGAGCTTCGCCTCTGCATTTATCGACAATTTTTCACCAAACGGCAACAGGTAATTTTTAAAATGCCAAAAACTCTCGGAAATTCGGGCATTTTCCAATCGCCATGCAAGTGTGGTTTTTTATATTATTGACAAAATGGTCATTTCGCATAGCTTTTGGCAGCGAGCGCGGCGCCCTCCCAAGACGGCCGCACTTCATCACAAATTGGTCGGTTGGCCTTCGGGAGGAGGCTGAGGCATGACCGTTCAAGAGGAAAAGACGATGACGAGTTCCTATGACGTGACCATCAACGTTCACGCCGGCCGGCCGACCGGGCCATATAGACCACTGTGGAACTGGTTCGGTTATGACGAGCCGAACTACACTTACTCCCCGCACGGCAAGAAGCTCCTGAAAGAGCTGACCGAACTCAGCCCCGTCGCTCCGCGCATCCGTACACATAATCTCTTGACGAGCGGAGACGGCAAGCCGGCCCTGAAATGGGGCTCGACCAATGCCTATAGTGAGGATGCAAACGGCAATCCCGTCTACGACTGGACGATCATCGACCAGATCTTCGATGCCTATGTCGAAGCCGGCAACATCCCGCTGATCCAGATCGGCTTCACACCGGAAGCGCTTTCCGGTTTCGATGGCCCCTACAAGCATCATTGGGAGCCGGCAGACCGGTATGCGACTATCACCACCGGCTGGACAGCGCCGCCGAAGGACCTGAAGAAATGGGGAGACCTGATCGAAGCTTGGGCGCGGCACCTCGCCGATCGCTACGGCGAAGACGTGGTCTCGTCCTGGCCCTGGGAAGTGTGGAACGAGCCCGACGGCCACTACTGGACCGGCACGATCCCGGAATTCTGCGCCATGTATGATGCGAGCGCCCGTGCCGTGAAGCGGGCCCTGCCGAAGGCCCGCGTCGGCGGCCCGCACACCTGCGGCGCATTCGCCAATGAAAAAGCACAGACCTTTCTGCGCGCCTTCCTGCGCCATGTCGTCGAGAACAAACCACCGCTCGACTTCATCGCCTTCCATGCCAAGGGAAATCCGGTCATCTTCGACGGGCATGTACGCATGGGCCTGCACAAGCAGCTACGCGACATCGAGACCAATCTTGCCATCATCAACGAATTCCCCGAGCTTCGGCACCTGCCCGTCGTCATCGGCGAATCCGACCCGGAAGGCTGCGCTGCCTGCTCGGCGCGCGTCCATCCGCAGAACGGCTATCGTAACGGCCCGCTCTACGGCGTCTACGTCGTCGAAAGCATGATCCGCACCTATGAATTGTCGCGCCGCGCCAATATCGAGATCGAAGGGGCCGTCACCTGGGCCTTCCTCTTCGACGACCAGCCCTATTTCGACGGCTTTCGGGATCTGGCGACCAACGGCGTCGACAAGGCCGTGCTGAACGGCTTCCGCATGCTCGGCAAGCTCGGTGGAGAGTGGCTGGAATCGGACAGCGACTATCGCCGCGATATCGAAGACATCATGAGCCACGGCGTTCGCGACAAGCCCGACGTCAATGTCGTGGCGACCCGCGACGACAGGGGCGTCTCCGTTCTCGTCTGGCACTATCATGACGATGACGAGGCGGGCCCCGCTGCAGAGGTCAGCCTTTCCATCGATGGCTGGGGCAGCCGGCCGGCCGCACTCAAGCACTTCCGCATGGACGAGCAGCATTCCAATTCCTTCCGCATCTGGAAGGAAATGGGCAAGCCGCAGCATATCGAGGGCGCCGATTACGCCACGCTCGAAGCCTCCGGCAAGCTGGCTGAGATCGACGACAAGGCATCGGTTTCCGTCACGGATGGCAAGATCGATCTCCGCTTCTCCCTGCCGCGTCAGGGCGTTTCTCTCCTTCGCCTGGACTGGTGAGACGGCAGGAAAAGAGGGGGCGCAACCCTCCAAGTTGCGCTCCCTGACCCTCTGAAGAATAGCCCTAGTGTTCGCTCACATAGGCGAGGTAGCGCCTCTTGCTCGGCTGCAGATGGTCGACGCAGAGCTGCGCCAGGACCCAGTTGTCCCTGCCCTTCAGCATCTCAATCATCAGCCGGTGATGTTCGTGCGAGGTCTGCAGCGATTCCTTGCTGGACATGGAATTGGCGCGCACCGGCAGGCTGAGACGCATGTAGAGCTCGATCGACTGGACGAGATGGGAATTGCCGCAGGCGCTGAAAAGCGTCAGATGGAACTTGTCGTTTGTCTCGTGCACGCCGCGAAGGTAGCCGGATTCGACGTGCCGGCCATGCTCTTCGTGTAGGGCCGTCAGTTCGGCGATCAGCTCGTCGGGCGCCGGCAACGGAATCCAGAGTGCCGCCTGCCTCTGCAGCAGCTCGCGCACGTCATAGATCTCCTGCACCTGTCTTGACGTCAGCGAGCGGACAGTTGCGCCCTTATTGCGTTCGCGCACGACGATACCCATCGTCTCCAGCTGGACGATCGCCTGGCGCGCGAAGTGTCGCGTCACATGGAAGCGCGCAAGAAGCGTATCCTCGGTCAGACGAGTGCCAGGCGCCAGCCGTCCGAAGATGATGTCTTCTTCGAGCGCGCGCGCAATGCTCAGATCGTCGTGTTCGGTCTCGTCTTCACGGCTTTCGTTGAGCGTCTGCATCAATAGGTCCTCCGGGGGCAGGCCATCTTATCGCGGTTTGTCTTCAGCGTCGAACCGGCTCAGCCGATAGATGTCTTCGACCAGCGCCAGCGTCTTCAGATTATCGTCAGGCACGGTCTCCATCACTGCTCGGCCCTCCAGCCCGTCAAGGAAATGCGCGATCGTCGCATCATAGGCGCCCTGGTAGACGGCATCCGCATCGAATTCCTCCTCACGCTCGGCATGGCCCGTTGCCGAAAGACGGCTTCCATACAATTCCAGCGTCGCCTGCGTGCCAAAAATCCGCAGATGATCGCGCGGCGCCGGCGGCGCGCCATACACCGCCAGATTGGCGTTTACAGTGACGATCACCCCGTCGTCCAGACGGCGCAGAATGACGAAGGCAACATCTTCGGCGACAATGTCGTCATTGCTGCGCTCAAGCCGTGCGGCAACCACCTCCATCTCGCCGAACAGGTAGCGCAGCGTATCCAGATGATGGATCATGACCTCCATGACCAGCAGACGCTGCTGCCTGCGGAAAAACGGCTGGCGGATGAGCGCTGACCTGTTGCCCTCAGCATCGGCGATCATGYCGCTTGAGAAGAATTCGAACTGGACCTGCCTGATATTGCCGGCAATCCCCTCCTCCAGCCAAGCCTTCATCCGCCGGTAATAGGCGCGAAACCGCCAGTTCTCGTGCACCATCAAGCGGATCGACGGCGGAAGACCGGCAACGAGAGCGACTGCCTGGTCGTAATCGGGCGCGAGCGGCTTCTGGCAGAGAATATCGACGCCCCTGGCCGCCGCCAACTGCACGAGCTCCACATGCACCTCGCGCGGGGCGCAGATATCGACGGCGTCGAGCACTTCTTCTGTCAGCATGACCCGCGCGCGCTCATAAGTACGAGGGATGCCGAAACTCTTACTCCTGGCCGTGCGGGCCACCACCGAGGGGTCGGCAATCGCAACGACCTCCGCGCGGGCCGACTGCTTCATCCATGCCGGCAAGTGGTACTCGCTGACCCAGCCGGCGCCAATGAGCCCTACCCGCTTGCGTCTGATCTCGGCCATGCCTCGCTCCATCTCATTTTATCGATAATTTAGAGGCTATCCCGCCGAATGCCAATGCGCAACGCGAGATTAAAATTGAAATTATCGCGAATTATCTTGATGTTTCTCGATTAAATTTGACAGCCGCGGCGATGAGCATGCGTATCGGCGTATCTTCTTTATTGACAATCCTGCATATCCCACTAGGCTTGAACCCAATTTAAGGGACGAGGGAGGAACAATGTCGAGCGGTCTTCGTCGCAAGCTGACGAGTTACGGCGATCAGGGTTTCTCCCTTTTCCTGCGAAAGGCCTTCATCAAGGCCATGGGCTATTCGGACGATGCTCTGGATCGCCCGATCGTGGGGATTGCCAATACCTACAGCGATTTCAACCCCTGCCATGGAAACGTGCCGCAACTCATCGAAGCTACCAAGCGCGGTGTCATGCTGGCCGGCGCAATGCCGATGGTCTTCCCGACCATTTCCATCCACGAGAGCTTCGCCTCGCCGACCTCGATGTATCTTCGCAACCTAATGGCGATGGAAACCGAGGAGATGATCCGCGCCCAGCCGATGGATGCCGTGATCCTGATTGGCGGCTGCGACAAGACCCTGCCGGCGCAGATCATGGCCGCTGCCAGCAGCGATATCCCGGCAATCTTCCTGCCGACCGGGCCGATGGCCGTTGGCCACCATAAGGGTGAGAGGCTCGGCGCCTGTACTGATTGCCGGCGCTTTTGGGGGCGCTTTCGGGCCGGCGAGATCGATGAGGCCGAGATCACCGACGTCAACAACAAGCTCGCTAGCTCGATCGGCACCTGCACGGTGATGGGAACGGCAAGCACCATGGCCAACCTGACCGAAGTGATGGGCCTCTGCCTGCCGCGAGCAGGATCGGCGCCCGCCGCCGAATCCGAGCGCGTGCGGCTTGCCGAAGAGACCGGCCGCGTTGCCGCCGGACTGGCAGCCAACCCGGATGCGCCGACGGTGCGCGATATTCTGACGCCTTCGGCCATCCGCAACGGCCTTGTCGCCTTGCAAGCCATGGGCGGCTCGACCAATGCCGTCGTTCACCTTGCCGCCATCACGGGGCGCCTTGGCATTCGCCTCGACATGGGCGAACTCGACAGGCTCGGCAAGATCATCCCACTTCTCGTCGACCTACAGCCGTCCGGCCAGCATTATATGGAGCAGTTCCACGAGGCCGGCGGTGTGCAGACGCTCTTGAAGGCGGTGCGCCACGAGATCGACGTCAGCCAGCAGACGATCTATGGCAAGACGATCGGCGAGGTAATCGATGCGGCTCCCGACGAGCCCGGCCAGACGATCATCCGCACGGTCGATAAACCGTTGAAGCCCATCGGCACGATTGCCGTGCTCCACGGCAACCTTGCGCCCCGTGGCGCCGTCATCAAACAATCGGCGGCATCGAAGGATCTGCTGCAGCATGAGGGCCGAGCAGTGGTCTTCGATTCCGTCGAGGACATGACCCTGCGGATCGATAGCGACGACCTCGATGTCAGCGCCGACGATATTCTCGTGCTGCGCAATGCCGGCCCGAAAGGCGCGCCGGGCATGCCGGAAGCCGGCTATCTGCCGATCCCGCGCAAGCTCGCGCGCCAAGGCGTCAAGGACATGGTGCGTATCTCCGATGCCCGCATGAGCGGCACCGCCTTCGGCACGATCGTGCTGCATATTGCCCCGGAGGCTGCGGCCGGCGGGCCGCTGGCGATCGTGAGAACCGGCGACCGCATCCGCCTCGACGTCAAGGAGAGACGCATAGACCTCGCCATTGACCAAGCGGAATTCGACCGACGCATGGCAGAGCTTGGAGAAATATCGGCTGCCGAGCCGGCGCGCGGCTATGCCAAGCTTTATCACACGCGCGTGCTGCAGGCCGATGAAGGCGCCGATTTCGATTTCCTCCAGCATGAGGATCTGGAACAGAAATGAGCCTGGTGGACAGTCAAGCGCCACTCTGCCTGCCGCGCCTGCCGCTGACCCGTGCTCCGGCAACGCCGCTGCCGCAGGGAACGATCGATACACATTTCCACGTCTTCCGGTCGGACGCGCCGCTGAATACGCCGCGTAGCTACACGCCAGATATCGCAACAACTGCCGACTGGATCGCCTTTGCCGACCGGCTGGGCATCAGCAGGGGCATCGTCGTGCAGCCGAGCGTCTATGGCCTCGACAACCAGGTTCTGGTCGAGGCATTGGCCGCCTTTCCGGAGCGGTTGCGGGGCATCGTTGTCATCGATCCCGAGACAGACCCCACGGAGATTGCCCGTCTCGACCGGCTTGGGGTACGCGGCGTTCGTATCAACACGCGCAACAAGGGCGGTCTACCGCTTACTGCAGCCGAAACGCTTGCGGCAGACATCCGCGATTTCGGCTGGTCGCTACAGCTTCAGATCAGCCCGGACCAGATCGATGACCTTGCCGGGCGGCTGCCATATCTGGGCGTCCGCTTCGTCATTGATCATCTGGGCTTCATACCGCTCGCCGACGGCGCATGGCGCCAACATCTTCCTGCGCTCCAGAGGCTCGCCGATAATCCCGGCGGCTACATCAAGCTCACGGCTCCCTACAGGCTGACGCGCGAGCGCGGCTATGCAGGTTTTGCCGAAGTGGTGAGCGCACTTGCGGCCAGCCATCCGGACAAGCTGCTCTGGGGGAGCGACTGGCCCCATACCGAGCTCTTGAGCGATA
This sequence comes from Rhizobium sp. 01T437, assembly GCF_056398505.1. Taxonomy (NCBI): domain Bacteria; kingdom Pseudomonadati; phylum Pseudomonadota; class Alphaproteobacteria; order Hyphomicrobiales; family Rhizobiaceae; genus Rhizobium; species Rhizobium sp. 01T437. The sequence continues at coordinate 54,683 of NZ_JBFTPM010000023.1, forward strand.
TGCCCGATGACGCCGACCTGATCGACGGGATGCAGGACGCAATCGGCAACCCCGAACTTGCCCGCAAAATCTTCATCGAGAATGCCGAAACGCTATTCTTTGGGCGTTGAGCGCAACGCGCCTTGACGATCGCCAGTGGCATCTATGTCATTGTTGTCGCTCGCTTTGCCAGTCGATTGCGAGTCGGCAGATATCATTATCCCGGCGGTTCGGAGGAAATGTGAACAAGACCTACGACTTCATCATCGCCGGCGGCGGATCCGCGGCCTCGGTCGCCGCCATGCGGCTGGTGCGGGATTTTGGATTTTCGGTCCTCATCATCGAGCGCGGACCGCGCGAGACCGCAAGGCTGATGTCCTTTCCGGCCGGCTACATGAAATATCTCGCCCGCGACGATTTCCTCGAAATGCATCATACCGTGCCGCAAGCGCAGCTCGGCGGCCGTGGCCCTATCGTGCCGGTCGCGCGCGCTCTCGGCGGTGGCAGTGCGGTCAATGCCATGGTCTATATGCGCGRCCAGAAGGAAGATTACGACAGCTGGGCCGCCTATCTCGGCAACGGAACCGAATGGTCCTACGCGGATATGCTGCCACACTTCAAAGGCATTGAAGCCAATAGCCGCTTCAACAATGAATTCCACGGCATTTCCGGCAATCTGCGTGTGTCCGAACCACGCCATATCTCCGATACGACCGAGGATTTCATCCTCGCCGCACAGGGGCTCGGCCACCCCTATAATCCTGATTTCAACGGTGCCAGACAGAACGGCGTCGGCATCATGCAGCACACCTTTGCCAAATGGGGTCGCCGCACGGAACGGTCGGATGCCAAGAAGGCCTTCCTCGATCCGCTCTCGGGAGACAGCCGTCTCGACATCATCACCGAAGCGCGCGTCGACCGCCTCATCATCAGGAATGGCCGCGCGGTCGGCGTCGCCTATAGGCGGGGTGGCGAGACGCGCGAAGCCATGGCTGAGCGCGAGGTGCTGGTTGCCTCGGGAACCTATAATAGCGCCAAGCTGCTGATGCTTTCAGGCATTGGCCCCGCCGATCATCTGCGCGAACACGGCATCGCCGTCATCGCCGATCTGCCCGGCGTCGGCGCCAATCTGCAGGATCATCACGAAGTTCCCGTCATCGCCACCACGAAGGGCAAGTCCGGCTACTTCGGCGAAGACAAAGGCTGGCCGATGATCCGTAACGGGCTGCAATATCTGCTCTTCGATTCCGGGCCGGTGACGACCACAGGTATCGAGTCCTGCCTCTTCTACGATCCTGACGGCGGTGATCGACCGACGATCCAGCTCTATTGCGCGCCGATCGTCTATCTCGATCGCGACGTCTCCTCGGCTAAACCGACCTGGGGCGTGACCTTTACCTCCTGCCTACTGCGGCCGAAGGCGCGCGGCAGCGTGAAGTTGCGCTCGACCAATCCCGCCGACCAGCCGCTCGTCGACTGCAATTTCTTCGGCGATCCCGACGATCTGCGCCTGACGCTCGCATCACTGAAGACGGCGCGGCGGCTTCTGGAAACGGAACCCTTCCGTTCCAAGATCGCAATGGAAATCCTGCCGGGCAAAACGCTGCAAGACGAGGAAGCGCTGACGAAATTCGCCGGCCAGACGGTGAAGACGAACTACCATCCTTCCGGCAGCCTGCGCATGGGGCCGGATAACGATCCGATGGCGGTCGTCGATGGCTCGCTGAAGGTTCGCGGGCTCGACGGGTTGCGGGTGATCGATTGCTCGATCATTCCCTTCATTCCATCGGGCAACACTAACGCGCCAGCCATGGCAATCGGCTCCAAGGCGGCTGAGATGATCGGTAACGATCAACGGCAGAATTTCAGCCATTGATCGCCGCTTATTTTGACGCTATATAACGTCAGTATAAACGGCATGGAGATGGATCATGGGCCTTGCACAATATGCAGATGACGGGCTGTTTGCACCGCGCAAGATCGCCGATGCCTTCCGCACGACGAGCGAGGAGATTGCCCGCACCGCCGGTCTCGGTAAGGATGCGATCCAGCGCAAGGACCGCCTCCGCTCCGACAAGACGCAGAAGCGCCTGCGCGAAATGATTGAAGTCGTCAACAAGGTCGAACCCCGCTTCGGCTCGGCGCTGATGGCCTATGCCTGGTATCGTTCCGAGCCCTTATCGGGCTTTTCAGGCCAGACTGCCATGCAGCTGGTCCGCGACGGACGGGCGGAGGACGTTCTCGATTATATCGATGCGATCGATGCCGGCGTCCACGCCTGATCCCCGATAATGCGCTACGAAGGGAAGCTCTATCGGGCGCTGAACCCGATCTATGCACGCCAGCCGCTTTCCGGCCGGGGTGCCGAACTCTATGGCGGACGATTCAATCCAAAGGGAATGCCGGCACTTTATACGTCGCTATCCGTGCTGACGGCGCTCAGGGAAGCCAATCAGGTCGGCAGCCTGCAGCCGACCACCCTCGTCTCCTACGAGGCCGATATCGAGCGCGTCTTTGACACAAGGGACGAGGTCACTCTTCAGGCGCTCGGCATGGATGCCGAAACGATTGCCGCAGCAAGCTGGCGCGACGAGATGAAGGAAAAAGGGGAAGCAAGGACACAGACCTTCGCACGTCGGCTCGTGTCCGATGGCTATCATGGCCTCTTGGTCAGAAGTTTTGCTCCCGCGGCCAGACGCGACGATCTCAATCTCGTGCTTTGGCGATGGAGCGACACGTTCCCCTGCCGTCTAACCCTGATCGACGACGAAGGCAGGTTGTCCTGAACCATCAGGATCAGCGCCAGCGTATCGGCCAGCGCTGATCCTATTCGTGTGCCTCAGGCCGCGCGCACCTTGCTCGGCCGTGCCCATTCCGGCAGCCAGTCGCCATGGGTGGCGAGCAGCTCATCCACCAGCGACCAGATCTGGTCGAGGTCGAGCTCGGCAGCCGTATGCGGATCCATCATCGCAGCATGATAGATATGCTCAGGATTTTCCGTCATCAGCGCCTGAACCGTCAGTTCCTGGACATTGATATTGGTGCGGATCAGCGCGGTCAGCTGCGGCGGCAGGTCGCCGATGTAAGTCGGCTGGATGCCGGAGGCATCGACCAGGCAGGGCACTTCGGCAGCGCAATTGGCCGGCAGCGAGGTGATGCAGCCATTGTTGCGGACATTGCCGTAGATGACCGAAGGTTCGCCGGTCCAGACCGAATTGATGATCGAGGAGGCATATTCCTTCGATTCATTGACCTCGATCTTGTCGGCCGAACGATAGGCTTCCGCCTGGCCTTTCCAGCGGGCGATCTGTTCGATGCAGCGCTTCGGATATTCGTCGAGCGGAATACCGAATTTCTCGATGAGGTCCTCGCGACCTTCCTTGATGAAGTAAGGTGTATATTCGGCGAAATGCTCCGAGCTTTCGGTGACGAAATAGCCGAGACGCGTCAACATCTCGTAGCGCACCTTGTTGGGGCAGCGCGGGTTCCAGCCGGGCTTCGGCGCACGGCCTTCACGATAGGCCCGCACCAGATCCGGATAGAGGTTCTTGTAGGAACCATCCGGCTGACGATGCTCGAACTTCAGATAGAAGGCCATGTGGTTGATGCCGGCCGAGCGGTAGCGGATTTCGTCATAGGGGATATCGAGATCATGGGCGAGCTCCATCGCCGTGCCCTGCACGGAATGGCAAAGGCCAACCTGCTTGATATCAGGGTATTTCTCGGCGATCGCCCAGGTGTTGATCGCCATCGGGTTTACATATTGCAGCATGATGGCGTTCGGGCAGACGGCGCGCATGTCCTCGCAGATCTTCCAAAGATGCGGCACGGTTCTCAGACCACGCATGATGCCGCCGACGCCGAGCGTATCGGCAATCGTCTGGCGCAGACCGTATTTCTTCGGCACTTCGAAGTCGGTGACCGTGCAGGGTTCGTAACCGCCGATCTGGAAGGCGACGACCACGAAATCAGCACCCGACAGGGCCTTGCGCTGATCGGAATAGGTTTCCGCCTTCGCCTTCACGCCGAGCGTCGAAATCAGCTTGTTGACGACAATGGCGCTTTCCTCGAGCCGCTGCGGGTTGATGTCCATGAGCGCGATCGTCGCGCCCGACAGCGCCGGACGCTGCAGGATGTCGCCGACGATGTTCTTCATGAAAACGGTGGAGCCAGCTCCGATGAACGCTATTCTGGGATTTGCCATATGAACCTCCGGCATTCTGAATCAGGCTACCTCGAAAGCGGCTTTGACGAGCCGTTCGGTGTAGGGTGTCTTGGGATTGGAAAGGACTTCGTTGACAGGTCCCTCTTCCATGATCTTGCCGTGCTGCATAACGATGACACGGTGGCAGAGGGCACGCACGACCTTCAGGTCATGCGAAATGAAAAGGTAGCTCAGACCCCGCTCATCCTGCAGCTTGCGCAGGAGCTCTATGATCTGTGCCTGGACGGAGAGATCGAGCGCCGAGGTCGGCTCGTCGAGCAGGATGAATTCCGGCTCCAGCGCTATCGCCCGCGCAATGGCGATGCGCTGGCGCTGCCCACCGGAAAATTCATGCGGGAAGCGCGAGAGGATGTTACCCGGCATGCCGGCGGACACGAGCGCTTCGCGGACCCTGTCCAGACGTTCGCCCTTGGTGGCTCCAAGCTTGTTGACGACCAGCCCTTCCTCGATGATCTGACCGATCGTCATGCGCGGATTGAGTGACGAGAACGGGTCCTGGAAGACGACCTGCATGCGCGAGCGCAAGGGCCGCATTTCCGCCCGTGACTTGCCGTGGATCGGCTGGCGGTCGAAATAGATCTCGCCATTGTCCGTGTCATTGAGCCTGAGAATAGCCTGGCCGAAGGTCGTCTTGCCCGAACCGGACTCGCCGACGAGGCCCAGCGTCTCGTGCCGCCGCAGCGTGAGATTGAGACTGTCGACGGCGACCAGTTCGCGCAGCTCCGGTCTGAAGAAGCCGCCATGGCGCAGCATGAAGGAGACGCGCACGCCGCGGGCGTCGAGAATGATATCCGATCCCTCCGGCAGCGGGTTGGCCTGACCGCGCGGCTCTGATCCCAGAAGATGCTTAGTATAGGGATGTTGCGGATTGGCGAAGAGCTGCTCGGTTATATTGTGCTCGCGCATCTCGCCATGCTGCATCACATAGACATAGTCGGAGAACTTGCGCACGACCGTCAGGTCGTGGGTGATCAGGATCACTGCCATCCGCAATTCCGTCTGCAGATTGCGGATGAGATTGAGGATCTGCGCCTGGACGGTCACGTCGAGCGCCGTCGTCGGCTCGTCGGCGATCAGCACATCGGGATCATTGGCAAGCGCCATGGCGATCATCACGCGCTGGCGCTGACCGCCCGAGAGCTGATGCGGATATTGCCGCAGGCGCGCTTCGGGATCGGGGATCTGCACCTGCTTCAAAAGCTCCAGCGCTTTGGCATCGGCCTGTCTGCGGCTCATCTTGCGGTGGACGCGGATCGCTTCGACGATCTGGCTGCCGATCGTGTAGATCGGGTTCAGCGAACTCATCGGCTCCTGGAAGATCATCGAGATCCGGTCGCCGCGCAGCCTACGGCGGGCCTTCTCCGAAAATTTCAGGATGTTGGCGCCGTCATACTCGACGCTCGAGCGCGGCGAGATGACCGCACGCTTGGAGAGAAGCCCCATGACGGTGCGTGCCGTCACCGACTTGCCAGAGCCGGACTCGCCGACGATGGCAATCGTTTCGCCGCGGTATAGCTGGAAGGAAATGTCCTTCACGGCTTCGACCGTGCCATGCTCGACCTTGAAATTCACGCCGATATTGCGCGCGTCGATGATCGGGCTCTCCTTGCGGCCATCATGATCGTGACGGACGGGCGGGGCGAAGGAACTAACGAGAGCAAGAGCCATCTTCATCACCTCAATAGGGATCGACTGCATCGCGCAGACCGTCACCCAGCGCATTGAAGGCAAAGACGGTGATCAGCACGAAAGCGACAGGAGCGAGAATCCAGGGATAGGTCCCGATGACCGAATAATTGGCCGTATCCTGCAGCATCAGACCCCAAGAAATCAGCGGCGGCTTTACGGCAAAGCCGAGGAAGCCGAGGAAGGATTCGAGCAGCACGACGCTCGGAATATGGATCGTGACGGCGACGATCACGTGGCTCATTACATTCGGGAAAATATGCTGGAAGATGATGCGCCGGTCGGTCGCGCCGACCGCCATTGCCGCCCGCACATATTCGATACGCGCGAGCGCCAGCGTCTTGCCGCGCACCTCACGCGACATCTGCGCCCAGCCGAGCGCCGACATGACGAAGATCACGAAGGCGAGGAAGACGTTCGTCGGCGCGGTGATCGGGATCAGCGATGTCAGCGCCAGATAAAGCGGCAACTGCGGGAAGGCGAGTACCAGCTCGACGAAACGCTGCACCCAGACGTCAAAGGCGCCGCCGTAATAGCCTGAAACCATGCCGACCGTCGTGCCGACGATAGTGACGATAAAGACCACTGTCAGTGCGATCATCAGCGAGATGCGCGAGCCGATGATGGCGCGCGACAGCACGTCACGACCGAACTTGTCGGTGCCGAGGAAATGCACCGGCTGGCCGTCGACCGTGCCGAAGAAATGGCGATTGGCCGGGATGAGACCGAGCAGATTATAGTCCGAACCCTTGACGAAGAAGCCGAGCAGACGCGGATTGTCATAATCCACGCCGACGACCGGCTGGAAGGTAACCGGATCGAGCTCTTCGGAATCCGCCAGCGCATAGACGCGCGGCCAGACGAGACTGCCCTCCTTGTCATGGATGCTGATGAGCTGTGGCGGCGCAAAGCCGACATCTGTCGCCTTCGGGTCCATCGGCGCGAAGAAATCGGCAAAGACAGCCATGATGATCAAGAGGCCGACGAGGATCAGGCCGATCATACCCGTCCAGGAGCGCCGCAGCCGACGCCAGACCAGCGCCATATAGCTCTCATTGCCATGGTGGGTATTCTTGACCGCTTCTTCATGCGGTGGCGGCGGGGAAGAGTCGAAGGCAAACATATCAGGCTCCCTCATATTGACGGACCCGCGGATCGAGCATGGCAAGCAGCATGTCGGCGATGATATTGCCGACGATCAGCGTGGCCGACAGAACCAGCATGAAAGTCGCAGTAACATAGACGTCACCGATCGCCATCGAGCCGACGATGGCCGGCCCAACAGTCGGCAGGGCGAAGATGATCGCGGTTTCGATCTCGCCGGTCAGCATGTAGGGGAGCACGACGCCCTGATACATGATGAGCGGATGCAACGCGTTTGGAACGGCGTGGCGCATGACGACCGCGCCGCCCGAAAGCCCCTTGGCACGCGCCGTCTCGACATATTGGGCATTCAGCGTATCGAGCAGATTGCCGCGCATGACGCGCATGTTGTAGGCAAGCCCGCCGAAAGTGGCGATCGCGACGACCGGCCAGACATGGCTGACGAGATCCATGAATTTCGCCCAGGACCAAGGCGCCCCGCCATATTGCGGCGAGAAGAAGCTACCAATTTCCGTGACGTTGAACTGGAAGACCAGCAGATAGACGATAATCAGCGCCATCAGGAAGCGCGGCACCGTCATGCCGAGGAAAGAGATGCCGGAGAGCAGGCTGTCGATCCAGCTATATTGGCGGGTCGCCGCCCAGATGCCGAAGCTGATACCGAGGATCGATGCGAAGATATGGCAGACCAGCGCCAGGGCCAGCGTGCGCGGCAGGCGCTCGCCGACCACGTCAGCGACCGGCTTGTTGTAGAACATGCTGTAGCCGAAATCGCCTTTGGTCACGATTCCCGTGATCCAGTTGACGTACTGGACGACCATCGGCTTATCGAGGCCATGTTCGATGCGGTAGGCCTGAGCCTGGGCATCCGCCTGGGCGAAGGAAGCTCCGCCCTGATTGATCAACTGCGAACGGATATAGTCGGCGTAGTCTCCAGGCGGCGCCTGGATGATGGCAAAGGTCACCACACTCAGGATGAAGAGGACGGGGATCGCCGAGGCGATGCGCATGAGCAGGAATCGTAGCATCAGGCGGTTCGCTTCTCCTTGCCGCCAGTCGCTCGTCTCAGCGCGGCCGGCTTGTTGATTCTGACCGGCCGCGCGCAGCACGCGCGACCGGAAGCTCTTGTCGTTCGGGAGGGAGCTCCTCGAACATCTCCATTTTTCTTCGAGCCATGGAGATGCTCGATCTCTTTGTTTTTACGCAATCCAGACGCAAAACCGCTGCGCACTTTTGCTGGGAATTGCTCTTAGTTTATTGGACCCTTGTCTCCAGGCTTGCCGGGAAGCTGTTGAGGGAAGAGTTCGTACTTGCCCTGCTTGTCGGCAGCCACCCACAGACGCTCGCGGATGACGGAATCCTCGGCCCAGTTGAACATCATGATCGGCGTACCCGCGGGAATGTTCGAGAAGCGCTTGTTGATGATCAGCGCGCCCGGATATTCCGTCAGTCCGACGGTATCCACATGTTCGGTGGCCGTCTTCTGATACTGCTTCATGAGTGCCACGCGTTCGTCATTGTCCTGGCTCGTGCGGAACTTGTTGACGATGTCGGCGAGCTCCTTTTCATAAGGCAGGAGGTCGAGCTGATTATCCTTGCCGGCGCGGTGATGCCAGCTGGTGCGTGGGCCGACAGCGGCAAGCTGTTCGGTGTTCTGCACCACGGAGGCGAGCTCGGTCGTGTTGCGCTGGATCAGCCAGTCGAACTGGCCGGCATAATGCGCACTATCGCGCTTGGGACCAGCAAGAGCATTGATGATGATCTTGATGCCGAGCTTCTCCATCTGACCGACGACGCCTTCGGCAAGGCTCTTGTCGGTGGTATAGTCGTTGTTGACGAGAAGCACGATCTCGACGTTCTTGCCATCAGCTGTTCCGGCCGGGAAGTTCACGAAGCCATCGCCATCCGTATCCTTCAGACCGACCTTGGCGAGTAGCGACTTGGCGCCCTTTAGATCGAAGGGATAGTAGACGGTCGAGTTGCGATCATAGAAGCTCGTGCCGGAGGAAAGGCCGCCTGCATAGATCGCCGTGAACGGTCCCTTGACGAGGGAGTCGCCGATCGCCTTGCGGTCAACCGCCATGGTCACGGCCTTGCGGAAGTCCTCGTTGCGGTCGAGTTCGCGGATCGCCTGACTGCGGGCATCAGGATCACCCCAGCCATTGGCCGAAAGGTTCATGCGAAGATTATAGCCGATGAGGCGCGGGCCGAAGGCGAGACGCGCCGGAGCGGTCTTTTCGGCGGCACGCTTCAACGAGGCCACGAAGTTTTCCGGCTGCTCGAGGTTCGAGAAGTCGGCAGAACCGGCAACAGCCTGCACGTCACGGTCGGCCCAGGTCGAAAGCTTGTAGTGCAGCTCATTGAGATAAGGCAGCTGATTGCCCTTCTCGTCGACCTTCCAGTAATAGGGGTTGCGGCGCATGACGATGATGTCATCCGGCCGATATTCGACCGGCACCCAGGCGCCCATGACCGGCATGTTCATGTATTCCGGCGGGAATGCGTTTTTGAATTGATCGTAGGTGTTCTTCGAATATTTCGGGTGCTGAGGTTTAAGAATATGCGACGGACCCGGGCAGAAGTTCGGATAGGCCATCGTATAGAGATACTGCTTCGGGAAGGCTTCCTTGAAGGTCCATTCGACTGTGTAGTCGTCGATCTTCGTGAGCGTCGTTCCCTCGCCGAAGGCTTCCGGCGATGCACCGCCGCCGAGTGGCGAAACGTTCGGGTCGATGACTTCGTCTTCCCAATAGAACATGAGGTCATCGGCATTGAAGGGCGCGCCGTCTGACCACTTGGCGCCTTCGATCAGATGCATGGTCAGCTTGTGGCCGTCCTGCGACCACTCCCAGCCCTTGGCGAGGTTCGGCAACGGCTCGGTATCCTTGGCTTCCACCTGGAAGAGCGGTGCCGTGCGTGTCAGGCATTCGGAAAGGCCGATATCGATGCCGCCCCAGCCCTGCGTCTGGCCCGCACCGTAGTTCCAGCCTTCCGGCCGGCCACCGATGACATGGCGCATCACGTCGCCATAGCCGCCGGTACCGTCAGGCATGTTTTCGGTCTTAAAGACCAACGGCTCCTTGGGCAGGCGATCCTTGACCGCCGGCAGCTTGCCACTGTCGACGAAATTCTTCGTGACCCAGTCCGGCTCATGATATTCCGGCAGCGCCTTGAACTCCAGGATGGAGTCGCGGGACACATATTTGATCTTGCCTTCCGCCGGGAAAGCCGGCGGTGCCGGCGGCACTGTCGGCTCGGACGCATAGGCATTCAGGGCCGCGACTGAAACGCTAAGCGCCAGTCCTGCCAGGATGCCGATCTTATGGAAATTCGTCATCGTCTCTCCCTCTTGTTCCGGAGCGCTTGTACGCGTCTCCGCTTCTCCTCAAACGATGATGAAGGAAGCTTGTGTGCGGGCGACCTTCCTCCCGAAGAGCCGCCGCAGCCTCCCTCACCCTGACTTTAGACGGCCTGCTTCAGCGCTGCCTTTTCAACGCGAAGCTCCTCGATTGAGCGGACATTGCGGCGCGCGGCCCCTTCCCACTCTCTCGTCTTGACCTTGGAATTGGCCAGCCGCTCCTTGGCGGCAGGCACAGCATGCGCATATTGCGGAAGCCAGCGAGCCTGGGCAACGACCATTTCGTCGACCATCTGCCAGACCTCTTCCGGCGTCGAGACGGCACCGACCAGCGGATCGTGCAGCACGGCGAGCTTCAGGAGATCGATATCGCCGGAAATCGCTGCATGCACCGACATGCGCTGGACGTTGATCGACGAGATGCAGGTCGCAGCACATGCTTCCGGAATGGTGATGCCGGAGACCATGTTGATGCCGAAGCGATCGACGAAGCCGGGTGACTCGATGATGGCATCGGATGGCAGGTTGGTGATGACGCCGGTATTCTTGACGTTGAAGTGACCGCGATAGACGCGTCCGGTTTCCAGCGCCTCGAGAATGTGGCTGGCATGCTCGTTGGAGCGCTTGGCCGGATCGATCGGCTTTTCGGCCGAAGCGAGGAATTGCGGGAATTCCGTCTCGAACCAGTTGCGGGTCTCGGTCGAGTGACGCAGATAGCCGCCAGTCTCGCCATGGATCCAGTCTGACATGTCGATCCAGCGGGTAATTTCCTCCGGCCGCTTGCGATACCAGGGCAGATATTCGGAGAGGTGGCCGTTGCTTTCAGTCGAGTAGACACCGAAGCGTTTCAGCACGTCGATGCGCAGCTTTTCCTGCTGCGAATAGACCGGATGCGCCTCGAAGGCGGCGATCAGCTCGTCCTTGCCGATCCTGCGGCCGTTGAGACGCAGATCGACGAACCAGGTTTGATGATTGATGCCCGAGCAGATGTAGTCGAGTTCGCTCTGTGACTTGGCGCCGAGCACTTCGGCAATCTGTTCGGCGCCATGCTGGACCCCGTGGCAGAGGCCGACCGTATCGACCTTGCCATATTCGATAGCCGCCCAGGTGTTCATCGCCATCGGGTTGGCATAGTTTAGGAACTTCGCACCCGGTGCAGCGACCTCACGGATATCCTTGCAGAAGTCGAGAATGACGGGGATATTGCGCTGGCCGTAGAGAATGCCGCCGGCGCAGATCGTATCGCCGACACACTGGTCGATGCCGTATTTCAGGGGAATTCTGATATCATCGGCATAGGCTTCGAGCCCGCCGACACGTACGCAGCTGATGACATAACGCGCACCTTCCAGCGCCTTGCGACGATCCGTCGTCGCCGTCACCTTCGTCGGCAGCTTGTTTGCCTCGACGATCTTGTCGAGAATTGCCTTGATCATCTGGAGGTTATGTTCGCTGAGGTCGGTCAACGCGAATTCAATGTCCTTGAATTCCGGCACGCACAGAATGTCCGTGAACAGCTTCTTGGTGAAGCCGACGCTGCCTGCTCCGATAATAGCGATTTTGAAACTCATATCCTTCACCTCGATCCGATCAAATGCTAGGTAGAAAGACAGCTAAGGAGGCTAGGCGGCATGCTTGCGCATACCGTCTGAAAATACCGGAAAATGGTGCCTGTATTCCTCCCGGCCGTTCTTTCGACCGCGATCTCTTCCTCTTGTGGAAAAGGATTATGCGCATATTCGCAGGAGCGGCCAGAGAAGGATTATGCTTTCGAGGGTAATTTTGTGCTGCAGGATTTGATCGCCAACGGACAGTCGATGAGAACCGTTTCGCTGCCGCGCGGACGCCAGCGCCTGCATGCGATGCCGACAAGCGCCGGTTACGAGGTGCGTGAAAACGAGACCTATGATTGGGATGGCAGAAAGCGTGGCCTGACGCCCTTCACGGTACTGCAGCATACGATCAGCGGCACCGGCCGCCTGCGCTACCAGAACCGCAACTACAAGCTCCAGAGCGGCGACACGATGATGGTGCTCGTGCCGCACAATCACCGCTACTGGCTGGAAAAGGGCGAGCGCTGGGAATATTTCTGGATCTCAATGAACGGCGAAGAAACGCTGCGCATCCACAAAATGGTGCTGGCGCTCGCCGGTCCGGTCCTGAAGCTGCAGCAATCGACCATCGATCATCTGGCGGACTGCAGCCTGCGCCTCGTCAAAGGTGCAAACACGCCAGGTTCGGCCTCGGCGGTGGCCTACGAAGCCGCCATGGCGCTCTATGATGACATCTTCGGCGCCTCCGCCTCCATGGCCGAACAAAGCGCCATGCAACCGGTGACCGACCATATCAACGCCAATCTGGAAAAACCGCTGCCGGTCAGCGAGCTTGCAGCGATCGTTGGCCTCAGCCGCGCCCACTTCTCGCGCAGCTTTGCCGAAAGCGAAGGCGTGCCGCCCGCCGAATATGTGCTGCAGCAGCGCCTGCAGCGCGCCGCAAAATTGTTGACCAAGGCGGATTTCCTGCCGGTCAAGGAAGTCTCAATCATGTGCGGCTTCGAAGACGCCAATTACTTCGCCAAGGTCTTCCGGCGCGTCTATGGCATCACGCCGACCGAATTTCGCACGACCGGCATGTATGCGAGCATCGGCCGCGGCCGGTAAAAGATCGCACCGATCTGACCATCCCGAGATTTTACAACGCCGCAGCTTTGTTCTCAGGACACTGACCATCTTGCCGCTTGACAGCGACTCGCTAAGCTATTGCTCTGCGCTTACGGGAGGTAGACTTTGGCAGCTGGAGGTTACTCATGCGCGAGCAGGTGGTGAGCGTCGCAAGTTACGGCGTCGAGCCGGGTTTGCGTTTCGCCGTGCTTCTTGACGGCAACGGCGGCTGTCGCACCCTCGACATGGAAGCAGTGCGCCGGTGGACGCCGGATGATGGCGTCATCTGGCTGCATTTCGAACGTGATCATCCGGCCGCTGCCGAATGGGTGACGACGAGAGGCGGCTTCGATCCACTCGTTGCCGAAGCCTTATTGGAGGAGGAAACGCGCCCGCGCGTTGAAGCCATCGATGACGGGCTGCTGATCATTCTTCGCGGCGTCTGTGCCGCACCGCCGGAAGAGGCGGAAGCCAGGTCGGCGGAAATCGATCTCGTTCCCCTTCACGTATGGGCCGATCAGCGCCGGCTGGTGACCCTGCGCGACAGCGGCCACTATATAACCGCCTTGCGCGATATTCGCCTTGCGCTCGACAAGGGCAAAGGCCCAAAACAGACGGGGGAGCTCCTCGCTCTCGTCAGCGAAAAGCTGGTCCGCGACCTTGAGCCGGTGCTCGACACGATGGACGAAGAGGTCGACGAGCTGGATGAGTTGATCTTTCACGGCGAAGCCAGCGAAGTCCGCGAGCGGCTGAAGCAGCTTCGCCGCCGCTCCGTGCAGCTTCGGCGCTATCTCGCCCCTCAGCGCGACGCCCTGAACCGTATCGAGCATGACGATGCCCCGTGGCTGAAGGAGCGCGACAAACTGCGTTTCCGCGAGGTCATCGACAAGCTGATGCGCTTCATCGAATATCTCGACGCCATCCGCGACCGCACCGGCATTCTTCATGACGACCTGTCCACGGTCATCAGTGAGCGGATTGCCCGCAATTCCAACCGCCTCGCCGCACTCGCCGCTCTGCTGCTGCCGCCAAGCGTGGTGGCCGGCCTTTTCGGCATGAATGTTGGCGGGATCCCTGGTGTCAACGATACCTGGGCTTTCATCATCATCGTTGCCTTCGTCGCGATCACGTCCGTCGCAACGCTGATGGTCCTCAAGCGGATCAACTGGCTTTGAGTGGCTGAAGGCAAAGATCCGACGTCGCCCTTCCGGACGGTTTCAACACAAGACGATCATCGTACGAGGGCAAGGGCTCACATGCTCATTGTCAGATCTCCTTGCGTGCAGGCTGAATTCAGATCGCTCAGATCCCCGCGTACCACTCGTAGCCGCGGTCTTCCCAGAAACCGCCATTGCCGCCCCATAGGCTGGCAAAGCTGTCGACGATCTGAATGCGCATGATGTACTTGGCCTGCTTGTAGCCGAGTTGCCGTTCGACCCGCAGACGCAGCGGCGCACCGTGTCCAACGGTCAGATCCTTCCCGTTCATCTGATAGGCAAGGATGGTCTGCGGATGGAACGCGTCGATGAGGTCGATGCTCTCATAGTAGCGGCCACTTCCATCGAGTGTCTTCTCCAACTCGTCGGCGCAGTGAAAGACTGCAAATCGCGCGTTCGGCCTCAGTCCTGCCGAGCTTAAGACAGCCCCAAGCGGTACGCCCGTCCATTTCCCGATCGCGCTCCACCCCTCGACACAGTCGTGACGGGTGATCTGGGTGCGAGCCGGAAGCCTCTTAAGGTCAATGAGGGAGAATTCCTGGGGCCGATCGACGAGACCGTCGATCTTCAATCGCCAGTTCGCGAATTTGCCTTCGGCGAACTCGGCATAGTCCTCGCCATCTGGCGCGCTCGTGCCGTTCACCCTGAAAGACGGAGAAATGTCCGTTTCGGCAAATTCGCGGGCGAGAGCATCGCGGCCCTGCAGCAGTCTTTGTGCCTTCATCGTCAGATTTTCGGCCGAGCGGATAACGCTGCCCACAGCCGTATTCTGTTCCAGTATGTCGCAGCCGGCGAGCGTGAGTGCAGAGGCGCCGAGCGTGCTGCCGATCAGAAAACGCCTGCGGGTCAGGAAGCTACGCGTCATGAATGTGGACCTTTCTCTCTGATGGCATAGCGACCCGTGATCATCGAGCGCATGTTGTTCCAGGTTCCCGACAGCACGACCATCGCCACATGCACGAGCACGAAGAGCACGAGAAGCGTTGCGGTCATGAAGTGGATCGTGCGCGCCGACTGACGCCCACCGAATACATCCACCAGGCTCGGCACGATGGCATCGAAGCCGGGGGACATAGTCAGGCCGGTCAGCAACATCGTCGGCAGCAGGATGACGATCACAGCGAGGTAGGTGAGCTTTTGGAGCACGTTATAGTGCCTTGCTTGTTCGCCTTCCGGGAAACGCAGACGCGCGTGGTCGAGCATTTCTTGCCACAGATGACGCGGGGAAAGGTCCCTGCGCGCCGGGGCCAGGTCACGTCGAAAATGGCCGGTCAGCACGCCAAAGCCGAGATAAAAAATGCCGTTGACGAGAAATAGCCAGGCAAAGAAGAAGTGCCAGCGGCGGCCGGTTGCGAGATCCTGAAACGACGGAATGGTCGCCCAGGCCGGAAACGCCCGCGGCGTCGGATCTCCCTCAAAGGTCGAGACGCCCAGGACACCGGTCGTCGGCACCTCGACACCTGCGATCCGGACGAAACCGCTGATATCGTCGCCCTGTCCGCTCGAGCCGATCGTCAGGACAGACGGATCCCCGTCTGCGCCATAGTGCCCCCAGTAAAGTTCGGGATGAGCGTTGAAAATCTGCAATCCGCTCAAGAGCAGGACGCTCAGGCAGACCACGTTCAGCCAGTGCGTCAGCCGCGTGACCAGGGAATGACGATGGATCATCTGGGTCCGGGGATATTGCATATTGTCGTTGTCGGGACTGTCGCTCACGGATGCGGCCCTCCGGTCCGGCTGGATTGTTGCTTGTTGCAATGAGGAGTTGGATGCCGCCGGTCGGCCAATGGGCGGAAGCTGACCGGCGGCGACGTGGCTCACATGGGGGGCACCACGCCATTCTTGCCAACGATAACGCGATGCGCGACTGTCCCGCTCGAAGCCTTCTCAGTCGGGATGAACACGACCGCTCCTGCGACCAGGTCCTCCTTGGTCGCCGGGGCGATGGTCACGACCGGCGTACCGTCCGGAATGGAGATCTTCTTTTCGTTGCCGTGGTAGGACACGGTAACGGTGCGCCCGTCGACGTCCTTGACCGCATCGGCGACGGTGGCATTGGTCATGCTGCTGTTCGGCTTGAGGTCCCAGCCGAAGCTTCCCTCGCCGGCCCCCCTGAGTGCAGGCGGAAAGATCAGAACTTCAAGAGCGCCGTCTCCACCCTGCTCCTTCGGCAGGGAGGCGATGCCCACATAGTCTCCGGGCTTAATATCGGAGACCTTCGCGTTGGCGACACTGGCGACCTGCCAGTCGTCGGCAAGAGCGACGTCAACGGTTTCTCCCTCGCGCGTCTTCACCTTCAAGGTGGAACCGGCGAGGTTGACAACACTGCCCCGGATGTTGAGTACGGCCTTTTTTTCTTCGGCATGAGCGGACGTCGGCGAAACAAGCGTTACTGGAAGGCCAGCCAAGCCGGCGACCATGATGACTGGAAGAAGTCTGCGCAACATTTGAGGTTCCTTACCTACTAGTTGGAAGTTTCGACGACGCTGTTTTACTACGCATTTTTCCCATCGACGCGCCGCCCCGTCGCCGGGAATTAGATCAGCGCGGCCGCAGCCGCTGAAGACTTGGTTCAAGAATCAGCTCAAAGACAGCAGGCGTTCCATAGGCTCGGGCCGACAGCATTGCGCCATGAACGGTGGCCATGAAAGCCTCTGCCTCTACGCGCGCCGGGCAAGAGATCACCAGGGCTCCTTGCTGATCACCACGCTCGATGACTGATGTCAGCCATCCTGAGAGATGTTGGAAATAGGCACGCACTTCGACCGCGACCTCCAAAGGAAGGGCCGGCAGCTCGCTTGCAAGAAGCGCGCAGACACAAAAGGGACGGCTTGCATCCTCGATGCATTGGGCCCAAAAACCGGCATAGGTCTTCAGCAGCTCGAGCGGATCGCTAAACTTGTTTTCGACCTCGGCCAAGCCAGTCTCGGCGTTTGCGCGGTAGCGAGCAACAAGAGCACGCACCAAATCGACCTTGCTTGGAAAATGATGATGGATGCTGGCCTTGCGGATGCCAACAACGGCAGCGATGTCGGCATAGCTGAAACCGTTATAGCCGCCTGATACGATCAGCTTTTCCGCACTGTTCAGGATCTCGTCATAGGTATTCGGAAAATTGCTCATACGCCCTTGTCTACCTTCTAGTAGGAAGGTCGTCAACCGTGCATTCCATTCTAATTTCGGAAGGTGCCCCAAAACTGATGAACGGCGGGGTAAAGCGAGGCAATAAGCAGGATAGAAATTGTAACGTTGAAGAGCCTCAGCCTGCGCCCGATCGACAACCATCCTTTGAGAACTGTGCCCATCCATGCCCAGATCATGTTGGATCCGAGGCCGATCACTCCATAGGCAGCAGCAATTATCATTACCGAACCAGCCAGCCGATCCGGATCAAACAGGGTCACGGCCGACAATCCCGTTGCCCAGACTTTGGGATTTACAACTTGAAAGGCCGCAGCACCGACAAACGACAGGGGTCTTGCTCCTGCGGAGCTGCTTCTCGCCGGCTCGGCACTTGCTATCCTGGATGCAAGCCAAAGAAGGTAAATGACTGAGGCGATTTCAAATAATCCAGCCAGAAAGGGAACGACATCCAGAAGCGTTGTCAGACCTACGCCCATGACGAGGATTACTCCCGACACTCCTCCCGAAATTCCGAAGAGATGCGGCAACGAGCGTTCAAATCCAAAATTTGCCCCCGATGTCATGACCATAATATTGTTGGGACCGGGTGTGATGGTCGCCGTGAAAACGAACAGAAACAGCGGCAAAAGAACCTCAACGGTCATACTTTCCTTCCCAGCGGCAGAGAGCCCCTATAGCCGCATCGATCACGGCAACAAGCATGGCTGGCCGGGTGATCTCCCGTATCCTTGGCTATCTGCTCGAGGAGGAGGCGCCCGATGAGAAAGGCCCCCATGTTTTCACCGGACGCAACCGTTCAATGATTAACTTCGCAGATCTATCGGGCACTCCCTCAAGGGCTTGCCCGACATATCTTTACCGACGTGCAAAGAACCTCGATGACGGTCAGGGTCATTCGATGGCTGCAGCGCTACCGCCGCTTGGCTGCGAGAGGCTGACACCCGGCTGGACGAGAATCTTCCCGCCCTCCGTCGTCGTGGCTATGATTCCGTCGCTGTAGATTTTGACGGAAGCAATCGTCCCTTTGACCGTACCGTCTGCGCTTTCGATGTAGCTGCCGATGTAGCTGCCGGCCTGGGCAAGGTTGGAGCCTGCCAGCAGGGCATCCAGCTTCTGATTCGTCTGGATCGTCTGTTCGACCTGCGAGAAGCTGGCGAGCTGCGCCAGTTGTTGACTGGCATCCACGGGGTCGGTCGGATCCTGGTTCTTCAGTTGCGCGATGAGAAGTTGCAGGAAGTCGTCATAATTCACCATCGCCTTCTGCTGCGCGCTAGCCGCGCTACCCGCCATGGAGGCGCCGAGGCCTGTGAGAGAATTTATCGTCATAGTCGATCTCGGTTGTTTGGGTTAAATTGGAAGGCGCCTTGCAAAGTTTGGCGCCCTTACCTACTAGTCGGTAGATAATGAAGCACGTCTTCGGCATGAAGACAGTATTGGATAGGCTCAGTTCCTTGGCGCAAACGAACGACACGCCAACGATGGGGATGACGCGCAGAGTTAATGAAGCGCACAACTTGCCTACCTTCTAGTAGGTTTTCTGTCAATCCAGATTACCGCGGCCGGACGCTCCGCGTTCCTGCCACTGTCGGATGGCGGACAGCCACGTGTGGAAGAGCCCAGGTTTCCTGGCGAATTCACTTATCCACGGTGATCGGCAACCGCATTTCGGGACCTGAGTTCATGACTTCCGACAAGTGCCGCTTATCGGAAGTGATCCGTACAAACGCGTTGTACGCGCTCTAGATCGGCACATGACATCGGCCAGATCGGCTCAGTGCCTGGTGACGCTCCCGGATGCCTTGGTCGGCTTTGACGGCGGGGTTGTCGTCGGAACGCTCTGGGCACCGCCTTTAGCCTTCGTTGCGCCTTTCGGCTTCGCAGGAGCGTCAGTCGCCGCGGCCTTTCTGGAGCGAGGCTTCTTGGCAGACTGACCGTCTGTCTCGGCGCTCGCGGCGATTTCCTGAAACGCCTGCAGCCAATGCCTCAGGTCCTCGCCCTGTGGCCGACCTTCCCGTTCCCAGATCTCGTAGGCACGTTGTCTGATGCGACCCTCGTTCGATGCCATCTGTCTCTCCTGTGAAGCTGTTGCCAGGAACAATCAGATGGCGCGACGCGCCCGGAGGGCAATGGCTGCGCGCGCATTTCCCGACACCATCGAACGGAACTGTTGCCAGCACGTCTTTCGAATACCAGTTCCCATTGTGGCGTTCGTACGGAATGCTTACGAAAAAGACAGGCTATCGCCGGCCAAGAGCTCAGTTTGGGGGGCGCCGCACACCGAGGCGACCATCGAAGCCCGCGCCGAGCGGCCAGGCCCGATCATCATGACGACGCTAGCGATGGTGGCTGGCATGCTGCCGGCGGCTCTCGGCCACCGGATCGGCGTCGAGTTCAGGGCGCCGATGGCGGTCGCGGCCATCAGCGGACGGATGGTTTCAACGGTGCTCATATGATTGCGAGTTGGCGACAAGGCCTACGCTGCATTGAGCGCCAGGGTGAGATCGGCAATAAGGTCGTCTGGATGTTCGATACCGATCGACAGCCTGATCGTTGCATCAAGGACACCGATACGCTGGCGCACCTCGGCCGGCACGCCGGAATGCGTCATGGTTGCCGGATGCGACGCCAGGGATTCCGTTCCGCCAAGGCTGACGGCAAGCTTGAAGATTTTCAACGCGTTCAGAAACCGGAACGAGGCTGGCTGGCCGCCTTGGATATCGAAGGAGAATGTCGAACCAGCACCGCTGCACTGGGCCGCGAATGTCCTGCCGACGGCGGAATCGGGATCGCTGTATGGAAGGTAATGGATCGTCTCGACCTTGGGATGCTGCTTCAGGAAATCCGCCACCGCCTTCGCATTGCTGTTGGCCCGCTCCATGCGGATCTGCAGCGTTTCGAGCGAACGTCCGAGCATCCAGCATGAATGCGGATCGAGCTGAGTGCCGATGGCGCCGCGAAGCGCCTTCACCTGCTTGATGAGCGCCCGGCTGCCGAGCGCTGCCCCGGCGATCAGATCCGAATGTCCGCCGACATATTTGGTCAGCGAATAGAGGGAAATGTCTGCACCATGCTCGATCGGGCGCTGGAAGACCGGGCCGAGCAGCGTGTTATCGCAGGCGACGACAGGTGTATGGCCCTGTTTCTGACCGATCACATCGGCAATCCGTCGGATCATCGCGACGTCGACAAGGCTATTGGTCGGGTTTGCGGGCGTCTCAACGAGGATGACCGAGACGCGGCCCTTGGCCATTGCCTCCTCGGCCGCGGCCTTTACCGAGACTTCGCTGACACCATCGGCAAAACCGACGGCGGAAACGCCAAAATTGAGGAAGGTTTTCGCAAGCAATGTTTCCGTCCCGCCATAAAGCGGCTGTGAGTGGAGGATGGCATCCCCCGGACGGACGAAGGCAAGCAGGACCGTGGCGATGGCGGACATGCCAGACGAAAACACCGCGCCGCTCTCGGCCCGCTCGTAGACCGCCAGACGATCTTCGATGATCTCGCTGTTTGGATGATTGAAGCGCGAATAAACGAGGCCGGCCCCCTTGCCTTCGGGTGGCTCTTTCCGACCGGAGACATAATCGAAGAAGTCGCGACCGTCTTCGGCGGAGTTGAAAACGAACGTGGACGTCAGGAAGACGGGCGGCTTGACCGCTCCTTCGGAGAGTTCCGGATCATAGCCATAGTTCAGCATCTGGGTTTCCGGATGCAGGGGATGATTGCCGATATGGGTTCTTGGAGGATGCGGTGCGGTCATGGAACGTCTCCCTCAATTAGCGGCTTCCTGACATCAATGTGCCTTCGCCTTGCTATTATCTGGAGCGCTGCAGCGACAGAGAAACACCCGTTGGCAGATGGCCAGGTAAATTTGCTGAATTGAACGGCCTGGCGCGCGAGGTGTGCAGGTTCGGATGCGCCAGCGTTCGCTATCACCTTCCGATCTCTTCAACGTGACACCAGACCGCAAGAAGCGGAGTGGTGGTGCAACGCATGGCAAATGACTGTCCCGCTTCAGCAGCAAAGACGCCGCCTATCCCGGTCGAAAACCAGCTCTCTCCGGCTATTGAAAGTTCGCAGGGAGAAAGCAGCAGGAAAGCCCGCGAAAACCGCTGCACGTGATCCGGAAAACGGCTGTAGGGCTCCATGTAGGTAAGGCCGACCCGGATATCCGCCCGGTCTTCCAAACCGCCTGGGCCAACAATCACGCTGTGTGCATGGGCCCTCTCAAAATTCAGGCTGGCAAATGGTCCACTTCTGCCTCTGATCCATACGAGCGAGTCAGCGAGGCGCCAAACGCTCTGCGCGACCTCGGCGTAGATGTCTCGAGCGGCGATTGCATTTTGAAGCGCGGCCTCAAGGCCGGAAGGGATTCCGGTATCGTGGAGCCGCTTGTCGCGTAGCGTTCCCGTGCGCTCAAGCTTTTGAAAGACTTTGCCCGCGACAAAGCTCGCCATCGTCGAAGCCGATGGATGCAGCATCGCGCGGGCCAGCAAGTTCAGGAAATTGTCGAGCTCCACCGGGCGCTCCGCGGCGCCTCGTTCGCGCAGCCTGTGTTTCACCGGCTCTTTCTCATCGGTGATGAGGAGATCTGCGTCTCGTTTGATTGTCCTGCCCATGACCTTCTCCGTGCAGAACCTTCCCTACAGTGCCCAATCCAGATCCGGCAAGGCCTCTGATCAATCTGCCCCCAGAGCCCGATAGCAAGCGAAGTTTATCTGCAAATGAACTTCAGGCACCTTTCATCCGCATTATCCAGCGAGAAAACGCCTCGGCTCTCCTCGTTCGAAAGCGGACCAGGGAAAGCTTTTCCCAGGCCTTGCGGTTTTCCAAGCCGATCCTTTTACTCTCATGCTTTATTCGGGCATTACCAATCGAATGATTCTGATACAGAAAATCTAAGTTTCAGCAAAATGTTACTAGCGTCGCAGCGCTGATCACGAAAATTATTATATTACTTTCGGTTGCATTTTGACGCAAACCTCGCAATGATCATCCGAGACCGGAGGTTCCAGCCATGAAGGCCAAGTCGCCCACATCGATCGATGCCTATGTCGGCAGCAGAGTGCGGGCGCGCCGCAAGCTGCTCAGGCTATCGCAGGTCGGACTTGCCGAACAGATCGGCGTCACCTTCCAGCAGATCCAGAAGTATGAAAAAGGCATAAATCGCATTGGCGCGAGCCGGCTGCAAACGATCGCCGAGACATTGGGCGTACCCGTTCAGTTCTTCTTCGAAAATGACACCGAGCCGACCACCTATAACCTTGTCAGCAACGGCAGGGATGATCTGAATGCGTTTTTGGCGTCGAAGGATGCCCAAGCCCTCAATCGCGCCTTCATGGCGATCGAGAGCCCGGCTATCCGGCAGAAACTCGTCGCCCTTGCCAAGAGCCTGGCCAGGAACACCCACCCAGATATCGACGTCATTCATCCAGAAACCGGCGCCTGAGGGCTTTCGTGATCCATCTCCAGACCTTTGGCGAATTGCGACTGACAGACGGCGTGGGAGCGCCGATCCGTTATCCGGTTAAGGCTCTGGTGATGCTCGCCTATCTGTATTGCTCACCGGATCAGCAGCGCAGCCGACAAGAGCTTGCGCGATTCTTGTGGAACGAGACCGGAGATCATCTTGCCGATCTCAATTTGCGGAAGCTGATTTCACGCATTCGCGACACAACGACAAGACCCGACGAACAGATACTGAATTTCGGGCCACCTTTCGTCAGCCTGAACAAGAACGTCCTATCGGTCGATCTCGATATATTGCGCAGGGAAGAGCAGCCCGTGGCGCAATTGGCGGCCGTCAGCGATCTCGTGCAACGTGGCTTCATTGCCGGTCTCAGCGCATCAACCAAGGCAATCGATGCATGGATCGAGCGCGAACGGCAGTTGCACCTGCTCACCCTGAGAGACATCTTCGTCAGGGCTGCGGATCATATTCGTGATGACGAGGACCGTCGCCTTCTGCGCCGCTCGGGACTTCAACTTCTTGAGGTCTTTCCCGGTGACGAGCAGATCCGATCGATCCTTCGTGGCACGGCAGACGACCATTCGCAGCGCCGCCCGCAGGCGGCGAAAGCCGTGGCGATGGCACGCAGTCGCATCGCCGAGCAGCAAGACGCCGGCATGCCGCAAATCATAACCGCAACATCTGCGCCGCGGCTTGTACTGCTGCCCCCGGGTGCGGCGACCCTGACGCGCGAGGCGGCAATTGCCGACGCCCTTATCGAGGATGTCACGATCGAGCTCTGCGCCCTGCGCAACATATCCGTCGTCGCACCCCATACAGCCGAGCAGATCCGCCGCGACTCCGACAAGGCTACCATCGTTCAACGGCATTCGATTTCCTACCTCCTGGACACACGGCTTTCCGGAGAGGGGCTTTATGCACAGCTCATCTATTTTCCGACCGACGAGATCTTGTGGGCAGCCCGATTCGACATGGCGGTCGAAACGCTGCCGACACAGAGGCGCTTGATCGCCCAGAGACTTGCCGACGCCGTCTCAGGACAACTGAAGCGAAACGAAAGCATTCGCCTTCGTAACGAGGCGGATCCGCAGGCCTACCATTCCTATCTCCTCGGCGCCGGTCTGCTTACCAAGCTTAGCCTGCCGGATATCCGGCGTGCACGGAAATCCTTCAAGCGCGCACTCCATTTTTCTCGAGACTATGCCCCGGCATTCACAGGCCTATCGCGGACATTCACCAGCGAGTGGCTGTTGACCACGCAAGGCGATCCCGCCCTGCTGCAGCTTGCGGAGGATCAGGCACTTCGGGCGATAGAGAGGGATTCAGAATCGGCAGCCGGGCATCGGGAACTTGGCGTGACGAAACTTTACCAGGGTGCTGTCGATGACAGCGTTGCAGCACTCGACCTCGCCGAAAGCCTCAGCCCGCATTATGCAGATGTGATCTATAGCCATGCGGACACGCTGGTCCATGCATCGCGGCCGCAAGATGCGCTGGAGAAAATCAAGAAAGCGATCTCGCTCAATCCGATCGCACCCGACGCCTACCTCTGGTGCGCAGCTGGGGCGAGCTACTTCCTTGAACACTACGAAGAAGCACTAGCCTATGTCGACCGGATGAAAGACAAGGCACCGGCCTATCGCATCGCGGCGGCCAGTTGCGCGATGATCGGCGATCGAAAACGGGCACAGTTTTATCGGCAACGCGCCGAGCTCCTCAATCCTGCTTTCGAAGTCGAGAAGTGGCTCGCCTTGGTGCCCTTCAAGGAGCAGTGGCAAAAAGAGCTTTACCGAGACGGTCTTTTCAAGGCCGGTTTTTCAAAAACCTGAAGGAGAATATTATGGCAAAAGTTGTTGTATTGGGTGTAACAGGCGAAAAGGGACTCTGGCTCGTGGATATCGCCGCGGGCACCGTAACACCGGTGCAGGTGCCTGCCAGCGGCGATCTGGCGGCAGCCGTCAAGCAGCGCGATGCCGGCGGCGTATTCATCAAGAATGTCGATTTCGCAATTGCCGTCTCCTCGGCTGATACGGTCTTCTCCGGCCACGTGGACGGCTAAGGCGCGCGACGCTGACCGGTCATTCCGACCTTTATTCCGACCGAACAATTGCGCCGCGGGACACATTGTCCCGTGTCGCTCCCTATTTGGAGGCGATGGGCATCACACGCCTGTCACGACAGACCGATCTCGATTGTGTCGGTCTTCCGGTCTGGTGTGCCTATACGCCAAACTCCCGCTCCATTGTCATCGCCCAAGGCAAAGGACTTGAGGATATCGACGCCAAGGTCTCGGCGGCGATGGAAGCCCTGGAGCGCGCGGTGGCGGGTGAGCCCATCACTGTCACCACTGTTTCATCGGCACGAGAGCTCAGACGCCGGGGCGATTGCGCCGAACCGCTCGATTGCCTGATCGCAAGCGGCGAGCAGGTCGTTAGCGAAGACGAGCAATTGGCCTGGAGCCTGGCAACCGAACTGCTTCACGACCAGCCAATCCATGTTCCCCAGGATGCCGCCCTCCTCGACCGAACGCGGCAGAACCGGTTCTGGATGTCGTCGGATGGTCTTGCCTCGGGCAACACCATGGAAGAAGCAGTATTCCATGGCATTCTGGAGCGCATCGAACGCGATGCCCATGTGCTTTGGCAGATCGCCGGCGATGACAAGCGCTGCGCATGCTGCGTCGATCCCAGGAGTTTTGCCGACGCAGCGCTCTCGGGCCTGATCGACAGGATCGAGGCCGCCGGGCTCATCTCGAAACTCTTCGATATCACGAGCGATATCGGTATCCCCTGCTATACCGCACTCGTCGCCCCATCAGCGGTCAACGGCAAAGTGCCGCTCCGGTTTGTCGAGGTCACCGGCGGCAGCGGCGCTCATCCCTGGGCCGTGCGGGCGGCAATCCGCGCCGTAACGGAAGCGCTTCAGTCTAGACTGACCTATATCAGCGGCGCCCGTGACGATGTCTGGCCCGAATTGTTCACAACGCCGCTTCCGGCACAAACCCGCACCACCTTTCTTGCCGTCCCCGCTTCT
Organism: Rhizobium sp. 01T437; assembly: GCF_056398505.1. Classification (NCBI taxonomy): domain Bacteria; kingdom Pseudomonadati; phylum Pseudomonadota; class Alphaproteobacteria; order Hyphomicrobiales; family Rhizobiaceae; genus Rhizobium; species Rhizobium sp. 01T437. The sequence goes on from NZ_JBFTPM010000023.1 coordinate 80,556, forward strand.
GTATCTGCGGCCGCCATCACAAGACCGGCCGGGAACATATCCGTCCTGTTGCATGACCTGCTGACGAGACTTCGCGCCAGCGGAATCGGCTCGGTGATTGCCCTTCCCTTGACGCCTGCGAACCTGCCATTTTCGGTGGTGAAGATATTCATACCCGATCTTGAGAACCCCGAGGGCAACAGGCTCCATCGTTTCGGCCAACGTGCCCTTGCAAGGGCGATGCGCTGGTGAAGGTCGTCTTCATCGGCCCGAGCTTGCCTAACACGGCAAGCCACGCCGCGACGGATATCGTTCTCCAGCCGCCCGCTGTTCAGGGAGATGTGTTAAGGGCGGTGGAAGATGGCGCAAACGTCATAGGTTTGGTCGACGGCGGCTTTGAAAATACCGCACCGGTTTGGCATAAGGAAATTCTCTTCGCGCTCTCCCTCAATGTCACGGTCCTGGGCGCAGCCAGCATGGGCGCCTTGCGCGCCGCTGAATGCCAAGCGTTTGGAATGATCGGCGTTGGCCGGATTTTCAACGACTATATCAGCGGAACCATCGTCGATGACGCCGATGTCGCGCTTCTGCACGAACCGATGGAACTGGGCGGCAGACCGCTGACCGTGCCGATGGTCAATGTGAGAAGCACTTTGGACGAGATGGAAAGGCAGCAGCTCTTTGATAAAGCCCTTCGCCTGGCTCTCGAACAAACCGCGGCAAATCTCTTCTTCAAGAAGAGAAGCTGGGCTCTCATCGTTCGCGCATGTGCTGCAATACCGGCATCGCAAAAGCCGCATTGGCTGAACATGCTGAAGACCCACGCAATCGATCAGAAGCGGATCGATGCCCTGGCTCTCCTCGAAGCTGTTCGCGACGCGGATGATCAGCGCGTGCCGATAAATCGCCATTGGGAATTCAGGAAAACCACGCTTTGGTCGGAACAACTAGCCCGCTCAAAAGCCCGGATCCCATTGCACCCATAAAGTGTTTCACGCGTTTTTCACGCACTTTAGTACCGAACTGTCCTTATGGTCATCTATGCAATCTGGAGAATTGATATGACGGTCATAGGGTCGGGAAAGCTTCAGCACGCAGCGGCGGCAGACATGGATGATCTTGACGAGCTCATGGCTTTGGCTCGGATGATCACCTATGCAAAGGCGTTAGCGGAAGATTTGAAGATCGAACTGGGCGCTCAGTCTCTCGATCTGGCATTGACGGCGGTCAGGCGGGAGCTGCGCAGAGCGACGGATGCCGATCTTCCCGGTCTGGAGCCGTTGCTCGCGGACATGAGTATCGAGCTGCACTGATCGGCCCTGCGGCCAATGCCTCAGTCGTTGTTTCACTAAAGGTTGTTGAACGCTCTCCCATCCAAGATTCGTTGGCGCCGAAGCAATGCTCGCAGAAACGGACTGGAACTCGGCAGGTGATTTCGCACCTGTCGATGCGGTCAGCCTCAGGCTGCATCCAGACAACTCCGAGAGAGCCCGATCGCGGTCGGTGCTCAGGACGCGCCTTCGCGTCAAAACAAAGTCAGGTCGTCAATTTTGAGTTCACCGCGATACTGTCACGGCGAATGAACCGGCTCGGAATGACGACGCGCAGTTCTCGCCTTTCATCCGACTTTTCCATCCTGGCAATCAGGAATTCTGTCGCGGTCTCCCCGAGAGCCTCCATGGGTTGCTCGATCGTCGAGAGCGGAGGCGCACAATATTCGCACACCGGAGATCCGTCGAACGAGACGATCGACAGGTCCTCAGGTACGCGCCATCCCATCTTCTGAACCTTGCTCATGAAGGAGATTGCCATATCGTCGCTCGTCGCCACGACAGCGGTCGGCTTTTCGTCGAGCTTTGCAAAGTCCTCGGCAGCCTGCAGACCCGTTTCGAAGCCGAACTGGAAGGTGAATTGGCCACCGGCGCGCGTGACATGCTGTTCGGAAAGCCCCGCCTCCTGCAAGGCTTCGACGAGACCGGCATAGCGTTCGATGTCGTGATAGTTGCCCGTCGGACCGGCGATGTAGAAGAAACGGCGATGCCCGAGCGCCAGGAGCTCCCGACCAGCCTCTTTCACAGCCTGTCTGTCATTGGTGATGATGCTCGGAACAGAAGTGTCGCTCATGTCGAGTAGAAGCGAAACGATCGGCAGTCCCGCCTCGGCAAGCGATCTGTTGGCGACCACCGGCAGCTGCGACGACAGGATCAGCGCACCCCTCACCGTTCCTCCGAAGGCAAGATCAAGGATATGCCGCTCGGAACTTTCGTCGCGATCGAGGTTGGCGATCATCAGATTATAGCCGTTGCGGATAACCGTGCGATTCACGGCCTCCAGAACCTGGGGAATGATCTGGGACGCGCCATAATGCAGCGAGCCCGGCAGGATGATCATGATTACGTTCGACTTGCCGACGCGCAGGTTGCGGGCAGCGGCATTGGGCGTATAGCCGAGTTGTTCGGCTGCGGCGGCAATCCTTGCTCTGGTCTTTTCGTTGACCCGCCCCGGATTGGCCAAGGCGCGACTGACTGTGGAAGTTGCGACGCCCGCCAGACGTGCGACATCGGCCATCAGGGCGGATGATCCCTCTGTGGATAGGCTATCTTCGGTTTTCTTCATCATTCCATCCACTTAGCCCAGTGCAACCAAACCCTGTTCGGCTCACGAATCCCGTTATAGCAAACGATTGCCAAAAACTCGAAGAAAAGCGTTGCATATTTTATCGGCTTGACTAATATCCAGGCATGGCAATCGATTGCCAATTGCCAAAACATTGAATTTACTGGATAAAATTCGACGCGAGAGACGCTCTTCGCGACGGATGAGCTATGCCTGGATGGAAGGGACTGAATAATGGCCGCGAGTGACAATCTGCGTTTTGGTGTGGACCTGGTCACCTTCTTTCATCCAGGCTTCTGGGGCGTCGACAGCTATGACGCAATCGTCGAACATGCGAAGTCTCAGCCGCGGCAGTTCTGGGACAAGATCCTCGATAGCATCCAGGCCTCGGGCGTGACCGGTGTCGAGCTGACGTTCTCGCCGTTCAACTGGCAGGATGCGATCAAGACCTACGGGTCTGTGGAGACTTTCAGCGCCGAGCTTTCTGCCCGCGGGCTCCAGCTCGCATCCGGCTTCTTCGCGGAGCTGGAAGCATCGGGCGATTTTACCGAGGCTGCCGCGCAGGCAGCCATCATCGCCAAGGCCGAACAATATGCCGATTTCATCAAGGCCTGCGGCGGCGATATCATGGTCATTGGCGCACCGATGCGTCAGACGCCGGGCGAAGAGCCCGTGCGTTTCCGCGATTTCGAACAGGCCAAGGTCATCGCCGACTTCCTGAATCGGCTCGGAGCCATCCTTTACAAGAAGGGTGTCAAGCTCGCCGTGCATACGGAAGCGCATTCGATCTTTGCAGCTGCCCGCGACGTCGATCTTCTGATGCTGCTGACGGATCCGGCTTACGTGCATATGTGCCCGGACACGGCGCACATCATTCTCGAGGGTTCCGACCCGATCCAGCTCGTCGATCGCCATCACGAGCGCATGATCATCGCCCACTGGAAGGATGCGGTCGGCAAAATGCCGGCAGACACGCCGATCGGCACCGACATCCACGAGCGCCACCGTCCCTTTTTCTGCGGCTTCGGCCTTGGCCGCGTCGACTGGCCGGCCTGGATCCGCCTCTTGCGGGATCACCAGTTCAATGGCTGGGCAATTCTCGAGCTCGACGCCGCAGCCGATCCCGTTGGCGACATCGCCAATGGTCTGACCCTCGTGCGGCAGGCGCTGCTGCCGATCTATCGCTAACCGTACCTTGCAACCAAACGGCCCCGCAAAGAGGGCCTATTCAAGAGGTGGAACAATGAAGAAAATGACGCTCCTGCTCGCCGGTACCATGCTGCTTGGCGTTGCCGGCCTTGCGAATGCAGATGACAAACTGAAGGCCGAGGTCTTCACCTCCTGGACATCAGGTGGGGAGGGCCGCGCCGTCGACGCCATCAAGAAGGAATTCGAAAAGCGCGGCGGTGTGTGGGAGAGCTCCACGATTGCCGGCTTCGAAAATGCCAATGCCGCCTTCCAGAACCGCCTCGTCGCCGGTGATCCCCCGACCGCAAAACAGGTCGTCGTCGGCAAGGACCCGGCCGAACTGATCGAGCAGGGCCTGATGAACCCGATGGATGAAGTGGCGGCTGCCGGCAAGTGGAAGGATGCGCTTCCCAAGGCACTCTATGATTACATCACCTATGACGGCAAAGTTTATCTGACGCCGACCGGCATTCATGGCGAAAGCTGGATGTTCTATTCCAAGGACGCCTTCAGCAAGGCCGCGATCACCGAAGAGCCCAAGGACTGGAACACCTTCTTCGCCGACATGGACAAGCTGAAGGCCGCAGGCCTGACACCGATCGCCTGGGGCGGCCAAGGCTGGCAGGAGGTGAAGGTCTTCAACATGGTGCTCCTGTCCCAGGTGGGCATGGACGGCTTCATGAAGATCTATGCCGAGAAGGATCGGGCAGCCCTGACCTCCGACGGCGTCAAGAAGGCGCTCGAAATCTTCGGCAAAATGCGGGCTTACGTCGATGAAGGCTCTGCCGGCCGCAACTGGAACGACGCGACCGCCATGGTCATCACCGGCAAGGCCGGCGTGCAGTTCATGGGTGATTGGGCCAAGGGCGAGTTCACGGCTGCCGGCAAAGTCGCCGACAAGGATTTCGGCTGCGCCATCTCTCCCGCTTCCCCAGGCCTGATCTACATCTCCGACGCTTTCGCTTATCTGAAGACGAACGATGCCAACCAGGACGCTGCGCAGAAACTGCTGGCCGAGGTCGTCATGGACCCCGCAGTTCAGGTCGAATTCTCGCTGAACAAGGGCTCGATCCCCGCGCGCATCGATGTCGACAAGTCCAAGTTCGACGCCTGCACCCAGAAGGGCATGGCCTTCATGGCCGAGGGCAAGATCGTTCCCGAACACGCCATCACCACGACGCCGGAGCAGGTGGGCGCTCTGACAGACTTCATCGGCGAATTCTGGGCCAATCCGTCCGCCGATGTCGATGCATCGGCTGCGCAGTTCGCCGCGATCTTCGAGTAAGATCGGACAAGCCTGTCGCCTGCACCGCACCACCGGTGCAGGCGACTTTCGAAGCCCCTTGAAAAGACGCTCTGATGAAACGGAAGCATAACCGCTCGAAGGCGGCGCTCATCGCTCTCATCCCGACCTGGGCTGCGGTGGTCGTCGTCTACCTCGGCACCATGGTCTGGTCGGTGACCCTGTCCTTCACCAATTCGCGGCTGTTCCCGTCATGGAACTTCGTCGGGTTCGAGCAATATTCCAAGCTGTTTCAGACCGCCAAATGGCTGGTCTCCTTCCAGAACCTGATCATCTTCGGCGTGCTTTACGTCTTTGGCTGCCTGTTTATCGGCTTCCTGCTTGCCGCCGCCCTAGATCGCAAGGTGCGCTTCGAAAGCGCCTTCCGGACGATCTTCCTCTATCCCTATGCCATGTCCTTCGTCGTCACCGGCCTGATCTGGCAATGGATGATGAACCCGACGCTCGGCGTTCAGGCAAGCGTGCGTGCGCTTGGCTGGCAGGGTTTTTCCTTCGACTGGATCATCAACCGCGATCTTGCGATCTATGCGGTGGTGATCGCGGCCCTCTGGCAGGGCGCTGGCCTCGTCATGATCCTTGTGCTGGCCGGCATGCGCGGCATCGATGGCGAGCAGTGGCGCGCTGCCCGCATCGACGGCATTCCTGTCTGGCGCACCTATGTTTCGATCATCCTGCCGCAACTGACGCCGGCCTTTGCCGCCGCCGGCACGCTGCTCTCCATGGGCGTGATCAAGACCTACGATATCGTCGTGGCGCTCACCAATGGCGGACCGGGATCGGCAACAGAGGTGCCGGCGAAATTCATCATGGACAATCTGTTCCAGCGTCAGAATCTCGGCCTTGCGACAGCAGCGGCGACCGTCCTGCTTTTAACCGTGCTGATCATCGTCGCACCGTTCCGCTATGCCCAACATATCCGCGCCCGGCGCCAGGCAGGTACGTTATGATCCATCCCCGCGGCCCCAGGCCGACGCAGATCACCGCAGCGCGCATCGGCCTTTATGCCTTCCTCATCTCTGCCGCACTGTTCTTTGCCGTGCCGCTTTACGTGATGATCGTCACGTCGCTGAAGACCATGGACGAGATCCGGCTGGGGCAGATTTTTGCCCTGCCGTTGCACCTGGATTTCACCGCCTGGAAGACGGCCTGGGCCGGCGCCTGTGCCGGCAGCGAATGCACCGGCGTGCGCATGGGCTTCGTGAATTCAGTGAAGATCACCGTACCGGCCGTTGTCATCTCTGTCCTGATCGGCGCAATCAACGGTTATGCACTCTCCTTCTGGCGCCCGAAGGCCGGACGCCTGATGTTCGGCCTGCTGATGGCCGGCGCTCTGGTGCCCTACCAGATCTTTCTCTATCCGCTGGTACGCGCCATGGCGGTGATGGGCTTCTACAACAGCCTCGGTGGCATCATTCTCGTGCATGTGCTGTTCGGCCTGCCGCTGGTGACGCTGCTCTTTCGCAATTATTTCGTCACCATTCCGGAAGAGTTGTTCAAGGCAGCGCGCGTCGATGGCGCCGGCTTCTGGCGGATTTTCATCGAGATCATGCTGCCGATGGCGCTTCCGATGATCGTGGTCGCCTCGATGTTCCAGTTCACGGGCATCTGGAACGACTTCCTGCTCGGCGTCGTCTTTGCCGGACGCGACAATCTGCCGATGACAGTACAGCTCAACAACATCGTCAATACGACGATGGGCGAGCGCAACTACAACGTCAACATGGCGGCCACCATCCTCACCGCCATCATTCCGCTCGCCATCTATTTCCTGTCCGGACGCTGGTTCGTCCGCGGGATCGCGGCCGGCGCCGTCAAGGGGTAAGGCTGAATGCACTCTGCTGTTTCCATCAAGGACTTAAAGATCAGCTACGGCGACCATACTGTGATCGAAAAGATGTCGCTCGACATCGCGCCGAAGGAATTCCTCGTCCTGCTTGGTCCATCCGGCTGCGGCAAGTCGACCTTGCTGAACGCGATCGCCGGCCTTGCCGACATCACCGACGGGGAAATCTGGATCTCGGGGGAAAACGTTACCTGGGAAGAACCGAAGGACCGTGGCATCGGCATGGTGTTTCAGTCCTATGCGCTCTATCCCCGCATGTCGGTGCGCAAGAACCTCTCCTTCGGCCTCAGGGTCGCGGGCCTGCCGAAGCCGGAGATCGACGGCCGGGTCGAGCGAGCGGCATCGCTCCTGCATCTTGAAAAGCTGCTCGACCGCCGTCCGGCCGAGCTTTCGGGCGGCCAGCGCCAGCGTGTCGCGATCGGCCGCGCGCTGGTACGCGAAGTCGATGTCTTCCTGTTCGACGAGCCGCTGTCGAACCTCGATGCCAAACTACGCAACGAGCTGCGCGTCGAGATCAAGAAGCTGCACCAGCAGCTCGGCAATACGATGATCTACGTCACCCATGACCAGGTGGAGGCGCTCACACTTGCCGACCGCATCGCCATCATGCGCGATGGCGTGATCCAGCAACTGAGCACACCGGCGGAGATCTATCACCGGCCTGCTAACCTCTTCGTTGCCGGCTTCATCGGCGCTCCCTCGATGAATTTCATTCAAGGCAGCATCGAGCGGGACGGCGATAAGATGCTGTTCAAGGTGGGCGACCTCACCCTCGACATGTCTGGTTATGCTTTTGCCGCAAGGCCGCAAGCCGGCCCGGTAACGCTTGGCGTGCGTCCGGAACATCTGAGTATCCGCCCGGATGCCCGGGACGCCGCGCTTCTGGCAACTGTCTCGGTCCTGGAGCCGATGGGCTCCGATACGGTCGTCTGGCTCACCTGGAAGGACACGAGCCTGTCGCTGCGGGTGATGGGCGATCTCGCGCTCCAACCGGGCGATGTCATCGGCATCGGTCTCGATCTCTCCAAGGCATCGCTTTTTGCAGGGGACGGCAATCGCCTCTGAGCCGTCCTCTCCCGGCAGCAGAGAGATCGTGCCGGTCCCATTCCATTGATGAAGTCAGGTTTTGAACGACATGTCTGAGAAAGTGTATGATGCGCTGGTGATCGGCTCCGGCGCGGCCGGCTCCTTTGCCGCCATGGAATTGACGGCCAATGGTCTATCCGTCCTGCTTCTCGAAGCCGGCCCTGAGATCAACAAGAAAGATTTCGATCCCACCCGCAAGAAACCGCCCGCAAGCGCCATCAATATCTGGGAGCGGGCACGGGCAACCATCAAGGGCCAGCCGGTGCAGGCCCGCGCCGCCTTCTTCACCGAGCGCTTCAGCCGCTTCTTCGTCAATGACCGGAAGAACCCCTATACCACGCCGCGCGGGGAACCCTTCCTGTGGATCCGCGGCCGGCAGTCGGGTGGGCGACTGCACAGTTTCGGGCGGGTGCTGCTGCGCTGGAGCGACGACGATTTCAAGATTGAAAGCCGCAGCGGCCGCGGCCTCGACTGGCCCGTCTCCTATGACGAACTCACCCCCTTCTATGCCGAAGCCGAAAGCCAGCTTGGCCTCTACGGCAATCAGGATCATGTCTCGACCTTGCCGGACGGCGTCTATTCCCGCCCTGCCAAGCTGACACCGGCCGAAGAGCTCTTCAAGAAGACAGTCGAAAGTCAGGCGCCCGAACGGCATGTCGTATCCTGGCGCTATATCGCACCGGACGCCGAGCGCGTGCCGCGCCCGCTGCGCGAGGCGCTCGCCAGCGGCAAGTTGACCATCCGCCACGATGCGATCGTGCGCCGCATTACCACGGATGCGAAGACAGGCCGGGCGACGGGCGCAGAATACGTTGATCGCAATTCCGGCAGCGTCCATGCGGTCAAAGCCGAAAACGTCGTCCTCTGCGCCTCACCGATCGAAAGCGTTCGCCTGCTCCTGAATTCTCCATCGGCAAAGCACCCGAACGGGCTTGGCAATAGTTCGGGCACACTCGGTCGTTATTTCATGGACCAGCTGCCTTGCCTGGCCTTTGGAACCTTTCCGCCTGCCCGTGGCTGGTCGCATGACGATTCGGCGCCGCAGGACCCGTTCTACAATCCGTCGGGCGGGATCTTCGTGCCCCGCTTCGACAATGTGGAAGGAAAGACGCCGCGCGGCGACTTCGCCTATCAGGGCAGCGTCGGCCGCGCACCGGTCGGCGACAACGAGCCGTCGGGCCTTGCCTTCTTCGGCTTCGGCCTGATGCTGCCGCATGCCGACAATCGCATCACTCTCGATGCCAGCCGCAAGGATGCCTGGGGCATTCCGGTACCGCACATCCGCTGCGTCATGCATGAGCCCGAGCAGGAACTGATCCGCAAGCAGGAAATGACCCTGATCGACATGGTGAAGAGTGCCGGCGGCGAGCTCGACTTCATCGGATCACCGCTTGGCCTGAGAGAAATGGGCCGTGGCGCTTTCCCGGATGCCGACCCTTTAAGCCGTTTCCTGTTCCGCAAGTGGTTCCGAAAGACCATGTGCATGGGTGCGGCAATCCATGAAAGCGGCGGCGCGCGCATGGGTACCTCGCCGGAAAACTCCGTCCTCAACGGATGGAACCAGAGCTGGGACGTGCCCAATCTTCTTGTGACCGACGCCAGCGCCTTTGCCGGTGGCGGAACGGCGGGTACGACCTTGACCGTCATGGCCCTAACCCTTCGCGCCTGCCGGAAGCTCGCGGCGCAGTACCGCGGATCTGCCGGCGTCTCCAAACGTCGTGAAGTGTTGGGATGACTGGAGCGACACCAAAGACTAGGCCGGGCTGGCAGCCAGCGCGATCGAGTCGGCCACGTCATTTACCCGATCAGACAATATGGCCGTCGCCACGCGAAGATGTGCGCTTGGAAGGATGGAAAATTTAGCGCCGGGATGAACCGCAATACCTCGCGCCGCCAGCGTGACCATCGCGAAAGGTTCGGATGCGACCGGCACCCAGGCACACAGGCCGCTACCATGTTGCACTTCGATCCCACGTCCCCCCAGGGCGTCGACCAGATCGGCCCGACGCTGGAAATAGATATCGCGAGAGAGTTGCAGCGAGGTTTGCGTCACGGGATCCCGCAGAAGCCATGCGGTGGCCGCCTGAAGGATGCGGCTTGTCCAGCCGGCGCTGAAGCTGCGGTAGGACTGGATCTGTTCGACGATCGCCCGCGAGCTTGAGAGCACAGCAAGCCTCAGATCCGGACCATGCGTCTTCGAATAGGAGAGAATGTGAATGGTCCGGTCGGCAAACCGGCCGCCGAGCGAATGACGCGGAGCCGTGGAAATGTCGGCGATGCCGTCATCTTCGACGATCAAGGTGTCCGTGCCGTCGAGAATGTCTCCAAGCCGTTGCAACCGCTCGCTGCTGACGTGCTGGCCGGTCACCGAGTGAAGCCGCGGCTGGAAAATGAAGGCGACCGGCCGCAGCTTCATTGCGGCCTCGAGAGACGAAGGCAGYGGCCCTTCCCGATCGCACTGGACCGGAATGATCTGCACGCCGCGGTCCTCCAGAATATCAAGAAGCCGCATCGCGGTCGGATCTTCGATTGCAACGGACGCACCGGGCATGACGAGCGCCTGGATAAGCGTGTAGACCGCGTTATAGCCTCCGTTCGTCGCCAGAAATGCCTCCGGTTCATATGGCCAGGACTTTCGGACAGCCTTTTCGAGTTCCGGAAGAATGCGGCTTCGCTCGTAGCTGTTGAGATTTTCCGCCGACGCTCCATAGGTCATGGCTTCGGTAAGCTTCGGCAAAAGCCGAACATCCGGCACGGCCGATGTAAGGTCGAGGACGTCGGCTCCATAACGGCCGGAACTGCCGAGCCGTTCGGGTTTCGCCACGAAACGGTCGCCGCTCACCCAGGTGCCGTTCCGTCCCCTGCCGGTAATGATTTTCTGGCGTCTCAGCTCGCTCCAGGCCTCGGAGATCGTCGCCGGACTGATCCCGAGCGCAAAGGCGAGATCGCGGATCGGCGGCAGCTTCGTTCCGACGGGAAGTGCCCCGGCCCGGATCAAGGCACTGGTTTCAATCGCAATTCCTCGAATTGTCCGATCGGTCAATTTTTGGGCAAACCATGCCGCATCGACAATATCGCTCATTTAATCGCCACTTTTAATGTTCAATAACGTAATAACGTTTGATCGGATAAATTTGAACATTTAATTGTTCCGAAAACAAGGTCTTTGCGAGTGAATGCCGATGCCCCTTAACCTCCGACTTGCCCTGCGTGACTGGGACTACATGACGCCCCTGGTTCTCGGCGATGTCTCCTCTCCCAAGCTTGACATCAAGGTCGATCGTGTCGGCACATTGCTCTCGCATCTCGGCAAGAGCGACCACTACGATGTCGCGGAAATGTCCTTCAGCCGCTACACGCAGCTGCGCATTGATGGCGACGAGAGCGTCGTCGGCATTCCGAACTTCATCATGCGCGGCTTCCGTCACCGCTGCATCATCACCCGCAAGGACGGCCCCATCACCGAACTTCGCCAGCTGGCCGGAAAGCGCATCGGCGTCACCGGGTGGCGCGACTCCGGAAACACCTGGACCAGAGCGGCGCTGCGCCGCGAGGGCGTCGGCGTCGAGGATGCCATGTGGTATGCAGGCCGCCTGACGGAAGCGCATCCGGTCGTCGATCGCCTGGACGGGTTCGGCCGGCCCGGCCGCATCGAAGCGGCTCCCGGCGAACGTCCCATGGTCGACCTGCTCAAGGAAGGCTTCCTGGACGCGATCTTCACGCCTTTCATGCCTGACGGCTATTTCGGCGGCCGATCGCCGTTCCGGCAGGTCGTTTCCGATTTCAGGGGTGCCGAACGTCGATATTTCGATGATGTGGGCTATGTTCCCGGCATGCATCTGATCGGCATCAAAGCGGTCATCGTCGCGCAGAACCCGTGGGTGATCGAAGAGCTCAGCAAGCTGATCGATGAATCGCAGCGGATGTGGCTGAGCAAACGCCGCAAATACGCCGACACCTCGCCCTTCATGATGGACGAGCTTTTGAAGTCGGCTGCCGAACTCCCGGCCGGCTGGGAGGCCAGCGGCTTTGCGGTCAACCGCAAGATGATCGCCGACTTCGCGAGCGAGCTTCACGTCCAGGGCATCCTGCCGCAGCTGATGACGCCGGAAGAGCTCTTCTCCTTCGATGTGGACGGTAGCCGCATCGGGTGAGCGCAACACGAAACGCATAAATTCGAACCAAACAGGGGAACTAAATAATGTCGATCAGGAAAATTGCATGCCTTGCTCTGACGAGCGTAGTGATCTCGGGAACGGCCTTCGCTGAAGATGCGGCCCTGCCCAAGCTTTCCGTCAACGACGCGCTTCATGCGCAGTTGCCCGAAGCGATCCGCACGTCCGGCAAGATGATCTCCGTCAACAATGGCTCGTTTCCTCCCTATGAAATCGTCACGGGCACCGAGATGAGCGGCGCCAGCGCCGATCTGACCGACGCGCTCGGTGAGGTTCTCGGCGTCAAGATCGAGCACGAGACCGTCGGTGGCCTGCCGGCGCTGCTGGCCGGTGTCAATTCCGGTCGTTACCAGTTTGCCTTCGGTCCCGTCGGCGACTTCAAGAGCCGCGAAGAGTCCAACGATTTCGTCGACTGGGTTCAGGAATTCGTGGTCTTCTCCGTGCAGAAGGGCAATCCGAAGGGCATCACCTCGCTCGATACCGCCTGCGGTAACCGCATCGCCGTCATGGCCGGCGGTTCGGCCGAAAAGGTCATCCAGGTGCAGGCCGAAAAATGCAAGACTGATGGCAAGGGCGCGATCGAGGTGCAGTCCTTCACCGACCAGCCGAGCTCGATCCTTGCCGTCCGTTCCAAGCGGTCGGATGCCTTCTTCTCCTCCCAGGCACCGCTCACCTATTTCGTGTCGCAGGCCAACGGCCAGCTGGAACTGACCGGTGTCGGACAGAAGAACGGTTTCGAGAACCTCTATCAGGGCGCGGTTGTCGCAAAGGGCTCGCCACTCGGGCCAGTCCTGCGCGATGCAGTCAAGGTGCTGATGGACAACGGCACCTATGCCGCGATCATGAAGAAGTGGGGCCTTGAGAACAACATGATCAAGGAGCCCAGCATCAACCTCGGTGGGACGCTTCCGAAATGAGCACACAAGTACAAACACTCGCATCGCCCCCCGGCGATGCGAGAAGCCGGGATGTGGCCCATGCCCACAAGCCCTTCCCCAAAGGCCGCGTCGCGGCCTGGGCCATCACGATTGCGATCGCCGCCTATTGCGCCTGGTCGGTCGCGCATAATGAGAATTTCGGCTGGCCGGTCGTCGCACACTATTTCTTCGACCCGACCGTCATCAGCGGGCTTTACGTCTCGCTTGGCCTGACGGTCGTCGCGATGATCATCGGCATCGCGCTCGGCCTCGTGCTGGCCGTCGCGAGAATGTCCAGCGATCGCCTGGCAAGTTCGCTTGCCTCGCTGTTCATCTGGTTCTTCCGCGGAACACCGCTCCTGGTGCAGCTGATCTTCTGGTACAATCTTTCGACGCTCTTTCCGACGCTGTCGATCGGCATCCCCTTCGGCCCGACCTTCATGAGCTGGGATACGAATTCGGTGATCAGCCCGATGACGGCTGCAATTGCCGGTCTTGCGCTCAATGAGTCTGCCTATATGGCGGAAATCATCCGCGGCGGGTTGCTTTCGGTGGACAAGGGCCAGTACGAGACGGCGGAAGCCTTCGGCATGACGCGCATCCGCGCGCTTCGCCGCATCATCATTCCGCAGGCCATGCGCTCGATCGTACCGCCGACCGGCAACCAGCTGATCAGCATGATCAAGGCGACCTCGCTCGTCAGCGTCATCGCCATGGCTGATCTCCTCTATTCGGTACAGTCGATCTATAACCGCACCTTCGAGATCGTGCCGATGCTGCTCGTCGCCGTCCTCTGGTACCTGCTCATCACGTCGGTCCTGAATGTCGGCCAGGCCTATATCGAACGCTACTACAGCCGCGGTGATCGCCGCACGGGCGCCGCCAAGCCTGTAAAGGAAGCGGCTATCATGGCACAGGTAACGGAGGCAGGCGTATGAACGAGATCGCCACTATCGAGCCTCTCGTCAAGGCACGCAATGTCCACAAGTCCTTCGCAGATCTGGAAGTGCTGAAGGGTATCGATCTCGACGTCGCGCCCGGTGAGGTCGTCGTCGTCCTTGGCCCCTCCGGCTCCGGCAAATCGACATTCCTGCGCTGTATCAACCACCTCGAATCCATCAACCAGGGTTCGATCGAGGTGGACGGTGAACAGATCGGCTACCGCCTGCACAAGGACCGGCTGCTGCAGCTGTCGAACCATGCGATCGCCCTGCAGCGGCGAAAGATCGGCATGGTGTTCCAGCAGTTCAATCTCTACCCGCATATGACGGCACTGCAGAACATCATCGAGGCGCCGGTCGGCATCCACGGTGAAAGCCGGAAGGTTGCGACCGAAAACGCGCTGAAGCTCCTGGAACGGGTCGGGCTTTCGGCCAAGGCCGAAAGCTATCCGCGCCAGCTTTCCGGCGGCCAGCAGCAGCGTGTGGCGATTGCCCGCGCGCTCGCCATCAAGCCGAAGCTGATGCTGTTCGACGAACCGACTTCGGCACTCGACCCCGAGCTGGTCGGCGAGGTTCTCGCCACCATGCGGGATCTTGCAAACCAGGGTCTGACGATGGTCGTCGTCACCCACGAGATCAGTTTCGCGCGGGAAGCAGCCGACCGCGTCGTCTTCATGGATGACGGCAAGGTCGTGGAACAGGGCAAGCCGGAAGACGTGATCGGCAACCCGCAGCACCCCCGCACCAGAAGCTTCCTGTCGCGCTTCATCTAGCGCGGCGGCTCCCCATGTCCTTGCCCTGCGGGCTGGCTTTACCGTGAGCCGGCCGACGACACCCGCGCCCATCAAACTGGAATTGCCATGTCCCTCGACAATGATTTTGCCCGCCTCTCCGATTTCGAACCGATGGAAGCAGAGCTGACGGCTGTCCGCCGGCATCTGCACGCTCATCCAGAGCTCTCCTTCGAAGAGGCCGAGACCGCGCGTTTCGTTGCCGAAAAGCTGGAATCCTGGGGTTATGAGGTGACCCGCAACGTCGGCGGCCATGGCGTGGTTGCGCGCATGACGGTCGGCGCCGGAAAGAAGAGCATCGCCATTCGCGCCGATATGGACGCCCTGCCGATCACCGAGGAAACCGGGCGCCCCTATGCCAGCACGGTTGTCGGCAAGATGCATGCCTGCGGACATGACGGCCACACGACGATCCTTCTCGGCGCGGCCGAATATCTGGCACGCACGCGCCGCTTCAACGGCACCATCAATCTCATTTTCCAGCCGGCCGAGGAGGCAGGTGCGCTGAGCGGTGCGCCCGCAATGATCGCTGACGGGCTGTTCGAACGCTTTCCCTTCGACGTTATCTTCGGCCTGCACAATCATCCCGGCGCACCAGAAGGCACCTGGCTGATGCGGTCCGGACCGCTGATGGCGGCTGCCGACAGCGCCGAGATCATCATCAGGGGCAAGGGCGGCCACGCCTCGCGGCCGCATCTCACCGTCGACCCGGTGGTCGTTGCCTGCAACCTCGTCGTCAGCCTGCAATCGGTCGTCTCGCGCAGCATCGATCCGACACAGACCGCCGTCGTCACGGTCGGGGCGATCCATGCCGGCGAGGCCGCAAACGTGATCCCCGAAAATGCAAAACTGCTGCTCAGCATTCGCTCCTTCGACCCGAATGTACGCGAGACGCTGGAGTTCAGGATCCGTAAGCTCGCCGAGACGATCGCCGACGGTTACGGCGCAACCGCGCAAATCGAATACACTCGCGGACACCCCGTGGTCGTCAATTCGGAAGCGGAAACCGAATTCGCCCGCATGGTTGCAGAAGAGCTCGTCGGTGCTGACAAGGTAGTTCTCTGCAACCTCATTCCCGGCAGTGAGGACTTCTCGCATTTCCTCGAGCACAAGCCCGGCAGCTTCCTGCGGCTGGGCAACGGCGTGGAATCCGCGATCCTGCACAGCTCCAAATACGACTTTGCCGACAAATCCCTGACGGCGGGCGCTGCGATGTGGGCACGCTTGACCGAACGCTATCTCGACGACTGAAGCCTCCTGGCAACAGGCCGTGAACTCTCGCGTCCGTGTGTTCGCGCGCAAACATTGCGAAGCCGTCCCCGCGCTACCAGGCCGGAAACGGATCTTCGAGGGCGGCCCAATCACGCGGATCGGCGCTGGCGAGGCAATCGTCCAACGCGGTCCGCACGCCTGGCTCGTCCATGCCAACGCCGATGAACACCAGTTCCTGCCGACGGTCGCCCCAGGCGCTGTCCCATCGGCTTTGCAGGTGCTGATGAAACTGCTGATGGCTCGGCCAGTCCTGCCGGGGAACAGCTGCCCACCAAAGCCCCATGGGTTCGCAGCGTCGCTGCACTCCTGCGGCCGACATAAGGCCCACGTGACGCGGGCGCGTGGCAAGCCAGAAATGGCCCTTGGCGCGAAGCACTCCCGGCCAGGGCTCGTCCAGGAATGCGCGAAACCGCTTGGGGTCGAAGGGGCGCCTCGTGCGGTAGACAAAGCTCGATACCCCGTATTCCTCCGTCTCCGGAACATGTTCGCCCGGGCTGTACAATTCCTTGTGCCACAAAGGATGCGCGGCGGCCTTTTCTTCATCAAAGAGGCCTGTATTGAGGACCGTTGCCAGAGAAACCTTGCCGAGATCCGTCTCCACCTGACGCGCATCCGGGTTGAGAGACGCCACGATCTTGCGGACCTCCGCGCGGACCTCTTCACTCGCATCCGAGATCTTGTTGATCACAACGACATCGGCAAACTCGATCTGGTCGACCAGCAGGTCGATGAGGGTGCGCCGATCCTCACCATCCCGTTGCAGGCCGCGGTCGGCAAGCAGATCGACGCTACTGTAGTCGGCTAACAGGTTTGCAGCGTCGACTACAGTGACCATTGTGTCGAGTCTGGCAAAATCGGAGAGCGAAACGCCGTTCTCGTCACAGAAGGAAAAGGTCGCCGCGATGGGGCGTGGCTCGGCAATGCCGGTGCCTTCGATCAACAGATAGTCGTATCGCCCCTCTTCGGCCAGTCGCCGTACTTCCGTCAGGAGGTCGTTGCGGAGGGTACAACATATGCAGCCATTGCTGAGCTCGACCAATGTCTCCGTCGTGTGCGACAGGTTGCAGCCGCCGTCTCGAATGAGACTGGCGTCTATGTTCACTTCACTCATGTCGTTGACGATGACGGCGACCCGCAAGTCATCACGATTGTTCAGGACGTGACTGAGAAGCGTCGTCTTACCAGCGCCGAGAAAACCGGCGAGCACGGTTACCGGGAGCCGCTCGATACTGTTCATCGGCATGCCTTGAATGTGGGTACTCGGAGCGGTCGGTATTTGCGTCGTATGAGCCTCATTCGAACCCCGTTCGTAGCCTCCTTCCGATGCGTCATGCGGCAAGCTGTGGGCGGAAGACCACATCGGCGTAGTAATTCGCTGAATCATAGGTGTTGGTCGGGAAGAGCCCCGCGGTGGCGGATCCGCCATAGGCATAGACGCCATTGCCACCAGCCAAAGCACTTGACTGGGCCGTCAGCGGACCGTTTGTCACGGCATTGGTGAAGAAGCCGTCCGTCGCCACATAGGCACCTGTCGTGTGGTAGGAGGCGACATAATTGGTGTTGGCGGTGATGGTAACGGGTGTTGCAAAGTTCACCGTCTGCCAGCCGCTCGCCGTGGTGTTGGTGAAGGTGGCGGTCGCGAGTTTGGTGCCTGTCGTGGT
>NZ_JBFTPM010000024.1:0-70524 GCF_056398505.1 Rhizobium sp. 01T437
ATTGTCCCCGCAGGTGCCGTGATCTGCCGCAAGGGCGATGTTGGCGATCAGATGTTCTTCATTGTCGAGGGGCGGGTCACCGTGGCGACACCCGACCATCCAGTGGAACTCGGTGCCGGAAACTTCTTTGGCGAGATGGCGCTGATCAGCGGCGAACCGCGCTCAGCGACGGTCAGCGCAGCAACCGAGGTATCGCTGCTGTCGCTCTACGTCGTGGATTTCCAGATGTTGTCGAACAGTAGTCCGGAGATCGCGGAGACCATCCGCAAGACGGCGCTGGAGCGGCGGGGCGGGCCGCCGAAGGAATAATCCAAGCCAGCGGGGGTTACGCCTTGACCGGCTCATAGCGCAGGATAACTGCGCCGGCTGCGGTCGTCGTGCTGTCGAGTAGCTTCAGTGGAAGCTGCCGGCCCGCCGGTTTGAAATGCGGGTTGCCGCCGCCGAGGATGACGGCCACAAGGCGGATTCGGATTTCGTCCACTAGGTCTTCCCTCAGAAGTGAATCCGCCAGTTCCGCGCTGCCGAAAATGAAGATCGTCTTGCCGGTTTTAGCTTCTTGAGTTCCGAGACAGGTTTACTCACGACGCGGGTGTTGTTGAAGACGTAATGCGTCCCCGAAAACTCCCGCGTGTCCGGAAATTTGAATAGCTGTCCCGCCGCATGGTCGTCCTTTTCAGGCCCGGGCTTGTTGGCACTCCACCCAAGAGAGCAAGCCCTAGCTATCGATCCCGAAAACCTTCTCGAGCTTTTCCCAGCTCACATCCATGGCGAAGGCCGCCGAGAGATAGGGGATGCCGATATGGCCGTAGCGGACCGAAAGCTGCCTCTCGGCGCTTTCCTCGTCGAGGCCTGCGATCTGTTGC
Organism: Rhizobium sp. 01T437; assembly: GCF_056398505.1. Classification (NCBI taxonomy): domain Bacteria; kingdom Pseudomonadati; phylum Pseudomonadota; class Alphaproteobacteria; order Hyphomicrobiales; family Rhizobiaceae; genus Rhizobium; species Rhizobium sp. 01T437. The sequence continues at coordinate 864 of NZ_JBFTPM010000024.1, forward strand.
AGGTAGAGGACGGAGACGAGGCCGGTGCGGTCGGCGCCGGCCTGGCAGTGGATGAGGATCGGCTTTGGCGCATCGCGCAGCAGGGTCAGCAGTTCGTGCGCCTGCTCGGCCGTCACCTCCGTGGAGGCGGAAAGCCCGTAGTCGATATGGGTGATGCCGTCTTTCTTCGCTGCCTCGGTTTCCTGCATGTACCAGTTGGCGGTGTTTTCGCCGCGCAGGTTGAGGATCGTCTTGATGCCGTAGCGGGCGGCATAGGTGTCGATATCGGCGCCGGAGGGTTGGGCGGAGCGGTAGAGTTCGCCCGGCAGCACTTCATGGAAATTGCCCGATAGCTGCAGCGCACCGAGATAGCCGCCAAACAACAATGAGGCGATGCCGAAAGCGGCGGGGATTTTCCAACGTCGTTTCATTTTTATCCTTGGGATTGGGCGGGAAAGAGGAGGGTGATGCCGAGGCCGGGATGCCGGTCGGCGAGCGTGATGTGGGCGGCGTGCAGATCGGCGATCGCCTTGACGAGGCTAAGGCCCAGCCCGCTGCCTGAGGTCGTGCGGCTCTTGTCGAGACGGTAGAGGCGGCGGAAGACCAGTTCGCGCTCCGCTTCGGGAATGCCGGGGCCGTCATCGGAAATACTGGCCGAAAAGCCGTCATCGTCAGCCTGCAGGGCAAGCGTGATCCTGGTCATCGGCGGGCAATGGTTGATGGCATTTTCCACGAGGTTGACGAAGAGTTGGGTCAGCAGTTCGCGGTCGCCATTGACCATGCAGGGGGAGGCGGGCCTGGTGGTGAAGTCGAGCGACTGGCCGTTATCCTCTGCAACGCTGCTGTAGATTTCCGCAACCGAACCCATGATGTCGCTGATATCGACCGGCCGGAAGCGCGCCTTGCGGGCGCCGGCCTCGATCTGCGAGATGCGCAACAGCGCCTCGAACGTGGCGTTGATGCGGTCGCTTTCCTCGCGGGCGTCGATCAGCAGGGTCTGGACATCCTCGCCGCGCCCGCCCTGTTCTATTGCCTGCTCGACGGTCATCTTGAGGCGGTTGAGCGGCGTCTTCAGGTCGTGGGCGATATCGGCGCTCACCTGCCGCATGCCTTCGACCAGGGCCGACAGCCGGTCCAGCGCCTGGTTCATATGGGTTGCGACGACATCGATATCATCGCCATTGCCTTCGAGCGGAATGCGCCGCGCCAGATCGCCGCCCGAAACATCGCTCATCGCCCGCTCGATGCCGTCGAGCCGCCGCTGGGCGCGGGCGGCGAGAAAAGCACCGCCGCCGCAGGCGAGAATGATGATGCCGCCGGTGGCCCAGCCGAAACTCATCAGCGCGATATGTTCCAGATCCTCGGTTTCGGCAAAGCTCTCGCCGACGATCAGCCGGTTGCCGCCGACGGTGCCTGCCAGAATGCGGATGCGGTCGTCGCCCTTCTGCCCGATGTCGCCGGCCTCGATGGTCGAAAGGCCATCCTCTGCCGCAAACGGCGAGACATTGCCGGCAAGCCGCTTACCCTTTTCGCCCGAAAGCAGGAAGATGCTGTCTTCGGAATTGTTGAGGCGGGCATAGGCTGAGACAGCGGCAACGAGGTCTTCGATGTCGGCCGGTGAATAGGTGGAGGCGACGACCGAATAGGTCTCGCGCACGGAATCGTCGAGCGCCTCAGCCAGATCGCGTTTCAGGAGCTGGTAGGTGATGATGCCGGCCACCAGAAAGGCCAGGATGAAGAGCAGGCCGAAGGCCAGCGCCAGCCGGAAGGGCGTGCTGCGCAGCAGCCTGGAGCTTTTCCTGGAAGCGGCTTTTTCCTTCAGCATCGGATTATCCGAAAATCGCTGCGCACTTTTCGGTCCGATGTTCTTTTGTTCAAGCATCGGATTATCCGAAAACCGCTACACACTTTTCGGTCCGATGCTCTAGCGCGGCGCATGCAGGCTGTATCCGGTATTGCGCACGGTATGAAGCAGCGGGATGTCGAAAGGCCTGTCGATCTTGGCGCGCAGGCGGCTGACATGGGTTTCGACGACGCTGGTCTTCGGGTCGAAGTGAAAATCCCAGACGCGTTCGAGCAGCATGGTGCGGGTCAGCACCCGGCCTTCGCCGCGCATCAGCACTTCAAGCAGGGTGAATTCGCGCGGCTGCAGTTCGATCGTCTGGCCCTGTCGCGTCACCTGCCGGCGCACCAGGTCGAGTTCGAGATCGGCCACACGCAGCACCGTCTTCTGGTCCTGCACGGGCGGGCGGCGTGCGAGTGCATTGACACGGGCGAGCAGCTCGGAAAAGGCGAAGGGCTTGGTGAGGTAGTCGTCGCCGCCGGCCTCCAGCCCTTCGACGCGGTCGTCGACGCCGCTGACCGAGGTGAGGAAAATCGCCGGCGTGCCGATCCTTGCGGCGCGCACCGCCTTGATCAGCGACAGCCCGTCGAGGCCGGGCACCATCCTGTCGACGACCAGCACGTCATATTGCTCACGTGTCGCCTGGAAAAGCGCGTCGCGCCCGTCGTCGATGACGTCGCAGACGTGGCCCGCCTCGATCATGCCGCGAGCGACAAAATCGGCCGTCTTTTTATCGTCCTCGACGACGAGAATGCGCATGGCCGGTCCAAACCCTTCACCTGAGTTCTATCTTTGTCTTCCGCAATTCCGGACGCAAAACCGCGGCACACTTCTGCTGGAATTGCTCTCTTTGTCTTCCGCAATTCCAGACGCAAAACCGCTTCACACTTTTACTGGAAATGCTCTTGCTGTCACGCGGCACAATTCGCGCAAAATTGTGTCCTCCGCCTTGTCGAATTCTTACGGATTCGTAAGGCGGCGGGGCCGGTCCGATCCCGGCTTTTCCTGCAACCTGACCTTTCTTACGAAAGCGTATCTTCCCGGCAAAGGCTGTGTATGGACCGGCGGCTAGAAGCTGAGACACGGTGGCGGAAAACGCGAACGCCACCGCTGTTCAAACGCCGGCGCCGGGCGCCGCATTCAAGGAGATATCCCATGAAGACACTCCCCACGACTCTCGCCGCCTCAGCCCTCCTCAATGCCCTCGTCATGGCCGGTTTCATCGCCGTCGCCATGCCCGCTCATGCCGCCACCGTGCCCTGCGAAGACATGCTGAAGGATATGCGGGCGGCCAAGGCGAAGGCCAAGCTCAGCGATGCCGACATGGCCAAGGTCAACGATCTCGAAGCGAAAGCCGTCGAGCGCTGCAATGCTGATGACGACACCCGCTCGGACAAGTTCCTGACCGAAGCCATGACGCTGATCGGCAAGTGATTGCAGCAAGCGAGGAGAGAGCCAATGGTAAACAATCCATCGGGCAGGCTGGCGAACATGCCGGCTGATGACATCAACCGCGTGCCGCGCGTCACCGTCGATTTCTGGCTGATCAAGCTGATGGCGGTGACGATGGGCGAGACGGCGGCCGATTATCTGGCGGTCAATATGGGCCTCGGCCTGACGGTGACCTCCATCATCATGACGGCGATCCTCATCGGCGCAATCGTGCTGCAGTTTACCCAGAGGCGTTACGTTCCCTGGGTCTACTGGCTGGCAGTGGTGCTGATCAGCGTCGTCGGCACGCTGGTGACAGATAATCTCACCGACAATTTCGGCGTGCCGCTGCTGACCTCGACCATCGCCTTTTCGATCGCGCTGATCGTCACCTTCATCCTCTGGAAGGCGAAGGAGGGGACGCTGTCGATCCACTCGATCTTCACGACACGACGGGAAGCCTTCTACTGGCTGGTAGTGCTCTTCACCTTCGCGCTGGGGACCGCGGTCGGTGACCTGATCTCCGAGGTCTTCGGCTTCGGCTACATCACCACGGGCCTCATCTTCGGCGCGATCATCGCCGTCATCGCCTTCGCGCATTTCGCGCTCAGGCTCGACGGCATCCTGTCCTTCTGGCTCGCCTATATCTTCACCCGGCCGCTCGGCGCCTCGCTCGGCGACTATCTTTCACAGCCATCGGACTATGGCGGCCTCGGGCTCGGCACGATCTATACGAGCCTGATGTTCCTCGCGATCATCGCCTTCATCGTCATCTACATGAGTTTCAACTACGAAACAGAGATCGAAGGCAGCCCGGAAGAGCCATTGCGTTAAGGGCTGCCCGACGTGCTCGCCTCGCCCTGTCATGGGTCACCCATGAGGGGCGAGGCGAGCGCTTACGGATTTGTAAGATCGCGGAAAAGCGCCGGACAGGTCCTTGGCCTACAGCCTGTGACACGACCCCCGCCCGCCAAATGCAATCCTTCCCGCACGGCGGCAATCCATCCCACTTGGCCCGGCGTCCGCCGGCGCAGCAACAAGGGCGACAGACATGCCGGACTACGCAAGCGCGGTGCTGTTGGGCGCCGTCGAGGGCCTGACCGAATTCATTCCGGTTTCCTCCACCGGCCATCTCATCCTCATCGGGCATTTCCTCGGGCTGAAGTCGGTCGCAACCTTCGACGTGCTGATCCAGCTCGGCGCCATCCTTGCCATCCTGCTCGTCTATTTCCGCAAGCTGGTGGAGATCGTCATGGCGCTGCCGCGCAGTCAGCGCGCCCGGCATTTCGTGCTTGCTGTGCTCTTCGCCTTCCTGCCGGCGGCCGTCATCGGCGCCTTCGCCCATGATTTCATCAAGGGTGTGCTGTTCGAAACGCCCATGCTGATTTCCATCGTGCTGGTGCTCGGCGGCATCGGCCTGCTGATCGTCGACCGGCTGACGCTTACGCCCCGCTATCACGATGCAATGGATATTTCCTGGCCGGCGGCAATCGCCATCGGCTTCTTCCAGTGCCTGGCGATGGTGCCCGGCACCTCGCGCTCCGGCTCGACGATCGTTGGTGCGCTGCTGCTCGGGGCCGACAAGCGGGCGGCGGCAGAATTCTCCTTCTTCCTGGCCATGCCGACCATGGTCGGCGCCTTCGCACTCGATCTCTACAAGAGCCGCAACGAGCTCAGCGCCGATCAGGGCATCATGATAGCAATCGGTTTCGTCACGGCCTTTTTCACCGCGTTGCTGGTGGTGCGGCGCCTGCTCGATTTCGTATCGAACCGGGGCTATGCGCCCTTTGCCTGGTGGCGGATCGTCGTCGGCCTCGTCAGCATGGCTCTGCTTGCGACGATTGGCTGAGCGGCCATGCTGAAGCGCCTCTATGATTGGGTCCTGTCGCTTGCCGCACGCAGATCTGCGGCGGTGTGGCTTGCCGTCATCGCCTTTGTGGAAAGCTCTGTTTTCCTCGTGCCAGCCGATGTGCTGTTCCTGCCGATGTGCCTGGCAATGCCGCAGCGCAGCTACCGCTACGCGCTGATCGCGACCGTGGCCTCCGTGCTCGGCGGCGTGGCCGGCTGGGCGCTCGGTTATTTCGCCTATGAGAGCGTGGCGAGACCCGTGCTCGCCTTCTACGGCAAGCTCGATGCTTTCGAGCAGATGAAATCAGGCATGGACGATAGCTGGATCCTGATCCTGCTCGTTACATCGGGCCTTGCGCATCTGCCGCCGATCAAGGTCGTGACGATCCTCTCAGGCGTCGTGCACATGAACCTTGCGCTTTTCGCGGTCTCGGCTGTGATTGCGAGGGGCGGGCGGTTCTTTCTGCTGGCGCTGCTGTTGCGGCGCTATGGCGAGCGGATTGCGCATTTCGTCGAGAAGCGGCTGGGTCAGATCGTGCTGGTTGCAGGTGTGGTTGTTGTGATTGGCTATGCGGCCGTGAGAGTGCTGGCGCATTAGGGCAGGCGGGTTGAGAGAAGGATTAGCCGCACGGTCTCCCTACACTCATAGGCGCCGCATGCCTCGTCCCCTCTACCCAGCGGGGAGAGGGTTAGGGTGAGGGGTTCCACGCTCGAGATATGCCATTGCCGGTCGAGCGGTTTGATAAAAATATAATTATCTATCAATATGATAACCCATCATCCGGAGCCCCCTCATCCGACCCTTCGGGCCACCTTCTCCCCGCCGGGGAGAAGGGGTTTGCCGCGGCGTCTACGCACCCTAAAAAGGCGTCGTGAGCCCCGTTCCGTCGCCCCCGCAGGGGTTAGGGTGAGGGGGGCCACACACGCAGGTTTTTCATATTTTCGGATCGAGAAAGGCTACGCCCTATTCAACGTCCTCGCCATCCTTGCTGCTATCACCGCTATCTGTGACATGCTTGACCTCGCCGGTCTGGCCGTCCACGGCGACCGTCTGCGATCCGGTGTGCGTCATCAGTTCCACCTCGAAGGCGGCGCTCGCCTGTTCATTGTCAAGCGCGGCATTCACCGCCTTGCCGCCGAACTGTTTTTCGGCGGCGGCCACCGCATCGGCAAGGCTCAGTTTTGCGCCGCCAAGCTTGGCATATTCGGACGCATCGTCCTTGCCGGCGCTTTGTTCCGCCGCCATCGCCGGCTGGGCCATCGTGGTTGCGGCGATGCCGACCGGGCTTGTCGCGATCAGGGCTGCCATTGCGGCTTTCAAGGTGTGGTAGCTCGTCATAATGCTCTCCATACGTTGGTTCATCATTGAACGGGAACCTTATGAAGGCTGCGCTTTGCGCCGTGATTGCCGGCAACTTACTATTCGGTAAGCGAGGCTTAATACGGAAACGGCCGCACGGCCTGCCAGTGCCGCCTCGTGATCACTGTCACCATTTGCGCAAATTGCCGCAGTGTGATCGATCGCTTCGCCTTGCGGCCCTGCTGTCATCGCCGTGTAATGCTTACAACATATTTTCTGATCTGTCGCGTTTGCTACGAAAGCGACGCGGCGGCTTGCCCATTTGAACGCTAACCCCCCAGGCGTTTAGCCCCTAGGAGAAATTGTCATGTCTCGTTACGCTTGCCTCGCGTTTGCGATGGCGGTCGGCCTTGCCACGCCCTCGTTTGCCCAGACCGTGACCTCTGTCGCCTTTCCTGCAGACCCGGTCGCGCAGCCTGCCGCCGCCGCAGCACTGCCGCAGAAGCCCGCCCATATCCTGAAATATCTGTCCCCTGAAGACCTCGATCCGGTGACGCTTCTGGCGCCGCCTCCGGCCGATGGTTCGGATCAGCAGAAGGCTGAGGTTGCCGAGGTGCTGCATCTGCAGCAGACGGCTTCGAAGGAACGCCTCGATCAGGCCGTCTGGGATGATCGTCACGAGAGTTCGGAGCTGTGGCTTCCGACACTCGGCCCTGTCGGTTTCGATCTCACGAAACTTCCGGCAACCGCCGAAATGCTTGACGCAGTGATGCGCGAGCGTGATGCGGCCGCCGATGTGGTCAAGGTCTATTACGGCCGCCGCCGCCCCTGGACGTTCGATACCAATATCCAGGTCTGCGAAGCTGCAGGAAAGAATGGTTCGCAGGTGCGCTCCTATCCGAGCGGCCACGGCACGCTGTCCTACGCGCAGGGCATCATCCTCGCTCACCTGATGCCGGCCAAGGGGCAGGTCATCATGGCCCGGGCCGAGGATTTCGCCGTCAGCCGCATGTATTGTGGCGTGCATTCGCGTAGCGATATCCGGGCAAGCGCCGTTCTCGGCACGACGCTCGGCACCCTGCTGCTGCACGATCCGAAGTTCAAGCCGTTGCTCGACAACGCCCGCGCGGAACTTGCCGCGGCATTCCTGACCCGTTGACGAATGCAGCCGGCCACGCAGGTTTCCGCGTGGCCGATCGGTTTCAGAGCCTTACAGCAGGCCGGCAGCCGTCATCAGTTCGACGACCTTCTTGCTGTCGAGCGTCGAAGCTTCGACCTTCGGCGCGTGAAGTTCAGCCAGCGGCACGAGCTTCGGGTTGGCATCGCCGTTAACAGCATATTCGAAGGAATCGCCGTCGCGCAGAACAGCCTGGCCGCCCTTGCCGGCAACCCACTTCAGGAAGGCCTGGGCTTCCTTCGGATGCTTGCTGGACTTCAGGATGCCGCCGCCCGAAACGGAAACGAAAGCGCCCGGATCCTGGTTCTTGAAATAGTGCAGGGCGACATTCTTGCTGTTTTCGCCGGTCTTGGCCTGATCGCCGAACCAGTAATAGTGATAGATGATCGCGCCTTCGACTTCGCCGGCGTTCACTGCCTTCATGGCAACGCTGTTGCCCTTGTAGGGGGTGGCGTTGTCCTTGAGACCCTTCAGCCAGGTCTTGGTAGCGTCTTCACCCTTCAGCTGCAGGAAAGCTGCAACGATGGCCTGGAAGTCAGCGCCGGCGGGAGCGGCACCCCAGCGACCCTTCCAGGCCGGATCCTGCAGGTCGAGCATCGACTTCGGCAGCTTGTCTTCGGAAAGCTTCGTCTTGTCATAGGCAAAAACGGTCGTGCGCGCGGCAATGCCGGTCCACATGCCATCAGCCGGGCGATACTGCTCCGGAACCTGGTCCAACGTTTCCTTATCGACGGGCGCAAACAGACCGGCACCATCGACAAGCGACATGGCCGGCGAGTTCTCGGTCAGGAAGACGTCAGCCGGGGAGGCGGAGCCTTCCTGGATGAGCTGATTGGCGAACTGCATGTCGCTGCCCTTGCGGACGGTCACCTTGATGCCGGTTTCCTTGGTGAAGCCTTCCACCCAGCCGTTCGTCAGGCTTTCGTGCTGGGCGTTGTAGATCACCAGACCCTCGGCTTCCTCAGCGCTCGCACGGCCGCCGGCCAGTGCGGTGGCTGTCAGAAGCATGGCCGCGAATGCGAATGCGGACCGGTGTTTTGCGGAAATTTTCATCTCTACCCTCCTTGGCGCAAAGGCTTCGTTTTCGAAGCGTGAGGGCATCTATTTTTACATGACTGGTGTTGTCAAGTTTGTTTTTATGACAAGTTGGATCCATTTCAAACGTAAAAAGTAGGGCGGAAGTGGTCTTTTTGATGCCGGTTTGCGGCCTCGATATCCTATGTAAAATAATAGTTTAACTGAATCGACGGCGCCTGATCACGAAAGTTTTTTCGTTGTCGATCTTCTGTCATGTTCTCGAAATAAATATTTCGGATAACGTATCCTGTAGTGAATTCGACAAAGGAAACGCGATATGACGGATCTGGTGACGACAGCGGAAGCGACGCTCGACGAGAGAATCGAGGCGGCGTTGCCTGGCATGTCTCCGGCCGAGCAGAAGATGGCGAGCTTCTTCCGCAGCCAGAAGGAAGCCGTGCTTCTGAATTCCGCAGCCGAGATCGCCGAGAAGGCGGGCACGAGCGACGCGACCGTCGTGCGGACCGCCCGTTCGCTCGGCTTCGAAGGGTTGCTGAGCCTGCGTGAAGCGATCCTTGCCGATTTGACCGGCGGCGGACCCGAAGGTCGCCTCAAGCGCACGCTCGAAGATCTGGGTGGCGATCCCGAGGGCGCGCTCGGCCATGTGCTGAAGGCGCATCGCGAGAGCCTCGATGTCATGGCGAGCGCGGAGTTTTCCGAGGCTTTCAAGCGCACGGTGCAATTGCTGTTTTCGGCGCGGCGCCGGTTCATCTTCGGCATCGGCCCCTCGGGCAGCGTCGCGGAATATACGGCGTTGCAGTTCAACCGGCTCGGCCTGCCGACTACGGCATTGTCGGACAGCGGCATCGGCCTTGCCGACCAGCTGCTCGGCGTCGGCGAAGGCGACGTAATTCTGATGATCGCCTATGCGCCGGTCTATCGCGAGGTGACCGTGGTGCTCGACCATGCCGAGGCATGCGGTGCGCCGGTGGCGCTGATCGGCGACAGCCTGGTGCCCTTCATTCGCAAGCGGGTCGTCGAGATGCTGCCGGTGCCGCGGGGCAGGGCGGATCACCTTTCGCTCCACGGCGCGACCATGGTTCTCATCGAGGCGATGATCGTTGCACTTGCCGCTCGGGATCGTGACGCGGCGCTGGCGTCGCTGGCAAAATTCGGGGCGCTGCGCGGCGCGATCGACAAGCTCTGGCTGAAGCGAGGCGTCAAGAAATAAAGAATAGAATCATGAGTTTCTCTCCTTCTGTAATATTAATGAAATATTAAAATGGTAGGATTGCGGAGCATATTTTGCCCCCGAAACAATCCATCTCCAAGGGATAGAGAAATGAACAAATCTTTATTTGCAGGCGCGCTCGCCTCCACTTTGCTCTGTGCGATCGTTCCTTCCTACGCTGCAGATCATCTTGTTGTCTATTCGGCGCTCGATACGGTTGATGCCGCCAGCAAGGCGTTTACGGAAAAGAGCGGCATCGCGGTCGATCTCGTCCGCCTGTCGACGGGCGAGCTGCTCGGCAAGGTCGCGGCCGAGGGCAGCAATCCGCAGTTCGATGTGCTCTGGGTCGAGGGTTCGGCCGTCATGAGCCGTCTTGCCGGGCAGGGCATCCTGAAGCCGGAACCCGGTCTTGCCGACAAGGCTGACTATACCGATCTCGGCCGTCGCCTCGTACCATCAAGCCAGGCCTATTTCCCGGTCACGGTTTCGACCACGGCGATTGCCGTCAACACCAAGAAGACCGGCGATGCAGCACTGCCGAAGAGCTGGAGCGATCTTGAAAACTTTGCCGGGAAGGTGGCCGCCAAGGATCCGAACCTCTCCGGTCCGGCCTTCCAGTGGCTTGCCGGCTATTTTGCCGACAAGGGCGTCGATGCAGGCAAGGCCGAGCTTGCCAAGATCCTCACCAACAGGGCGATCAGCGGCATTCCGAGCGGCGGCGCCGTCAACAAGTCGCTGATCACGGGCGATGCCGCGCTCGCCATCCAGCAGGATACGTCGATCTATGCGCTGATCGCGCAGAAGGAGCCTGTTACGGTCGTCTATCCCTCCGAAGGCGTCGTCGCCATTCCCTCCAGCGCCGGCATTGCCAGCAACTCCAGTCATGAGGATCAGGCCAAGGCCTTCGTGCAGTTCCTGCTGACCAAGGAAGCCGAGACGGCGATGCTGAACACGAAAGGCGGCGATGGCTTCTTCGCGCCTGTCATCAAGGGCGTGAAGGGCAATGGCGCCCGCGTCGACAACACCGCCAGCTGGCAGATCCTCGACGACAAGACAGCGTCGGACAACGAGACGGAATGGAAGCAGTGGTTCCGGGACCAGTTTGTTCCCTGATCCGGCCCTGATTTCGCTTTGACGACAGCGGAGGCGCGGCATGTCCGCCGCGCTTCCTTTAACGAGAATACAGGTTTGATCGGTGTTGGAATGACAGTCGCCCTTGCTATCGGCCGCCGGAACTGGCGGGGGAGTGCGCCTCTCCTGTGGCTGGTCGCCTTTGTCCTGATCGGGCTGCCGCTCACGCTGGTGCTGGTGCAGGCGGTGCTGCCGAAGCTTTTCGATCCCACCGCCCAGAGCTTTGCGCCAGACCTGACAGCGCTGACGCGGCTCGTCAGTTCACCGCGGCTCTTCCGCGGCATCCTCAATACGATCCTTCTCGGGCTTGTCGGCGCGGTCACGTCGACGGCGCTCGGCACGGCGCTGGCACTGGTTCTGGCGCTGAGCGATGTGCGGCTGCGGCGCGTCTGGCTGGCGCTGCCCTGGGTGGTCTTCGCAACGCCGAGTTACCTGAAAGGTCTTGCCTGGGTGCTTTTGATGTCGCAGGGCGGCTATCTCGTCTATCTCGGGCTGCTGACGCCCGAAAGCGCCTCCAGTTTCTTCGGGCCGCCCGGCCTGCTGATGGTCATGGCCTTTGCGCTCTTCCCGGTTCCCTATTTCATCGTCCGCTCGCGGCTGCAGGGGCTCGGCGGCGAGTTCATCGATGCGGCGCGCATGGCGTCGGCCCGGCCGGGCCAGACCGTCAGGCGCATCGTCATACCGATGCTGTTGCCGGCGATCGGCCTGTCGCTGCTGACGACATTTGCGGAGATCGTCGGCGATTTCGGCATGGCGAACACCATTGCCCGCTCGATGAATTTCGGCCTGCTGACCTATAATATCTATGCCGCGACGGCGAGTTTCCCGGTCGATTTCGCCGCTGCCGGCGCGCAGGCGCTGCTGCTCGTGGTGCTCGTCTCGGGATCGGTGGCGGCCACGGCACTCAGCGGTGCCGCCCGCGAGACGCGCTTCATCTCTGGGCGCAACCGCCAGCTTGCCAAATACCGGCTCGGCGGCTGGCAGCCGCTGGTGCTTCTCTGTCTCGGGCTGGTTCTGACAGGTGCGGCCCTGCTGCCGCTGTTTGCAATCGTCGTGCGGGCCTTCACCGTGTCGCTGTCGGATGCGCTGTCGCCGGGCAATTTCTCGCTGGCGGCCATGCGCACGGTCTTCGACATGAGCGATGTCGCCGGCCAGGCGCTGGTCTCGAGCTTCGTCTATGCCTTCTTCGCGGCCCTGCTGGCGGTCGCCTTTGCCACGCTGTTTGCCTATCGCATATCGCTTGCCTCGCGCAGCACGCGGCTGTTTTCGGCAGGGCTTGCGATGGTCATCGTCGCTATTCCCGGCATCATTCTCGCCTTCGGCTATATCCTTCTCTACAACCGGCTCGCCGGCTTCCGCGATGTCGGGCTTTACGGCTCGCGGCTGCTGCTGGTCGTCGGTTATGTGGCCGCCGCGCTTCCCTATTGCCTGATCTTCCTCTGGGCTGCCCTCGACCGGCTGGGCGCCTCGCTCGGCGAGGCATCGCGGCTTGCGGGTGCTGCGCCGATGCAGCATCTCAGGCGCATCGTGTTGCCGCTGGTGCGAAGGGCGATTGTCGTTGCCTTCGGGGTGACGATGATCCGCTCGCTCTTCGAGCTGCCCATGTCGCAATTCCTGATGCCGAGCAGCGGCCCGGCGCTGCCTGCGCTGATCGTCAACGATTTCACCCAGGACCGCGATGCGGTGGCCTGCGCGCTGGCGCTGACAGCGCTCTGCATCGTCGGTATCATAGCCGCAGCCGGTTCGCTCTTTCGCAATTCAAGCAACCCGTCACCGGAGGCCGGATCATGACGCAACCCGCGCTAGAATGTTTTTCCCTCACCAAATCCCTCGGCGGCAAGACGGTGCTGAGGGATCTCGACGTCCTGGTCGAGCCGGGTGAAGTTGTGGCGCTGGTCGGTGCCAGCGGTTCGGGAAAATCGACACTGCTGCGCTCGATCGCCGGCCTGCTGACGCCCGATGCCGGAGAGATCCGCATCCAGAACGAAACCGTCTGGTCGCAGAAAAAGGCCGTGCCGGCCGAAGACCGCAATGTCGGGCTGGTGTTTCAGGATTATGCGCTCTGGCCGCATATGACGGTGCGGCAGAACCTGAGCTTCGGGCTGGAAGTGCGCGGGCTCAAGCGCGACGAGATCGCTGGGCGCGTCGACCACGCATTGGAAATCACCCAGCTCGGGGCGCTCGGCGCGCGGCGGCCCAGCGAACTCTCCGGCGGCCAGCAGCAGCGCGTGGCGATCGCCCGCTGTCTCGCCATGCGGCCGCGCCTACTGCTGCTCGACGAGCCCTTGAGCAATCTCGATGCGGCGCTGCGTGACGACCTGCGCTCGGAAATGATGCGGCTCATCCGCGCCGAGGGCATGACGGCCGTCTATGTCACCCATGATCAGGTGGAGGCGATGGCCGTTTCCGACCGGCTCGCGGTGATGGACCGCGGCTCGATCGTCCAGTTCGCTTCGCCGCAGGCGATCTATGCCGCACCCGCCAATGCCTTCGTCGCCCGCTTTCTCGGCGGTTTCTCGCTGATTTCGGGCACTGCCCGCGAGGATCGCTTCAGCGTCACGGGCAATGGCAGCACGCTCAGCCATTGTTCCGGGCGGTTGGATGGCTCGGCCATGCTGATCGTGCGCCCGGAGGATGGCCGCCCGCCTTCGGAATATCCCGACAACAATCTGACCGGCGAGGTGGTGGACAGCGCCTTCCACGGCCGCTGCTGGCGCCTGCAGGTGAAGATCGGCGGCGATCTCGTGCGGCTCGACTGGCCGCAGCGGGAGCTGCCGGGTGCCGCACTCGCCTTCTCGCTGCCGCCGAAGCGCTGCACAATCCTGCCGGCCTGAAATGCCTTTTGAATTGCCCCTTCGAACTGATCACGGACACGTATCATGACAACAATAACAAGCATCGCCTCCACCGTGACGGCTTCCTTCCTCGGCTCCTTCGTGGAAGTCGTCGAAGCCTTCACCATCATCCTTGCCGTCGGCGTCACGCAGAGCTGGCGGCCGGCCTTCATCGGCACGGGCCTGGCGCTTGCCGTACTCGCCCTTCTGGTGCTGATCTTCGGCCCGCTGCTGGGGCTGATCCCGATCGACATCATGCAGTTCGTCATCGGCACGCTGCTCATTCTCTTCGGCCTGCGATGGCTGAGAAAAGCGATCCTGCGCGCCTCCGGCTTCATTGCGCTGCATGACGAGGAAAAGGCCTTCGCCGCCGAGACCGACAGCCTGCGCCGGCAGGCGGCCGAAAAGCGCGCCGACTTCCTGGCCGGCACGGCCGCCTTCAAGGCGGTGCTGCTCGAGGGCATCGAGGTGGTCTTCATCGTCATCGCCACCGGGGCCGGGCAGGGGATGATCGGCTATGCCAGTCTTGGCGCGCTCGCTGCCTGCGCGCTGGTCATCATCATCGGCCTCTTCGTTCACAAGCCGCTGTCATCAGTGCCGGAAAACAGCCTGAAATTCGCCGTCGGCCTGCTGCTCAGCGCCTTCGGCATCTTCTGGGTCGGAGAAGGCATCGGCACCGAATGGCCGGGCGCCGATCTGTCGCTGCTGCCGATCCTCGCTGTGCTGGCGCTCTTCTCCTTCATCGCAGTCAAGATGCTGCGCAACTATCACGACACGCATATGGAGCCTGCCCGATGAATATTCTCAAGATCGCCATCAAGGAATTGATCGGCATGTTCATCGATGACGGCGCGCTGGCGCTGCTGAGTTTGCTGCTGATCCTCGGTGTCGGCCTTGCGGTAAAATCCGCCCTGATCGGCGCCATGGCCGGCGCCGTGCTGCTCTTCGCCGGCTGTCTGGCGATCCTCGCCGAAAGTGTCACGCGCGCCGCAAGGCGCAAGTTCCGCCGCTAAGCGAAAACTGCCGCCTCGATACCGGGGCGGCAGGGAATATTCATCATGGCGGCGCACCGAAGCGCGCTACCGGTTTCGCTGTCAGCGTTCTGAAGACGGCATGCTCTCCAGGTCCACGCCATGCGTGTCAAACCACCATTCCGGGGATTTGTCGGGATGCTTGTGGCGAAGCCGCTCGTATTTTTCGACAAGGCGGTTCTGCCGTTCAACCTCCTGTCTGAAGAAGGGATGGTCGAGCACTCCTCCAGCTGCATGGACGCGCCGCAGGAGCTTTCGCAGCACATAGCCCTGTTCCTTGTTGCCGGGGCGGTAGCCGCTCTCCACGATCGTCATGATCGCGGTTTTGAGCGTCTCCAGGGCGTTTTCGGGGGCCGTGCCGTTGACGATCATGTCCAGCCGCTCGGCGCCGAAGCCGACGTCGATGCAAGTTCCCAACGGATTGACGATATTCCCGATCTCGATCCCGTCCTTGTAGAACTCCGTGCAGTATCCGCTGATGCTGCCGTCGCTCCAG
Organism: Rhizobium sp. 01T437; assembly: GCF_056398505.1. Taxonomy (NCBI): domain Bacteria; kingdom Pseudomonadati; phylum Pseudomonadota; class Alphaproteobacteria; order Hyphomicrobiales; family Rhizobiaceae; genus Rhizobium; species Rhizobium sp. 01T437. The sequence goes on from NZ_JBFTPM010000024.1 coordinate 16,182, forward strand.
ATGCATTCGGGATCGGGAATGATGGGCACGCGGCCGCGATAGAGCGGCGTCCATTCCTTCAGCCTGTCGGGATGGATGGTGACATGGTCAGGCATGAGCCCGAGCGTGCCCCCAAGCGTGCCAAGGAAATCCAGCCAGAAATCGATCGCTTCACCGACTGTCATCTGACGGAAGGAGAATAGTCCGAGCATGGTGAAGTGCAGGAAATGCGTGCCGTCGCCGATCTCATCGAGGTCGCCCATGCGCAGGCAGGCCTGGCTGTTTGCGACGGTTCCCTTGTGGGATGGATCGGAGAAGAGAGGCTTGTACTGCTGCATACCGGCGCTGCAGAAGAGCGTGGTATCGTCGTGCGGCCGTACGGATTGAATGCATGCGTAGTCGATGCCTTTGGAAAGGCAGTAGTCACGATAGTCCTGGATCAGGCGTCCCGCGGTGTCATAGGCAACCTCCTTTTGGTTCAAATGCCCAAATCAAAGATAGAAAAAGCGCGCCGTGATTGCAAGAAGATCGCCCTGCTGGCAACGAGCGAAACTCTGCCAGTCAGGGCAGGGTGACGGCAAGCATCGGGAAAAGGGCATTGGAGGGAAGGGCGCTCTTACCGGCCTCTTTCGCGCGCCGCCGCCGCCAGAATGAGCGGCGCCACGGCCGTGGCGAGCGGACCGAAGGGCAGTCGCTGCAAGGCCTTGCCCACGAGGAAGGCAGCCGCCATAGCGCCTGACAGTTTCAGCCAGGGATAATCGCCAAGCTGCGCATGGGCGCTCGCATCCGCCCAGCGAATATTTTCTTCCACCACGCTGCTCGCCTGATGGCGGATGATATGCAGCCGGGCGCGCAGATTATCGATCTCGTAACGCACATCCTCGATCTGCCGTTCGAGCTCCTCGCGCGCGGCGGCGCGCTCGACATCGACGACGATCTCCTCTATCTGCGCATCCTCGGCGACCGCATGCAGATAGTCTTGAAAGGCCGCCTCACTCGCAAAACCCTCGGCATTTGCGTGCTGATCGGCCTTTTCCTGTTCGGGGGTTTTTTCACGTTCGGGGGCTGGCGTAAGCTCGCTCGTGTCTCTGAGCTCTTCCATGCCTTCGATGGCGTCCTTGCCTATCGTGCTCGCCATTGCGGTCTCCTCGTTCGCTGACGGAGTTCAAACGTTCGAGGCGGAAAAAGGATGCATGGGCGGCGGGGATTGATTGCCGGCGCGGTGCGCCGACAGAACGGGTTGATCCCTGACAGATTGAACTCAGTTGCTTGGCTAGGATTGAACGAGGATCACCAGGGTCTCGGGCAATACGCCGTCATATTCCATCGCATCGGCCGCTTGCTTGGTCTTCATGAATTCCGCCAGGCGGCCCATGTCGGCGACGTCCATGATGAGGCCAACCTTGTTGGACGATTGCGGATCGACGAAGGTGCGAATGTTCGTGCAGCCGATCGGTTCGAAAATTTCCTTGCGACGGGGCGAGGCGAGCCAGTGTTTGACGTCCTTGACGTCGTGATGAGCCAGGATGGTCGGCATTGCGTCCTCCTCTTGCTGCTCTGGACATCAGAGCCGGAGAAAAGTTTACGCCTCGGGTAATCGCATGGATATCACCCGCATGGGTGGGCGCATCTGGTTTTACGGGGACAGGATGATCACCGTTCCGATCGAACACGACGTGACAAATATCAAGCCAAATGGGGAACGGATGCGCTCGAACGAAACGGAGCTCGATTTTTCCCTCTGCATGCTCGACCTGATGAACGATTTTCCGGTGCCACTGAAAGCGAAGTGAGGCTGCTGCGCAATTTTATGCAGCTGGCATTCGTGATAGGATGGCAACCTGAGGGCGTGTCGGCGGCATGTGGGGGCATCGCATGGACAGCAGGGACCCGGCATCGGAAGCATCGGGAACGGTGCGCACGCGGCGTTCGGTCGTGACGCAGGCGGTCAATCCCTACTGGGCTCTTGCGGTTGCACTCGCCGGACTGGTTCTGGTCCTCTACGGTTTCTTCTGGCAGCCGGCGCGGCAGGATCCGTTTGCAAAACCGGCAAACTGGATCGACTGGTTCCTCCATCCGCTGCCCGCGGCCGAGATAAATGGTCTCGGGCAACGCCCGCTCGGCAGCCCCGGCACCGGCTGGGCGCCCAGAGCGCTTGGTGAAACGCAGGCGGCCTGGATCGGTGAGGGCGCTCTGCAGCTCCGCCCGGAGGGGCGTTATCCCGCTCTTGTTCTTTGGAGTGACGAGACGGGCGCGATCGTTGGAGCCGACGGGCGTATCTATCTTCGCGATCAGCCGCCGCGCGAGCCCGCAAGGACTGACAGAAGCCCAATCCAGATCCTGGAATTCAAGGCTCATGAAGAGAAGGTGGCCAGTGCCGCCTTCTCGCCGGACGGGACGCGCATCGTGACGGCTTCGGCCGACGGCACGGCGCGGATCTGGAACGCAGCCAACGGGCGCAGGCTCAATGAACTCAGCGGCCATACGGGAGTGGTGCAGAGCGCCGCTTTCTCGCCCGACGGGACTCTCATCGTCACGGCCTCGGACGATACTACCGCGCGGATCTGGGACGCTGTCACCGGCAGCGAACTCAGGGTGCTACGCGGTCACGAACAGCCGGTCATGAGCGCCTCTTTCTCGGCTGATGGAACCCGTATCGTGACGGCTTCGATCGAGGGCACCGCGCGGATCTGGGACGCCGCTACCGGGAAGCAGCTTCTTCTGCTGACCGGCCACAATCAATTCATGTTTAGCGCCGCTTTCTCGCCCGACGGAAAGCGCGTCGTCACCACTTCGGAACAGACAACCGTACCGGTCTGGGACGCTGCGACCGGAAAGGAAATCGAGGCACTGACCGGCCACGAAGGGCCGATCGCCAGCGCCATGTATTCTCCTGACGGCAGAAGCATCGTCACGGCCTCGGCAGATCGCACCGTCCGGATCTGGAACAATTCCGACGGGAAAAATACCGACTTGCTGGGCGGTTATGCCGAGGCAGTCTATACGGCCGCTTTCTCGCCGGACGGCGGGGATATGCTCACGGCTTCCGCTGATGGTACGGTGCGGATCTGGGTGACCGCCGCTGGACAACAGCGTGAGACCGTGGAGATGCCGGGGATAGGAGCGAACAGTGCCGCGTTTTCTCCTGATGGCAGCCGTATCGTCACGGCCTCGGATGACGGGACCGTGCGGGTCTATAGCATCAGGCGGGGTTCAGTGCCTTCGGCGGGCGTCCGGCTGCCGGATGGCACCGTCTGCTGGACCGCGAGTGCCGCCTCGTGGAATTGTTCCTCCGATTCAGCGTTCCGTTCGGTGCTGCTCAGCCTACGAATGAACGAGCACGCCAGGGGCGGGCCGCTTGCTCCTTTCACCGATTCCGGCGGACCGGATGGCACGGTCGACGAGAAAGGCCCGCAGATCAAACAGCAGCAGATCCTGCAGCAAACACAGGACGTTCAAAATCAACTGCAGCAACAATTGCAGCTGCCCCAGCCGCAAGAGCAGCAGAAGCAGCAACAACAGCCGATACAGCAGCAGCAACAGCAACCGGACCAGCAGCGGGAGCTGAATCCTCCGCCACCCGCCCAACTGAGCCTGCCGGTCGATCTGCCGGCGAGCGCCACCTTCCGGGCGCTGGCCTTTCTCGATGCCACGACGCTGTTCGTGGTCGGTGGCGATGGTCTGATCATAGCAGCCGAGCAGCTCACACCCGAGGTGGCCACGTTCCGGCAGCTGCGCCTGACACAAGGCGAGACATTGACGGGGATCCGCTTCGACGGCGACAAGGCAGCCTGGGTGGCGGGCGAGCGACTGCGGCAGCCGTTCTCCATCTGGCCGTTCTCGCGTAACATGCCGGTCAAAGAGAGCTTCGTGCTCTATGCGCGGCATCCGCTTGCCGAGCCCTTTCAGGAGCTCAAGAGCTTTCCGGCGCCCTGGACCTTTGCGGCTGCCCCTGTCGTCCTTCTGATGCTGGGTTATGCCGGTGTCGCCTTCGCGCGCGGCGTTACCGTCGAGCGGCAAGGCATCAGGAATGCGCCGGGTTCGGACAGCCCGATCGGCTGGCAGGACCGCGATGCCCTCAAGCTGAAGCCGATCGCGCTCGCCATGTCGCGCTTCATCCGCAATATCGATACCAGACCGCCGCTGACGATCGCGGTGACCGGAGGGTGGGGCAGCGGCAAGAGTTCGCTGATGAACCTGCTGCGCGAGGACCTGCGCCGCTACGGCGCGCGCCCGGTCTGGTTCAATGCCTGGCACCACCGCGAGGAGGTCTCGCTGCTGGCAGCGCTGCTCGAGGCAGTCCGCAGTACGGTAGTACCGCACTGGTATACCGGGAGCGGCATGGCCTTCCGGATACGCCTGCTGATCCTCAGGCTGCGCGAGCCGCTGCAGAGCGTGGCTGCGACCGGCGTGCTGCTGTTGATCGTGTTCCTTGTCGCCGACATGGGGTTGCAGGGCAGGTTAGGCTCAGCCCTGAGCGATCTCGTCACAGGTATCTCGCAGACGCAATCGACGGGCGGTGCTGCCGGACCGGCGCCGGCGGAGAAGGCCGCAAGCCCCCAGGCGGGCGAGAAGAGCGCCGATGCGGCTGATACTGGCGGTAATGGCGCCGCCGCTCAGAAGACCGCAGAGAGTGCGACCGGCGATGTGGCGCACTGGCTGGAAAAGCCGCTTGCCTGGCTGGGCCTAGACCCGAAGACGGGTATCGGCGCGATCCTGGCCTTCGCCGCCCTGCTGTTCGTGCGCAGCAAGCTGATCGCCTTTCCCGTGGAACCGGCAAAATTGCTGAGCCAGCTGCGCAATCGCGCATCCGTCACCGATTACCGTGACAAGCTCAGCTTCCGTAGCCAGTTTGCTAGCGCCTTCAGCGATGTCTGCTACACGGTGCGAACATCGAGAAATCCCGGCATCATCATCATCATCGACGATCTCGACCGCTGCCCGGCCGATGCCGTACTCGCCGTGCTCGAAGCAGTGAACTACCTCGTTTCCGCCGGTTCCTGCTTCGTCGTGCTGGGTATCGACCGCAAGCAGATCGAACATGCGGTCGGCCTGGGTTTCAAGGATATCGTCGACGGAATGCCCGATCGCGAACTCGGGAGCGTGGTGCTGCCGGCCGAGGATGCCGGCGATCCCGCCGCTCGCACGGTGGCAAGGCGGCGGGCCTTTGCCCGGCGTTACCTCGAAAAGTTGATCAATATCGAGACCTCAGTCCCGCCGCTCGAGCCCGATGCCGCCGTCAGTATGCTGGTGGAGGAGGGGCCGGAGCCCGGCGCCGATCCGCGCTGGCTCGCTCACTTCAAGGCAACGGCCTCCTTCGTCCTGGATTTCTGCCGCACGGCGGCGATTGCCGCGCTGATCGGCGGCGCGGCCGCATTGCTGCTGCAGCCATTCGCAACGCCCGAGCTTGGCGGCGTGACCGCCCCATCCACCATCAGCCGGCCCGGGAATGCGACCTCTGCCGCCCCGGCGGCAAATGGGGAGACCGGCCAGCCGGGCCTTGCGCCCATGCCGGTCGAAAAGCCCTTCAAATTCCAGCCGGCCGAGTGGCAGGGCGAGCGCGAGCTGGTGCCGCGCCTGGCATGGTGGATCGGAGATGCGCTGCTGGTGATCTTCATCCTCCTGTTCCTGCTCGTCGACCTGGCGCGGCGGCGGATGGATATAGAGAAGGATAGCCCCGCCTTCGCCGACACGCTTCGAAAGGTCACTCCATCAGTCCATGCGGTGAACCCGACGCCACGGGCGGTCAAGCTGTTTGAAAACCGGATGCGTTACCTCGCCGCGCGCCTCGATGCGGACGCAAATCCGCACCGACCGGATATTCTCGACAGGATCGTCAGCCGCTTCCTTCCGGCCGGCTGGTTCGACCGCAAGCCGCCGGCGCTCGACGAGGCAAAGCTGCTCATCCTCGGCGCAAACGAGATCTGCGGCGACAAGATGCCCGATGATCTCCTGTCTGCGGTCAGCGATGCAGATCGCCGTACCTACAGTTCGATCGTCGGTCTGGCTCCGTCATGATGCGCTGATCCCGTTGCTGGGCAGCCTCTCGCCCCTATCTCCTCGCCAGCCTCCTCACACAGTCCAGAATATCCGTCTCGCAGACCGGGACTTCCGCCCGCGCCGAGGCATCCTCGAGCCAGCGGTGATAGGCCGCCCAAATCTCCACATCCTTGTAATTATAAATCCTGGCCTTCCTGTCGATCCGGCTTGCCGCCAGAGCCTTCGGCGTAACCGCTATATGGAAGACGAGTTCCCTGTATCGCCAGGGCTCCCAGCCCTTCTGCCGCTCAAACACGCGCACATGAAAATAGGGATCATCGGCGCGCTCCGGCAGCAGCTTGTAGGCGGCAGCCCAGCGCACCGTGTTGCCGGTGACGGAGAGGATGATGTCCTGCTGCCGCTCGTCGGCCAGTGCCGGGGCGGCGGTCAGGCAGAGGGCAAGAAGGAGGGCAGGCAATCGTGCGTGATCCGGCATCGCCTGGCCTGTCTTCTCAGTCACGGCCCGCGCCTTGTATTTTCATAGGCCTCACGCAATGCGGCGCATTGCGCATTCTCCGGCAGCGTGGCGATGCGCAGGCGCTCCCTGCCCGAGAGCGGCAGATGGTCGATCAGCCAGTTCATCAGGGTTGCGGCATCATCGGAGGCGGCGAGCTTCAGGGCCTCGTATTCCGCAAGGCCACCCAGCTGCCTGCCGAGCATGCCCGCATCTCTCAAATCGTCGAGGACTCTCACGCGCAATGCAGAGACGTCTGCCGGGGCCGCCATATCCTGCGCCATCGCAAGCGGGGCGATCCGCACGGCCGCAAGCGCCTCCGGCGGCACGGGTTTCTGCTGGCGCCGGAAGAAGCCGGTCATGCCTGATTTTTCAAAACGGCCATTGGCGAACGTGCCGGTAACCTCGGCAATCTGCACGGCCTGCCTGGCGCGGAAGGAAAAGCGCATCGCCTTGCCGGGGCTGCCGCCGCTGCCATGGCATTCGGCAATCAGGGCGGGAGCGCCGGGGACGAGCTCGGCCGCCACGACAAAGGGCGCGTCGAAGATCGCGAACCTGTCGCCATCGGCGGGCACTGCGGCCTCGATCGGCGCTTCGCCCTGGCTTGAGAAATTCCCGCCGGGCCGGGTCACATTGGCCGAGGCGAAGGCCGGGTAGGGACGGGAGAAATCGATCGGCTCCGGCGGTTTCGGGTTATGGGCGTAGATCTTGTCGGTTGCGACCGCCTCCATCAGGCAGACGAGATCGGGCGGGCGTCTTGCCGGCTTGATCGGCTCGCCGGATGCGGGCTGAAACTGCACCACATAATCGGGCAGCTTGTCGGCGCCGTTATTGCTCGCGCCCTTGTCTGCCGCGTCGAGCTCGGCGCTCCATTCGATGGCGGTCACCGTGACCGCGTAGTCTCCGCCGGGCACATCGATCCAGGAGCCCGGATCATCTTCTGCCTGCGTCATCTGCTGTTCGCCGGGAAGCGCATCTGTATTGTCGATGAACACCCGTCCATGCCGCACGCCATAGGGAAAGGTCCAGCTCGGGCCGGCATGGGACTGTTCCCGCTCGGTCATCGCGCCATCGGTGAGGCGCACGGCAAAACTGCCGTCGCTGCGCGTCGACCAGGCAATCAGCCGGCCCGCGGCACTTTCGAGCGGGTAGACGAAGGGCTCGGAATACCAGGCGATCGGCCAGTCACCGGCATGGGCGAGATCATCGGGATGGAAGAGCACGATATGGGCAACATCGGTCGAAACCATCAGAGCCTTCGAAAATCCCGTCATGAAATATCGTCCCCTGAGAATGTGATGAATGAAACCACGGCGGCATATGGCCTGCAAGGGTGAGGATATAGGCTGATGGCGTGTGTTTTGATGAAGGTCTTTTTGGGGGGAGTTTTTGGAAGGGTGACGCGCGCTTGGGCACGCGGAAGACCAAGATATTCCCGGTGGCCGGTCCGGCATTGCACCGATGGTTTTGCATCCTTGGCAGGTAAAGTGCTAAGAGCTGCCCATGACCCTATCAACAGAGCTAGACTGTCAGGCCTGCGGCGCGTGCTGTTCCTATTCGAGCGAATGGCCGAGATTCTCCACCGAGAGCGATGCCGACCTCGATTTGCTGCCGGCTCAGTTCGTCTCGGCGGATCAATCAGGCATGCGCTGTGATGGTGAGCGTTGCTCGGCGCTCTCAGGCACCATCGGTAAGCAAGTATCATGCGTGATCTACGGCCTCAGGCCGGACGTCTGCCGCACATGCCTTCCCGGAGACGACTCCTGTTTGACGGCGCGTAAGGCCTTCGGGCTGGCGTAGCCGKTTTTGGCGGAGCTTGTTCTTGAAAGGGAACCAGACCTTGCCACGGCAATCGCCAAGGCATCGGCATCAGAACATTCGACCTAGCTGAGGGCCGGGCAGATTTGAAGCAGGTGGCGCCGTGCTTGAGCGTCGGCGCCATCTGCCACGCAATCCAGCCCGCCACTCAATCCAGAAGATCGGCCGGCACCTTGCCGCCGTTTTCCGACAGTTTCTTCATGAGCGCCTTGTGGAGGAAGATATTCATCTTGGCGCTGTCATTCGTATCGCCGGTGTAGCCGAGCTCGCCGGCGAGTTCCTTGCGTTCCGAAAGGCTCGCATCCATTCCGAGCGCCTTCATGAGGTCGACGATCGAATGGCGCCAATCGAGCTTCTGGCCGGACTTCTTCACGGCTGCGTTCAGGATCTGCTCGATATCGGCACTGCTGGCTTGGGCGGGGCTCGATTGAGCCGGCGCCGGCGCGCCGGTCGCGGGCTTCGTCGCTGCCGTGGGCTGAGTGGCAGGGGAAGCTGCGGGCGCGCTGGAGGCCTGCGGGGCGGCGGATGCCGGCTCTGGCACGGGTGCTGCCTGCGCTTTGCCGAAAATCGCGTTCTTGATGCGGTCGAAGACGCCCACGGGGAAACCCTCCTCTTGTGGTTGCGATGGGGAAATGCCCGGATGGAGCCGGGGTTGCCAAATGCTGACCGGGAGAGAAGTAGGGTGGCGAGGCGATCCGCAAAGGCCGCTGACGGGAATCAGGTTCGTGGTGGGCCTTGCCGTATCCGCTGCGGCGCTGAAAGAAGACCCCGCCCCAAACCCATCCTGTCGGATGCCGGGTCGAGCCAGGGGTCTCGACCCGTCCTTCGGACCCCCACAGGTGGGAGGGGCTTAACCTGCTGCACCCGCTTTCCGAATCCTCGCGGGATTATGGAGCAAATGCCACCAACCGATAACGATGCGGCGTTGGCAGCTTTGCGCCACAAGCGGACATTGCGGCTATCGCAGAACTTCGTACTATGCGCCGTGGCAAAAGTTAGGAAAACAAGTGTCGCTTTTATCGGGATTTTCGCGAGGATGCTCATGCAGGTAACGATCCAGCTCGTCAGAGATCCGGGTTCACATGAACGGTCCGCCATTGCCGCGTCGCTGATTGAGTTCAACGCGTCTCGTATCGGGCGTCCGACCGAAGATAAACTGCTGGCCTTAACTGTCACTGAGCCCGAAACGGGAAATATCATTGGTGGGCTTTGGGGCAGCACGATTCATGACCACCTGCATGTCGATCTACTGGTAGTGCCGGAAGCGCTTCGCCATGGTGGTATTGGCCGTCGTCTCATGGCGCTCGCTGAGCAAGAGGCGATAGATCGCGGCTGCCGAGGCGCGTGGCTCACGACCCATAGCTTCCAGGCGCGCGGGTTTTACGAACGGCTTGGGTATGAGGCCTTCGGGATCATGGATGATTTTCCACCGGGACACAGCTTCATCTTTCTGCGGAAGCGATTTGAGACGCCCGGAGACGTAGCGTCATGAACCAGCTGCCGTCATCGCCGCGCAGCACGCCCCTGCGATTGTTGCCGCCGCTGGTGACCATGTCTCGTATCGTTTCTTCGAATTCTTCACCGCCAATATTCGCAATCCCAACACCCGCGGGGCCTATGGGCGTTGGCCCACACTGCCCGAGACCTGCGGCATCGTCGCACTGATTGCCGACGCCGTCTCCGCGATCCATGTTTTTCACCGGCGTCTCCGACATTGGGCAATGCCGTGTCGCAGGAATCCTAAGTTTTGCGGCAAAATCGCGGCGTTATGGAGCAAGTGCCACATGGTTCCGCTAGCGTGTAGTGGGGGCTCGCTCGATATGGCCGACAAGGAGCGACGGCGGCGCTATCATTTGCATACTCTCGGGTGCTAAAATCCCGGTGACGAACAGCGAGGGCGACTGCCAGCCCATCAGACGCCAGACTAGGAGACTGTGTCTTGAGATTGCTGACGCGCCTTTTCCGGAGGTTTTTGGTTTTCTGTCTGGGTGTACTCAGCGTTTGGCTGATCGTCTTCGTTGTTTTCGATACTGCGGACCACAGGTTTTCATGGCTCGCTGCGGTGTGCCTCACATATGGCCTGGCTGCTTACGTCATTCTTCCGAGCGTGGTCCGACTGTCCCTGAAGGTTCTTCATCGGGGGCTGATCCCCAGATACACGATCACGGCCGATGGCCTGCCCGGCGATCCTATAAATTTCGCCCTCATCGGCAATCTTCAACAACTCCGGGAGGCCTTTGCAACGGCGGGCTGGTCCACGGCCGACAATTTGGGGATCGCAAGCTCGTTGCGAATGATACGCGCTTTCCTGATGAACTCTGCCTATCCCACCGCACCTTTCAGCACCTTCTATCTCTTTGGACGACGGCAGGACATAGGATTCCAGGAGCCCATCGACGATAGCCCCCGCAAGCGCCATCACATCCGTTTCTGGGCCCTTAGCCTTGCCCATTCCGAGGACGACATGAGCGCGGCGAGCTTCTGGTTGAATACCGACAGGCCATCGCCCGAGGAGCGCGTCCTATGGGTTGGGGCGGGCACGAGAGATACCGGGCTTTCTCTGACTTGGCTAACATTCCAAGTCACACATAAGACCGATTCCGATACGAACGCCGAGCGCGACTACATAGTCAATGAACTGAGGGCAAAGCAAGTAATCGGGGAGGTCGCGCGGCACCAATCTGGCTCACGTTTGAACACCGGAAAGGTCAATCATTACATTACCGATGGTGAGATCGCGTTTGCCAGCTTGACTGTCAGTGCCACGGGTGCCGGTCACGCCGGTGCCGTTGTCGGGCCGGATACACCCTGATCCGACAAACCAGACCGAATGAGTTCAAAGTGCCGAGCGCCCTTGATCAAGAGAAAGACCGAGTTCCCGCCAGTCTAGGGGGCCTGACAGCCAGCGTGCAACGCGCCGAGCTAAATCGCTCGCGACGGTTTGTGGCAAATTCTCCATGGTCCGCATTTTGCGCTTTCCACAGCAGCGGGTGCACGTCTGCAATGGGCCGACAGCGGTCATCATCACTGCGGGCCGATTGGAGTCATCAACCAGCGACCCAATTGCCTAACACCGAGTTGGTGGCATTTGCGACATAATAACGGATCCTCGACGTTTCGGGGGAGCGAGGCGGTGCCGCGTCTTAGTCCCTCCCTCTTGTGGGGAGGGATTTTGATGAGAGGACAGACCGGGTTGATCCCTGACAGAATGAACCGAATTGGTGGTCGACAAGTCACGGTGTGTCGGAGGGAGGGTCCGATTACGAAAACTCGTTCGCCCGCGGCCCGGCAAGCGTCACGCGCCAGGTCGATTTTGCCCGGAAATCCTGCGTCGCCAGAAATGTATAGGGCGTGGCTCTCCAGGGTTTGACCGTGTTGTTGAGATTGTCGAGCACGTAGTCGCCGTCGTCCATGCGGGCGATCAGCACGACGTGGTTCTCGTCGTGCGGGCCTATCACTACCGAGAGCGCCAGGCGGTTTGCCGGAAATCCGGCGTCGATCAGGTCCTTCATCTTCTGCAGGGCGTAATCCTCGCAGTCGCCCCGGCCGCCGACGGGCAGGGTCCAGACATCGCCGTTTCCGGAAGTGGAGCGATCCTCCGTCGAGTGGACGCGCAGGTTCACGGCGCGGGTGACCTTGCGCAGAAGCGGCATGCCCGCCTGCTCAACCGGTGCCCGGCCGCCTCCCTCAGCGGATGTCTGATGGCAAAGCCAGCGATAGCTGGCGCAAGCAGAAGCGAATCCCACCGGCGCGCCGATATTCCTGCCAACCGGCAGAGGCTGTCCGGCAAATGCTTGAAATTGCGCAGGAAAAAACACGAGGGAAACAAAACAAAAAAGCCATCGCATGAATCACCCCTTTATTGTGCGCAGGGAAGGTAACATAGTTTATACTAAAACTTTAATAAAATTTATTACTTGCGTAATTAACTATAGCTTAAGGAGCTGTGCCATTATCCACAGTTTATTCTTGGAATTAACAGTTCGCTAATATAAGAATTCTCCCAGTTAACGGTTTGTTAACTTTGGGAGAAAAAAGATGATCAGCAAAGCAGCGAAGTATAGCGTCGCCGTTGCTTACCTTCTGGCAAGCAGCAGCCTCACGATGGCCGCGCCGGCAGTTGTCAACTGCGCCAAGGCAGCGCCGGGTACGATTGAGGCCAGGCTGTGCCTGCCAACGAAATCCATCCGTACCGACAAAGACAGCCGCACGGTCAACGACGACAGCAGCGGCAACCGCTTCGGCAACCGCTCCGGCGGCAACTCCGACTCTGGCAAACAGGCGTCGAACCAGACCTCTTCCGGCGATCAGAACAACGGCGGCGATGACGGCAACGGCAACAACGGCGGCTCCGGCCCTGGTGAGGGCGACGGCGATCACGGCGGCCATCACGGCGGCAAGGACCACGATCACCACGGCGGCAAGGATCATGACCACCACGGTGGCAAGGACCACGACCACGATGGTGGCAAGGACCGCGACCATGACGGCGGCAAGGATCACGACCACGATGGTGGCAAGGATCGCGACCACGATGGTGGCAAGGATCGCGACCACGATGGTGGCAAGGATCGCGACCACGATGGTGGCAAGGATCGCGACCATGACGGCGGCAAGGATCGCGACCATGACGGCGGCAAGGATCACGACCACGATGGTGGCAAGGACCGCAATGACAAGGGCGGCAACGATCGCAACGACAAGGGCGGCTCGGACAAGGGCGGCTCTGACAAGGGTGGCTCGGACAAGGGCGGCTCGGACAAGGGCGGCTCCGACAAGGGTGGCTCTGACAAGGGTGGTTCCGACAAGGGCGGCTCGGACAAGGGCGGCTCCGACAAGGGTGGCTCGGACAAGGGTGGCTCGGACAAGGGTGGCTCGGACAAGGGCGGCTCCGACAAGGGTGGTTCCAATAAGGGCGGCTCTGACAAGGGCGGCTCTGACAAGGGCGGTTCCGACAAGGGCGGCTCTGACAAGGGCGGCTCCGACAAGGGTGGCTCCGACAAGGGTGGTTCCAATAAGGGCGGCTCTGACAAGGGCGGCTCCGACAAGGGTGGCTCCGACAAGGGTGGTTCCAATAAGGGCGGCTCTGACAAGGGCGGCTCTGACAAGGGTGGTTCCGACAAGGGTGGTTCCGACAAGGGCGGTTCCGACAAGGGCGGTTCCGACAAGGGCGGCTCTGACAAGGGCGGCTCTGACAAGGGTGGTTCCGACAAGGGTGGTTCCGACAAGGGCGGCTCTGACAAGGGTGGTTCCGACAAGGGCGGCTCTGACAAGGGCGGCTCCGACAAGGGTGGTTCCGACAAGGGCGGCTCTGACAAGGGCGGTTCCGACAAGGGTGGCTCGGACAAGGGTGGCTCTGACAAGGGTGGCTCGGACAAGGGCGGCTCAGACGAGAGCGGTCATGGCGAGGGCGGTCATGACGGCCAGGGCAATGGCGAACACAACCCCGGCTAATCCAGCATCTTGAACCGGAGGAGGGGCTTCAGGGACGAAGCCCTTCTTTCAATGGCGGTATCGGAAATGCGGCCCGGCGACGGTGTCTTCTCGCCACCATCTGCCAGGCGCATTCCCTTTCCTCCCTCATTCCTGTGCCCGCGTGCTGGCGCAAAGGAAGTCACAGGAATTCAGGCGTCGCCTCTGCGCAGTGATGGTGCATATGTGCCGCGTAGATGTCATTGCGCCCAAAAGGGGCGGCGCGAATCTCTGTGAGATAACTCGGACTGGGCCGGGAACACAGAGGTGAGGGAGGAGAGGGGTGTTTGTGAGGGGGCCGGTATCCGGGGAGGGGATGCCGGCTTTGGGGGGGCAGAAAGGGGGTGCCATGAGGTGCCCCCTTTTTGTTGTGCGGAGTACCCAAAGGGGTTCCTCCACCCATCCCGATCTGATCCTGCAACCGGATCAGCCGGTCAGATCTAATTGAGGGGCCGACACCCCTCTGTTCAGAGGTTAGTTTCGCCCTTTCGATGTCTTCGCCAGCATCTCGCTCAGCGTTGCCGCCGAGAGCATGGCTTCGGCCAGAAGCTTCTTGAGCTTCTGGTTTTCTTCCTCCAGTGCTCTCACCCTTTTGGCAGAGAGACCGCCGCTTCCGAACTGCAGGGATTGCCACCGATAGAAGGTCGGCTCGCTGATACCGTACCTGTGGCAAACATCTGCCACCGTCACCCCGGCCTGATGCTCCTTGAGGATGCCCGTAATCTGGTCGTCGTCGAATTTTCTCTTGCCCATCACCGTCTCAGTCCTCGCGAAATGCCCTGTTGAAACTGTCGAGGAGTGGTCTGATGGCATAGAGCGCCACGCTGCTTTGGCCCGTTTCGATCAGTGTCTGCGCGGGCATGCCCGCGACCAGTTCGACATTTCTCATTTTCGCCAGCCGCTCGTCCGTTACACGGATTGTCGCGGCATAGTAGGGCTGGCCGCTCTGCTGATCGATGAGACGGTCCGCTGAAACATATTCGACCCGACCTTTCAGGAGTGGAACGCGCCGCTGATTATATGGAAGGAGGTGAACCTGCGCCTCGAGCCCCGCGCGGACGAGATTGATGTCCTCAGGCCTGACATGGGCAGACACGATAAGGCGATCGGCACGTGGCAAGAGATCGACGAGCGGTTCACCCGCGCCGATCACTCCGCCGATCGTGTGGATGCGCAGGTTCATGATCGTTCCATCTTCGGGAGCACGGATATCGGTCCTCGAAACCTGGTCGTCGATCGCCCGCAAGCGCTCGCGCAGCTGCATGATCCGGCTTTCCGTATCGCGCATGCCTTGGGCGACTTCGCTCAACCGGTCGCTTTCGAGCTTTGCGAGATCGGCCTGTGACTCGCTGATCACCTGATAGGCGCGAGAGATCTGCGCCTCCACTTCACCCTGCCGGCCATCAAGGTCTGCTTTTTCCCGCTGGAGGTTGAGAAGTCTGCTCTTCTTTTCCAGTCCTTTGGCGTTGAGGGCCGTAACCTGATCCATTTCCTGGCCCGAAATCGTGGTCCTGTCGGCCAGTGATGCCTTCTGCGCGCCAAGTCCGACGATTTCCTGCCGCACCTGCGCGATTTTTTCATTGATGATCCCAATTTCCGCCTGCATGACCCGGCGGCGGGCTTCGAAGATTTTCTGTTGCCCGGTCATGATAGCGCTGACCGAAGGATATCGGTCCATGGCTGCCCTCAGGTCGTCAGGATAGGCGATATGGTCGCTGCCCGTCTGCTCCGCAAGCAGGCGGGCGCGGCTTCCTTCGGCGTCCCAAAGTTGCCCTTGAATGCTGTCGCGCTCCGAGCGGGACTTCGTATCGTCGAGCTCGATCACGATCTGCCCGCCCATGACCGCATCGCCGTTCTTGACGAGGATGCGCCGCACGATCCCGCCTTCCAGATGCTGAATGGTCTTGCGGCTGGTTTCCGGTTCGATAATGCCCGATGCGACCGCGGCGCTCTTCAGCGGCGCCAGGGCCGACCAGGTCCCCAATCCGACGATGAAGACCAGGATCAGCAGGTTGCCCGTCCAGGCAACGCCTCTGAGCCCCGGCATGGGCGAAGGGGGGGCGGGGCCGCGCTGTTTCGGATCGATGACCGGAAAATAGGTTGTCTGTTGCACGGCTGGCACTGTCGATCGTCGAGCCAACCGCAGACCCGTCCTTGAGAGATCTGAAAATTTCGCCAGCGCTACGTTCAATTGAACAAGGGTCACGGCGGCGTCCCTCCCTATGTTCCTGTTCGAGACGGCGGTTGAAGATAGGTGTCGTAAATCCGGTCACTGTCGCCGAAGGCAGCCACCGTCCCGTTACGCATGATGGCAATCTTGTTGGTGACCGGCAGGATCCCCATCCGGTGCGTTATGATGACGACGGTCATCCCCCTGGATTTCATGCGCTCGATTGCCGTAAACAGCATTCGTTCGCCGTCATAATCCAGGCTCGAATTCGGATCGTCGAGAACGATGAGAGATGGATTTCCATAGGCCGCCCGTGCCAGTCCCAGCTGTTGGCGCTGAGCGCGAAGGAGCAGTTTCCCCCCTTCGCCGACATCCGTCTCATAGCCCCTGGGGAGCCGCATGATCGCTTCGTGCAGCCCGACCAGCTTTGCGGCATCGATCGCCTTGCCGGGATCTCCTCCGTCCAGCCGGCCGATCACATCCTTGATCGCTCCGCCGAAGAGTTCGATGTCCTGCGGCAGGTATCCGACATGGCGGGTTCCCCCGCAAAGGCGCAGAGCCGAGATATCGACCCCGCCGAGAAGAACACATCCGCTCGTGGCCGGCACGACGCCGGCTATGACGCGACCGAGCGTCGATTTTCCCGATCCCGACGGACCGATCAGCGCCACGCAATCGCCTGGCGCGAGGCGCAGGGTGATATCAGTCAATATCGGCCGATCGGCGGACGGCCTGACATAGCTGACATTATCGAGAATGAGGCCATTGGGTTCCGGTACAGGCACTATTCGGCCGTCATATTCCGATGCAACTGTTATCAGCATTCTGTTCAGGCGATTGAAGGCATTGCGCGCAAACATGAGGGAGCGCCATGCGCCTATTGCGCCCTCGATGGGCGCGAGCCCGCGCCCGAGCAGCAGGCTCGCAACGAAGATGATGCCGGGACTGCCGCTGTTGACGAGCACCAGCCATGTCGCCGATCCCATCATCAGGATCTGCGCGAGCGTGCGGATCGATTTGGAGAAACCAAGAATGATCTCCGTGCGATGCATCGCGACGTCCTGCGCCTTTCTTGCCATTTCCGCATCGCGATAGACGATCTGCGCTGCGCCATCCTGCATGCCCATCGCCCTGATGACCTCGATGTTCTTGAGGGCGGTCGCAAATCGGATATAGCTGCTCGAAAGGGCAAAATTGGCCTGGGTCAGCGGCTCTTTCGTCGCCACTTCCGTCAGGAACGCAAACAGCAGAAGCGCAACTGCGCTCAGAAGACCGATGGTCCCGAGCAGTGGATGAACGAGAAAGAGCAGGAGCAGGAATACCGGCGCCCAGGGAACGTCAAAAAAGAGGGAACTGGCCGGTGAATCGAGAAACTGGCGCAATGCGGACAGGTCCCTGTAGCATTCCGTGGCGGCTCCCGTATCGGCAAGAGTGGCATATTCGAATGATGCGGTCAGCACCATCGGCCGCAGCCTGTGGTCCAGCCAGCTGCCGATGCGCGAAAGGGCTGCCCTGCGCACGATATCCAGCATGGACCCGACCAGGACGGCGATAGCGATGATCAGCGTCAGCATCAGGAGCGTGTCGGCGCTTCGGCTCGACAGGACCCGGTCATAGATCTGCAGGAGATAGATGGAAGGCGCCAGGAGAAAGAGATTGTAGCCGCAGCTATAGAGGAAGACCAACCCGAAGGCGCCGGCACAGGCTCGGAGCGCAACAACGAGGTGGGTCTGGGTGTGCAATGGTTTTATGGAAATCGTTGCCATTATCAGATCTCACTGCATTTGATACTGACACGAAGAGGACGCTTGCTGGTTCAGCAATACAGGAGGGTCGCCAGCCGAAACCGGCGACCCTCAGGGTCTGAGTTCATGAGCCGAGATGGCTGACGTCGATATGGCCGAAGGCGTTTATGAAATGATCGAGAGCATTGTTCACCGTCGTCGTTTCGGTTTCGGGATTGGTGTGAACCACTGCCGACGAGATATCGCCGCCGAGAGCATTGTTCCCGTTGCCGCCGTTGCCGCCGACGCCTGCCAGGATGGTGGCATGCTGGTCAGCCACGAGCTGGGTGTATTGTGTTGCGGTCGTAGCCGCATTCACAGTCGCCGTGTCGCCGCCGCTCGTATTTCCTTGACTGCCGTTGGAGGTAGCCGCTCCCCCTGCGCCGCCTGCGCCGCTGGTGAGCGATGCCAGGAAGCCGTTCTGGGCCTGGCTGAAGCCACCGGGTCCACCGCCGCCGGCCTCCCAATCTGCCCCCTGCCAGACGTGATCGCCGTTGTGCACATCAGTATCTGCCCCGTAGACCTTTTGCGTGGGGTCCACATAAGCAACCGGGTTGTAGTCGATATTGCCATGATTGATGCCATCGCCGCCGTTGCCGGCATTGGCGTCGCCTGCATCCGGGTTGTGGAGATAGATCGTGTCAGACATTTGAGGAATAGGCATTGATGTCGCTCCTTCTACTTCGTTTCTTCCGGGTTTATTCTACGGTGTTTCCCCCTACGGTGTGGGTATTCAGGATGCCACCGCCAGCCAATACAACCGCGGGCGAATATTGCCTCTGATTTAATCTTTGAGCCATCTAGATATTCGGTGACGTTCTTTTGGCTGTATACTTGGAAGTGACGGAGCGTTGTTTTGGACTGTTCTTTGGTAGTTTGGCGTCGGATAGCATTGTTACGATCATGTCTGCGACCTCACCGAAGCGACGCCGTTTTTCGAAGCACGGCCGCCCAGGCGAACCGGCTCTGTTGCGGGGTTCTGATCAGGCTGCGCCTGGCAAAGAAGACCCTGCGTGGGGCTGAAAGACTCTCATGACACGCCGCGAGAACGGGGGGGCAAGATGTGAGGCCTCCAACCCGAAGGCGGATTTAGCGCTCGCAAACGCGCATAACGGGCGCTGCGGCCATGACAGCCAAATGGCTACAGATCTAGCCGAGGGGATGTAGCCGAATTGCAGGCTCTGCTTTTCGTCCGTTCAGATGCACAATGCCTGAACAATTCAGCCTGCATACCGCTGCACGCTCGGTTGCCGTGCGGTTGTCCGCGGAATGGAGACGGTAATGACGGAAACTCGTCCCTTGTCGGAAGACCTGCCCAAGTCAGGCTCCGATCAACACCTCGCCCCCAACGTGGCCGCGGGGCATCTGGCATTGGTGCCGACCTGGCTTCCATTGGATGTTGCTTCCGGTCCAGGCTATAGCTCAGCCGGCAGCGGCGGTGATGGAATAAGCGACGGCGTGATCAGCAGCAATGCATTGGCCGTCTTCATGCCGTCCAATGCCGCTATTGCAGGACCGCATTCGAGTGCCGACGCCGTCCAGGGCAATGATGCGTTCATCAATCAGCATCCCACCGAAATGGCCGGGATAGGCGGGAATGGTGGAAGCGGTAATGTTGCCATCGGCAGCGGCGAGGGCGCCGGTCATGCCGGCAGCGGCGGCAATGGTCTCTTCTATGGTGGGCTCGTCAGCACCGAAACCGCGGTGTTTGTCCCCGTCAATACGGCCGTGGCGGTGGGCCCTGGCGCGGAAGCTCACGCCCTGCAAACGAACAACGCGCTGTTCCTGCAGGGCGCAACCCAGATCGGCGGCATGGGCGGCTCGGGCGGAGACCATAATGCTGCGGGCCATGACGCGTTGAGCCCGGGAACGTCGCTTACATTGAACGGCGACTTTTATGCGGGCCATGGCGGCAATGGATATTTCGTCGGCAGCATCGTCGACGTGAGTATTGCCATATTCTCACCGATCAACATCGCGATCGGCGCCGCAGGCGGCTCGGCTGAGGCGCATCAGACAAACAATGTCATTTTCGATCAGGGCGCTGTGCAGATCGCAGGCATCGGCGGCAATGGCGGTGGCTTCAACCTGTCGTCGGACACGATTTTCACCGGCAACCATGCGGGCGGCGGTGGCGGGGTCGGATCGTCAACCGGCAACATGGTCGACGTCAATTTCGCCTATTTCCATCCCATCAACATTGCCGTTCCCGCCGGCGGGACGGCGGAGGCCCAACAGATCGATCATGTTCTCTATGACCAGCATGCGCTCCAGATGGCCGGCATCGGGGGCCACGGCGGAGAGGGCAACCTCACGGACGCCCATTCGGCTCTCGTCGACGACATTCTGGGCTTCATGCATAGTTAGGGATCACGACCCATCAACCGAACAAAATCTCGCAAGACGACTGCGAGCCTCCGACGGATCTCGATCAGCCAGTCATGGGCAGCCGGCCGATGCGGCGGTGAAAACCGCCAACTGAGCATCGAAAGCACGCTCGAAGGCGGGCCGCGCTTCGCCGCGGGCGACATAGGCCGAGAGGTTCGGATATTCCTCCAGAATGCCCGATCGTTTCAACCTGCGCAGCACCGACACCATCATCAGGTCGCCGGCGGTGAAGGCACCTTCAAGCCAGTCGGCATCGCCAAGCCGGCTGGAAAGGTCGCCCAATCGATCACGGATGCTTTCCTCGACGAGAGGCCGGCGCTGCTCGTACCAGGGCTCGTCGAGGCCGCGGTTGATGATCGGCGGCTCCACCGTGTTGAGCGCAGCGAACATCCAGGTGATCGCGCGTGCGCGGGCATTCGCATCGTGTGGCAGCAGGCCTGTATGGCGCTCTGCGATATGGAACACGATCGCCCCGGACTCGAAGAGGGCGAGATCGCCTTCCTCATAGGTCGGGATCTGCCCGAAGGGCTGACGCGCGCGGTGCGCCGGCTCCTTCATCGCTTTGAACGAAACAAGGCGAACCTCGTAAGGCTGTTCCACTTCTTCGAGCGCCCAGCGAACGGGCATGTCACGCGCCAGTCCCTGGCCGCGATCAGGCGACCGTTCAAAGACGGTAATGGTGGGGGCAATCCTGCGGGTCATCGTCGTCTCCTTTTGGCGTGCTATCCGAGAGACGATTGAAACCGGACCGGTCCGACAACGCGTCGCCAAAACCGGCGAGCGAAACATCCATTCATGTCTATTTCGGCTAAGTTCAGGACCTATCAATCTGGATTGAGATGCCCGCTGGCATGAATGCGTCGATAGGGCCGAGTTATTCAGTAATCATAACGAGTTATCAGTAATCTTGTTCTTTTGTTGCTTTTCGCGCTGGTCGTTTCGCTGGAGAGGTCGGCGAGTGATTTGAACCGAGATATGGACACAAAGCCGGGCCGATCGGCAGCTCACTATATCCAACGGCTCTTTCCTGAATGGATCTGTAGCAGATCGCCTGCCTTTTCAGTGCCTTTGAAAGCTTTGTTGACGCGCTTGCCATACGTGAATTCGGCGAAGACTGGTAAGTCTGCAGCGACAAGTCGCTTCAACAGCGCCTCATAGATAAGCTTTCAAAACTGCTCTACGGGTCCAGTTGTCTCTCACCGGATTCTTATAGACTATAAGAATTATCATGAGAGATCAGACTATTGATGGCCGTAATACACTCATTTTTTATCATGACATGAAGCGAGAACAGGAATATTGTGAATAGCTGTTGGGTTGCAAATCTTCTGGGGAGCACGCAAGTGTCCGACAGTGCCAAGACTAAGCGCCGAATGGGGCGCACTGCACCAACTGTGATCATAATCGAGCATTCTACACTGGCGCGCACCACCGTGGTGAAGCTTCTTGAGCATGAACTCGCCGGTTGGAACTTTATCGATTTGATCTCGACCGAGAGTCTCGACCGAGCTCTTGGAGCTGAGGTGCGTTTGATTGCATTGGATTTGGCCGGCAGAAGTATCGAGAGCATTAGCCTGCGTGATGACCTTGCGGCCATTGCTGCACGTTTTCCTGAGGCTCCTATCACGTTGCTCTCAGGTACGGATGACGCCTTCATAGCCCGTCAGGCGCTCACGATGGGCATCCGCGGCTTTTTCACGACTTCACTGCCCATTGACATTGCCCTTGCCGGTCTTCGTCTTGTTCTGGCAGGGGGAACATTTTTCCCGCAGCTCATGGGAGCTGTTACAAACGGCTCGAACGAGCATATCCCGGTCAGAACCGAGGCCGAAAGAAGGCTGGACGACAGGATGCAGTACCTGGCGATTGCCGAATTCACTCCGCGGGAAGCGGATGTGCTGGCAGAGCTGCAAAGCGGCTGCTCAAACAAGGTGATTGCGGGAAAACTCAATCTGTCGGGGCATACGGTGAAGATGCATCTGCAGCACATCATGCGCAAGCTGCAGGCGCAGAACCGTACTGAAGTGGTTGCCCGCCTGGTTCAAAGAGCCGCCGGCGGGCATGACGCCGCGCCGAGTTAGGCGAGGTCGCCAGGGAAGGGCGCTGTCGCAACGTATTCGCACTCTCAAAGCCGGCGTATGCCACGTCCTCTATACCCATCAGGGAGACGGTCGGTGTGAGGGGCCAAACACGCGGACGCCTCCAAGTCTGCGGTGGCTGACCGCAAAAGCTCGAGCGTGTCGCGGCTATCGAGCCAGAAGGGTCCTTGCCCGCTCCAGATCAGCCAAGGTATCGACGCCCAACGGTTCGGTCTGAATAACCGTTGCGTCGATCCGCATGCCCGCTTCTATGGCGCGGAGCTGTTCCAGGCTCTCCCGCTGTTCAAGAATGCCACGTGGAAGGTGAACATACCGCGCAAGCGCCTCCCGCCGATAGGTATACATGCCAACATGGTGGTAGTGTTTGCCGGCTCCGGCGGGAATTGCTGCACGGCTAAAGTACAGGGCACGCCCAATCGTCTCACCCGGGTGGATGGCCAGAGCTATCTTCACAACTTGGGG
Source organism: Rhizobium sp. 01T437 (assembly GCF_056398505.1). Lineage (NCBI taxonomy): Bacteria > Pseudomonadati > Pseudomonadota > Alphaproteobacteria > Hyphomicrobiales > Rhizobiaceae > Rhizobium > Rhizobium sp. 01T437. Next base: position 38,847 of record NZ_JBFTPM010000024.1, read on the forward strand.
GCGTGGAGCTCAAGAGGATTCTCAATCTCTGTGGCAAGTGTCGCAATCTCGCAATGTGCCTCTCGCGCCAAAGGCGTCAACGTAGCCCGCACAGTCGCAGGATCAATGGTCGGCAAATCACCCTGGAGAACAACGATAACGTCATATTTCCCTTCCGCATCGACCAAGCTCGTTGCTGCGAAAGCCCGATCCGACCCAGTTGGAAGCGCCGCGTCGGTCAAGACAGCATCGCCTCCCAAGTCCCTGATGACATCAACGATCTCTTGGTCTCCACAGGCGACGACAACCGGCCCCACATCAGCTTCGATTGCCCTGCGCCAGACATGAGCGATCATTGGTTGCCCATTGATATCAGTCAGAGCTTTGCCAGGGAGCCTTGTCGAGCCAAGGCGCGTCGGTACTACGACGAGCGGACGCATTAAGATTTTCTCCAAAATTCGTGTTGGGTTTCCGAATGATAGGAGACTGTGGCAGATTTTTCCATACATCACGGGCAAGCTGCAGGCGCAGAACCGTACCGAAGTGGTCGCCCGCCTGGTTCAAAGAGCCGCCGGCGGGCATGACGCCGCGCCGAGTTAGGCGGTGTCGCCAGGGAAGGGCGCTGTCGCAACGTGAGAAGGGCAGGGCCACGCATATCTTCGATGCCGGCCAGGACCGAGCTGCATTAGCCGAACCGTTCCACCAGGAAATCGATCACCGTCCGCAACATCGCCGTCGGCCGCCGGTTCGGCGCGTAGACGAGGTACATCGGGACAGGCCGGTAGGACCATTCCGGAAGCACCTGCTCAAGCCGCCCTTCGGCGATGTCGGCGGCCAGCAGCAGTTCCGGCTGAAGCGCCACTCCCGCGCCGCTGAGCGCTGCCATGCGCAGCGCCGCGCCCTGGTTGGTCGAGAATTTTCCGGAAATCAGCACATCGCGCATTTCGTCTCCCGGCCCGATCAGGTGCCAGCGATCCTGCATGCGCCAATAGGAGTGGCCGAGGCAGAGATGGTTCGCGAGATCCTCCGGCGAGGCCGGCCGGCCATGGCGGGCGAGGTAATCAGGCGAGGCTGCGAGAATCCGCCGATAGGGGGTCAGCGGGCGGGCGACCAGGCTGCTGTCCGACAGCGGGCCGATGTGGATGCCGAGCTCGAAACCCTCGCCAACGAGGTCATGGACGTTGTTGTCGAGCGATAGCTCGATGCTGACGTCGGGATAGGCGTTCTGATAGTCGATCAGCGCCGGCACGAGGTTCTGTGTTCCGAAGCTCACCGGCGCAACCAGCCGAAGCCGGCCGCGCGGCGCCGATTGGAGCTCGCTTGCCGAAGCCTCGGCCAGCGCCACTTCGGCAAGCGCGCGCTTGCAGCGCTCGTAGTAGAGCTGGCCAATCTCCGTCAGCTGATGGCGCCGCGTGGTGCGATGGATGAGCTTCGCCCCGAGCCGGGCCTCGATCGTCTTGATATGCTTGGCAACCATGGCAGGCGACACGCGCGCGGTCTCTGCCGCCGCCGCAAAACTGCCGGCGTCGATAACCCTGACGAACATTGCCATGCCGGCCAGCTTGTCCATGATTGCCTACCTGCAGGTTTCGAATGACGATACCTGCAGCTTATTTATCAACCCCGGCATTTACAACATAGTCGTCATGCCCGAGCCAAGGCGACGGGACATTGCCAACGTGACCAAGGAAAAAACATGCCCATTCTTCACCTGCAGATGCATCCCGGCCGCACCGACGATCAGAAACGCGCCTTCGTGCGCGAAGCCACCAGGGCCGCCGTCGAAACCCTGGCGTGCCCGCCTGAATCGCTGGAAATCCTGATAACGGAGATCGGCAAGGATTCCTGGGCGGTCGGCGGCAAGCTGAAGTCCGAGGCCTAAAGCGTGTCGCGCAAAAGTGTGCAGCGGTTTTGCGATAACGACATGCGAAAACAAGAATCTAAAGCGCGACAAGCGAATCTTGGAGATCGCGACGCGCTTTAGAGACGGCCCGCGGCGCCTCAAGCATCGGCCCGGAAATCGCAATCGATTTTCGGGCGATTCTCGGACAGCCTGATGCGATCGTCAAAGAGGCAGACCGTCCTTTGGGCACCCGCCCGCGCATGGCCCTGGCGCCTTCAATCCCCGTTACCATTGTTACCATTTCGCTGGAATTGCCACTCGATACCGGTAATGCGCGTCGGCTTGACGATGTGCATGCGCGCCTGCAGCAGCCGCAGCGTTGGGACGAGCTTTTGGGGATCGGCAATCTCTGCAGGGACGGGTCTGCCCATCTCCTTGTAATGCAGCTCCATTTCTTCCCGAAAGTCTCTGATATCGAAGGTGTCTACGCCTGCGTTGTACCAGTCAACCAGGATGACATCGCATACAATATCGAGGCTGTTCGGGTCGTCGGCATCGAGCAAGGGCGGCATTGGCGGACCTTCTGAAGATGGAGTTCATCCTTAAGCGTCCCCCGAGGCAGTCTGTTCTGACGCAGTTTCGTCAGATGGCTGGTGAAGACATCGGGGCTCGCCACCCAGCACCAAGACGAGCCCCAGCCCCGGTGCTTGTCTCATCTGCGCCCTTCACCGTGACAATGCGATTAGACGCCTGCGCATGACGCGCAGCAATTCGACCAGTTGGATTAACTCGGCGGTTCGAGCCTGAAAATCCCAGCTTCTGCGGGATTTTTTCGCCCGGAAGCCGAAAATAAACCTGTGGATAAAATTGGAACCGTGCATTGTGATTAGCCTGCCGCGACCACTGGTTAATCCCGCCCCGGTATCGCCACACTACCCATACGGATCGTAATCCACCGCCGCCTTCACCCCTGTCCGCACCCGGTGATGTGCGTGTTTTACCATCGGTGCAGGACGCGAAGCGTGAATTGATGCGGCCGGCGAGTAAATGCCACCAACGCCGCCGTCGGCCCGTTGCAGACATCAGAAGTCGTCGTCTGCCGCATTCTACCCCAAGGCTTCGTCGAGCGCCTTGCGGCCGATCCCGGCAAGCCAGGCGCGGAAAGTGAGGATTTCCGGATTGATCTCGCGCATGAGATCCAGATCCACACGTTCTGCCAGTGGACCATCTTCCAGGCTGCTAGCCATGTGCGCGAGGTCGGCATTGGCTGCGAGAACATCGTCGGGAAAGCGCGCATAGGCGATCGTGCGGCCGGCGATTTCGCTCAGGGCGGCTTCGAGTTCGTAGCCGGTAAGCCTGTCGCTTGCGATTTTCAAGGTGACGCCGCCGAACCGGGCCTTATCGGCGAACATGGCCGCAACGAATTTCCCGATGTCGTCCACAGCGGTCAGCTGGATCGAATGCTCTGGCCTGATGAGCGAGAACAACTGCCCCTTGTTCAGGCCGAATCCGGGCCGCACCAGCATTTCCATGAAGATCATCGGCCTGACGATCGTGGCCGTGACAGGCGATTTGCGGATATGCGCCTCTATGCGAGGCTTGGCGTCAAAACGCGCCACACCCGTCGGCTTGTCGCCGACGCTGGCGCCCGAGGAATAAACGAGATGCGTGACGCCGCTTTCGACGGCCAGGTCGGCGATCGAAGTCCCCAGGCGTTCTTCCTCCTCTGCCGACAGGTTGGCCGGCAGCACGCTGAAAACGCCATATGCGTCTTGCATCGCCGCTCGGATGGCATCCTCGTCCTCGAACGATCCGGGCACGATTTCGACGCCGGCGTCCTGCAGGGCGATCGAGGCTGGGGCCCCGGTATTCAATACAAGTGCGCGTACAGGTCGCTTCGCTTTCAGCAAGGCTTTGGCGACCGATCCGCCCTGACGACCGGTGGCGCCGAAAACGAGAATTGGATGCTTGTCATTGGTCATTGAGAACCCTCGCGTTGAACAGTGACCGTCCATATATACGAGTAGAAAATCGCCGGAAGACGGCACATTTTTCAGCGTCAGGCACAAGGATGATACGCTTGGACAATGGTATCGGGCCCGGTTCCCTTCAGGGACCAGAGGACAAACCACAATTCAGGCCGATCCCGTCAAACGGGATTTGCACACGGCTGGGCGATAAGTGGACTGTGCATGTTCTATGGCGGCTGTCTCTGGCAGATGAGCAACGGCTGCGCTTTTCAGCGCTCAGGAAAGAGATCGACGGTATCACCCAGAGAATGCTGACGCTGACACTGCGCAACCTGGAGCGCGATGGCATGGTGATGCGTCATTATTTTCCCGAAGTGCCGCCGCGCGTCGAATATAAACTGACCGATATGGGCGCCGGCGTTCTGCACGCTCTTGAGAGCATCAACCTGTGGGTCCGGGACAATCTGCCCGTCATCGAAGAGCATCGTCGCTCCTATGACGAAGCCCTGAAGTAGTCTCTTGAGTATGTCGCGCAAAATGCGCAACCACTCCGCCACGCCACCTATCCATAGACATCATAATCCACCGCAGCCTTCACCCCTGTCTCCGCCCGGTGACGAATCTTCTTGACCACCGGTTGCGCGAATGTCAGCGCCAGCGCATCGCCCTCGTTGGGCGAGGGCAGGCCGCGGTCCTTCATGTCTTCCTTGCTTTCGAGCTGGATCTTGCCATCCAGCCGCGCCACGGTCTCCGGGCCTACCAGATCCTGATAGAGAACCTCATTGGCGGGATCGATCGCGCCGCCGGCCTTCAGCCAGCGTTTCATCTGGCCCCAGATATAGGCGCGCATATTGTAATAGCCGGGGTCCAACACCTTGGTGGAACCGAACCAGACGAGCTGCCAGGAGCGGCCCATCACCGTGCCGGCGCTGGCGATGCCGGTGCCGTAGCCGGCATCCACTAAGACCGCATCGGCCTCATACTCATCCTCCAGCCTGGCGATGAGATTGGCGACCTCGATATCATTGTCGTTGCGGGCAATGGTGGCGAGCCGCTTCGAATAAAGCCCCTGGCGCAGCATGATCACCGTCGGATCATCGCCCGTCCAGGCCGGATCGACGCCCAATATGACGGGCGCGAAGGCATATTGCTCGGAGCGAAGATGGACGCTGCGCGCCCGGTCGGCATCGTTGGCGGAGATGAACTGCATGGCGGACTGGCTCGGAAACTGGCCGCGCACGCGCACCTTGACGATATCGCTATCCTCGCCGTGATCGTCCACGAGACGTTGAAGGAACTGTTTGTTGGTGCCCGGCACCGAGCGGCTGTCGATCTGCCGTCCGGTCCAGCGGTGGCGGAAACGGCGGAAGCATTCGCGGAAGCGGCCGCTGTTTCTGGTCGGGTTGCCGAAGACGATCCAGATGATGACGGTGTCCTCATCCGTCAGCGCGCCTTCGGCCACTTCCCAGACCTTGTCATGGATCTTCGAAGCCTCGTCGAAGAGCAAAAGGATGATCTTGCCCTTGTTGTGCAGGCCGGCGAAGGCTTCCGTATTGTGCTCGCTCCAGGAGATGAAATCCTGCCGCCAGCTTTCGCTGCGATCAGGGTCGCGCGACTTGATGGACATGGCCTGCACATCGAACCAATGCGCGGTGATCGAAAGCCGGAACCATTTGCCGATCTCGGGCGCCGTCTTGGTGCGCAGCTGGCCCTCGGTATTGGCTGTTGTCACGATCTTGCAATCGGCAAAACAGGACATGGCCCAGTTGGAGAGCATGCCCATTTCCGCCGATTTGCCGATGCCGTGGCCGGAGGCGACGGATATCTGCAGCGGCTGGTAGCGGGTTTCGGGGTCGGCGAGATGGGCGCCGATCACCTCGTTGATCTCATCCTGCCAGGGGCGCGGGCCATCGTAGCCTGAGAGTTCGCCCATGCCCCAGTCCCAGGCAAGCCGGCTCCAGCGCTTCGGGCTGAAGCGGCAGGCGGCGGCGAGCTCGATGATCTCGTCATTGGGATCGCGGCTCTCGTTGGATGAGGGCAGGGGCTTTCGCGGCATCATGGGCCTATTGCGCCTCGCCATCATTGCCCCCTTCATGTCGCCCTTCGCTGCGCCTTTGCGCCCGCTCCAGCCGCTCGGCGAGCGCGCTCAAGCCCTTGTGCTCGACGATCTCCTTGAAGGCATTGATGCGGATATGCTTGCCGATCAGCTCCAGCCGGCGCAGCCGCTCGGCGAATTTCACCTTTTTCACATGGCCGATTTCGCGGCGCTCCTTGCCCGTGCCCTCGTAGAGCGCGGAGATTTCGACATCCGTCACCAGCCCCTGCCGCCAGATGGCAGGCCATTCCTTGATCGGCAGGAGATCGCCATTCTCGTCATAGAGATCGCCGAGATCGGCTTCCGCTTCCGCTGCGAGCCGCGTCAGCAGCCAGTCCGCATCGATCCTCGTGCGCTCGGAGGGCTCCGCCTTCGCCCTTGCTATGGCTGCGGCGATATCAGGGTTCTTTAAGAGCCTGCAGGCACTCTCCTTCGCTCCGCGCGCCGAATAACCCGCCCTTATCGCCGCCTGCGCGCCGATGGGATCGGCGAGATATTCCTCCACAAAGCGCTGCTGCCGCGCTGTCAGTTCGCTCATGCCATCACACCTCGGTTTGCCGAGGAGATAACCTGATAATGGTTGGTGCAATGAACGGAAAGGCAACGGAGAATTGTGAACGGCGGGCGGGAACCTTTCGGGAGCCTATGCGTTTCGTGCCTCAGCCGCTTTTCGTGCCACGCCATTCCGGAGGAAAATGGATCGATCTGCCTATCTCAAAGTAAGAAACTCCCCACGGAATACGTTTGTCACGCGTAAATCCAAACCCTAACCACCTGATCTTTTGAACGACAAGATATTCGTTGCGTGAAGCATTGAATTGACCAGCGATTTATTAGAATAGAGGAGCTTGCTGATGCTTGAGAAACTTAAGAATGCTATCGGTGCATCTGAAAAGGCGCGCCGAGACAGGGAAATCAGCAGAATTGGCTATAGCGAAGAGCCTTCGAGGCTCGTCGTCGAATTTTCCGACGGCAGCCTGCACACCCATGTCGATGTCATCGAAGGGCACATTGTCGGCCTGCGCATTGCCGAGGACAAGCTGGATTTCTACGAATCCCAGATCGAGCCGTCGAACCGCCCGTTGGAAGCCGAAGGTGCAGGGCGCAGATGAGCCCAAATCATCACGGGCAAGGGGGCGAGCACGGGGGGCGGCATGACTACGCGGCAGGTGCTGCTGCCGCGCCCGGCCAGCGCGGGGCGCAGTCTCAAGATATCTCCGGGGATCCCGGCACCCGCCCGAGGGTGGCGACGCTGGAACTCGCATCGCGGCTGATCAAGGAGATCACCTATGATCCCGCGACACAGATCCTCGAGGTCGAGCACCGCCTGAACCGCCGCCGCCGATATTTCAACGTGCCTCCCGCCGTTGTCCTGAATCTGATCACCGCGCCATCGCCCGGCTGGTATTACACGCAGCACATCCGCGACGCCTTCCCCCGCGACGACGACGAACCCCATCGCCACTTTTCCTTCCCCCGGCTTTTCTCCCGCAGCCATCATCACTGAGACAGGCAGACCGTCGAAGCCGCGCCCCGATGAGGGGGCCGATGCTGCAGGCACGGCTGCAAACGGGGCTAAGTCATTGATCCTGAATAAGTGATCCAGGAAAGCGAAAAAACTTTTATATTTTTCTCCGTCATTTGGCGCTCTCTCCTGATTTGAATCTCTTTACGCGTATTTTTAGGGGTAAGTGGATCACTTATTCAGGATCAATGACTTAGCCTGAATTTTGGCCGTTTTTGCCGCACTATTCCAAATTCTTATTCATTTTCAGGTGGTTAGGGGCGAGAGGAAGAAAAATGCGAACTGGTGGCGGCGCTTTTTGGGGTTCTGGGCGACGCCGAACCCGCCCTCCGGCCAGGTCTGAAATGCGGGCCGCCTATAGTTACGAATATGCTAATTCAATGATAGATAGCATTCTGCCAAAGTGAAAAGGCAGCCTAACAAAGCTGTAAATCTCTATTTCACAGCGTCTTTCTTTGCGCTCGACTGTCGCTCGCGGCAGGCGCTCTTTCCCCGTTATTTCAAATATGCTACTATAAAGGGAGTTAGGGAGGGTAACATGCGTATCTTCGTTCTGCTCATCGCCATAGGCCTAAGCGTATCGACCATGGTAGTCGTTCCGCCTGCCGCGGTGGCGGGCCCGTGCGACCCCGACGTGAGCCGCTGCTAACAAGGAAATCCGGATCCACCGGCACTGACTGGTTCCGCTTGAGAACCTGCGAACGCCACGATTTCTGGAGGGGCGGATGGATAATCCTTGGCCGGCGGATATCCCCTGGTCGCTGTGGAAGTACCAGGGCCTGAGCCTCAGCGACATGCCGCAGCTTCCCATGATGGGCGTCAGGTTCGATCCGTCTTTCCTGTACGCCTTCGCCTTCGGCTGCCTTTTCGTGGTCTTCTTCTCTTGGCCGCGGTTCAAGGCCAAGGGGAGGAACATCAACGCCACATCGGAAGCGCTGCGCGATTTCGATCCCACTGACCTCGGCGGTCAGAATTCGCTGCACAGGGCCTATTTCATCTATGCCGGCGCGATGCTCATCCTCTATGTGTCGCTCACCTTTTTCGGCAAGCTGATCTTCCAGGCAACGCAGATGATCCCCGTTGCCGGCATCTCCGTCGATATTGCCGAACTGAAATTCGACAGCCCGCAATGGCCGCTGACCCTTGCCTTTGCCTTCGCGGGGCTGGCGGATCTGCTGCCGCCGGTGCGCATTGCCGAGGAGTGGCTGCGCAACCGCGCCTACCGGGCGGCCGGCATCCCGGTGCGGATCGAACAGACCACACGCAGCCTCATCACCACGCTGGAGGAACCGCCGGCCCACCCCGTCGGCGAGGTCGAGGAACATTGGCGCAACAAGTGCAAGGGCGCGCTTGCCGAGATGCTGCAGCGCCACCGCAGGAACTGGAAGGCCCAGATTGAAGCAAATCCGCGCGTCAAGCGGCTCTTGGAAAACCGGACCTCCCGAAAGAGGGAGCTGTTTGGCCTCCTGTCAGAACTGGAACTGTTGATCGCCTGGGCGAAGACTACCCGCGGCAGCTGGCCGGGCGCGGAAGTTTCAGCCCGCGTGCGGGAGGCGGAAAACAAGTTCGTTGATCGGGCAGATACGTTGCTGAACGGCTTTCAGAGCAGGTTGCAGGAAGTCGCGGATCCCACGGCCGCCGATCCCGCCAATCCTGATCGTCATGCCATTGAAACCCGGTTTGACGATTACCTGTCGCAGACCATGAAGCAGGCGACCGACGTTCGTTTCGAACTGGTGACGCTGCTTGCGATCTTCCTCGAGCGCGATCCGGATTTTCGCGGGCCTGACAAGGCGCCCGAGCCCGGCCAGGCTCACGCGATCGATGCGCTTGCCGATCTGCTGCTGGAAACGGACCGGCCGGATGCCGTCGGCAGCGGTCCGGAAGCGGGGCTTCTGCTCTCGCTCATTCCGGTTTTCATCCTGTTTGCCGCCAGTGCCTGGCAGGGCGTGCAGGAGCTTGTCGGCCAATATGTGGAAACGACGAATCTCGCCGGCGTGCTGCTGACCGCACTTCTTGAAACACTAAAGATCGCGTCGCTGACCTGGCTGCCGCTTCTGGCGGCATTTTCACTGCGTCAATACCGGTGGGACACGAAGGATTGGGTGGGCGCCCAGCAGGATCGGGAATATAGAAGCTCCTCGCGCCTGTCGCAGATGATGGGCTGCCTTGCGCTTGCGCTTGCCGCATCGGCAATCGGACTGACCGGCGTTGCGATGCTGCGCGCCTTCGCCGTGGCGCAGAACGCGAATTATTTCAATGCCCTGCTGGTCGGCGGATCGAGCCCCTTCATTCTCTATTATCCCACACTTGCCGTTACCGTTCTTCCCATGGTGCCGATATGCCTGGCGGCAGCCGATGCGCGGGCTCATGACAGGCCCGTGCTTGGTCATGCCTTGCTCTGCGCTGCCTCGGTGCTGGTGCTGTCCATCGCCCATAGCTGGTTCTGGGATCCGCGCTGGCCGGACGCGTGTTTCAAGATGACGACGATTGCGACCGCCGAATGCAGCCGGCGGTCGGACACGCTCAGTCGTCTGATCCTGACGGTTCTGGCCTTCCTGGCAAGCTGGAACCTCGGCCAGCCCGGCTTCAGCCGGACGCGCCGGCAGATCGACCGGAGGAGGGTGGAGCTCGCCTGCGCCGTCCTTATGGCCGCCAGTTTTGCGCTCAGCACACCTGTCTTCGCCAGGGAGGTCCGCGTCGGCTTCCGCGACGATGTCGAGCCGTTTTCGTATCTCGTCGATGACGGGCACGGAAAGCCCCACCATATCGGCTACCTGGCCGATCTATGCCACGAGATATTTTCGGGCGGGGAATACACGATCGAGGAAGTGTCGGTCACGGCCGCCGAGCGCTTCAAGCTTGTGAACGGGGAGGCGGTCGGGGACAAGAAACCCGTCGAGGTTCTCTGCGATACGGTGACGATGCGCTTTGCGGGGTCGTCGCTCAGCGCCAATGGCGATGCGAGCGATAGTGCGGGTGGTCGGTCCGAGCGCAACTGGAACAGTATCTACTCGCCCATCGTCTTTGCGTCCGGCGTCTCCTATCTCGACCGTTCCTCGCGGGATGCGACGACGCGCAGCGGCGATGTCGCGATCGGTTATGTCTCGGCGACGACCGCCGCCGATGTCGCCCTGAAGAGCTGCCAGGTCGACCTTTTCAAGGCGCTTGCGCCGACCCAGCGAAAGGCGATCTATGAGCGATGCCGTTTTCTCGATGCGGCAGCTGCGGTGAAGCGCAAGATCGAGATGCTTCCCGACAATCCCGCGCTGCGTGCTTCCGCCGAGGCGTCGCTTGAGAAAGCGCTGCAGAGCGCCAGGCTTCTCGCGAGCCTCCGCATCCAGTCGACGGCAGAGGCCGCAACGTTTCTCCCCCTGCCGTCCCAGGAGATGGCGCGGAATTTATTGGATACGATGGAGAAGGTCTGTCCCCCCGTGCCGAAGAAGGAGGGCGAGCAGGCAGACCTGCCGACCGCCATGTGTGATGCGGCACAGGCGCTGAAGGCCGATCCGACCAAGCTGGAAACCGCCGTTACCGATCCCCTGTGTCCGTCATCCAAGCCTGCTGAAAAGAAGGCGGTCAGGGAGGAGGACAAGGACAAGAAGTCCTGGCGTGAATATCATTTCTGCCCCATGGAGGATTATGGGCAGCTCATCCAGTGGTTCTGCACGCCGAACCCCGGAGTGCGGCCGATCTTCATGGGCGATCGGGAGCTTATCCTCGGCAAGCTCGGCAGCTGGAACGCCAGGAATGCGCCATGCGTCGTGGAGCAGCCGACCGGCGCCGAATATCTGACCTATGAGCCCTATGCCCTGCTGGTCAACATAAGCGATCCGGCGCTGGTGCAATTCGTGCAGACGCGCGTCTACCAGATCTTTTCCCACCGCTCGACGGCAACGGCGCTCTTTGCCTCCTATTTCCCCGACCGTAGCATGTCTCCCGCGCTCGCCTACCTTTTCCTTCTGAACGCGGTCGATCCGGAGCAGGGCTATCTCGTCCCCTGCGGCGCGCCCAAAAAGGCGCAGAGCGACGGAACAGGCCCACCTTCAGCGGTGTCCCGCCTGGCCGGCGACATCAGGTCCTGCGCAGGCGAGGCGGCCAAACAGAAGCCCGGTCCTGCCGCGGCGGGAGCCTGGCTGGCGACTGCGGGCGACCGGGCTCGGTCGATGCTGTCTTCAGTGCTGCGCGCCTCGGGGATCGTGGAGTAACTGGCCTTGCCATGGCGTTGATGCGGTTCAAGGCTGCGTTGAGACCTCGATAGGGCGAGAGCCGCCCGTTCCGCGGTCTCAGCTCCCTTGATCTGTCCGGCCGATCGTGCCGATGCCGGCGAGGATCAGGTCGATGCCGGCGAGGAATTGCTCGCGGTCGTCATGGTCGCTGAGCTTCGTCGCCAGATGATGCACGAAGGGATACCGCGCTGGGTCGAGCTCGGTCCAGCTTGCGGCAATAGTGCCGAGGGCGGCCGTCCTGTCCGTGCCTTGCGGCAGCAGGCGGGCATTGGCGGCATTCTGTCCGGCAACGCCGAGGATGTAATTGACGAGCGCCGATCCGGCATTAAACAGCGCCTCCTCGGGAACGCCGAGCGCCTGCAGCCTTCCGCCGATCGCTTCGAAGATCTCCAGCATCGCCGCCTGCCACGGCTCGCGAAAAAGATGGGTGCCGACCCAGGGGTGGGCGTCGATGGCGTCAAACAGGCCGAGGGCAAAGGTGCGGATCGCCTGGCCCGGCTCGGCATCATCAGCGACATCGGTCAGGACGCGGCCGATGATGGCGTCGGTGGCGGCGGTCAGCAATTCGTTCTTGTCGGCGACATGCCAGTAGATCGCCCCGCTGCCCGTCGAGAGACGCGCCGCAAGCGCGCGGAAGGTCAGGGCATTTTCGCCCTCGGCATCGAGGATACCGATCGCCGCTTCGACGATCCTTTCCTTCGAGAGGGCGTCGGTGCGCCGCTCGCTTTTCCGGGTTCTGGCCCGCTGAGCCTTGATTTGCTGAGTCCTGATTTGCCGAATCTTGATTTTCATGGGCCTCATCTTGACATGGATGGAACGACGTTCCAATTACTATCTATGGAACGTCGTTCCAATCATCTTCGGAAAGGAAGACAATGACTGTAACAGTCACGATCGTCGGGGCAGGCCTCGGCGGCCTCACGCTTGCCCGCGTCCTCGCCGTCAACGGCATAAAGGCCACGATCTACGAGGCGGAGCCTTCGGCCGAGGCACGCACACAGGGCGGCCAGCTCGATATTCACCCGCATAACGGCCAGCGGGCGCTGGAGGCTGCCGGCCTCACCGAGGCGTTCCGCGCCATCATCCATCACGGCGCCCAGGCCGCTCGCGCGCTCGACCAGCATGGTACGGTGCTGCTGGAGAAGGCCGATGATGGTACGCTCTCGCGCCCGGAAGTATTGCGCGGTGATCTGCGGCGCATCCTCATCAGCTCCCTGCCTGCGGGCATGATCCAGTGGGGCAAGAAACTCACGGGTGTTGCGGCGCTTGGCGCCGGCCGGCATGAACTGCGCTTTGCGGACGGAACCAGCGTCGTCAGCGATCTGCTTGTCGGGGCCGATGGCGCGTGGTCGAAGGTGCGGCCGCTGCTTTCGGATGCCAAGCCCGCCTATATCGGCACGGCCTTTGTCGAGGCCTATCTCTATGATGCCGATATCCGCCACACGGCCGCGGCGGAGGTGGTCGGCCGCGGCGCGATGTTTGCGCTTTCGCCGGGCAAGGGCATCGTCGCCCATCGCGAGGCGGGCGGCGTGCTGCACGCCTATATCCAGATGAACCGCTCGCCCGAGTGGATCGCCGGCATCGACTTTTCCGATGCCACCGCTGCAAAGGCCAGGATCGCCGTGGAGTTCGAAGGCTGGGCGCCGGCGCTCACCGCACTGATCACCGAAAGCGATACGGCGCTCGCCCCGCGCCTGATCCATGCGCTGCCGGATGCGCACCGGTGGCCGCGTCTACCTGGCGTGACGCTTATCGGCGACGCCGCCCATCTGATGGCGCCATCGGGCGAGGGGGCAAACCTTGCAATGTTCGACGGCGCGGAGCTCGCAAAGGCAATCGCCGCGCAGCCCGACAATATCGAAGCAGCGCTTGCCGCCTATGAAGAGCCGATGTTTACCCGCAGCGCCACGGAGGCGGAAGGCGCCCGCTTTATCCTGGATCTCTGCGTCGGCGATCGCGCGCCCTATGGGCTGGTTGATTTCTTCACCGGCAAGCTCGGGCAGGGATGAGGCGCTAGAGTCTTTCCGTTCTTCTCCGAATCACGGAAATTCTCTAACTCTTTGTTTTCACGCAATTCCGGACGCAAAACCGCTGCGCACTTTTGCTGGAATTGCTCTAGGCGGCCGTCACCATTTGTAACTCACTCGGCCGGACGTATCCGACGTGTGCGTGCGCACCTTTCCCCGCGGCAGCTTGCTGCTTTGCCCAACCGACCTCTGCTGCACCGATTTGGCCGGACACTTGGCTGCGTGGCCGGCGGCGTTCCTGCAGGCTGCCGCAGAGGCGGGATTGGCGGAGGTCATGGCGATGGTGATCGCTGCAAGCAGGATGGTACGAAGCATCGGCATTCTCCCAGTTTATTGCAACCGAACGGAGATTAAATTTGCAGATGCTGGTGTCAAGCGATCCTGGCACTCGACGCCTATGCGCAGCGGCCGCCTTGCCGAATAGGTCGGCTAAGCCTCGATCTTGCCGGCCGGGGTTCCTTCCGTACCGCGTCCGCACTCTTTCCGGCGAAGCGATGACCCTGTAAACTGGCCGAACGTGTGCCAGACCATCTCACCCGGAGGCTCGCTATGGCCGAGGTCTTGTTGTTCCACCACGCACAGGGGCTGACCCCGGGCGTGCGCGCCTTCGCCGACGACATCAGGGCCGCCGGCCACATCGTGCACACGCCTGACCTCTTCGACGGACGCACGTTCCAGAGCATCGATCAGGGTCTCGCCTATATCGGTGAGACCGGATTTGACGACATGCGGGAGCGCGGCGTCCGCTTCGCCGACGAACTGCCCTCGGGGATCGTCTATGCCGGGTTCTCGTTCGGCGTGCTGCCGGCGCAGAAGCTCGCGCAGACACGGCCAGGAGCCCGCGGAGCCCTGCTTTTCTACTCCTGCCTGCCGATCAGCGGCACGTGGGCCTTCGGACCCTGGCCGGACGGCGTCCCGGTCCAGATTCACGGTATGGATAACGACCCGGTCTTCGTCGGCGAGGGCGATATCGACGCCGCCCGCGAGATCGTCGAGAAGGTCGAGGACGCGGAGCTTTTCCTGTATCCCGGCGACCAGCACTACTTCGCCGACAGCTCGCTCCCATCCTATGACGCGGATGCAACCGCGCTGCTCACTATCCGGGTGCTCGCGTTCCTCAATCGCGTTTGATCCATGCCGGCGCCCCGGCGATTGACCTGCCAAGGCGAAGATGTAGCCTGCGCCCATGCACAACGCGCTGATCGAATATGCCGATCTCATTTCGCTGCTGACGGCCGTCGGCACCTTCGTCGCGATCGTCGCCGGCGTCGTCGAACTCATCAAGGCGCGACGCGCCCATGTGAAGGAGAAGGAGCAGGAGTTCAACAGCTCGTACCTCACGATCAGCGATGCCTATCACCGGCTGCTCGAACTCTCCGTCGAACATCCCCACCTCGGCATCTTCCCCTGGCAGGAAGAACCCGCCGACCTCTCACCCGACGACCTCGTCAGGCGCGACATTTTCTACGAGATGATGATCTCGATCTTCGAGCGCGCCTATCTGGAGCGGCACAAGACGCCCGAGATAACGGAGCATTTCTGGCCCGGCTGGGAGACGTTTCTCAAGCGGCAGATCGAGAAGCCGTCGTTCCGGAAATATTGGGGGATTTTCGATGGGGAGGGGGCGTTCGGGGCGTATGATGCGCGGTTCGAGGCGTTTGCGCGAGGGCTGGATGGCGGGCAGGCGGGTGATCAGAGTCGAGGATGAGGGTTGGATCAGATATCCGGATGAGGCGCCGTCAATCTCAACTTCCTTGATTCCTGTACCCTCGCGCTGACACAAGGGATGTCACAGGATTCATGACATAAATCCACTGTCAGCTACTGTGCCATTCCCGCGCAGGTCAAGTTGCATACCAGTGAAACTCCCCGGCAGGATAGCCCGAATGATGGTATCCTCAAGATAAAATCTACCAAAACGGCTTAGCCCAATTCTTGCAATCATCAGGGGTGGTGCAGGCATTATTGTCGCGATAAGATCAACCCGATCTACCGGTGGGCCGAACCTGTAACCTCGACTTGGAACTTGTTGAAGGCCCAACGTATTATTTAGGCGTTGTTCTACCGATCGAGGAATAGAAATGTCTTCAGAGTCCACGCGTCTCACATCCGAGGCAATGACACTATCGGCCGCTGCCGTTTTAAACTCGCTCATCTCCGTGCTTGGCAACAAGGGCCTGCTCTCTCCCGAAGAAGAGCGGGAAGTCTATCGCGCCGCCGCCGAGATGATCGACGAAGCCTCCGGCGACGACGAGGATGGAACCTACGAGCTGGCGCGTGAACTGATCGAACTCAGGCTTGCCGACACCTAGGGCAAGTCCGTTTTTCTCCTGATCACGGAAATGCTCTATTCCTCCTGATCATGCGAGCGCTTCAGCAGTCGAAGCATTGCATGGTGAAAGACGGCGCGCTCCTCGGCCTTCCAGTCATCAGTCAGTTGCTCGAACACCTCTTCCTGCCAATGGTGGGCGTCGACGAGCAGTCGCCGGCCCGCCCTGGTGACAGCGACCACGCGTTGGCGGGCATCGCGAGGAGATGGGTTCACTTCCAGATATCCGGCTTCCACGGCATCCCTGACGAGACGGGAAGCGCCACTTTGATCGATGCCGATTTCGTGGGCCACGGAATTGATCGTCGCAGGCGCCCGCTTCGAAAGGGAGCCGATCGCCTCGGTGACGAGGACGTACCTGCCGTTCTGCTCCGTCGAGCGGCTCGCAGAGGTGCTCGAGCGGCGGGACCAGTGCCGGATGAACTCGAACAGGGTCTGTCCGGGACCGCCGGTCTCATGCTGCGAAGGGTCTTCGTCCGGGTCCCTCATTCGCTGGCGGCCATCTCGCGGCAGATGAATGCGAGTTCCAGCGCCGAGCCCAGATCGGGCAATCTCAGCGCTGCCGATACTTTGGTGCCGGTGACGCGAAAGACCGTCGCAACGCGCGTCGGCCCCGGGCTTTCCGGCCATGACGCATCCTGTTCGACCACCATCAGGCGATCGCTGACCGGATGCCAGGATCGCGCCACGAGTTTGATCCCCGACCTTTCCACCCAGCCGGCGAAGTCGGCGGGCGAGATGGGGCCGGCACCCTTCGGGCCCAGCACGACGATCGGGTCGCTCACTGCGGCTGCAGCCTGCGTCGGATCGCCGGCGTTCACCGCTTCGTGCCACCGGTTGATTGCGGATTCGAGTTTTGTTTCCATCCGGTAAATATATGCGATTCGCATACATATTGCCAGATGCCGTTTGATCGCGCCGCCCGCACGACGGATTTCATCCGCATTCCTGAAACCGATTGCGATTTAAAACCGGTCGAGTTATCCTGCAGCTGATTGCATGACGCAACCAGAATGGCGCCGGCGCGGCGCTCCGGGAGGAGGAAGAGGACATGGCCAAGCTTGTTTACGGAAAGAACGTGTCACTGGACGGCTACATCGACCATCAGGCGTTTGCGCCCGGTCCCGTGCTCTTCCGTCACTTCATCGAGAGCGTACGGGGCGCGGCAGCCATCGTTTACGGTCGCCGCATGTACGAGATCATGCGTTATTGGGATGACGACCACGCTGAGTGGGACGAGGCGGCACGCGATTTCGCGGCGGCGTGGCGGGGCCAGCAGAAGTGGGTCGTATCGCGCTCGCTGAGGTCGGTCGGCCCCAATGCCACGCTTGTCGGGGAGGGGCTCGAAACGGTCCTACGCGGGTTGAAGGCCCGGCTCGTCGGGGAGATCGGCATTGGCGGATCAGTCCTGGCGCGAAGCCTGACCGACCTTGGGCTCATCGATGAATATCAGCTCTACTTCCACCCCGTCGTGCTCGGTCAGGGCACGCCATTCTTCACCGCCCCGCGGCCGCGGCTCCGCCTTGTGGCCAGCGATCGTATCGACGAGGACGTGATCAGGCTGACCTACGTTCCGGCCTGAGGGTAGGCGCGCGCTGATAAAAGCGGTGATTGCTCGCCTCGACACGCCCGGCGTGCGTCAGCCTGTCCGAAAATGTACCGCACAAGCTGTGTTTTTGCGCGCATTCCGCTAACTTTTCGTTGAAAAATTCATGTGTAGGATGCATTCTGAAATGCCTCTCCATCGCCGTGGTTGTGCTTCATGCGGCAGGCGGAGGGCGAAAGGCTCGGTTTTCCGGAGGGGCGATGAAGAGCTTTGGCGAGGTGCTGGCGGGCTATCAGGGCCTTGCTCCAGGTTTCAATTTCCTGCGCCTTGCGCTGGCGCTTACCATCGTTTTCTATCATGCCGTCACCGCTGGCGGTTATTGGGATGCCGGTACCGGCCCTATCCTGTGGTTCTTCGAATACAGTCTGGTGCCGATGTTTTTCGCCTTGAGCGGCTTCCTGATCACGGCCAGCGCCCAGCGGCTCGACCTTGCAAATTTCCTGCTCAATCGCTCGCTGCGCATCGTTCCCGCGCTCGCGGTCGATATCCTGATCTGCGCCTTCATCATCGGGCCGGCCGTCACCACGCTGCCGCTTGGCGAATACTTCACTGACGCGGGCTTCTTCGCCTATCTCATGAACATCGTCGGCGCGATCCATATCGAACTGCCCGGCGTCTTCACCGGCAATCCGACCTCGCAGGTCAACGGGGCGCTCTGGACCATTCCCTGGGAGATCAACTGCTACACGATCATGTCGGTCATGCTGATCACGGGCGTGGTGCGGCGGCCGGCGGCGACTTTCCTGCTGCTTGCGGCTTACGTCTTTACCGGCCTTGCAGTCGAGCATTTCATGCCCGCCGGGGCTCAGGACGGTTCGACCCTTCATGCGCTGTTCGTCAGCCGCGGCGCCCAGCTCGTCACGGCCTTCCTGTGCGGCATCCTTGCCTATCAGCTGCGCGACCGGATCCCGATGAGCAGGATGGCGCTTTATGCCTGCATCGCCATTGCGCTGACCGCGATGATCGTGCTCGACGCGAGGGCCACCCACAGCGTCGCCAACCGGCTGATCCTGATTCCGGTTCTCACCTACATCACCATCCATGCCGGCCTGTCGCGCCTGCCGCTGCCGAAAATTCTCGAGCGCGGCGATTATTCCTACGGCGTCTATCTTTACCATGTGCCGTTCATCCAGCTCGCGATCTTCCTGGCGCCGTCGGTCTTCGTCGGTACGATCCCCGGCGTCGTCATGCTGACGGCGGTAACGGTCGTCGTCGTTCTTTGCGTTGCCGCCGTCTCCTGGCACGTCATCGAAAAGCCGGTCCTGTCGCTGCGGCGCTTTGCGCTGGCGGGCAGGGTGACTGGTGCCGGGGAAGGCCGGGCGGCGATGGCGCCGGTTGCTGCCGTGGAAGGGGCGGGTCGGTAACGGCGGCCACGCAGCACACCAGAAGATGAAAGGCCGTGTCAGACAACAGCGAGAAATCGGAATTTTGACACCAAGTTCCGGAATTTTTGGGAATGGTTTTGAAGCGCCTTCGAAGGGTGTTTGAGAACCCTTTCCTTCCTCATTGACATTTGACATTGAGTACCCTGAATTCTTCGCCCTGGTGTGGGCGGCTCACCCGTTAGTTCTAAGAGGAAACTGCTCAATGAAGGTGATTGGTGTTGCTGTGGCTATTGCATCGCTGGTTGCACTGAGCAGTTGTTATGGGGAGACTTTCGACAGCGTCACAATGCGCCGTGCCTCCGATGGAGCAATTGCTCGTTGTTCAAGCGGTACATATCCAGTTCCGGTAAGCATTTTCGAGCGGACAAGAGCCCCCCTCTCAGTGTGACCCGTTGCGTCGCCGCGTGTGAGAGAATGGGCTTTGTCGTTGTTGAAAGTTTCCCTCGTTCCGATCTCGTTATTAAGACCAATGAGGTTGATGGAGTTTCTGAAGCCGAGTGCTCAGTGAGGCAGTGAGAGTTTACGAGCGCTTGCGTTTCGCTTCAGGCTGTCCTCGAAGTTCCGCGATCCGCGACATCGGATGATCCAAGGTGCCCAGCCACGAGCGTAGATCTTCCGCCGGTACCATGCTCTCCTGGTGGCAAACAGACACGATCCCGCGCTCCCAAAACCCGAATTTCCTCTCAACCTCCACAGGTAAACCTGCTGCCATGCCAGTCGGGCATGCCTAGGGGTCATCATATGGGCGTAGGGGGCACCACCCGCATACCCCTGATTGCTGTCGTACGGTCCCGCGCGAAAGCTGCCAGAATGCATCTCTTGAAATACTGCTTCATGGGGCCGGTTGAGGGGCAGGTCCAGGAGGCGGGTGGACGGGAAGGGGGATGCCGCTTATGCGGAGAATTCGCGTTAGTAACCTTGAGTACCTGAGTACATTTGGTGGAGCGTTGAGTATCAGTCGTGCATCCTCAGCCTGGAGCGCAGTGCTGGGAACCGCGACGGTTGTGTGTTCCACGAGTACCGATGGTTCCCTAAGCTTTGCCAGTCAGGGCAGCTTCACCACTCCTCCGGACGGCTCCGCCGTCCCGTCCTCCTTCACAGGTACGTCTTCTTTTATCGGCAATATCATGCAGCCTGCCGCGCTGATCTCATCGAGCAGCGTGCAGACTGCCTCGATACCGCCGACGGCGATATCAGCGCCTGCAGGCGACGGCGGCGCGCAGGACACGTCCACCAAGACGGCGTCGGTTGCGACTGTGTTGCAGACACCGACCACGTCGTCGGAGCGCACCGTGCTCGGCCCGGATCCGTACCAGGAGGCTGCGACGCTGCCTGCCGCACCCACGCTGACGGGTGTTACCAGCGATGCCGGCACGGCGAGCCCCACCGCGTCGCCGGCCGATCCTGCCGCCGGTTCCGGCACGGCGTCATTGCGCCTTCAGACCTCGATAGCCTCCATCTCGGTGCAGCCGAGCGAGAGCGTTTCCGCCGAAACCCCCGTAGGCTCGGTGGCGCTAGCAGCGCCGGCGGCTGCAGCAGCAGCTGCGCCGACGCTCAACAAGATCGCGCTCGAAAACATGAAGCAGGGCAACCCCATCAGCGAATGGGGTATCGAGGGCGACGGCAACGGCACCATCCAGGGCTTTGCCACCGAAATCAGCACCAATATCGGCGGGACGGTCGATTTCAAGATCGCCACGGATTCCACCCATTATCGCATCGATATCTACCGCATGGGCTATTACGGCGGGGCCGGCGCGCGCAAGGTGGACTCGATCGAGAAATCGCTGACCACGGCGCAGATCCAGCCGCATCCGATCGTCGACATGTCGCTCGGTCTCATCGATTGCGGCAACTGGTCGGTATCGGCCAGCTGGCAGATCCCGACCGATTTCGTTTCGGGCGTCTATTTCGCCAAGCTGGTGCGCGAGGACGGCACCGAGGATGCCAGCATCATCCCCTTCGTCGTGCGCGACGACGCCTCGACCAGCAATATCGTCTTCCAGACCTCGGACACGACATGGCAGGCCTATAATGCCTGGGGTGGCGCCAGCCTCTATTACGGCGAAGTGCCTGTTGATCCCGCCAACATGATCGGCTACCTGCCGCCGAACTGCAGTTGCGGCCTGCAGGCTATCGGCCGTGCCTCGGCCGTCAGCTACAACCGCCCGATCATCACCAATACGAGCCCGATCGGCGGCTCGCACGATTACATCTTCGGCGTCGAATCCTCTGCCATCTCGTGGCTGGAGCAGAACGGCTACGACGTTTCCTATATTTCCGGCGTCGATGCGACGCGCAACGGCGCGCTGCTGCTCAATCATGATGCCTATCTCTCTGTCGGCCATGACGAATACTGGTCTGCCGAGCAGCGCGCCAATGTCGAGGCGGCCCGCGATGCGGGCGTCAATCTCGCCTTCTGGAGCGGCAACGAGTGCTACTGGAAGGTTCGCTGGGAAAGCAGCATCGACGGCAGCGGCCAGGCCTACCGCACCATGGTCTGCTACAAGGAGACCTGGGGCACGAGCTCGGATCCGAGCGGTGTCGGCACCGGCACTTGGCGCGATCCGCGCTATGCCGATCCGGGGCAGAAGCCGGAGAATGCGCTGACGGGCACGATGTTCCAGGTGGACAGCTACCGCCAGGATACGATCTCCATCCCCTACGACTATTCGAACCTGCGCTTCTGGCGCAACACCGCTGTCTCAGAGCTGAATGAAGGCGATACCTACAATCTGGTGCAGAACCTGCTCGGCTACGAGTGGGATTCCGATGTCGAGAACGGCTTCCGGCCGGATGGACTGGTCAACCTGTCGCTCTCGTCCATCTCGGTCGAAACCTATCTGCGCGATTACGGCGCGACGGTCGGTTCGGCCGTCGCCACCCACAGCCTCACCATGTACCGGGCCGCAAGCGGCGCGCTCGTCTTCGGCGCCGGCACCGTCTTCTGGTCCTGGGGGCTCAGCGACAACCACCAGGGCCCTGTTACCTCGACCGATCGCAACGTCCAGCAGGCGATGGTCAACATGTTCGCCGACATGGGCATCCAGCCGACCACGCTCGATGCGAGCCTGATCCTCGCGACCCAATCGACCGACACGCTGAAGCCGACCTCGTCGATCTCGTCGCCCATTATCGGGGCAAGCTTCCTCGAAGGCCAGCACGTGACGATCACGGGCACGGCGCAGGATTTCGGCGGCGGCATCATTGCCGGCGTGGAAGTCTCCACCGATGGCGGCCAGCACTGGTTCAAGGCCACCGGCCGGGAGAGCTGGAGCTACAACTGGGTCGTCCAGGCAAGCGGCAGCTACACCGTCATGTCGCGCGCCGTCGATGACAGCGTCAATCTGGAGGCGCCATCGGCCGGCAAGCAGGTCACCGTCACGCTGCCGGGCACGCAGGGCCTGTGGACGCTTGCGGAAAAGCCGGCGACCGAAGTGGCGATCGATCGCGATCCGGTCGAGCTCGGCCTGCGCTTCCAGGCAACGACGGCAGGTTCCGTGCAGGGCATCCGCTTCTACAAGGGCTTCTATAATATCGGCGAGCATGTCGTCAGCCTCTGGTCCAGCGACGGAACGCTGCTGGCAACGGGCGTATCGACGGGTGAATCGCTTTCCGGCTGGCAGACGGTGATGTTCTCCTCGCCGATCCAGATTGCGGCCGGCACGACCTATGTGGCCTCCTATCACAGCAACGGCTTCTACTCCGTCACCGACAATTATTTCGGTAGCGGCAGCACCTATGCCAGCGGCGCGCTGAAGGCCGTCGATGGCGGCGGGGCCTATGCCTATAGCGACAATGCCGGCACATTCCCGGGCTTGAGCCCCGGCGGGTCCAACTATTGGGTGGACGTGGTCTTCGATGCCGGACCCAACAGCGTGCCAGTTGCCGGCGACGACAGCGGCCTGACGATTTCGCGCAACGGGACGCTGACGATCTCCATCGCCACACTTCTGGCAAACGATACGGATGCCAATGGCGATGCGATGACGATCAGCGCCGTCGGCAATGCGCTCAACGGCACTGTTACCCTCAACAAGCAGAACGGCACTGTCATCTTCACGCCGGCTGCCAATTATTCCGGTCCGGCAAGCTTCAGCTATACGCTGTCGGATGGACGCGGCGGCACCGATCAGGCCAATGTCAGCCTCACCGTCGATCCGGGTCCGGCTGGCCAGTCGCTGTTTGCCGCCAATGAAGGGCCGACGGGCGGCAGCATCCAGGAAAATTCGCCGCTGGAACTCGGCATGAAATTCACGGCCTCGGTCAGCGGCACAATCACCGGCATCCGCTTCTACAAGGCTGCCGGCGATACCGGGCCGCATACCGGCTCGATCTGGTCGGCGAGCGGCACTCTGCTTGCGACGATCAGCTTTGCGGATGAATCGGCCTCCGGCTGGCAGACCGCGGCATTCTCCAACCCGCTGCAAATCACGGCGGGCACAACCTATGTCGCCTCCTACCACACGACCGGCAGCTATGTGGCGACATCGGGCTATTTCAACTCGGCCCATACGAACGGCGCGCTGACGGGCCTTGCAGGCGCTAACGGCGTCTATTCCTACGGATCGGGCACGACATTCCCGACTTCCAGCTACCAGTCGTCGAACTACTGGGTGGATGTCGTCTTCAACCAGTCGACGACCAACACGGCGCCGGTCGCTGCCAATGACAATGGCTATACGACCTATTCCAACACCGCGCTTTCGATTGCCGCAGCAAGCCTGCTTGCAAACGACCATGATGCCGATGGCGATCCGCTCAGCATCACCGGCGCCAATGGTGCAGTCAACGGCACGGTGACGTTCAACAGCCAGACGAATAGCGTCATCTTCACACCAAACTCGGGCTATACGGGCGTCGCAAGCTTCACCTATTCGATTGCGGATGGGCATGGCGGCACCTCGTCGGCAACCGTCAGCCTGACCGTCAATTCGCAGCCCGGCGGCGGCACGACATCAAGCCTGTTCACCAGCGCCGACACGTCGGGGGTTACCGCGGCCAATG
Organism: Rhizobium sp. 01T437; assembly: GCF_056398505.1. Taxonomy (NCBI): domain Bacteria; kingdom Pseudomonadati; phylum Pseudomonadota; class Alphaproteobacteria; order Hyphomicrobiales; family Rhizobiaceae; genus Rhizobium; species Rhizobium sp. 01T437. The sequence goes on from NZ_JBFTPM010000024.1 coordinate 62,842, forward strand.
ATGCCAACTCGGTCGAGCTCGGCGTCAAGTTCATCGCTTCCGCCAATGGCCAGATCACCGGGCTCACCTATTACAAGAGCGCCCAGGATACCGGCACGCATGTCGGCTCGCTCTGGACCGCGAGCGGCCAGTTGCTCGGCCAAGCGACCTTCATCAACGAGACGGCGAGCGGCTGGCAGACTGTTTCCTTCACGCAGCCGGTCAACATCACCGCCGGCACCACCTATGTGGCGAGCTATCATTCCAACGGCTTCTATTCGGCAACCGCGAACTACTTCACGACAGACTATACGAGCGGTGCGCTGACGGCGCCGGCAAGTTCGGTCAGCGGCGGCAACGGCGTCTATGCCTATGGCACGGGCAGTCTGTTCCCGACCTCTTCCTACAATGCCAGCAATTACTGGGTCGACGTACTCTATCAGCAGGGCGCGCAGAATGCGGTTCCGGTCGCCGCCAATGACAGTGGCTTTACGACAAACACGGGAACGCCTGTTACCATCCAGGCCTCGGCGCTGCTGGCAAACGATACCGATGCCGATGGCGATCCCCTGTCGATCACCGGCGTCAGCGGTGCAGTCAACGGCTCGGTCGCCTATAACGCCCAGGCCCAGACGGTGACCTTCACGCCGACCGCTGGCTATTCGGGCCCGGCGAGCTTCAGCTACGCCATTGCCGACGGCAAGGGCGGCACGGCGACGGCCAATGTTGCGCTTACCGTCAACAACCCGGCTGCAGGGCCGGAGCAGAACCTCTTTGCCGCCAACGCGACGCCCTCGGTCGTCTCGGTCAACGACAATCAGGCGGTCAATCTCGGCATGAAATTCCAGGCGGATACCGCAGGCTGGATCACCGGCATCCGTTTCTACAAGGGGGCCGACAATACAAGCCCACACAACGGCTATCTCTGGACGGCTTCGGGCACTCTGCTCGGCAGCGTTACCTTCAACAACGAGACGGCCAGCGGCTGGCAGACCGCGCAGCTTACCCAGCAGGTCGCGATCCAGGCGGATACGACCTACGTCGTTTCCTACTCGACCAATGGCAACTACTCGGCATCCGGCAACTACTTCGGCAGCGACGTGACGAACGGCGACCTGAAGGCGCTTGCCGGCAATAACGGCGTCTATGCCTACGGATCGGGCGGGCTGTTCCCGACGAGCAGTTACAACAGCACAAACTACTATGTGGACGTGGCGTTCAAACCGCAGCTCGCGGCGTAAAGCCTGCGAGGATGTAAGGCCAAGCATCGTAAAGGATGATCATATCGATGATGCGTGCAGACAACAGATTGCCGGTTACGGTTCTCGCCGGGTTTCTCGGCGCCGGCAAGACGACTGTCCTCAACCATGTACTGAGTAATCGTGAGGGTCGTCGGGTTGCTGTCATCGTCAACGATATGAGCGAGGTCAACATCGATGCGGATCTCGTGCGCGAGGGGGGTGCAGACCTCTCGCGCACGGACGAGACGCTGGTGGAGCTCACCAATGGATGCATCTGTTGCACGCTCCGCGATGATCTCCTCAGCGAGGTCCGGCGGCTCGCCGCTGTGGGCCGTTTCGATTATCTGCTGATCGAGGGCACCGGCATTGCCGAGCCGCTGCCGGTCGCAGCCACCTTCTCCTTCCGCAACGAGAGCGGCGCGGCTCTCTGCGACGTGGCAAGGCTCGACACGATGGTCTGCGTCGTCGATGCGGTCAATCTTCTCGCCGATTACCGGAGCGCCGAGTTCCTGGCCGATCGTGGCGAAAGGCGTGACGGGGACGATGAGCGCAAGCTCGTCGAACTCCTCGTTGAGCAGATCGAATTTTCCGACGTCGTCATCATCAACAAGGCAGGCGACGTGCCGCCCGCAATGCTCGCCGAGGTTCGCCAGGTCGTGGCGGCGCTCAATCCGGATGCCCGCGTCATCGAGGCGGTCTTCGGCCAGGTGCCGCTCGGCGCGATCATGGATACCGGCCTCTTCAGCGAGGCAAAGGCTGCTCGCCATCCGCTCTGGCACAAGGAGCTCTTCGGCTGGGGCGACCATGTGCCGGAGACCGAGGAATACGGCATTGCAAGTTTCGTCTATCGCAACCGCCGGCCCTTCGATCCCGCGCGGCTCAGCGATTTCCTCGACAGGAAATGGCCGGGCCTCATTCGCGCAAAGGGCCATTTCTGGCTGGCGACAAGGCCTGATGAGATCGGCCTGCTGTCCATTGCCGGCACCCAATGCCGCATCGATACCAGGGGTTTCTGGTGGGCCTCCGTGCCGAGGGCGCAATGGCCGCGTTATCCGCAGTTCCGCCAGCTGATCGACAGGCACTGGGACGATGTCTGGGGCGACCGCCGCCAGGAGCTCGTCTTCATCGGTTCCGGCTTCGACAGGCACGCCATCTGCAGTGCGCTCGACGATTGCCTGGCCGGGGCGGAGACGGGTTTCGACCCGGAGATCGCCACAGGGCTTCGGGATCCGTTTCCGCCCTGGCAGCACGCACATATCCATGCGCATTCAAAGAGTTAGAGCGTCCTAATGGACGTAAGACGCCCTAAGGTGAACGTGTTTTGATTATCAACCAGAGGAGAGAACAATGAGCAGCGAACTTTATGCAGACGGTATCGGCGAAATCACCATCACGGGAACGATCGTGCGCATCGACCTGATGTCGCTGTCGGCGACCGACCGCGATGCCAACAACAATCCGAAGCCGGTCTTCCGCCAGCGCATCATCATGCCGGTCGACGCCTTCGCCAATGCGGTCGATCTCATGCAGAAGGCGCTCGGCGGTCTGGTCGAGGCGGGTGCGGTTCGCCGGATCGGCGATATGTCGGCTGCCGCAGCCGCCGATATCCAGGCGGCGCAGGCCGGCGCTTCGAACGCCTCGCCGAACTTCAACTGATCAACAAATATCGCCTCGGTCTCGTATTGTTTCGGGTGGGCCATGAGTGGTTTTCTGCATACCAACCTGCATTGTCTTGCGCTCGTCGCACGTCATCACGGCGTCGATCTTTCTCCTGAGCGGTTGCAGCACGATTATGCTGTCGGCAACGATCCCGTCGCCGTGCGGCAGCTCTTGCGCATGGCAAAGGATGCGGGCCTGAGGGCCAAGCATCTTGATCTCAACTGGCGAGGCCTGTTCCAGCTCGGCGAGGCCTTCCCGGTGCTTGCCGAACTCAACAACGGCAACTGGGTGGTTATCGCCGGCGCTGTCGGGGAGGGCGAGGAGGAGAGGATCCGGGTTCTCGACCCGCTTTCCTCGCGCGCTGAAGTGATCATGCTCAGCGAAGAGCAATTCGCCAGGGCCTGGCTCGGATCGGTGATCCTGCTGAAGCGCAATTATCGCATGTCCGACGAGGACCGGCCCTTCGGCTTCCGCTGGTTCGTCCCCGAGATCATCAAGCAGCGCAGCTTCTTCCGCGATGTCGCGCTCGCCGCCTTCGTGCTTTACGGCCTGGGGCTGATGACGCCGATCTTCTTCCAGCTGGTCATCGACAAGGTGCTCGTGCACCAGAGCTATGCGACGCTGACGGTTCTGACGGTTGGTATTGCGATCGCGCTCGTCTTCGATGCGACCTTCAGCTTCCTGCGGCGCTATCTGCTGCTCTACGCCACGAACCGGATCGACATCCGCGTCGCGACCCGCACTTTCGGCCATCTGCTCAACCTGCCGATCGCGCTCTTCGAGCAGGCCTCTGCCGGCGTTCTCGTCAAGCATATGCAGCAGACGGGGCGCATCCGCGAGTTCCTGACCGGTCGCCTGTTCCTGACGCTTCTCGACGGTGTCTCGCTCTTCGTCTTCGTGCCGATCCTGCTTCTCTACAGCGTGAAGCTGACGCTCGTGGTGCTCGGTTTCGCAGCGCTTGTCGGCCTCGTGGTGATGATGCTCGTCGGGCCGTTCCAGCGCCGCCTGAAGGCGCTCTACCAGGCCGAAGGCGACCGGCAGGCATTGCTGGTGGAAACCGTGCATGGCATGCGCACCGTCAAATCGCTGGCGCTGGAGCCGCGCCAGCGCAAGGTGTGGGACGATTATTCGGCCCAGTCCATCTCCGTGCGTTTCCGCGTTGAGAAGATCTCGACGGTTGCCCAGTCGCTGACGGGACTTCTGGAAAAGCTGATGAGCGTTGCGATCATCGGCCTCGGCGCGCTTGATGTGTTCAGCGGCGCGATGACGATCGGGGCGCTGGTTGCCTTCAACATGCTCGCCGGCCGCGTCTCGGGGCCGCTCGTGCAGATCGTCACCATGGTGCATGAATATCAGGAAGTGGCTCTGTCAGTGCGCATGCTCGGCGAGATCATGAACCAGCGGCCGGAGCAGGCGGGTCGCGGGCGTGGTGTGCGGCCGCATCTGCATGGCCGCATCGAATTCGACAGGGTCAGCTTCCGCTATGCGCCTGATGCGGCGCCGGCGCTCGACAATGTCTCCTTCGCCATTCCGGCAGGCTGCGTCTTCGGCGTGGTCGGCAAGAGCGGCTCGGGCAAGACGACGATCACAAGGCTCATCCAGGGGCTCTATCAGAGCCAGGAGGGGCTGGTGCGCATGGATGGTTATGACAGCCGCGAGATCGACCTCGTGCATCTTCGAACCAGCATCGGCGTCGTGCTGCAGGATAATTTCCTGTTCCGCGGCTCGGTGCGCGACAACATTTCCGCCGCCAAGCCCGATGCCAGCATCGAGGAGATCATGGAGGTTGCCCGCATCGCCGGCGCCGAAGAGTTCATCGAGCGCCTGCCGCGCGGCTTCGACACGATGCTGGAGGAAAATGGCTCCAACCTCTCGGGTGGCCAGAAGCAGAGGCTTGCCATTGCCCGCGCGCTGATCACCGATCCGAAGCTGCTGATCTTCGATGAGGCCACAAGCGCGCTCGACCCGGACAGCGAGGCAATCATCCGCGACAACCTCAGCCGCATCGCTGCCGGCCGCACTGTTATCATCGTCTCGCACCGGCTTTCGACGCTCGTCGATGCCGATGCCATTCTCGTCATCGATCGCGGCAAGGTCGCCGATATCGGCCGGCATGATCAGCTCGTGTCGCGCTGCATGACCTACCGCCACCTCTGGGCACAGCAGATGAGGCAGGTCGCATGAACGCGCACGTCAGAAAGTCAGGCGATAACCTGCCGGTACCCTCGGACAAGGGGCCATCAGACAAGGGACCGGAGAAGGGCAGGGAGCTCACTGCCCGTCCGCCGCTGCCGCCGGCAATTGCCGAGTTCCAGTCCGACGCCGTCGAGCTCGAAGAACGCGCGCCGCCGCGCGTTGCCCGCATGACGCTCTACTGCGTGACAGCGCTGCTTGCCGCAGCGATCACCTGGGCCTCGGTCTCTTCCATCGACGAGGTGGTGATTGCGCCGGGCAAGCTCGTCACCACGCAGCCGACCATCGTCGTCCAACCGCTCGAAACCTCGATCATCCGCACGATCGACGTGAAGGCCGGCGAGGTGGTGCATGCCGGCCAGACGCTGGCGACGCTCGACGCCACCTTCAGCCAGGCCGATGTCGGACAGCTGAGGGCGAAGTTTTCCGCCCTCGACGCTCAGGTGAAACGCCTGGAGGCCGAGCTTGCCGGCGAGGATTATTCGAAGATTGCCGGCAACACGAAGGATGAGCAGCTGCAGGTGCAGCTCTTCGGCCAGCGGCGGGCCTTCTACATGGCGCAGCTGCAGAATTTCGAACAGCAGATCGCCGGCCAGTCGTCCGTGCTTGCGGCAAACCGCAATCAGGAGGCCGTGCTGAACGACCGGCGCGACAACCTCTCGCAGATCGAGGCGACGCGAAAGAAGCTCTACGACAAGGAAAGCGGCTCGCTGCTAACCATGCTCGGCTCACGCGACGCCCGCCTCGATGTCGAGGCCGATATCACCGCCGTGCGCGGCAAGGCCGACGAGGCAGTGCACGCCTATGCGAAACTGCGCGCCGACCGCCAGGCTTTCATCGAGGATTTCCGCCGCGCCGCGATGGAGCAGCTGGTGGACCTGCGCGGCCAGCGCGACATGGCGGGCGAAGAGCAGAAGAAGATGGAGCTGCGCCGCAACATGGTGGCGCTGACCGCACCCGCCGATGCCGTCGTGCTCGATCTCGCCCAGCGCTCGGTCGGTTCCGTCGTGCGCGAGGCCGAGCCTGTCGTGACGCTGGTGCCGATCAACGTGCCGCTCGAAGCCGAAGTCTCGATCAACACCCGCGATATCGGCCGCGTGGCCGTCGGCAAGGAAGCCCGCATCAAGCTCGACGCCTATCCCTTCCAGAAATACGGCACGGCAACAGGCGAAGTTCGAACGATCAGCGAGGACACTTTCCTCACCGGCCAACCGGAACAGACCGCCACCCCGAGCCAGCCATCCGCCCCCTTCTTCAAGGCGCGCATTCTGCTTGCGGATACAAGGCTGAATGCTGCCGGAGCGCCGGTAAGATTGCTGCCGGGCATGACCGTGTCGACGGAAATCAAGGTGGGTAACCGCACGGTGATCTCCTATTTCCTCTACCCGCTGCTGCGCGGGCTGGATGATGCGATACGCGAGCCGAATTGAGGGGGGTCGCAGGCGAGGTGTAGGCGAGGGGCCACCTACACGAGCCAGGGGGATGGGGGCGCGCCCTACGGTGCCGCCCCCAAACCTGTTTGATGCCACGGGCATGCCGACGCCAGCTCTCGGAGCGACTTGCGAGAAAGCCGCCATCCCGGTTCAGAAAAGCTCGTCCAGCATCAGGTGGAATTGTAGCTTGCCTTGGTCGGGGCTGGGCACCCCGTATCGCGCGAGGAACCTGCCTTGGAGATCGCCCTCGAACTCTCCGAGGCAGTTCCAAAGTATGGCAAGGTCCTGATAGCGATCCGCGATACCAACGCGTCCTACATCGATGCAGCCGACTATCTTACCGTCCACCATCAAGAGGTTGTCGAGCGAAAAGTCCCCGTGGGTTACGACCGGATCGGGTGCGATCGGCAGCAGCTTGTGCATGGCGTGCCAGACCTGTTCGGCCGTCCAGCCTTCCCGCTCCTCATCGAAATCGTCTTCCTCCACCAAGCCAGAATCGATTCGCTTTCGCGCGAGGCTGAGCCTGTAGACATGATCGCTATTGAACGGACAGTCGCGAATTGGAATCGCGTGGAGACGTCGAAGAAAGTCCGCCAGCGCATCGACGACGGCCATGCTGTCTTCCGGCCGTTCTTCCAGCACCTGATAGGCCGTTTTCCCTGGCAGTGCGGTCATGAGCAGCCATGCTTCGCCAGGGGTGATGACGAAGTGCTCGATTGCCGGTACCGCTATGTGCTTCGCCAACCAACGCAGCCTGGCCATCTCGTCCACCAGATCGCCAGCTACGGCGCCCCGGCCGTGCTTCAGGAAAAGATCGGGGACTTCGGACTTGCCGTAGAGCCGATAGACGGCGGCGCCGGACTCGCCGACATTGTTCCGCGCCCACTCATACCCCGTCAGCTCGACAGACACTCTTGCCGGCACGGGTATGACCGCACAGCTCTCTTCGCGATCTACATTCATCAACTTGTGTTCCCGTCCGCTGATATCACTTGATAACGGCGGACAAGAAGTCCGCAAAGGGGTCGAAGAACGAACCCGCTGCGCGGGAGGGCGTCTGCGGTTGAGGTAGAGGGCGCGGGCTGGAGATTGCGCCTGGATTGAACGTCGTCCGGCAAGGGCAGAGCATGACGAGCTTCTTCAACAAAGGAGCATGATCATGCAGTCCCCCGATCTCG
>NZ_JBFTPM010000025.1:0-64988 GCF_056398505.1 Rhizobium sp. 01T437
CCAATACGCCGCTGAAGGCGATCGCGGGGCTTGGGACAGGAGCTAAGGCGCTGATTGGTCCCTGGGTTCACAAATATCCGCATTTCGCCTTTCCAAAGCCGCGCGCCGATTTCCATGGCGAAGCGATCGCCTGGTGGAACCGCTGGCTGCGCGGCAAAGAGAACGGTGCGGAAAACACGCCGCAGCTTCGCGCCTATATTCTCGATGCCGTGCGCCCTGCCACGCGCCGCGATGCCGATCCCGGTTTCTGGGTCGCCATGGACGCATGGCGCGCACCGGCAATGCAATTCTTCCGCGTCGGCTCGTCGGGCCGGATCGAGGAAGGTAAGGCCGAGCCGCAGGCATTGGTGCACGAGGTCCATCTGCGCTCGCCGCTCGATACCGGAACGGCATCGGGGGAATATTTCACGCTGAAACCGGATGCCGAAATGGCCATCGACCAGCGCGGGGACGATGCCGGTTCGCTCATATTCGAGACCCCGCCACTTGTCGAAGATCACGACTATCTCGGCGAGCCTATTGTTACTGTGGCGCTACGCTGTGAGGAGAAGACCGCAAATCTCTGCGTGCGGCTCGTCGACGTGCATGAGGACGGTACTGCGACACGCGTTTCCTTCGGCGTCCTCAATCTTGCTCATCGTGATAGCAATGCCGAGCCCAAACCCGTGAAGAGCGGAGAGCGGACGACGGTGCGCCTGCTGCTCGATGCTTGCGGCTATCGCTTTCGCGCCGGTCATCGCATTCGCGTTTCGCTTTCGACGGCCTATTGGCCAATGATCCTGCCGCCGCCGACTAATCCCGGCCTTGTCATCGATACGGCCTCAATCGAACTTGCCCTGCCGATACTTACCGATCATCGCCTCATCGCCGTGAACGAGCCGGATAATCCCGATCCACTGCCGAAATATATCGAACATGCGCCGGCGGAAACCAAAAGGCAGGTCATCAGGGAGCTTTCCGCCAATCGAACAGAATACCGCATTCACGAGGATACCGGCCTTTTCGAGCATCCCGACACCGGGCTCAGCACGCGCCAGCTGCGCGAAGAGATCTGGTCGATCGCGCCCGACGATCCATTGTTGATGACGGGCATCTCGACATGGACATGCGACATGCAACGCCCCGGCTGGTTCGTTCGCACAGTCGCGGTTTCGGCCATATCCTGCACGGCAAAGGATTGGGTGATCAGTGCCTCGGTCATCGCCTATGAAGGCGAGACGCGGATCTTCGAAAAGATTTTCGAGAAGAAGCGTATCCCCCGCGACCTGATGTAGATAGACGCGTGTGAAAGCTGCTCCAAGCGCATCCGATGTATCAGCCGGCGGCAACGGACGGTTACTCGCTCGAGCTGTTTTCCCTTCTTCTGAGGTGGAGAAAGACAATATCTAGGCTAAGTCGGGAAGGAGTTGCCTTGCGCGGTTCCTAAGGTGAGACCATCTTAGTGCAGGTTGAGCGCGGCTATTCGGCGGTCTGATCGATGAAGGTCATGACCGAGCCCATTCAGTGAGATCAAAGGCGGGCTCAAAGCGGATGCTCGTGTCTTCGAGCATGTCTTCCGGGGTGTTGGTCGCTTAGACATGCCCGCCACTACCAGAACTTGCCTTTCGCCAACTCCTGCGCGAACTTCTCATGCCGTGCATTTTTCAGAAGTGGCATTGGGATACCCTGGGAGGATTCAATGAACGATGATGACGAACTGATAGCCGAGATCGCGGCCCGAGCTGACCGGGCAATGGAGAAAGCGCCTCGGGAAATGGACCTGAAAGCTCTCTCCGTAGTTCTAGCCCAACGCTTCGGGCATCGGTCACCAGAGGAGATTGAAGAGCAGCTCGTCGCCGTTTGGCGCGCTCGTGGCCTCTATTGGCACACGTGAGAAAGATCCTTTCCTTCCTTGGCCTGCCTGTGGAGAAGTCGAACAACGTGGAAAGCTGGATCTCAGGCTTTCACACCGTCAAGTTGCCGTTTCTCTTCCGCGACTCAATCGGATCTGTCCTGCTCAGCTTGCAACCAACACAGGAGCAGGCAATGCCACACTACATGATTAGCTACGACCTCCGGAAAGTCCGGAACTATGAGGGTCTGATAAAGACACTTCGAACCATGAAGTGCATCTCGCCGCTGAAGTCGCTCTGGGTTGGCAGCCTTGTCGGACCTGCCAGCGCTATCCGACAAATCTTGGCCAACGAGATGGATTCTGACGACGGTCTTGTCATCGTTGAAATCAAGCCCGGATCAGACTGGGCGACAAAAGCGCCAAACGAACATGCAAGCACATGGTTTTCCAACAACATTACCAAGGCGGGATAGTTACAGCGCCCGCCAGATCCCCTCACCGGGTGGCTGATACGACTGGCATGCCGTGAGGAAAGCGGCAGCCACGCAAGAAACAGCTACAACGACCGCCAGGATGAGGAGCGCCCGCTTCCAGTTCGACATGACGCTCCCCTCCTCGATTACTGGCTGACTTTTTCGAATGTCAGGCGATAGACAGCGCCTGGTTCGAACTGCTCGATGCCGGCCGGGTTGGTGACGGTCATGGAAAGCTCACCCGAGGGCGTATACTTCGACCAGTCTTCATTGCCTTCCGGAAGGCCGCGAAGGTAGGCGCCGAAGGCAGCGGACATCTTCACTTCGACATTGACGTCGCCGGGATTGGTAGTGGCGCGATGGTTGATTTCCTTCGCGTAGAACATTGCCTGTACGCTCATGGCGTCTTCTCCTTGTTGGTCCGGATACCGCCTGACTCGGGAACGAAAAAACCCCGCCATTTCTGACGGGGTTGTCGAAGGAGCTGAAACCGCTTAGCGGATGTAGAGCTGGAACACAGACCGCGGGTAGTAGTAGCCGTCGCTGTGGCGACGATAACCCTTGCGGTAGTCCCTGTAACCACGATGACCGTTCCAGTAGCCGCGGCGGTCGCGCCCTTGTTCATAACGGTCCCGGCGGTCGTGACGATATTCGCGGCGGCGGTCGTCGCGGTGGTACTGCGCAAGTTCGACGCTCGAAGCGACCTGCGGATGCTGAGCCGCCATGGGGGCGGCTGAGGCCATGCCAAAGCTAGATGCTGCGATAACAGCAGCAACTACAGCAGTACCGATGCGAGAAAAACTATTCATGGTTACGCCTTTCCATTTCTAATGTGGGCGACCATGCTCTTACGGGGATGAACGTTATGTGAACTTGCCGTTCATGTTTACACCCGCCTCGGCGAACCGGGCGGGCTGGTTTTGGTTGCGGAGGGAGGATTCGAACCTCCGGCCTCCAGCTTATGAGGCTGGCGAGCTACCGGGCTGTTCTACTCCGACATGAGGTCGGCCGCCTCTTGCGCGAAAGTGCAACTTAAGCGATTATATCATGTCCTGACTTTTCTCGCGATGTAACCAGGAGGATGATTATGAGTGTCAAGGCTCTACTTGGATATGCGCTTGCTCTGGCGGTTTTCGTCTCACCGGTCGCGGTTCCCCGGGCGACGAGCGCTCAGGTTATCGTCGGCTCGGGCAGCAGCCTAAACCACGGACGAGGGATATCTTGCCCTCAGGGTGCGCGGCTGCTTCGTACTCGAGGCTTTCGCGGCGTCCGTCAAATTGATTGCCGCGGCAGATACTTTACCTATCGCGGAGTCCGCCGCGGCGTGCGCTACGAGATCGCAATCCGTCAAAGAGATGGGCGCATCGTCGACCAGCGGCGCACTAGCCAAGGGCGGTAACGCCTTCATGCGGCCACCACCAATGCGGGCTACGACAAAACCCGCCTCGGCGACGGGGCGTGCTGAGATCACGAACCGATGTTGCGATCAATTGAGCGCTTAGCGACAATTGGCACCTCGTCGATGTTCGCCAGCATGTGCCGTTTTATCAGAAACCGACGAAGGTTTTCCCGGATCGCTGACAAAGGGAAGATCCCTTGAGCCGCCATACGGCAGGCCTTTTCAAGCATCTCGAAGGTAGCATCTCGTTCGTTTTCCGGCCAGTCGTCAAGCATGTCGAAGGCATCTTCGAGGCTAGCGAGTTCCTGAATGTAGTGTCGTTTTTTCAGGAACAATGGAGCGCCAAACAGGGTGTTCGCCATCGCCATCTCCTTTCTCAAGCGCGTTTGACGGCGCAAAATTTAGGAGCAGACGTCGAGATTTCAAGGCGGTTTTAGGGCGCCAACATGAAAGGTGGGCCGCAGGGTTCCCGCTGGTCACGGGCCATCAAAGTAATGAACGGCCCTTTGGGCGCGCGCAACCAGTTCGGTTCCTTCTCCTTGCCAGGGGATTTGTTCTGGACATAGAACGTCAGGCCACCGTCGGCGTCCTTCACGCACTGCGGGAGCATCGGCGAGTTTAGCAGATAGCGGTTGATCGGATTGGCAACCAGCAGGCTCTGGGGAAGTTCGTACATCGTCAACGACTGGCTATGGGCTTTACCGTCTTATCCGCTCGCTGGGCCATGACTGCATGGTTGTAGCTCCGTCGTGGATCCCAAGGAGACCTGGCGACCGCGTGAAGACGAACCGCCGAGATGCGCTTGCGCTCGCCCGGCTATTGAGGGCCGGCGAGCTCACGGCGGTCTGGGTTCCCGACGAGGGTCACGAAGCTATGCGAGATCTCGTTCGCGCCCGCTCTGCCGCTGTCGAGACGTTGCGGGTTCATCGGCAACAGGTAAGTGCCTTCATGCTCAAGCACGGGCACGTCTATCCGCGCAAGAAAGGCTGGACGATGCGGTATCTGCGCTGGCTGCAAGAGCAGTGGTTCGATCATCCGGCGCATCAGATAGCACTGCAAGAGGCCGGGAAGTAACAGCGGATGCGATGTTGCATAAGGCTTGCCAAAGCCGCCCAGCGAAGGCGTTCTTGCTGCACGCTCAGAACGCGCTCATGGAGTTTCTTGTCTCGCGTCCCTAGCTCTACTGATCTGACCGCTTCGGATCGAAAAGAGCCTGCAGACGACACGTTGGTTGTACCCGAATGTCGTTTTGTTAACCCCTTGTCGCGCGACCTCACTCGCCTTTCATAGCCGCACGGATATTGTTCGCGAACGCCTTAATGGTGAATCCTGCCGGCAAAGAATCGATCAAGACTATGTCGGAGATCGCGCTCTTGATCCGGAGAGCGCGAAGGGCGGTGTAAGCCGCCGAGTTGTACCACTGGTCAGCCGCCTCCCGGGTCGGGAACTCCATCAGCACGACAGCGCCAGGCCAAGCGCCCTCGATTACGTCGCCTGGACCCTGCGCTAGCCATTTTCCGCCATAGGGAGCAACTGTTGCCTCAACTTGGTCGAGGTAGTTCAAGGCATCAATGTTCGGGACATCGCCCGGAATCCTCAGATGATTTACGAGGTAGGTTGGCATCGTGGTTCCTTATGGTTGTTGATTTCTACGAATTGCCAGGGCGCGTGCTAGCGCCTTGGCCTTGCTCGGTTTAAAGTCAATCTGATGCTGCCGTCAGCCGCCTGTTGAGTGTTGAAACCTCCTCAGGCCGACCTTCCGGGAGGCAAGACTTGCATCGCTCGTTACGTCGGGTATCAGAAGTCTCCCGTACTAGCTGGGTGAAATGCTCGGCAGGCGGACGACGAATGTCGCGCCGCCCGGCGGGTTCTGGCTGGCGGTTATCTTCCCGTTGTGCGCCTCGACGATTGATCTGCAGATGGCGAGACCCATTCCCATTCCGTGTTCCTTCGTCGTGTAAAAGGGCTTGAAGAATGCTTCGCCATCGCCGGAAAAGCCGGGTCCGTTGTCGCTGCACGAAATGACGACCTCATCGTGGTCAAGGCGCGCCGACACGCGGACGATCCGGCTGCTGAAATCGTCGTGGGAAAGCGCCTGTATTGCATTCATTATCAGATTGATGATGACCTGCTGAAGCTGAACGGGATCGCCGTTGATGTTGGGCAGATCATGCGCGATGTCGATATCAACCTCGACCTTGCTTCGACGGGCCGGAGCTTCGACATAGGACAGCGCCCCTGATAGGAGTTTGACGCAGTCTACCTTACCGAACGTCGATCCGCCCTTTTCGAAAAGTGTTCGGACACGCGCGATGATGTCACTTGCCCGTCGGGCATAGCCGACCATCCGTCTGGCGTTTGCCTTAGCCTTTTCGACATCCGGCTCATCGCGTTCGATCCAGCGTAGCAGCGCTCCGCCGCTGGCGACCAGAGCGCCGAGAGGTTGGTTAACCTCATGCGCGATCGAGGCCGTGAGTTCCCCGGCCATCGCGACACGGGCGACATGGGCGATCTCAGCCTCGCTCTGCTTGAGGCGTTCGGCGCTCTGGATCTCGGCGGTGACGTCCATGATCACGGCGGTGTAGGCGGCTCCCCCGGCGGAGGTGAGCTGTCCGAGCACCCGAATATGCTTGATCCTGCCGTCATCGAACGAAAGACGGAAAGTCGCCTCGATCTTCGCCCTGCGCTCGCGCAGTTCCGCGCGGAACCGCTCGAACTCCGAAAGGTCGTCTTCGTGAACACGCGATACCAGGAGGGACAGCGACGGTCGGGTTCCCGGATGATACTCGAGTATCCGGTAGGTTTCGTCCGACCAGAACAACCTTTCAGTGGAAATCTCGAAGCCGAAGGTGCCGATCTTGCTGAGTACCTGCCCGTTCGCGAGATAGGCCTCGCTCAGTTGCAGCGACGTCTCTGCCGCCTTTCTCTCCTCGATGTCGAAAATCGCTCCGTACCAGGCGGAGATAGCGCCGTTCTCGTCGTGTCGAGGCGTTCCGATGCTGAGGCACCAGCGGTATCCGATCTTGTCATTGCCGACGCGGGCTTCGTAGCTTCCCTCGGTGCCGCTGACGAGCATAGCGCGCCAGTAGGTCTCTATGCCCTCCCGGTCGTCGGGATGCACCCCGTTGCGCCAACCCCAACCTATGGCCTCAGCGAGGGTCAGGCCGCAGAAATCAAGCCATCGTTTGTTGGCGTAGTCGAGGAAGCCGTCAGGCCTCGCGCGCCAAATCATCGCGGGTACCTGGTCGAGCGTCTGCTCAAAATCGGCGGCCGTTTCCTCGCCGGCGATTTTCGAGACGATAACGCTATGAGCATCCATTCCGACAAGGAGGCGACCCTGGTGGACATTTGACGCTCTGAAGAGATGCGAACGAAATTCGCCGTTCCCAGCACGCACGCGCACGACCGCTTGGTCATCATCACCGGAGGGCAAGCCCGCGAGAACGGAAACCTCAGCCGGGTGCAGGAACGACTTCCAGCGGTCGCCGAGCAGGGAGGAGCCGTGCTCGCCCGTAACGCGTGCCCAGTGCCTGTTCAAGTAGATTGCATGCCCTTCGTGGTCCAAAATTATGGCCAGCGCAGGCAGTTCCTCCGCGATTTCGGATGGTTTGAACATCGGGCTAACTGTGCGACCGTTTGATGGCGGTTGCTGACAGATGCGGGTAACCCGTTGCTGGAGAGACCTCCTCAATCATAGCTGTCTTCCTCAACCAAAGCCGAAAACACTCTTCTCACTCCGTTCAACGGATGCTCCGTCAACAACTGTTCTCGGCATGTCCTACCTCGTTTTGGCGTCTCTTGGCGGAAACGCTTTGATTTTTGAACACCATCGCGCGACTCCGCCATTTGTGGGAGTCGTGCTATGTTAATAGTTGTAAATCGATGCATAGGGTTTGTGCGAAGTGATGAACTACGACCAGGGCGGCATCGTACATTTCGGGCCGTTCGAGCTGAACATCCATGAGAGAATCCTGACAAGAAACGCTGAAGACATTCGGCTCGGTTCTCGCGCCTTGGACATCTTGATTAGTCTGATCGAGCGGGCCGGGGAGGTTGTCAGCCGCCACGAACTCATGAAGCTCGTCTGGAGGGACGTAGTCGTCGAAGAGGCCAATTTGCGCACGCAGCTTTCGATCTTGCGAAGGGCTCTAGCGGACGGACAGGGCGGCAACAGGTATATCGTCAACGTCGCAGGACAAGGCTACTGTTTCGTAGCCCCTCTCATCCGAATGGCCAGGGCTGCGATCCCGTTGCCGGTTGCATCATCGCGGTCTGGCATGCGCCATGAACTTCCCGCGCCTCTTGAAACCCTCATCGGACGAGAAGAGACCGTCACCAGCGTCAGGCAGCGTCTCAAGGAGCGGCGCTTCGTCAGCATTGTAGGTGCCGGTGGGATCGGGAAGTCCAGCGTTGCGGTCGCCGTCGCCGACCAAATGAGGCAAGAATATGGGGAGGATCACGTCTTCTTTGTCGATCTCAGTTCGGTTGCCGACGAGGCGGACGTGCCGAGCGCGATAGCGTCGTCTCTCGGGTGCGCCGTTCAGGGACCGAACGCCGAACCGGCAATCCTCGCGTTTGTGTCCTCCAAGAATTGCCTGGTCGTACTCGACAGTTGCGAGCACTTGATTGTCGCGGTCGCGCAGATCGCCGACCGCATACACGCCTATGCGCCGACGGTCTACGTACTCGCCACCTCCCGGGAAGCCCTGCGGGCCGACGGCGAGACGATCTTTTTGCTGGGGCCGCTCGAGGTTCCGCCGGAAGGAAACCTCTCCAGACAAGAAGTCGTTCGTTTTCCTGCGGTTCAATTGTTCCTGGAACGTGCCAGTGCGAGTGGCCACAACAGCGAGCTAACGGATGACGAGATGTTTAAAGTCTCCGACATGTGCCGCCGTTTGGACGGTATCGCGCTTGCAGTTGAGCTTGCCGCAAGCCGTGTTGGCACCTTTGGTATCGGCGGGACGGCCGAGCTTCTAGCAAACGGTGCCGAACTTCATCTGCGGGGTCGGCGTAGCGCATTGCCCAGGCATCAGACCTTGCAGGCGATGCTTGACTGGAGCATCAACCTCCTTTCCGACGTCGAGAGGACGATGCTGTTCAGGTTGTCTGTCTTCGCGGGTCCGTTCAGCGTCGAGGCAGCGCACGGAGTAGCAGCCGAGCATGGATGGACCGTTGGTCAGACCAGCCTCGTAATCACCTCGCTGGTCGACAAGTCGCTGATTTTCGTGTCGCCCATCGGTGGCTACCTGTTTTACAGGTTGCTCGACACAACTCGCTCCTACGCCGGAAGCAAACTTGCGTCGCGGGAGGACGTCAACGTCATTTCACACAGACACGCAAACTATTTCAGGCATTTCCTGAAGTCGCTTTCCGTCGAAACTGCGATCCACGATGCCCGGACCATGTCGTCCTTCATCCCACATTTGGGAAACATCAGGAAAGCGCTTGCATGGTGCTTTTCCGATAGTGGGGACGCGCTTGTCGCCGTTGATCTTTCCGCCAGCGCCGCGGTTCTGTTGATGGACCTCTCGCAGTACGGCGAGTGTCAAAGGTGGTGTTCGCGGGCACTCGCTATCATCGAACCGAATGCAAAGGGCACGCCACTGGACTTGCGCCTGTCCGAAGCACTTGCCCGATCGGCGATGTACACACTGGGTAACCGCGACGAAACGAAGTTCCTGATCGAGGCGGCTCTGAACCTCGCGGAGCGGTTGGGCGACAACCGGCGGCAGTTGAACCTTTTGACCGACCTGAACATCTTCTTTACAAGACGGGGAGACGCGGGCGCGGCGGTCGATGCGGCCAACCGAGCGGCCGGCATCGCCCAGAAAATCGGAGTTGTGGAGGACGAGATCGCCGCCGAGCTCATGCTCGGAGTGGCGTGTCATCAGGCGGGCGACCAGGCGGGCGCTCTCAGGCACTGCCGGCATGGTTTTAAACTGGCTGCACAGGCCGCACCAATTCAACTCGACCTGCTCACGGAAGCGCGCGGGCGCTTCATGCTGGCCCGGTCGCTGTGGCTCGTCGGGTACCCAGACCAGTCCCTGCAGGTCGCTCGACAGACGATCAGGGAAATTTCCAGATACAGCCATCATGTGTCCTATTGCGTAGCCCTGACCTATTCCATCCCGGTTTTCTGTTGGTGCGGTAACTTCGGCGAAGCATCTGCCGCCGTTGAGATACTTCTGGCGCAGGCGGATAAATATTCGCTTCAGGCCTTCAAGACACTCGGGGCTGCCCTAAACGGCCAGATCATGGTGGAGACCGGGCGGAGCGAGCAAGGAATAGTGTTGCTGCGAGCCTCTCTTGAGGCGTTGAAAGCAGAGAACTACAACATCGTTTCCTCGTCGGTATCCTGCTTCCTCGCGAAGGGTCTGGCTGATCTCGGTCGTTTCGCGGAAGCCCGGACCATTGCTGAGGAAGCCCACCGGCTTGCCGACGCGATCGGCGAAATCGTTTGGCTTCCCGACATCTATCGGACACGAGCAGAAATCTTGCTCGCCCAGCCGGACCCTGACCTGGCGCAGGCCGAAGGCTTTTTGGTGCTGTCGATGGAGGAGGCCGTTCGACAGTCTGCCAACAGTTGGGAGTTGAGGTCGGCCATATCGCTTGCCAGGCTATGGCGATCCATGGGAAGAGAAAGCAAGGCCAAAGAATTGCTCGGTCGCGTCTACGCCAAATTCGAGGAGGGGTTCGATACATCTGACCTGATCGCGGCCCGACAGATACTTCTCAAGAACGGGCCTGCCCACTGAGTCGGCGGGAATTTTGCCGCCATCGACTTAGAACGGCATGCTGGTTAATCTCAACTTGAGAACAGAGCAGCATCGACGGGCTGCTGCCGTGGAATGCGCTAACCCGCTGACACCCACGTAAATTGTCGCGAAAGGCTAAACACTTTACGTAAGCGGCGTGCCGCCGCACCTTGACCCAAGTCATCGGTAAATCTGCTTATCGCCGCATGAGCTGCGCGGCAACACAGCGACGCAAGCTAACATTGCGCCCTCCACGAAGACCACTACTGTTTTGGCAGGAGACTGCTCAACGGAGGGTTCGATATGGATGAAGAAGTTTCGGATCGTGTGATTGAACAACGATTGCGAAATCGAGTGATCGACGCCGTTGAAGTTCTCGCTCGGGGAAACGAAGGGCTGGTTGAGGTCAATTAGAACGAGTTCTTTTTAGCGTTGTCGATCTCGATGCGACCGTCGGTGAAGTAGACACAGAGCCTTTCCCAGTATTTGGCGACGTAGGCGAGAGATTTGCCGAGCGGCGACTTGCCAGCGACGCGCGCACGATGATGGGTGAGCCAAGTCCGCATGTCTGCGATCGAAGGCGCGGACCGTGCTTGTCTTCCGGCCAATCGAGCTTTTGGGGAAAGACCACGCAGCTCGGCCTCGATGCGATGGAGTTCGCTGATCCGCTTTCCGCCTTCCTCGGCAATCGGAGCCGAGCCGGTGCGTGTGATCTCGATCAGCTTCTAGTGGATGGCGCAATGGGACGGTAATCCGGTTCGGAGCTCATCGTAGCTGCGTCCTGTTGCCAGGTCCCTTCTACTCGGCCGCAATCATACCAAGCCGGCTCGCCGATTGAATCGTCTCCAAATCATGTAGCCGGACGCTCGGGCAAACCTTCTTGGCGATCTCGGTCAGGTGCTGATGATGCGTCAGATAAATTACCTGCCCACGCCCGGCCATCTCGGTGAACAACCGGAAGGCCTCCTCGGCGCGGAAGTCATCGAAGGTTTCCATGATGTCGTCGGCGATGAACGGAATGGGTGCGCGATTGGCGACGAACTCGTGATATCCCGCCACCCGAAGCGCGAGATAGAGCTGGAACCGTGCGCCCTTGGACAGCTCGTCGGCGATCTTCGAACCGCCGTTCGCCGAGACCGCGATCAGGACTTCTCCATCCTTGCCGGGCTGGGCGGCGACACCCGTGTAGGCACCGCGACTGATGGTCCTGAACGCATCCGACGCCCTTGTCATCATCCCGCTTCGATGCCGATCTCTAAAGAGCTTCAACGCCTGCTCGGCGGCGGTAATCCCCACGCGAAGTTCGAGGTAGCGCCCGGCGCGTTCTTCGATCTCCAGCAAAATGGTGCGCCGCTGCTCCTCGATTTCCGCGACGACGGAATCGCCGCCTATGGCGTCGAGCGCTTTCTGCATGGTGGAGCGCTCGTGGAAGACGTCGTGACATTTTCTGTCCTGGTCTTCGAGGAGTGGCATCAGCAAAGCTAGCTGGCCCTCCAATTCTTCTCTATTCGCCGACGCGAGCCTCTCCTCGACGTCACCGATATCGTTCGCACCACTGATCTCGGTGAGTTCCTGCTCGACGTCAGAAATGGAAGTCCGCAGCGCCTGCCGCTTCGAGGAAAGCGCGATAAAGGTCTCGACCTCATCCAGCGTGGTACAGTCGAAGAACGCTGCCATCTTTCCTATTTGAAGATCGAGTACCTCCTTGGTGACAAGGTATTCGCGCTCTTCTTCTCGCTTCTTGTCGAGATCGCGTCCCAGCGTCTCCCGTTGCTCCCTGCCCCGCTCTGCAACCGTGATGCGGTCGGTGATCGTCCGCGTAAGCTTCGTAAGAGAAGCGGATTTCGGGATTTCCAGGCTGTCGCACAATTCGAACACTGAAGCTTCGAACAGAGCGCTATCCTTTTCCATCTTCTGGATTCGATCGACGAGGCTATCTTTGGCTTCGATTGCCGAAGCTAGTTTTTCGAGAACGTCGAGAATCCCGTTGACCGCATCTACGTCTGGGAGGATCGACGCCTCCCCTAACCAGCAACCGTTGCAAAGCTCGAACCATGTGGCGTCCCATTCCTGCGCGGCTTTCAACGCATCGGTCATCGCACGGGCACGCGCGGCGTTATCCTCCTTCAGTCGCACCAAACGGTCTGCCTGATCCATGGCGAGGTTGAAGGCATCGAGGCCCTCTTCGGCGGCTGCGAACAGCGTTGCCAGATCGACGCCGCCGCCGGCGGGCAGGCCCGTTGCCTTGATAGCCGCAAGCAACTGTTCCTTCGATTGCTGGGTCCTGTCGTGGATTTCCGCGACTTCCTGGTCGATGGCCGATAGATCGTCACGTGCCCTCAGAGCCACGGTCCTTTTGCGCAACCATTCTTCCAGTTCTGAGGGATCGACGCCAAAATCGGCACCAGACGAAATCGATGCCAACGCTGGGAACATCTCTGCCCGTAGCTCCGCGAGGGAACGCGCGGCCGCTTCAATGCGCTCGCGCGCTGTTTCGATATCGGAACCCGTGGATGCTCGGCTCATCATCAACTGCGCCAGCTTGCTGGCCTCTGAGAAATGCAGGAGCCGTTGCGAAACGAGGTGATCGTCCGCTCGCATGGCATGCTCAAAAGCGTCAGCCGATTGCGCGTCCATTGCCTGACGATGTGCAACCCATGCTTTTTCACGGGCGGCTCTGCTAGCCGCGACCGAAGGTTCGTCGATCTCCCCTGCCTGAGCGCGGAGGACTTGGATCTCCGCGTCCATCCGTCTGGCGTCCGGCTCAAGGCGCTCAAGTTCGGCGCGGATTGTCTTCGTCCGCTCCCGGCCGTCCTGGTATCGGCTCTTCCAATCGTTCAGCTTTGCGGCCGACGGTACGCTCATTGCCGCCAGGTCGGCCGGGCTGCCATCCCAGGGAACCAGCTGCGCAAGGCTTTCCGCCAATACGCGATCCGCGTTCTCGCGCCGCCGCATCAGGGAACGGAACGCGACCTCGTCGTCGGATTTCGGCAGAGCTTTAACCGTCGCCGCAAGGACTTCGAAAGCCCTGATCCGTGCAGGATCGCGAAACTCCTCGAAGAGCGTAATCCGGTTGCCCTCATCCTGAAGGGCGCGTTCCGAACGGATAAGCTCTTCCTCCGCGGAAGCGCGACGAGCTTCGACCCCGGACCTGGCGCTGATGAGGGATCTGAGTTTGCCGACGGTCGCCGCATCCAGACCGCGCAGGCGTTTTCTCGTCGGCTTTGCCTAGCTGCAGAAGGAGCGTTTCGACAGAGAGTTCAGCGACCCGGCCAGTGAGCTTCGGGATATCGACCTGCGCCGTCAGGTATCTGGGTTCGAATGTTTTCGTGAGATCGGCGACGCGGGCCGCGAGGCCAAGAGCGAGAGCGTCATCGGCGATCCCGTCAATCTCGTTCTCGATCTCCGCAATAGTACGGGCAACCTCGTCCAGCTTGACGCGGATTTCGATTTCACCCTTGCGGATTTCCGGGAGTTCGATCTTCCACGATTCCGGTGGATCGGACACCATCTCGAGGGCATCGAGCTGGCCTCGAAGCCCGGTAAGCCTGCGCATCGTCGGAAGCGCTCGTAGGACACGGTTGATCTCGTCAGCCTGGCGCTGGGTGTTCGCACGCTCGGTCAAAGCCTGATTGTAGAGACCGTCGAGGCGCTGCAGTTCAGCCAACCTCTTACGATACTCGGTGGCCTGGAGGTCGAGTTCTTCGCGTTTTTGCTTCAGCTCCGTCAACCGCAGCTTGAGCTCACTCAGTTGGCTGCTGCGTCCCCTAAACTTGTAGAAGCTGTCTGCATCCCCGCGGATCGTCAGGAGCTGGCGGCTGAGATCGGAAAGCCCGGCGCTGGCGGAGAAGAGCAGTTCGCCCAGGTCTCCCTTGCTTGCCAGAATGCTCTCACCACCTTTTTCGAGTGTGATGTCATCCAGCGAAAACATTGTCGAGAACGCGTCACGATCTATTCCGCCAAGGTCGGCCCGGATCTCCGTGTCGGCGAGGCTGCGCTCTTCACGATCGAGCAGACTGTTCTGCGGCCGCTTGATACGGACAAAGCCCCTGTCCTGACCTCCCACATGAACGTTCGCCCCCAAGCGCATGGTATTATAGGGGTGCTGGAATCCGTATTTGGTCGTATTGCCGATCCCGAAGATCAGATCGAGCATGGCATCGAGCGTGGTCGATTTCCCAGCCTCGTTCGGACCGTAGATGACGTGGAGGTCTGGAGATCCGACGGGACGCGATCCGAAATCGATGACGGCGTCCGTGAACTTGCCATAACGCGTTAGGTCGAGGCGGTTGATGCGCACGCTATTCTCCCTCGCCGCCGCGCAGACGCGCCAAGACCTGCGACGCACCGTCCTTGGCAAATTGCGCCAACAAGTTCTCGAAAGACGCCTCGTCCTTGCCGAAGATCTCACGAAGCTCGGCCGGGAGCTGCACCCGCAGTTCATGGGCGATCAAGCGTACCTCGTCGCGATATTCGGTCGAGCCGAGGATCTCGCTGT
Source organism: Rhizobium sp. 01T437 (assembly GCF_056398505.1). Lineage (NCBI taxonomy): Bacteria > Pseudomonadati > Pseudomonadota > Alphaproteobacteria > Hyphomicrobiales > Rhizobiaceae > Rhizobium > Rhizobium sp. 01T437. The sequence continues at coordinate 14,960 of NZ_JBFTPM010000025.1, forward strand.
CGATAATCGCTGCAAGTTCGTCGAGCGCGCTCGGCCGCGCATCATCCCGTTTGGGCGCGACCGGCGACGTCACGACTTTCTCGATCCAGACGTTCCCGATCGTCGCACCGTGTGTCTCTAGTTCGGTTCGGAGAAGGTCGGCGTCTCGCCGGATGCGCCATGCGAGCTCTGTGGCTCCCGTTATTTCGACGCGTGCAACAAGATGGTCAGCGGACACTGCTGAAGAAACGCGTTCCAATGAGCCTTTAGCCTCGAGGACGACATTTTTCCAATCATTCGCTCGGGAGATATCGACGACCAGCCTCCCGAACTGTGCGACAGCGGTGTGGCGTTCTTCGATAACGACAGAGCGGTCATCCCGTATCGTAACGAGGGAGACGGACTTTGGACCGTCCTCGTTTATGTCGCGCCCTTGAGGGATGCCTGGCATAACAATCGCCGATGATGAGTCTTCGACTGCCGACCTCTTGTGAATATGGCCTAGTGCCCAGTATCGAAAACCCCTTTGGCGGAGGTCGGCGACGCTACATGGAGCGTACAGATCGTGTCCCGCCGAGCCGCCGAGACTGGTGTGCATTATGCCGATGTTTACAGTATCCGGAACAGGAACTGCGTAGTGTCGAAGGAGGCTTTCGGGCGCTTGCGGCTTGGCAAAGCTCAGTCCGTGTATCGCAACTGGGAACCGGCCGGGAGCTCGGTCTATCGCAATGGTTTCGGCCACGGAACCGAACACCTTGACGGAGTCCGGCATAACTAGCTCCGTCGTGATCTTGGAGAGCGCATCGTGGTTGCCGCGAATGATGAACGCCCTGATGCCGGCTTCATGCAAACGCGCAAGCTGCTCGGCTAGAAATCGGGCGGTCTTCATCGACGTCTGATCGCCATCGTAGAGATCGCCGGCGATGACCAACGCATCTACCTGTTCTTCAAGGCATAGATCGATGATGCGGACAAACGACCGTCGGGTCGCCAATCCGATCAGCTCGGAAAGCTCCGCGTTGCGCAGGGCTAGCGTCCGCAGCGGGGAGTCGAGATGAATGTCGGCGGTGTGAATGAATCGATAGACCAAAGCAGAGCCTCATCTGTTGGTCGATCTTCGTAGCCCTTACAATTTGCCCGCGCCAGCCTTTATTCTCGGTTTGTTCCGGCAATCCCCAAAAAAAGCTGGGTGCTGTGAGGAATGCTCGCAAGGGCTTTGCCATCTCGGGCCCTGACCTGCTCCATACCTTTTGTTCGAGACCTCTACGCGGGTGGCGCGTGAGCATCCTTCACGAGTTCGGCCTTAAGGCGTGCGGTTTCCAAACCGAGTTCGATGAATTGGCGAGCATGTCGGGCCAAAGCAACATTGTCGTCCCAAAGGTTTCGCCAGATCGCCGTCTTCAACGACAGATCTTTGTCAACGATGGCCGTTGAGAAGGATTCGAACGTGACGTAGTCGTCCCACCCGATGGCGACCAGAGCGTCGAAGATGGCGGCAAAATCGATGTTGCCCGTTCCGAGATAACCACGATGGCTTTCGCCGATGTGGACATAGCCGATCTTGTGGGCGGCATTGCGTATTGCCAGTCCGACGTCTGCTTCCTCGATATTCATGTGGAAGCTGTCTAGATGCAGGAAGACGTTCGGGGCACCTGTGTCCTTGATGTACGCTAGGCCTTGGGCTGCCGTATTGAGCATGTTGCTCTCGAAGCGGTTGACGATTTCGAGATTGAGAGTGACACCGGCTGCCTTCGCACGATCGGCAACCCGCGACAGCGTGGTAACACTCGTTTCCCATCCCTTGCGGGACAACGCATGCTCCTGCTTTCCATGCGAGGAACTCAGGATACCGGCGAGCTTTGTGCCACCTAGATCGCGAACCAACGCAACGGCTCTGTCGAGTATGGCCTCACCGTTGGCGACCACCGACGGATCATCACTGGAGATGTCACCATCGGTCGGAAGACCCATGCTCACCGCGACGTCGAGGCCCAGTTCCCTGATGCGGGACGCGAGCCATTTCACGTCGACCAGCTTTGGATCGAGATAGGAAAACTCCACCAGCTTAAAGCCAAGTTCATGCGATCTGGTAAGTGTACGCTCAAGCTCATCGCGAGACGAGCCAGCACTCCAGACGAACGAGTGGACGCCGATTTTGGACATGACACTGATATCCTGAATTTCATTGAAGCGAAGGCTCGCCGGGCCCGAAGGCGCCGGCGAGCTCCTGGGAGGAAACGTTAGCGGGCTGCGGTCCAGCCCTTGTAATCCTTGACGTTGTCAGCAGTGATCAGCTTCGGGTCGAGCAGGACGGTGTTCTCCGCCGGCTTCTTGCCGTTCAGAACATCGACAGCCATCTTGAGGGCGTCGCCGGCCATGACGTACGGGTCCTGGGAAGCCGAGGCCTTGATCATGGAATTGCCGCTTGCGAGCGACTTTTCGATATCTGGGGCACCGTCGACGGCAGTGATGAAGAACTCGTTGCGGTTCAGCTGCTTGGCGGCAAGCTCGGCACCGATGCCCGTCGGGTCATTGATGGCGAAGACGGCGTCGATCTTGTCGAAGCGCGTCAGCAGGCCCTGCATGACTGCGAGGCCGCCATCACGCGAGCCCTGACCGTTTTGGTCGTCCGACAGGAGCTTGATGTCCGGGCTCTTCGTGAGCACGTTCTTGCAACCCTGCACGCGGTCGAGGATCGAGGACGAAGCAGGGCCGTTGATGATCACGACGTCGCCCTTGCCCTTAAGCTGATCGACGATGTATTGGCACGCCTCTTCACCTGCCTTGATGTTGTTCGTCATGACCGTGACGTCAGCGCCCGGAGCCGAAACGTCGAAGGCGGCAACGATAACCCCTGCAGCCTGGGCCTTCTTGACGGCCGGAGCAATCGCCTTGGCGTCGACGGCGTTCAGCATGATGATGTCAACGCCTGCGGCGATGAAGCTGTCGATCTGCGAAACTTGCTTGTTGAGGTCGTAGTCGGCCGAAACCGAGGTGACCTGTACGTTCGGATTGATTTCCTTGGCGCGATCCTCGATGCCCTTGATGGTCGCAACGAAGAACGGATTGCCAAGCAGACCGACGGAAATGCCGATCTTCTCCAGGTCTTTGGCGGCTGCCGGCATTGCGATGGCTGCGGCCAGAGCGGTCGCTGCGAGCAGTTTCGAAATCACGCGCATATTTTCCTCCTTATGGCGCTTCCTGCGCCCCGTTATCCGGCAACCCCGGTTCCTCCAGTCGCACGTCAGGTGCGGCTAAGTCCTTTGAGCCTGTAGCGGTCGAGCGCTACGGCCACGATGATGACAAGTCCCTTGATGATGTACTGCCAAATGTCGGAAACGCCGACGAGGATGAGGCCGTTGGACAGCACCGCGATGATGAGTGCGCCGATCAGCGTGCCCCAGATCGAACCGACACYGCCGACGAAGCTGGTTCCGCCGAGAATGACGGCCGCGATCGCGTCGAGCTCGTAGGATTGACCAAGTTGCAGGCCGTTCGCGGCATACAGGCGGGCTGCGGACATCACGCCGCCAAGCCCCGAGAGCAGACCCGACATCGAGTAGACAAAGAGCAGCACCAGCGGGACCTTGATCCCGGTGAGACGTGCTGCCTCCACGTTTCCGCCGACAGCGTAGATCCAAGTCCCCAATACCGTGCGCTTCAGGATGAACCAGGAGATCAGGATCGTCGCCAGCGCAATGATAGCCAGCCACGGCACGCCGAGGAAACTGCCGTTTCCGATGAAGTCGAATGGCAGGTCGGGATTGAAAACCGTCGTGTCGCCGCCGAGAAGTCGGGCGATCCCGCGCATCGCGGTCAGCGAGCCGAGAGTAACGATAAAGGGTGGAAGCTTGAGCGCAGAGATGATCGTTCCGTTGACGACACCGCATGCAAGGCCCACGCCGATCGCAGCCGGAATGCCCAGCATGCCGACGTCCGGCCAAAGGGATACGATCACGCCAACCATGGCCGAGGCAGCAAGAATAGAGCCCACCGACAGATCGATGCCGCCCGTCAGGATCACGAAGGTCATCCCGGCAGCCAAAACCGTATTGATCGATGCCTGCTGCATGACGATCGACAGGTTGTTGACGCTTAGAAAGCGACCGCTCAACAGATGAAAGCCGATAGCCAGTATGACGAGCACAGGCAACATACCGAGCGCGGTGAGCGTCGATCTGAATCTTGCCTTGCCGGCGTTTGGCTGATCGGTTGATGTCGAGGTCATATCTTTATCCCGTCGTCTTTGTTGTCCGGCTTCAGGCGACTTTCGATGCCGACCCGGTGGAAAAGGCCATGATGGCTTCCTGGCTGATTGGCTGCTCGGGCGTCGCCGGAACTTCGCCCGCGATGCGCCCTTCGCGCATGACGAGGACGCGATCAGCGATGCCAATGATCTCCGGCAAGTCGCTTGAGATCACGACTATCGCGATGCCAGCCTGCGCGAGCTCGTCGATAATGCGGTAAATCTCTGACTTGGYACCCACATCGACGCCGCGGGTCGGCTCGTCGAAGATGATGACCTTGGGCTTCGTTTCGAGAAGACGCGCAATCAGTGCCTTCTGTTGGTTGCCACCTGACAGAGCGCCGACATTGATGCTTGCACTCGACGTGCGAATGGAAAGCGATTTGATCGCGCGGGCGGCACGCTCCTTGGCCGCGGCAAAGTTCAATATGCCGCCAGGACCGGCATCCTTGCCGATAACACCGATATTGATGTTCTCGTTGATCGTCATGTCGAGGAACAGGCCGAGGCCTTTACGATCCTCGGTAAGATAGGCGATCCCGGCGTCCATCGCGTCGCGAGGTCCGGCAATAGCCAGCTCTTTTCCCTCTAGCGACACCGTGCCGGTCGTTTTCGGGTCCGCCCCGAAAATAAGACGCGCGAGTTCCGTCCGACCGGACCCGACCAGGCCCGCGACGCCGAGGACCTCGCCTGCCCTTGCGTCGAACGAGCATCCGAGAACGCGGCGGCTATCACCAACATCTTTCACTGAAAGGACCGTCTTGGCCGGCTGCACAGGTGCACGGTGTTCTTTTTTGTAGAAAGTGGAGAGATCGCGACCGACCATCATCGAGACCAGTCGGTCGGCGGACAGTTCTTCCCGCTCGAGCGTGCCGACGTAGGCGCTATCGCGCAACACGCTGACGCGGTCTGCGAGCGCGTAGATCTCTTCCATTCTATGGCTGATGTAGATGATCGCTATGCCCCGCGCCTTAAGCCCCGCGATGACTTCGAAAAGGCGTTCCGTCTCCCTGGAGGTCAGCGAAGTCGTCGGCTCGTCCATGACGATGATCCTCGCGTTGGTGGTCAGGGCACGCGCGATCTCCACCATCTGACGTTCGCCCAACGAGAGCGTCGCCACGGGCTGTGACGGTCCGAAGTTAATGCCCAGCTGTTTGAGGATTGGCTCGACACGGGCGCGTGCCGCAGCCTTATCGACGACACCATAGCGCGACGGCTCGGCGCCCAGGAACATGTTCTGCGCAACCGTCAGGTTCGGCGCGAGCGACAGTTCCTGATAAATGACCGCGATGCCATTTGCCTTCGCCTTGATCGGATCGCCGGACACGATCGGCTTTCCGTCGACGAGGACAGCACCGCCAGGATCCGCAACATAGGCGCCGGACAGAACCTTCATCAGCGTCGACTTCCCGGCGCCGTTCTCACCCATCAAGGCATGGACTTCGCCGGGATAGACGGTCAGCGAGACGTTGGTAAGAGCCTTGGTGCTTGCGAACGCCTTGCTGATATTGCGCATCTCCAGGACGGGTGCCTGCGTTTCGGTGTTTGCCGCGCTCATGCGTGGAACTCCTTCCTTGGCTGGGTCGCCTCCGGCCCGTCGATCTCAGCTAGTGTTCGCCACGTGTCGCGGTATGCTTCAAGACCAAAGATTTGCGCCGGCGCTACCTGACTGGTCTCATTTGCGAACGGCTCTAGGCCCATCGTGTCGAAAACGAGAGCCGCGGCACCAAAGGCACTGCCTTCCGCCGTCGCGCTGGTGAAGATCGGCTGCGCGGGCCGCAGTTGGGCGAGTATTTCGGCAAACAACCCGGTCTTGACTAGGCCACCGTCTATGACGATCGCGTTATCGGACCGTATGAGATCGAGGGACAGACTGGTCATGAGAACGACGTATAGAAGCGCGGCGGCCGCCCTCTCCTCGCCTTCCACCTCCGGTCCCACGAACCGGCCTTCGAAGCCCTGCATCGGGCCGCCCAGCGCGAACGACGGCAATGCGAACACGCCTTTTGCGATTACCCGAGACAGTGCCTCAAGACTCACAGGCTTGTTCCAGCCGCCACTGGCGCGATCGTACTCTCTGCCGCCCATGAAACGGATCGTCGGCGCTGGCTTCCCATCGACCGTAACGTTCGCGAGCATATCCCTATCTTCGTCCAGCGCTTCGAGCGGGCATGCCGAATTGAAGATCACGACCCACGTCCCGGTCGACACGAGGGTGAAGTCCTGGAATCCAACCGAACGATAGTAGTAGAGGGCCGAATTGCTGTCGTGAACGCCATTGTGGACATTGACGGAGCGCGCCTCACCCGTTCCGTCCGTGAGGTTCCAATTGCCCAAAACAGCGCCTGCTTTTTCGAAAGCGGGCATCTTCTCACGCCAACCTCGACTATCGACCAGACTGCTGAAATCACCACGCAGCGGTGCCCAAAGGTGAGAGTGGCAGCCGATGTAAGATACCTCGGACACCTTGCGGCCAGAGAATTTCCACGACCAGAACTGGGGATAGGGAAGAACAGCATCGGCGCGGCTCAGCGCCTCGGGCTTGACGGCCTCCAGCCAAAGCATGTGCCGCCCGTAGTTGAAACCCAGCGGCAGCCTTGGAGAATATGTCTCGGAGTAAGCCGGGATCGACATGTCGACGCGATCCCCCAGCGACGCAGGAGGTTCCTGTTCATAGTCGAGGATCGGATGCACCAGGTGATCCTCCTCAACGAGCGCAAATGTGCAGCCATGACCGGAAAAGATGACGTGTCCGACCGAGTGGTCTTCAATCGCACGCGTCAGCGCGGTCTTCATCCAGCCGAACAGAGCGGCGTCGTCGAGCACGCGAAAACCTTCGTACTCGCCCCATGACGGCTTCGTTCGCGTCTCCGAAAGTAACGAGCCATCCGCTCCGAACACGAAGAGTTTCGAGTTGGTCTTGCCGAGATCGAAGACCGCGATCGCGTTTGGTGGCGTCATGGCTGACCTCCGACCGTCGCGATCATTATCGTAACCCCCGCATCCTCGAGCATCTTTGCTCCGACGTCCGACAGTCCGTCGTCGATGACGATCGTGCCGATACGGGAAAGCGGGAGAACGACATTGCGCGGTTGAATCGAGAGTTTGCGGCTATCTGCCAGAAGCACGATTTCGTCCGCACAACCGCTCAACTCCCCAATCGCCTTCGTCAACAACGGGTGCGATTCCAGAAGTCCCTCGCTGCTGATACCCTGAGTGCCAAGGAAGAACCGCGAGGCGAAGAAGTCGGGCGCGCCGGCGGACGCATCGTGGATAATTCCGGGCTCTCGATACAGCACCCCGCCGGCCAAGGTCAGATGGCAAGTCCCGTGCTCGCCGACATATGCGGCCAAAGGCATGGAGTTCGTGTAGAGGCGGACGTTGCGGCGAGCCAATTGCAGACCGAGTTGATAGCAGGTCGATCCCGCATGGACGATTATCGAGTCCCCGTCTCGCACCAGACCCGCGGCCATCTCAGCGATCGCACGCTTTGCATCAACAGCAATGTCGCGGTTTTCGTCATATGGCCGAGCAGAAAGGCGCGCGGTGGTCGATGACTCGTTAGCGGATATCCCACCGTAGACCTTTCGAGCAATTCCGATGTCGTGAAGCTTATCGATATCTCTTCGGATTGTCGCAGGGGAAACGCCAAGCCGCTTCTGCAGGTCACGCACGGACGCGAAGGGCCGCTCGCGAAGCATTTCTGCGATCAGGCGATGGCGATCGGAATCGTTCAAGACAGTCCTCCACTGACGCTTCTCCCTGAGCGCTTATGACGAACTATAATCACATCATGTATAGGATCGCAACACGAGAGACGCAAAATCTTCATCGTTGACGATCTGCAATCACATTTATAGGATCGCGCAAAAGTCCGCTCATGAGCCAGCCGAACCGGAAGGCGAGTATCAACGCAGCAGGAGGGAAGATGATATGACCCAACCGGACCCCAGGAATACGGCGCTATTCAAGAGTTTTCTCGGGCTTTCCAGCCAGATTGGCAGCGACATCCTCAAGACGCAGGGCGCGGGCGGCAATACGTCGATCAAGAGCGACGGCGTGATGTGGGTGAAGGCATCGGGCACGTGGCTTTCCAAGGCGGATATTGAAGACATCATGGTCCCAGTTGTCGTCGATCCGCTGGTTGCAGCGCTTCGCAATGGCGACGTACGGGCCGAGAAGTCCACCGATTTCGTTGTTTCCGAACTGAATTCCAGCGGCCTTCGGCCATCGATCGAAACCAGTTTTCACGCGGCACTCAAAAGTCCGGTGGTCGCGCACTATCATTGCGTGAACGCAATTGCTCTGGCCGTTCTTGAAGACCGCGAGGCTATGCTGGCTGAATGCATGAGTGCCGTCTCCGATCTCAGATGGGTCACGGTTCCATACAGGCGTCCAGGAACTCCACTCGCCAGGGAGATTGAGAAAGCAGCCGCATCGATGCCGGACGTCCTCATCCTGTTCAATCACGGGATCATCGTTTGCGGTGACACGGTTGAGGAAGTCGCCGGTCGTATCCAGCGTGTCTCGAAGGCCCTTTCACGCGAAACCCGTAACAGCGGTCCGGCCGACGTCGATGCGCTGGAGCGGATTGCGAAGAATTCCGGCTATCATCCGGCGCGCGACAGTGAAAGCCACGCCGTCGCGCTTTCGAATGTCAATCGAGGAATTGCACTTGGCGGCTCGCTTTATCCGGACCACGTCATTTTCCTTGGAACGAAGATAGGCGTGCTTTCAGAGGGGCAAAGCGCGGCCGACCTCGAGGCCGCATCTCACCGCGAAGGTCGTGAAGCTCCGAAAATGCTGATCGTCCCGGACAAGGGAGTACTCTTGTCCAGCACCCTCACTGCAGGTGGCGAGGTTATGGCCCGTTGCCTCTCGGAGGTGGTGGGCCGCATCCCTGAAGAGGCGTCGGTCGTGTATCTTTCGAACGACGACGAATATGAATTGACGCACTGGGAAGCGGAGCAATATCGACAAGCGCTCGACCGAGGCTCCGAAAGGCGGAACGCGTGAGCGCCAAAAATAGCCAACCAGTTGCACTCGGAATCGATATCGGCACGTCCGGCGCTCGTGCCACGGCGGTCGACCGCGCGGGCAACCCGTTGGGCTTCGCCACGGCACCGTTCGTGTCGCCGGACGAGATGCGGCAACCCGCCTGCTGGTGGGACAGGGTCAAGGAGGCGATAGAGCGTCTCGCCGAAGCAACCGACTTCAACTCGATTGAAGGCGTTGCTGTTGATGGCACGTCCGGGACGGTTCTATCGCTAGATCGTGCCGGCGAGCCGACAGGTCAGGTCCTCATGTACAATGATCCCTGCCCTGATGCTGCAATCATCGAAAGCATAGCAAGTGAGGCTCCGGCGACCAGCACGGCAGTCGGCGCGAATTCGGGCCTTGCCCGAGCCATCTATTTGTCGCGCCAGGACCGTGTTCATGCCATCGTACATCAGGCCGACTGGATCCTGATGAAATTGGGTTGCCCAGGGCGGGTCAGTGACGAAAACAACGCACTCAAGACCGGTTTCGATCTGGGAACGGAACGCTGGCCGGATTGGATCGAAGCCGCGGGAATGGACGTATCCAAGCTGCCCATGGTCTATCGTGCGGGCCAAAAGGTCGCTCCGGTCGAGGGATACCTGCTGGAACTGGGTCTGGCCAAATCCGCTTGGTTCCATGCGGGAACGACCGACGGCTGCGCTTCGTTTCTTGCTACGGGAGCATCGGCCATTGGCGACGCGGTAACCGCCCTCGGATCCACGATTGTGCTCAAGCTTGCATCGGACGGTCCGATCAGCGCGCCCGAATATGGCATATACTCGCACCGTGTCGGGCGGTTTTGGCTTGTTGGCGGCGCTTCGAACAGCGGTGGAAACGTCGTGCGCGCCCTACTCGGCGATGACCGTCTGGACGAACTCACCCGAAAAATCGACCCGGACCGCAAACTGGATCTGAATTACTATCCGCTGCTGCGACCCGGCGAGCGTTTTCCGATCAACGATCCTCATTACCCGCCCCGGCTCACGCCGCGTCCCGCCGAGGATCACGCATACTTTCAGGCAATCCTTGAAGGCATGACCGAGATCGAGAGGTTGGGTTATCAGCGGTTAAGCGAGTTGGGAGCGCCAGCAGTGACAAGCCTTCGAACGGTTGGGGGCGGAGCGCGAAATCCCGTTTGGACCGCCATGAGGGCACGGGCTATGGGGGTGGACACTTTGGCTGCGAAATCGGTCGAGGCAGCCGTCGGTACAGCTGCGCTGGTGCTTTCCCGATTGGATGGCGGAAATGCCTGAACTAACGCCGATCACTCTACCTCAACTGGCGCGGGCATATGACGTTTTCTTCGTCGACCAGTTCGGGGTGCTGAGGGACGACGCCGGTCCCTATGAGGGTGCAATCGCTGCCCTGTCCAAGCTCGCATCGGCGCGCCGGAAGGTCGTTATCCTATCCAATTCAGGCAGAAGCGGTGAGTACAATTCCGAGCGGCTCGTTAACCTCGGTTTTGCTTCAGGAAGCTTCGATTTCTTTGTCACATCGGGAGACGTGGCATTCGATATCCTCTCTCGACGTGAAAACGCCATCCGGAAAAAGGCTCGATGCTTGACGATATCCAGCGGTGGAGACACCAATCTCGCCGATCGGCTTGGGCTCATCTCCACACAAGACGCCGCCGGCGCCGAAATTGTCATCATCTCCGGCAGCGAAGCCGAACGAATACCGATGGATGACTACCGCGAAATGCTGCGTCCGGCGGCCGAGAACGGAGTCCCCTGTTACTGTACCAATCCCGACATCCATAAATTGAGCAACGGCTCCATCGCGCCGGGCGCAGGCACCATCGCCAAGCTCTACGAGGGGATGGGCGGTCACGTCACCTGGCTCGGAAAACCGTATCCCGAAATCTACGAACACGCATTGAAGCTCGTTGGTGTCACCGACCGTCGTCGCGTCGTCTGCATCGGCGATAGCATCGATCACGATATTCTTGGCGCGAAGTCGGCTGGGTTGGATTCCGTGCTGGTGCGTACCGGCATTCTTGCTGACGTCAGCGATGAGAAGATAGAAAAACTCTGCGAAAATGCGCGTGCCTACCCCAGGAATATCCTCCAGCATTTTGCATTTTAGTCCCGGACTTTGGCGCTGGATTTGCGGTCTTGGAAGGATTGGCGTAGTCCCGAAGGCCGCCGCCAGTCTCGCTAGCAATTTGCTTCGCCGGGCGTCAACGCGGAGGGGTTGCGTTTCGGCGCAACGAGCGCCGAAACCAATCGTGGCTATACGCGAGGAAGCTTAGAGGGGCAGTTTCCAGTGAACCCGTTGCCGACATTTAGAAGGCGTGGCAAACCATACCGGGTGCGGACGAACAGTTGAACGGAGAACAAGATGGCGCGAAAAGCACGAGACCCGATCGATGCGGTCGTTGGCGGAAATCTGGCACGTATCCGGAAGACGAAGGGATTAAGCCAATCCGCCATCGCCGAGGCTTTGGGGATTTCGTTTCAGCAGGTGCAAAAGTACGAGAAGGGTTCAAATCGCGTCAGTGCCAGCGTTCTCTACAATCTGTCGCACGCTCTCAGCGTTTCCATGGACGACTTCTTTAAAGGTGCCGAAACCATCGAGCGGGATACGATCTCCTTACAGGCGACAGGTCGCGTGTACGTCTCCGGCGACCTTGACCGGGTGAAGAATGCTGACGTCAGGAAAGCCCTTGCGAGCCTTATCAAATGCGTTTCGACAGAAGTGGACGACGATCCACATTGGTCTGCGTCCGGTTCTCAGTGAGCCCGTCGCCTCTGGTACAGCAAGGCTCGTGCTATGAAACCTCCTCGGCACTATGGCGCGAAAGGCACGAGATGGTCCCGCTAGACATCTGTTCCCAATTCTTTGGTTAGCACCGGATTATCCCATGCGGCATCAATGACGGTCCATCCGAGCGCCCGATAAAACCAACAGCATCTCTCGCAGCGTTGTCATCGCGGCCCGGCCGTTTTCAGCGGCTGCAGATCTTACGCATGGGCGTGTGCAGCCCGCCGCGGCTTTGCGGTTGGATGCACTTTGATCGTCACGTCCACCGTCTGGCCGAGAAGGTCGAGCATCTTCCACAGGCGATCGACCGTGAAGCCGTCCAGTTTGACGCGGCGGATGCGGGAGAATTCGGTATAGTTGATTCCGGTCAGCGTTCCGGCCTCCCACACCGACAGCTTCCGCTTGTCGCGTGTCTTGAGAATTTGCGCCGCAAGAGTCGCCCGAAGATGCTCCAACTCCGGGTTCGGCATATTGAAGTCGCGGAAGATGTTGCCACTGCCGCGAACCAGTTCGAAATCGTCGCTCATCGTAAAGCCTCCTTCACTCGTTTCAGTCGTTCGCGGATCAGATGCTTTCGAGCCGCCGCTTGGTGAGGCTCTATGACTGAAATGAGTGCGCAATGCGGAAATCGTTTCCGCTGGCGCCCATCGCACAAGCTGGAAGTGGAACCACCGCCTCTCTGTGACGACACAGCTCCTGAAGACCAATACCCAAGTGTTTTGTTCTTTAGCGCCGGGATCGGTATAGCGAATCCAGTCACTTTTTGGAAGACTGGTATCCGCAGCCGACCTGACCAAAGAGCTTCAGCAGCGTTTTGAATTTCAATTCGTTTGACGAGGCGCTGCCCAACGAGCACCAAGCATAAGCTTGCTGAAGTCCCGCCGCTTGAAGTCAGGATCCTTGTAAGCCATGACATCGGCAAGGCCCGTGCCTTGTGTCGTCTCCGGACGATGTTTAAGACTGCGGAATAATACGTCCATAAAGCTCTCGGCGAAGCCTGGCGGATGAGGATACGCACCGACGGCCCGGCTCCTACGCGGGGTGTCAAACTTTGAGCCGGAGCAGGCCAAGGCGCGGTTTGGGCTGGCCATCGACGTCACAGACTTGCCGGCATCGCTTTCGGGACGCCAATATCTCGACCTCGTCGCCTCGCTTCGTTCATGCGCCCCCACCGACTGGCGAGACCGTGACTTGCCGGCACGACTGGGTATAACGGCCTGGCTTGATCGGCCAATCGCTGAATATTCACTTGGCACACGCGCAAAGATCGCAATCACAGCAGCCCTGATCGGCTCGCCACCGCTGCTGATCTTCGACGAGTCCCTGAATGGCCTGGATCCGCTCGCCGCTTGGGAGATGAAGTCGCTGTTGATCGAGCTCGCCGCCAGCGGAAGACATGCCGTCCTCATCTCCACGCACGTCGTGGAAACCATACCCCGCCTTTGCAATCGAGCCGTGTTCCTCGCCAAAGGCAAAGTCTCGCGATCATGGGAAAGTGATGATCTTGCCAAAATGCGGGCAACACCTGGCGCTTTCGAAGAATGCCTTATCAGCACGCTCAGGGCTCAACTGCAGGTCCCGCGTCCTGTGGAGCCCGGGGACGGCCTAACTCGCAAATCCGTTTCAATTGAAGGATGAACCGCAGTTCCATCATGAGCGGCTGCGCTTCCGATCAGGAGGAGAAGACCAAGCAGGCAAGCTAGTGCAGCGTTCCACTGATGACCATCTTGGAGACGAACGCTGACAGGAGCTTGTGGTCGAAATGCCCGGGAGAGTTCATCATCATGTTGATTGCCTCAGCCTGTGAGAAAGCCGGCTTGTAGGGGCGGATGGTTGTCAGCGCCTCGTATACGTCGCAAATGGCAGCAACGCGAGCAACATAAGGGATCTTCCTGCCCGACAGGCGATCGGGATAACCGCTGCCATCATAGCGCTCATGATGGAAACGGCAGATATCGAGCACTTCATGCGGCGCCGAGCCCGCTTTCGCCACCATCTCGTAACCCTTTTGCGGGTGAGCGCGGACAAGATCCATTTCCTCGGCGGTTAGTTTCCCGGGTTTGTTCAGGATCTCATCAGGAATTATCATCTTTCCGAGATCGTGTATGAGACCGCCTAGGCCAAGAACACGCACTTCTTCTTGCCCATGACCGAGAACGCGCCCGAACGCGATCATCAAGGCGCTGACCGCAAGCGAATGAAGAAACGTGGTTTCATCCTTCTCCTTCAGCTTGGCAACAGCAATCAGCGCGCCAGTGTTATCGAGCGTTTCCAACATGATGCGCTCAACCGCACTGCTCGCTGCCTCGTCTGCAAAACAACCGTTTGCGCGAGCATCCTCCAGCACATGACGAAGATGCGGTCCTATCTCCTGAATGGATTGTCTCGCGCGGCTGATCTCAGCCTTTGAAAAGATGGCCAGCAATTGCGCCTCAAAGCTTGCCATAGCGTTGCGTTGCGACGCTCCTTCGACATCGACGCCCTTCGTGATGTCAATGACCACGCTTCTTACATGTCCATTGGCAAGCCTTCTGACATCATCGCCTTTGGAGACCAGAAAAGGCTTGAACCGAGCGGCATCCACTTGGGTCGTAAACTCCATATCGTTGATGAACATGCCGACCCGGAGCTGATTCAATTGGATGCGTTTGAGCATTTACGATCTTCCTGAAAATCTTGCATTATCGATTGATGAAACGAAGCCGGAGAAACAGAAGATCTATCTCAGCTGGAGTACCTGAGTGGCTCCGAGAAGGACCCGCGACGCACGAGCCGCTGGCCGCGCGCGCTTAGGAACTGACCCGCCTTCAGGGCGTCCATCGCTCTGGCGAAGAGATAGCCCTGACCCAGCCTGCAACCGAATGCTTCGAGACGGCGGGCCTGTTCCTCGTCCTCGATGCCTTCCGCCACCACGCGGATGCCAAGCTTACCTGCGATCGAAAGCACGCCTTCGACGATCACCATCCCGGCGTCATCAATGCTCGTTCGGTCAATGAAGGATTTGTCGATTTTGATGATGTCGACGGGCACCGTCAGAAGATGGGTCAAGGAGGCATAGCCGGTCCCGAAGTCGTCGAGCGCGACTTTCAGGCCCTCCAAGCGCAAGGCTTTGATCTCATCCGCCACCACGTGGTCTCGCTGTCCGAGGTAAACAGATTCCGTCACCTCGAGGATCAGGTGATCAAGGGGGACATCCGCATCTTCGAAGACTCGGCAAATTTTGTCACGTAATCCTCCCTTGCGAAAGTCGGCAGCTGACAGATTTACGCCGACATGCTGTAGAGGAAGCCCGTCGTCGAGCCATGTCCGCATGTCCTTCGCAACTTTGGCCAACATCCGCTCCGTCAGCGTTGAAGCAACGTGAGCGTCTTTGGTCGCCTCATGAAAATGAGCGGCTGCAACAACGTCGCCGGAGTTGGTCTTCATCCGGCACAAGGCCTCCAGACCGACAGCCTCGCGCGTATCAAGGCGCACGATCGGCTGGTAGTAAGCCTCGATGCGGTTCTCSGAYAGTGCAAGGCTGACGTCCCTTACCGCCCTGAAGCGGCGCGTCAACGCTGTCCCGAGTCCCGAATGGTACTCGACGAATTGTCCACGGGCATGCTCTTTGGCGTGGTAGAGCGCGATGTCTGCATTTTGTCGGACTTGCTCAGGATCGATATCGTCGGTCGCCAACGCACCGCCGAGTGTAGCCGCAGGAAAGACGACGTGGCCCGCGCAATCTGTTGGAGGTTCGAGTACCCTCAGGATCTGAACCGCTTTCCGCTGCAGATCAAGTTCGCCTTCGCCGACAGCGATGATTGCGAATTCGTCGCCGCCCAGCCGATAGGTCCTTTCCCTGCCCGCGGCTGTCGCGATGCGCTCCGCCAGAACGCGGATCAGAGAATCGCCAGCCGCGTGACCAAACGTATCGTTCACCGGCTTCAGATTATCGACATCGGCTATTATAATGCCCCAGCCGTGATTTGCAGGCGGCGTCAGGGTCCGAAGAGCGAGATCGAAGGCAGCCCGGTTATGGAGCCCTGTAAGTCCATCCGTGTATGTCAGACGCTGACGCTCGGCTACCCGTTCTTCACGCTCGATTGCGATCGAGCACAGATGCACACATGCATCCACAATCGTTTGCTCAAGCTCGCTTGGTCCCCGGTTCTCCCGGTAATAGAAGGCGAAGGTACCGATGACGCGGTCGCCGCTCTTGATCGGGCTTGACCAACAAGCCTTCAAGCCAAGCGCGAGAGCAAGGGCAGCATAGTCGGTCCATATTGGGTTCGTTTCTATATCGGTGACGACAACCGGCGACCCAAGGAAGGCGGCGGTCCCGCAAGAACTTGCATAAGGCCCTATTTTGACGCCGTCCACCGCGGCGGAATATGATGTTGGGAGCGACGGCGCCGCCAGCGTCGACAAACGGACGCCATCGGACTTGAGGACTGTGGCCGCAATGCCCGGAATCGCTGCTTCAACCTTTGAGCACAATGCTGAAAGCGTGGTCGCCAGCGGCTGGCCTTTGGCAATCATTTCAAGAATGGCATTCTGCAATTCTAGGATCATGAAAGGGCGTCTCGAAAGGGAAGCCCTCTTTAACAGCCGCAGTTTCCGATCAAGTTACCGTATCAATTAAATATTGATCGATCCGGCGGCTGCAAAGCGCGGAAATGGGAACGTACATGATAACCGACGGGGATGGTGGGTCAGTCGATATCCCCGCTCAGATTCGGCGGCGACGTATAATCAGCCCATCGCCGCTTGCGCCAGCAATGAACGTCTCTCGGAACCGAGGCGCGCCCGCGTTGGAAAATCCGAAAATCGGAACGATCAGGAAGGCTACCGGCTTGTGAAGGCCGTGCTCCAATTTATGGCCGGCGCCATGATGATTGCCGGAGCCTTGACGCGGATTTCCGCGCCGGTGGGTTTGTTTATCGATGCCATTGGTGGGTCGCCGGTGGTTCCGGCGATATAGGTAGACAAGCGACAGCTCAAATGCGCCTGCGTCGGCGGCGACAGCAGGCTTCCGCTGGGTTTCATCTGCCTTGCGGAGAACCTGATGATGGTCGCGGGTGGCGGTCTGTGCGGCCATTAAGACAGGCTCCTGACGACAAGACTGCGAATTTCAAATCTGGTTTCAGATGGTGACAAGTGTTGAGGGAACCGGCCCCGATTTGTGCTCGTTTCGCCCTTGAAAGGAGCGACTACGCAAATGCCAGCCACAGCAGATAAAGAATATACGCCCTCCACCCTCCACGACCGCTACCAGATGGACCTCGGCGAAGCCAAAAGGCTGATCAACAGTTTCGGCAGCAATCGCCTCGAGCTAGATCGTCTTCTCGGCTCGCGGGACAGGTCACCGCCTCAGGCCGGCGAAGAAAACGCGGCCGCAGCCTGAGGCGGATCGCAGGCTGGGTGCATTGGAAGATCGATATCATCGGCCCTCGTCGTGATAGCCCTCATCGCCAACCACTTTAGAGCTTGGCTTGTTCGACGTCGCTGAGGCGCAACGCTCTGCCGTCTGCCGCGACTATGGCGTCCATCTCCTCTGCAAGCGCGTCGCGATCATCGACACCACGCAAGAGGCGGCCGGCTAGAGTATCGAAACGTCCGGCGGCGATGTCGGCAATCAAGAGTGCAGCCCGCGACGGTTCGATGTTGACGCCATCATCGAAAAGCTTCTGGATCCCGGGCAGGTAGGTTTTTCCTGCTTCTGAAAAAAGCTGCATTTCGGTCATCGCACTCCGAACGAGGCCGGGATCGACCGCAAATGCGCGCACCCCCTGGCCGATGGTGGTGTCGTTCAGGCATTCCGTGAGCCGCATGATGGCGGCTTTGCTGGACGCGTAGCCAGAACCATGGGGAAAGCTGTTGCCCGTTCCGCCACCAACGAGGTTTACAATCCGGCCCCTACCCCGCGCCAACATCACAGGGGCGGCCGAGCGGCAAGCATTGAAAGTGCCTCGCAGATTGATCTCGACATCCCGCCACCACGCAAGAGGGTCACAGTCCCAAATCGGGCCAAAGCCCTGGAACGAGCCGTGATTGTTGATCAGAATGTCAACAGGCCCCAATTCGGTCGCCACCCGGGTAAGGGCATTTTCAACAGCGGCAAGGTCGATGATGTCCGTCGAAATAGCGATCGCTTCCCCGCCCTCTCCCTCGATGAGAGAGACTGTTTCCTCAATCTCGGTCACCGTTCGCGCCAGCACGGCAACCTTTGCTCCCTCCCTCGCCTGCTGTAGAGCGATTTCTCGACCTATCCCCCTGCCACCGCCAGTTACGACCGCGACCGAATTCGAAAGGCGGGCCATGCTAACTCCTATGCATTGCCAAAATGATCTGGTGATAGAACTATGTGTGCGGCGGCGGCTGATGACAATGCCGCCCCCTGGCTTTTTTGGCTTGGGCTAATCCAGCGGTCGTCTTAGCCGACGAGGTCGCATAGCGCTACGCGGCGACCGAGAGGTTCGGGTCGGGCGCGAGATCGTTGGCTTCAGGAACCCGTTTGGATCCCTGCTGCGACGACAGCGCCGTGCCCGCTTGGCGCACAGGCAATCTCGTCAGGAATATTCATCACGCTTCAAGCTCTCACCTACAGCATATTGCAAGGAGGATCGGGTTCGAGCGCAGCTGCTGAATTATCCGCCGCGATAGCATTGCCTCGGCAGGTCACAATTTTTACGAACCATTTCGCTCTTCGGCCACTCTTAGTACATTCAGAGCTTGCCGGCATCCATGTGCCGCAATGGAGAAGCGTCCGGAAGGTCCGGGACGGACTGACGACCGATGTCCTCTATGGTTTCCTGACCACGGACCCGAACGATCTCGTGAAGCCGATCCATGAGAAGGCCATGCCGGTGCTGTTGCTGTCGAAGGAAGAGACCGACATCTGGATGCGGGGGCCTGGGATGAGGCAAAGGAATTGGCCCGCCGTCTGCCAACTGACGCGCTCATCATCTCCTCGCGCGAACCGTACGGATCCACGATCGTCTCGACATCCGAAGAGCCGGTGGAACAGGGCAGTGTGCTTTGACGCCTGAACTCTAAGCTTGATTGTGTCGTCCAGATCGCACCTCCCTCGACGGCGATTTTGGTTGCAGCGCCTGCCTATCCGCCGGTCAGCGCCCAAGAGCCCGAGTGACTTGCTCCAACATCGCGCGGTTATGGGCCGTAGCCAGATCACCGGATCAATTATTCCCTGGACCCTGGTATCGGCCGACGACAGGATCCAAATCTCGCCCTCTGACGGTACGATAGTCCACGACCTCGCCTCGCAAATAGACCTTGCGGTACGCGGACTTGGGATCGTCAGCGTCCCAAGCGCAATGGTGACCGGCCTCGTTGATCAAGGAGTCCTATCGCGCGTTCTGCCGTCATGGTCCTCCCCGATGGAAGCGCTGTACATCTACTTCCCGAGCCGCCGTCATCAATCCGCGGCGCTGCGGACGTTTGTCGGTTTTCTGGAAAACCGATCCTAGCATCTGTCCGATCCTGCTCAGGCGCATTGCCGTTCACAAAGTTCCCCAATTCCAAACCCTTCACCTTCTTGACAGGCGAGAAGGTGTTTTGCCTAAAGACGGAAAGCAACTCCTTTGAAATTTTTCTGGATGATCAGGACACCAGGATCATGACGCCGGTTAGCTGTCGTGCCGTCAGGCCCTGGGTTCTCGCTAAGGCCTGCACCCCCCGAGGCAGCTTCTCGCGCCGAAAAGATCGCGCTGACCGGCCCATTGTCGCGAGTACCTCGCCGTAAACAGTCAAATCAGGATGGGACAGGTGATAAAGCCTTTTCGCCTTGCCTGTTCCGTCTCATGCCTTGAAGGGATTGAAACCACCGGCCCGCAAAAGCTAATTTCGTCAACCAGTTGCGGGAGTAAGTGTCTTGGCCAAAAATCGCGACTTATCGCCGATGGCTAACACGCGACCGGTCACCTCCTCGATGATACCGAAACGCTCCAAGTCGGTGAGCGCCGCATTGACTGCTGGTGCGGACCGACCTGCCTTTTGAACCCGGCCGCGCCCAGACCGGTTTGCCCGCGGTCGCGAGAGATGCGCCACGGAAGGCCGAAGGTGGGCTGCTGCGCGAATCTGCGCTGTACCGGTACCCCGGTATCAGAGGTCCTTCGCGATTTTGAGAGGCTGCAGGACTATATCGGCAAGGGCGGACTTTCCGACCTGGAACGCGACCTGATACTCCGGGTCTTCCACCATTGCCTTAAAGGCTGTGCGTCGCGGGTACTGCACCAGCAAGACGGCGTCCCAGCCCTCCACATCGCCTGTCGTCAGCACATCTAGACCGTCACCGCGGAAGAGAATCCTCGCGCCGAAGCGCGCAAGGATCGGTTCTGCCATTCGCAGGTACTCGAGATGTCGTTCGCGACCGCCGTCGGGCACGAACCGGAGAAGGTTCAACATCACGACGGGGGCATCGTCCTCTTCGGCGAGGAAGTCAGCGAAGACGTCGGGTGAAAACGCAACCATACAATCATCCTTTCATGAGTGCGCCTTTGATGCGCCTGCGTGAAGTCTAACCTCGTGCTCCGTCAGAAAATGTCAGGAACGAGCGCAGCAAACGCTCGGAACTTTCGGGCCACTTCTCCGTTTGGAGCGCGGATCGTGCGGCGAATCTCTTTCCGTGGTGACCCCTTCAAAGCCCTGCGGTTCGTTGGACGGTCCACCTCGGCAAATTTTCTTCGACAGGCCGGGAACTTTATTGCCCGCCAGAGTTTGTGCCTCCGGATCGCCGGTGCCTTAGTCGTCACCGGATCACCTGCAACCCATGGGGCGCCCCGCGATCCCCCCGGCATTATCACGGCTGTGGGTGTCATGCCGTTGTCACGGGACGTGTTGAGTTATGATTACTGTGACGAGATGCGTGTGGGAACCAGCGCTCGGTCCCACCAATGCCGCGGAAGAAAATGGCGAAAGAGCATCACGACAAAATAAAATCCCTTCATCGCCGATAATCTTAATCCCCCAAGCGTTTACACTGTATATATAGCCACTCCTCATGCGGTACTTCATGGATAAAATATCCAACAATGTCGCTATTCGGTGTTTTCTTGCAACAATATGCTATCTTCGCGATGAATCAGACTTAAGTCCCAATTGATTACAGGACGCCTCCCTCTAGATCTACTACGTTGTGGTCAATTAAGTATCGGATCGTCATGCCAATTATTGAATCGGATCGACTATTATTCAAACGGGTTTGGGCTATCGGCGCCAAAACGGTGACAGAAAATCGCATGTCTGCGCTGATTGACGTGGCTCTTAATACCCCCACGTTGGAACAGTATCAGGACGCTCACGGCCAGCGGATGACCGACATGATCAAGGTCGTTCAGCTTGGGATCGCGCAACTTCGCGGCAGCGAGGACCGCGCCCAATCCTATGACGCGCAGACGCCCGCACCGCCCTCCCGCCGTTTCGCCAACAGTCGGAACTGATGCTAAGTGAATACGTCCTGTTGCTTACTTGTCCGAGCAACATGGGTTTCGTCATATTTCCTGCCGGGCCTAAGTTTCCTTTACGGGGCGCACATCCCAGCCGCTGGCCAGAAGATGCGGGGCCGGCACCGTCGCTGGTCTAACAGTGGCTTCTGAGCTAGCCTCCACTCTGGGACGCAGAAAGCCGCTGGCGCTCCATCCGGTCGATCCGCTCTCTCAGATCGAGCAAGATGTCCCTTGCGCCGTCTTGACCTCGTCTATCTGGCGCTGCTGATCAATGAAACGTTGATCGTAACTTCCGAACACCCTGTCGAGTTCTTCGCGCCGGACCTGAGCGTCACGCAGCTCCTTCACATTGGTGTCAGTCCTTGCGCGATCCTCTGCCGATCGGGTGGCCCTCCATTCGAGCTCGCTCTGCGTGACCATCTTGTCGGCCAGGATGCTGACAGACTGCTTCAGGTCGCTGGTTGCTTCACGGATCGGGAGATATGCCGGGAGGCCGCCCAGCATGGCGGCAAACGTCAGCGCTACGCCCAGTGCCTGCCACTGAGGCTTGTTCCGCTGTGCGAGATTAGTCGATAGCGCGGCGATCGAGGCGCGCGTTTCATTCGCCAGGGACGTAACGGCGGTGTCAGTGCCCTTGAAGCCTGCACGCATCTCCGCTTCGAGGTCGGTCTGCCGGCGCCCGAGGTTGGTCACCCGCTCGCCAAGCTGGGCCGTAATGGCATCCGTATAGACGCGGTGGGCGTCGTTGTTGGTGCTCATGTCGTCTGCCATTCTGTTGGTGCCCTGTCCTTTCAATGCAATGCCTGTATTTGGATAAACCGAAGAGTGTGCGGCACACCTCTTGGAAGCCGGCGTGCCCGCAGTCGCCGTACTTCGTTAAAATCTTCGCACGTATCGAGCCGCTCGTCGGGTCGGCATCAGCAGCGTTTGATGATGGGGGCCTGGACGCTTCGCGACATCATGGAAAAGGTGACGGTGAAGAAGCCTCCCCTCGCTTTCGATGGCCGCCGCAAGGATCTGACATGGCTCCAACCAACCCTGATAGCGGAAATTGAATACCGCGCCTGACGCACGACGGGTATTTGCGGCACGCCTCTTACAAGGGTTACGGGACGAGCAAGACAATGCGGAGGTTTATCGACAATAGGTGAGCGGTCCTAGTGCCGTTGGGACGGGATCGTCTTAACGGCTTGCGGCCCTGCGGAACAAAAAAACGAGAAACACGTTAGATGGCGCGTCCCGCGAGTTTGGTTCTGCTTTCGCGGGCGTTGAGGGATGTGCAATGGACCGATTACTTATCGTCTTCATCCGACAAAGGATCGCCGGCCGCGCCGATATTGATCTTGGCGAAATCTTCGACGCTGCAGAACAGTATTTTAAAGTGAAGCTAGAGGCCCGCGCATTTTTCGATGCGCTTCGTGCAGTCCAGCGCGAACGACTGCGGCAAACCCGTTCATCCAATGTCCGAAGTGGGCGGTTTCCGGGCAAGAACTCCCTATACTGAGCCGGCCAGTGGCTAAATCTCTGTCCGAACGTCCGCTCTGAGCTCTGGATCGTGGCGGTATTCCTCGATGATCTGGCGCAGTCGACGCTTCTACTTACGTCGGTTTTGCTTCGTGATGTTGGGAAAGATATCCTCGTAGGTGGCGCTGCTCGTCCGTGCGAACCTTCTCCGGGTTTGTTGCATAATGATGCTGGAGCGCGGTGTGGCAGTCTCGCATGAAACGATCCGCCGATAGTGTAGGTCGCACGGTTCMATGATCACAGCGCGGTTGCACCGCAAATCGCCCTCTTCCAGCGACGTGTGGCATCTCGACGAGGCTGTCGTTCGCATCGGAGGGAGAAAGTGCTGGCTGTGGCGCGCCGTGGATCAAGACGGATATGTCCTGGATGAAATCGTTCAGGTTCGCCGCAACACCAAGGCAGCCAAGCGATTGCTGCTCCGTTTGCTGAAGAAACAGGGCATGGTGCCCAAGCGCATCATCACCGACAAGCTGCGATCCTATGGCGCCGCCCGGCGTCAGGTCATGCCCGCCGTCGAGCATCGCTCTCATAAAGGCCTGAACAACAGGGCCGAGAATTCGCATCTGCCATTTCGAAAGCGTGCACGAACCCGGCAAGGATTTCGGTCGATCGGTTCGCTGCAACAATTTGTCTCGATCTTCTCAGCCATCCGAAACCATTTCGTTCCCGCCAAATCAAATCGTCCCGCTACCCAGATCCGATCCTTCCGCCAAAGCGCGACTACCCAATGGAGGATGGCCGCGCTGCAACTCGCCTGAAATCCACCTTGCGGCTTCCATGCGCCCGCACGTCAAACAATGTGACAGTACCCGCGGATCCGCTCACCCAGGAGAAATTCGATGCCACTCGGATGAACAATTGACAAAAGACCTGATGTGATGGGATTCGCTCCGACAACCGGCGGTTATGCTTACTGCCATCCGCGAGATCCGGCTATGGGATTGATTATTTAAACTAGGTTGTCCAATCTTCCACTCGTAAGCCGGGCACGCGATCAAATTCCCGGCGGTTATTGGTAACCATAATCAGTCCCCGCGAGCGCGCGTGTCCTGCAATCAATTGATCATATGGACCAATCGGAGTTCCGCTACGCGCCAATTCGGCTCGCAGTTGACCGCTATGGTTTGCTGCTATTTCGTCGTACGGCAATACCTCGAGGCGCGCTACGAAGCCCTCCACAACGGAAAGGTTCTTTTCAGGACTGGCTGACTTTTCCGCTCCGTAAATCAATTCCATTAAGCAAACCGAGCTGATGCACAGCTGATCATGGGAACGATTAAACGCGTCTCGAACCTGCTGCGGTCGATTTTTGATCGTAAAAATGCAGATATTGGTGTCGAGCATGTACTTCAGCATCAAAATGCCTCACGCTCCTGCAAAGCAGGTTGATCACGCTCGCTCATGAAGTCGGATGTCGCCTCCGCTCCTTCAAACCAGCTGTCCCAGATCTCACCAGCTGGTGCAATGATACGAGTGCGTCCCACCGCAACGATGTCGACACGCTTTACATCATCAGGCAAAGCAAGCGCCTTTGGCAAACGGATCGCTTGGCTACGATTGCTCTGGAATACTGCACCCTGCTCCATCTGCACGTCTCCGAATTGCATTGATTACGACGTAACCTAAATAGCCCTCTTGATGGGATATGTCAATGGGATATACGATTTAGGTCTGCTACCCACCATGCGATCCATGCCGCACCAGACGCCTTCGCCTTGAAGGGACATGAACCCGAGACCCTGTCGTTCAGCCGCTGTACTTGGATCAAATTTCCTAATTCGAGCCGCTACTTGCTCTCGGGAATGACCGGAATGGGGTCAGGAGCGGACCGTCCTCTATGCGTTTCGATTTCAAGTGGTGCAGCCACTCCGCAGCCTGTTCCCTTGCGAAAGCCGATCTCCACCAGCAATTTCCCTTGCTCATTTGTGTCGTGCGGCATGCGACGTCAGCCGTGCGAAATCGACCGCCCCGCGAGGAGCGGAGCGTACGTGGCGAGGCGGTGAGATACGAATTCCGTGAACAGCCGCACGCGCTTCGTCTTGCGTGTCTCCCCATGCGTGAGAAGCCAGATCGTCGCAGGTGATTTCAGACCGATGCCCGGAACTCTCGTCAGCAGCTGTTCCGCATCTCCGACGAAACAAGGCAGTCTGGTCATGCCGATCCCTTGCCTTGCCGCAGCGATCTGCGCTTCCGCATCCGGCGTCCGGAACGGGATGCCTGTAGCGCGAACCTCCCCTTCGGCGGCCCAGGCCGGAAGAGCTTGATTGCTGAGGACGATTGGCCGGATCGGATCTGACGCACCCGCCGCACGCCACGCAGCCAGTCTTTCGCGCGACATATAGATACCCGCGAGTAGATTCGGACCTTTGAGGGCATGAAGATTGAGAGGGAGGGTTTTGCGATCGGCGACCATTCGGATCGCCACATCCGCCTCCCGATTGGTCAGATTAACTACCTCGCCGGTCGATACGAGTTCCATCTCGATATCTGGATGGAGGCGCGCAAATTCTGCGATATCCGGCATGAGCAGGTGTGTCCCGAGAAACGGGGGCAGCGTAACCCGCAGAAGCCCGCGTACGCTCTGATCGCGCCCGAAGACGCGCGTCTCCAGTTGGTGCGACGAGGCTTCCATCTGATTCGCAAACTCGAGAACCTCCTCGCCGGCGGCGGTGAGACGGTAACCTGAAGGCAGCCTTTCGAACATCTGCGCCCCGAGGCGCTCCTCGAGCTGGGCAATCCGTCGCAGCACCGTCGCATGGTTGACTCCCAGGCTTTTTGCGGCAGCCCGCACGGAGCCGCCACGCGCAGCGGCAAGAAAATAGCGAACGTCGTCCCAGTCGATCATGGTCCATTCCCACGCCGCGTAAGCCGGCCTCTGAAGGCCGGTCTACCATACTGGGCCGGATTGCGCATGACATCCGCTGCGTTCTGTCACGTAAGTGGATCGTTTTCGCACCACGGATGCGCGCCAATGCGCACTCACCGCCGATCGCCAGGGCACCCATATCGACGCTGTCGGAGGATATCTCCACAAAGCGATATCCGAGGCGCGACACAAGGAACACATGACATGACCAGATTGAATGGAAAGACCGCCGTAATCACGGGCGGCGCCACCGGCATCGGTCTTGCCGCTGCAAAGCGCTTCATCGAGGAGGGTGCCGTCGTCTTCATCTACGGCCGTCGGCAAGAAGCACTCGATGCAGCTGTAGCCGAGCTTGGACCCAACTCCCGCGCGGTGAAGGGCTCGGTCTCGGATGAGGCCGATCTTGATCGGCTCTACGCGGCGGTGAAAGCCGAGCGCGGAAGCCTCGACATCGTCTTCGCAAATGCCGGGGCCGGAAGCCCGCTGCCTCTGGGCCAGATCACCGCCAAGCACATCGACGAAACCTTTGGCACCAACGTGAAGGGCACGATCTTCACGGTTCAGAAGGCGCTACCACTGATGGGCCCGGGCGGTTCGATCATCCTGACGGGATCGAGCGCCGGGACCACCGGCGCCCCCGCATTCACCGCCTACAGCGCCAGCAAGGCAGCCGTGCGCAATCTTGCACGGACCTGGGCCGAGGATCTGAAGGGCACCGGCATCCGGGTCAACGTGCTGTCGCCCGGCGCGACGGCGACCGAACTCGCCAAGGATGCGCTCGGAGAGGAGGGCCAGAAGGCCTACGGCGCAATGACCCCGCTTCAGCGCATGGCCGATCCGGCGGAGATCGCGGCCGCGGCCGCCTTCCTCGCGTCGGACGACAGCAGCTTCATGACCGCCAGCGAAGTCGCCGTCGACGGCGGCCTGGCCCAACTCTGACCCCGGCACGGCTCCGTGCCTAACTCCACCACAACGAAGGACAAATGATTATGAAAGCACTCGAAGGTAAAATCGCAGTCATCACGGGCGGAAGCAGTGGGATCGGCTTGGCCACAGCTAAGCGTTTCGTGGAAGAAGGTGCACAGGTCGTGATCATTGGGCGTCGCGAGAAAGCCATACAAGAGGCCGCGGCCCATATCGGGAAGAATGTGACAACAGTCGTGGGCGACGTCTCGCGCCTGGGAGATCTGGACCGGCTCTATGACGTCGTGAAGGAGAAACATAGTCACATCGACATTCTCTTCGCGAACGCGGGCGCAGGGACAGTCGCGACGCTTGCTGCAGCCACGGAGGCCCATTTTGATCAGACCTTCGATGTAAACGTGAAAGGTATGTTCTTCACGGTGCAGAAGGCCCTTCCTCTTTTTAAGAGTGGCGGTTCGATCATTCTGAACTCGTCGGTTTCGAACGTGAAGGGGTTGCCGGCGTTTAGCGCCTATGCAGCAAGCAAGGCAGCTGTTCGCAGCTTCGCGCGCTCCTGGACCATGGAGTTGCTGGACCGAAAGATCCGCGTCAATACGATGAGCCCAGGCGCAATCGAAACTCCCGCTTTGGCGACAACAACCGGCCTCACCGCCGAGCAGGCCGAAGCGGCCGTTGCCCAGTTTACTTCACAGATCCCGATGGGTCGCAGGGGCAAGCCAGAGGAAATCGCGGCTGCGCTCACGTTCCTCGCCTCCGATCAAAGCTCCTACATCACCGGCATAGATCTCGCCGTCGACGGTGGTTGGGCGCAGGTCTGACCCCGCGTTCACGTAGGATTGGAGAGCACTATGAGCTATGCAATTATCGGCTTCGGCAATATCGGCCAGGCCCTAGCTAAGGCTTTCGCACGCAACAGCATCGAAGTGACCGTTGCAACCACGCGCGATCCGGAGAGCTTTGCTGCTGATGCGGCCGCGATCGGACCCAAAATTCTCCCCGGAACGCTCGCGGAAGCGGTCGAGGCAGACATCATCTTTCTGGCTGTTCGCTTCCAATCGCACCGGGACGTCGCAAAGGCACTCCCGAGTTGGCAGGGTAAGATCATCGTCGATGTGACCAATGCACGCGGCGTGAACCCTAAGGACTTGGCGGGACAACCGTCTTCCAAGGCCATCGCGCAAATCTACACAGGCGCAAGACTGATCAAGGGCTTTAACCATTTGCCCGCCGCGATCCTTGAGCAAGACCCGGTCGAACACGGCGGCAGGAGGGTGGTTTTTTTGGCGAGCGACGATGACGGCGCCGTAGATCAAATTTCGGCGCTGGCGGAAAATATCGGTTTCGCCCCGATTAAACTTGGCGGGCTTTCGGAAGGCGGGTTGCTTGTCCAGTCGTTCGGAAGCAGCTGGGGTCAACTTGTCTTCCAGCACCTGGTGAAGTTCGGCTGATGGACACAACGGCCGAGAAAGCGGAGATATTCCCATGAGTATTGAGAAGAACATCCAAACCGTGAAGAACTTCTTTGCCGCGATCGGTCGCGGCGACAGGGAGGCTCTGCTGGCGCTGGTCGCGGAAGATATCGAGTGGATTATTCCGGGCACTGACTGGCCGCTGGCCGGCACCTACCGCGGACACGCGGGGCTGGCGGGTCTGCTGGACACGGCATCCAGGTCGATGGAAACCTCTACGGAACCCCGGGAGTTTGTCGCACAAGGAGACCGGGTTCTCGTCGTCGGCTTCGCCAACGGGAAGGTCAAAGCCACGAACAAGCCGTTCGAGGACGACTGGATCTTCGCCATCACGGTCCAGGACGACAAACTGACCAGCATCCGGGAATATGTCGACACGCAAGCGCTGGCCCGGGCCGCGCAGGTGGACACGTCCGGTCCAGCTTAGCGTTGGCCACGTTCCGCAATCGGCTCAGGGTGGCCGGTGGATCACCCAATCAGTCGCCCCTCGCTCGCTGTGCCCATCGAAGACTTTCCTGAAGGAGATACCTATGTACGACCAATCCAAACTATCCGAGTTGATCCGGTTCGCACGCGTAGATGCGGGTGACACCGTCATCGACGTTTATCCAGGCGACGGCGAATGGACGCGCCGGTTCTCCGACATCGTTGGACACGAAGGTCGAGTCATTAGCTTCGTGCCGGCCGAGGTCGCGCACTTCAAGAACGATCCGGTTGACATCATGCGAACGCTCGCGCAAGAGCCAGGCCGGGGAAACGTCAAAGCCGTCTCAGCGGACCTCGTGGCAATGCCGGAGGTCACGCAGCCAGCGGATGTCCTGTGGCTGCACCTGTTCTACCACGATCTCCACACCGCGCTGATGCAGGCCAGAGGCGCGACGGCGGCCGACTTCAATCGAGCTGTCTTCGAACGGCTGAAGCCCGGTGGTTTCTACGTCATCGTCGATCACGCCGCCGCCGCCGGGACCGGCACAGACGATGCCCAGTCATTACATCGCATCGACCCTGTCTACGTGCGCGCGGAGGTGGAGGCTGTCGGCTTCGTACTGGATGCGGAAAGCAAGCTGCTCGCGAACGGGAACGATTCACACGCGATCAAGGTCTTCGATCCCTCGATCAAGGGGGAAACCGATCGCTTTGCATATCGGTTCGTAAAGCCCTGACAGAGGCCGGCGCTAACCTCAAGCCGACCTCTCTAGGATGCCAGGATTGCTCAACTACGCCAGTCTGCAGCAAACGTCAGCTTTCGGGGCTCGCTCGAGAGCCTGCAAAGGTCAGGCTTGGGGCGCAAAGCCGTCTTTGAGAACGGATCGCAGCCAGTGTTGAGCACAGTGCGAACTATGTCTCCAAGGATCCAGCGGCTTCCCATTTTCTGGCTCTCTAAGGCCTCGTAATTTGACCCTCATCCAAGCAAGAGGTCGGGAAACGCGCTTCGCTGGCATCGCAACCGCTGCGATAATCTATGATCGCAACAAGGGTCGGCATCCCATGCTTCTGCTTCGAAAGCCAGCGTCGAGTGTCTTCGATCGTTCAATCAGGTTTGCGCACGCCCTGGAAATAGCCCGCGGTAGATGCACCGAGGATCATTTCCTGAGCGTGGCGACCGCTCGAACGAAGCTGTCGATTTCGTCATTGGTATTGTAATAGTGCGGGGATGCTCGAACCACCGCGGGCAAATGGCGCGCCGTAGCATCAAGAAGTGTGCTCGAGGGTGCGGATACACTGACGTTATAACCCGATTGTATAAGCTCCGCCTTTACGGTCGTCGCATCGCGTTTCTCAATCGAGAACGAAACAATGGAGACAGGGTTGCGACCAAGGTCATGAATGACTATCCCGGGCGCAGCTCGCAGGCCTTCTCGCAAACGGGCCGATAGGATGCTGCAGCGCGTCTCGATATTCTCCAGACCTAGCTGTAGTGCGTAGTCGACAGCTCGTCCTAGCCCGAGGCGAGCGGCATAGTTGTTTTCCCAGGTCTCGAAGCGCCGCGCATCAGCCCGCAACTCGTAGCGGTCAGGCGTAACCCACGGTGCGGCGAAGTGGTCGATCATTGGCGGATCCATCGTGAGCATGAGGTCACGGCGGACATACAGAAAGCCGGTACCGCGTGGACCGCGTAAGAATTTACGGCCGGTCGCAGTCAGAATATCGCAGCCGAGTTCATCCACTCGCGTGGGCATCTGACCAACGGCTTGGCACGCGTCAAGCAGAAAGATCACGCCATGGCGCCGTGCGATGTCGCCGACCGCTGCGGCTGGATTGCGAAGCCCACCGTTTGTCGGCACCCATGTGATTGCGATGACCTTGACGCGCTCGTCGATCATCTTCTCAAGGGCTTCGGGTTTCAATACCCCGTCAACATCGTCAGGGATAACTTCAATTATGGCGCCGGTGCGCCTGGAGACCTGCAGGAAGGCGACATAGTTCGCGGCATATTCAGCGCGAGCTGTTAGAATACGGTCTCCTGATTGGAAAGACAGGGCGTAGAACGCGAGCTGCCACGCCACGGTCGCGTTTTCCGTGAGCGCAATCTCATCACGATTGGCGCCCAAGAGGCGTGCGACGCTATCGTAGACGCCATCCAGTTCTGTGGCCGCCTCGCCGGCAGCTTCGTAACCACCAATCTCGGCCTCGCGGGTCAAGTAACCGAGCATGGCGTCCAGTACCGGCTGTGGCATCAATCCTGAACCAGCATTGTTCAGGTGGATACGATGGAGAACACCCGGCGTCTCGCGCCTGACTTTCACGACGTCTATTGTCATTATATCTCCTAAAGGTTGGCCTGCCACCTAGTCTCTCGATGGCAATGCTGCACCACCATGCTGATGCAATCGATCCTACCACGTGATCAGCGGTGCTTTGCGCGACCACGTATCGGCGGAGATCTGTTGGACGACAAATTGGGCGACATCGGCTCGGGAGATGGTTCCGCCATGGATGCCAGACAGGTCGGTCAACGCCTTGATGTGACCGCGCGCCGGCTTGTCGTTGAGCACCGTCGGGCGGACGATGGTCCAATCGAGCGCGCTCGCCCGAATCGCGTCTTCCTGGCGATCCTTGTCTTCATAGACCTTTCGCAGCATCAACGGCAGGAACAGCCGGTCGAAGAAGAAGCCGCCATGGCCTCGGCTGTCGCCGGCGCCAAGGCCGGTGATGCACACCAGACGACGAACCTTCTGTGCCGCCATAACGCCGACCAGCGCACGCGTCGCCGTCGAGAGCAGGGTGACTTCCTTGAACGGGCTCATGGCCGTCCCCAGCGAGCTGACGACAGCATCACAGCCGGCGATAGCGCGGGTGAGTGCTGCGGCATCGCGGGCATCGCCCTCGATCAGCTCTGCACCCTCCAGGCCCGAGGCCTTTTCTTTGGAGCGAACGAGGGCGACGACCTCGTACCCGTCTGCAACTGCCTTGCCGACAATCAGCCGGCCGGTGGCGCCCGTCGCGCCCAATACCAGAATTTTCATGTCAAACCTCCGAGGTTGTGCCGTGACGCTTCAATGAGCGGCCGGCGAGAGAATTTTACCGACGGGATTCGCCGACCCACCGCGCTGCGGCCGCGGCCGTATCTTCGGGGCGGGTGTTGAACGCGATCGCCGTCTTCGGTGCACCTCGGTGGATCGCGTTGACGACCTTCTCGAAAAACACCAATCTATTAGGTGGGATGCGCAGGCCGCCCCCGATCCCGATACAATCAAAGTCCGCCGTCGCCAGCCGTGCGGCCAATGTTGCAATGCCACTGTCGTCGGGAGCGATCATGCAGATGTCGGCGTCCCAACCGCGCTCGGTCATGGTCGTTTCCGCGGTGTCGATGCCTGCCTGTATTTTTTCAGCATTAAACCCAGGCGGCAGGGAAGGATCGGAAAAGTCGACCGTTTCCGGCTTCTGTCCCACAAACAATACGCGCGTCATGATCATGCTCCTTTGATTGGGTTGGAAGGGTTACCGGCGTCGGCCAGGGTGTCGAGCCGCAGGCAAAGGAAATCACCGATGGCGTTCAGGGACTGCTTGGCCGCGAGAAACTGGCCAAGGGAAGTTTGGAAGACATGCTGCATGCCCTCCCAGACCGAAAGCGTGATCTCCATGCCCCCCGCTTGCGCCCTCTCCGCGTAGCGAATGGCGTCGGAGAGCAGAACCTCGTTATCGCCGACATCGATGCGGACCGGCGGCAGACCGTTGAGTGGGGCGTAGATCGGTGATCCCTTTGGGTTCGTGGCATCCTGACCCTGAAGATACAGGTCGGCGAAGGCTTTAAGCACGCCGTGCGTGAAGATGGGGTCTGCCTCGGCCCGCGTCTCGAAGCTGCCGCCGGTGAGCGCGAGGTCAGTCCACGGCGACATCACTGCTGCGCCGACCGGCTGCACCATGCCCTCGGTCTTCTCGGCGACGATGATCGACAAGAGCGCCAGCGTCAGGCCGCCACCCGCCGAATCGCCTACGACCACGATCCGCTCGGTCCCTTCGGCRACGAGCCCGCGATAGGCGGCGACCGCATCGTCAATCGCGGCCGGAAACGGGTGCTCGGGTGCCAGCCGGTAATCCGGGACGAAGGCATCGGCGCCGACGCGTGCCACGATTTGGCCGACGAAACTGGTAAACGGCTGGGCCGAGCCCAGCACATAGCCGCCACCGTGAAGATACAGGATGGCCGCCCTGGGTCGCGCGTTTGACGCTCGGACCCGGAAGCCAGCAATCCCGCCGACTGTTGCGGACTCGACGCGGACATTTGCCGCAGCAGGTGTTGCGGCAAACATGGCGTCGAACATCGCCCGCGCTTCCGGGCCGAGTTGCTCACCTTTGTGAATTGAGGCGGCCTGTCGCATCGCGGCCACCGCGGGAGCGTCTTCGGCCAGTAGAGGTTGGATCGTCATCATGGCTGGTCTCCTTTGTTCGTGGATGGGGACGCGGGATCAGACGTTCGCCCACTGGGCAGCGGCATCCCGGGCAAAAGCAGCATAGGAGCGCGGGGCGCGACCGAGTAATTTGGTCAGGCGGGCGATTTCGTCAGCGCTCGCCACAGCACCTTCCGTCTGGTACCGGCCAAACATCAGGCGCAGGTCGAGCGCGTGCCAGGCGGGCAGGATGGTTTTCGTGCGCTGTTCCATGACGACGAGATCGTCGCCACCGTAGCGGACGGCGCGGCCGAGGGCAGCGCTCCAGATGCCGGCAATCCCTTCGCCGGTCAGGCTGTCGGGACCAACCAGGGAATAGGTCTCGCGAGCAAGCGGTATCGGGGATTGCTCACGGCGCACCAGCTCGATCGCCGCGGCCTCGCCGATATCGCGGATATCGACCATCGAAACACCTTTCTTGCCGATCGGTGAGGCGTAGACACCAGCCTTCAACAATCCGTCCTTCTGACGAAGATCGTTCTGGATGAAATAGGCGGGACGCAGGACCGTCGCCGGCAGATCGAGTGCTTCGATCATCCGCTCGACCGTGTACTTGCCGGCGAAGTGCGGCACGTCGGCGTAGGCGTCGCCGCCGAAGACCGAGAGATAGACGATGCCCTTGACGCCGGCCTCATGGGCGACCGTCAGGGTCAGCATCGCCTGCGTCAGTTCATCGGCGACGTTGGGGGCGAGCACGAACAGTGTGCTGACGCCTTCGAGTGCTGCGCGCACCGAGTCCGGATCTGCGAGGTCGCCGCGGACCGCTCTGACGCCGCCGGGAAGCTGCGCCGTCTCAGGCGAGCGCGTTAGGGCACGAATGTCGGCGTTGCGGGTTTGAAGATGGGCCAGGACCTGCGATCCGATGGTTCCTGTGCTGCCTGAAACGAGAATGCTCATATCAAATCTCCTTGTGTCGGTGTTTGCGTTGCGTCTGACAAGGGAGAAGATAGCCGTTTCATTCTCGTTTTGGAGATGCCATTATCAGGACTACGTGTCTCGAATATGGAACATGATGATGGATCTTCAGGCTTTGTCCGATTTCGACCTCGTCGCTGCCAATAGCGGGTTCGGCCGCGCTGCCCGCGTCTCTGGACGCTCTAAAGCCACGCTGTCGCGTCGGGTCGCCGAGCTCGAGGAGAGCCTCGGTGTGCGACTGATTGAGCGTGGCTCGCAGACCCTGCGATTGACCGACGAAGGTCGGGCGCTGCATGAGCGCACGCATGGACTGCTAAGCGAAATCGCGGAAGCCGGTGAGGCCGTTGTGCTTGGCGCATCGACGCCGAGAGGCAGGTTGCGGGTCAGCGCCCCTGTCGTCTTCGCCCATGTCGCGCTTCCCAGGATCGCCGCGCGCTTTGCTCTGGCCTATCCGGAGGTCCAGCTCGAAATCGTTGCCGAGGACCGCAAGGTCGATCCTGTCGAGGACGGTTACGATCTGGTCATCCGGATCGACCCGTCGCCGGACGAGCGCCTCGTCGGCCGCCGCTTCCTTCACGATGAACGCCTGATCGTGGGGCCGCCCGGCATGCCACACCCTGTTTCGAGCGTTGACGGCGAGGAAGCTGCCGTGAAGGCAGTTCTGCTTTCCGCGGCAGCACCCGGGACCCTTTGGCGGATCGGCTCTGGAACGCAGGCTGACATGGTCTTGAGGCCGGAGCCGGTTCTGCGCCTTTCGTCGCTGCTGATGGTTCGCGATGCGGTACTCGCGGGTGCCGGTGCAGCGATGCTGCCCAAACTGCTCGTTGCCCACGATATCGAGGCCGGCAGGCTTGCCTATTGGGGTACGCTTGCCGGTCCCTCCGTGGAGATTTGGGCGCTGCAGAGTTCACGCCGCCTGGTCGGCGCCAAGGTGCGGGCATTCCTGGAGGTGGTGGGGAGAGCGTTTCCAGAGAAGGCCTTTGTCGCGCCGTCGGTATGAGCGGCAGAGCTTGCCGCACCTCAATCCTCAACCCGGAGGGCTGCGGAAATGGTTCCGGCCATGTCCCAGATCCCTGTTCGCTTAGCTAGTTTCCGCCCTCGGCGCTCAATTCGTTCAGCGCGGTGCTGCCGGTGGGCTTCCGCAGCCGGAACAATGGCGGTCGCGGCCGCCATTGTCTCGACGATAGACGCCGGGGCCTATATGAAGTTTCGACAATCCATCAATGCATCGGCATGTTTGTCTAAAGCGAGAGGTCGATGACGATCTTGCCAAAGGCGCCACGATTGAGATGGTCGAGCGCTGGCATGAGATCGCACAGAGCGTATCGAGCGTCGATGACCGGTTTGATCTGAAGGTCGTCGACCGCCTTTACAAAATCTTCCTGGGCCCGATGATGTCCGACCGCGAGGCCTTGGATAACAGGTCCCTTGAGAATAAGCGGCCCGACGGACGCCGATATCTGGCCACCCTCGAGAACACCGATCATGGATATTCGCCCGCCGGGGGCCACGGCCGCCAGCGCTTTGTCCAAGTGCGGGCCACCGACAACTTCGAGAACGTGATCAACGCCGCGATCAGACGTAATGGCATAGGCCTTCTCGACCCAGTCCTCGCGGCTGCGGTTGATGCCGAAGTCCGCCAAGACGAGTGCCTTCGCTCGTTCGAGCTTCTCGTCACTGCCGGAAACAAGAATGACGGTCGCACCTTTTGCCTTGGCGATCTGTGCCCCGAACAGTGAGACCCCACCGGTGCCCTCGATCAGAACGATCTGACCCTGATCGATCTGGCCGAGTTCCACCAGTGCATACCAGGCGGTGAGACCCGCGCACGGCAACGTGCTGGCCTCGACGTCAGTGAGCGAGGACGGTCCCTTTGTCAGCCAGGCTGCAGGCATGACCACATATTCGGAAAGCACGCCTTGGTGGTGGCCGCCGAGGGACTCATAGTTTGGCTGACGGGCCGAACCAAGAGCGCGACCATCCGTCCATTCCGGGAAGAAGGTGGACAAAGCTCGGTTTCCAACCGCAAACTCTGTGACCGACTTCCCTGCTGCAACCACAGTCCCCGACATGTCAGACGCCAATGTCAACGGCCACTGGAACGCGCCCATATTTCCCGCGATGACGTCCTGGTCACGATAGTTCAGGGCGACTGCGTTGACTTTGATCAGGACTTCATCGTCTCCGAATGATGGAACCGGCACTTCTTTCAGGTGGAGGTTTTCCCGCCCAAAGCCCGACAGTTCCCATCGCTGCATCAATTCCTGCATTGCTCTCATCCTTTTCAAGTTGATGAAAGGACGGTAGCATGCTCATCTACGCAGCAGTGGAGCCTTTTTCGCTCGACTATGTTGTGCTAGATGCTACAATCACATCATGGCGATTTCCTTGGATGACATTCCCGTCTTCATATCCGCAGTCGACAGCGGTGGCTTTTCTGAAGCCGGGCGACGAATGAACTTGTCGCGCTCGTCGGTCGGAAGAGCGGTTGCGCGCCTGGAAGCAGGCCTGAAAGTCAGGTTGTTCGACCGGACAACCCGCCACCAGAACGTCACGGCGGACGGACAGCTTTTTTACGAACATTGTCAGAGAGCGATTTCCGAACTGCGCTCTGTCGAGGCGGCGTTTGACTCAGGCCTGAAAGCACCCCGTGGAAAGCTCAGAGTGTCGATGCCCGTCCTGTTCGGCCGCATGTGCGTGGCGCCGGTTCTGAGAAAGATCGCAAGGGAAAACATCGAACTCGAGCTTGAGCTAAACTTCAGCGACCGCAAGGTCGATCTTCTGGAAGATGGTTTCGATCTGGCGATCCGAAATGGATCACCAGGAAACGCAACGGGGACCCGGATGCGCCGCATCGGCCAAGAGGAAACGATGCTTTATGCATCGCCGGCCTATATAGAAGCTCATGGGGAGCCAAAGACAGTGTCCGACCTTGTCTCGCACGACACCATCACCTACGGGCGCAGCGGCTTTGTGCAGGCCTGGACCCTGCAGGAAGAAACAATCCAAGCGTTCAATCCGGTCTCGCGCTTTCGCTTCGACGACATCGATGTCATTGCAGACGCAGCAGCTGAAGGTCTTGGGCTGGCGTGGCTACCTTACTGGCTTGTTCGAGATCGCCTCGCAAATGGCGAGCTCGTGCAGGTATTGCGTCACCTACCGTCCCATGTTTCGGGGGTTTGGGCTTTATGGCCCGATGGACCGCACCTGCCCACTCGTATAAGGGCCGCAATTGATGCGCTCGTGCTTGAATTGCCGAAACTCGCATCACCGTCTTGAACCCCAACTGGAGGTCTAAACTCGCTCGCGCAGCAAGGCCGCTAGAAAGTCAGTGACGTATCTGACCCGCGCTTCGACATGCCGTTCCACGAAGACCCGGTCCCCCGCACACCAACTCGGAGCGGATGCAGAAATCGGTCCGCCCTGTCGGAGGGCTTTAAAACGTATCCATGCGAAGATCAGCGACGATGGAATCTCTCGTGGTGGCATTATAGATGGTCCGGACGGGCTCGGCGCCTCTTGACCAGCACGGTTACGTTAGATGCCGGGATTGGCCGCCAGCCCTACAGGCAGCTTCGCGCGACCGTAGTTACCCTAACTTTGCCTTGAGAGCGTTCAATTACCTTTATCTTGAAGGGATCAGAACTGGCGACCCCCCTTTTTGACCACGCGATAACAACGATTTGTCGGTCTTGCGCTCAGGTAATCTCGCCTCCGTCCAAACATCATTCGTTCAGACGATCAACCAAACGCTTCATGAGATCCATTCGTTCATGAAGAATCGCCACGATGAGGGCGGGCGCATCCTCTCGAGGCAGACAAAAGACGTAGTGGTGTTGGCATCGCGCCATTCGTAACGCCGGATAAAGCGCGCTCATATCCTTGAAAGGACCTTTGCCCTCGGCAAGGTTTGCGATACCTCGCTCCAAACCCGAGACGTAGCGGCGTACCTGGGCAGCACCCCATTGCGCGCGCGTGTAGTGGATTACCGAACGTAGATCCGATTCCGCCTCCGCGGTAAGAATGTAGGCCGTCAAGCACGACCCTCGGCAATCTCCTCGTCGAGGATCTCACCTACGGTTTTGGTCGACAGTTTTCCGGCGAGCCCGTCATTGATGCGGGTGTTCATCAACGTCTTCAACTCCTCCCAGGCTCGTTCTCCATCTGTGTCACCGGGAAAGAGGCGCTCAAGTGCATACTGCTTGATTGTCTTGCCCTGCAAAGCGGCCAGCGCCTTTAGGCTTTGATGTTGTTGGTCCGTTATGTCGATCGTCAATCGGCTCATCTAACGTGCTCCTGAACTGAGAAAACCCACATTAACACATATGTGGGTATGTGGCCATCGCCGATACCTCTGATCCGATGTCGCTTGGAGGGATCTGCTATTTCGAAGAAGACGCCGATCCGCCCTATCTACCTCTGCTCGAGCACAACCCCAGACCTGTCGCTAGACGTGTGCCTTGCAGTTGAAGGGATTGGAACCGCCGGCCCCGTTATTTTCGTCTCGGATACCGGATAAGGCCATTGCTGTTGGTTATGGGATGGCCCGCCCTTCCGAGGACATCGAGTATGATGTCGTATTCTTGAAGGGAAGGAGCCAAGCCATAACCAACAGCAATGGTTGATTTTCCTTCGCGTAGAACATTGCCTGTACGCTCATGGCGTCTTCTCCTTGTTGGTCCGGATACCGCCGGACTCGGGAACGAAAAAACCCCGCCATTTCTGACGGGGTTGTCGAAAGAAGCTAAAACCGCTTAGCGGATGTAGAGCTGGAACACAGACCGCGGGTAGTAGTAGCCGTCGCTGTGGCGACGGTAGCCCTTGCGGTAGTCCCGGTAACCGCGATGACCGTTCCAGTAGCCGCGGCGGTCGTGACGACGTTCGTAGCGGTCCCGGTGGTGCCGGTCGCGACGCCAGTCAGGACGGCGATCTTCACGGTACTGGGCCAATTCCACGTCGGACGTCACCTGTGGATGCTGCCCGACAAACGGGGCGGCCGAGGCCATGCCAAAACTCGATGCTGCGATGACTACTGCAACTACAGCAGTACCGATGCGAGAAAAACTATTCATGGTTACGCCTTTCGATTTCCAATGTGGGCGACCATGCTCTTATGGGGATGAACGTTATGTGAACTTGGCATTCATCTTTACACCCGGCTCGGCGAAACGGGCGGGCTGGATTTGGTTGCGGAGGGAGGATTCGACCCTGCGACCTCCAGCTTATGAGGCTGGCGAGCTACCGGGCTGCTCTACTCCGACATGAAGTGATCTGAAATCGGAAAGCCGCCCGGATCGCTCCAGACGGCTTAAATAAAACACGGTTTCCGTGCTTTCCCATTGCGTTTAGCACGGTTTTCGTGCATAACAATCTTACCGAAGCAATCACGCTTCGGGAGGACTGGAGGCTACCATGAGCGTCAAGCTCACCTTCCAAGTCCGGTTCGGCATGGAGACTGACGATCTCCATTAGCCGGTAACTGGGGGCCGGAGGGGTTGCAGCCTCTCCGGTTCCCCAAGGTTATAACAAACCTTCGGAGCCCGTTCAATGTTCGACCTGAAAGCCTTCCGCGCAAGCCTTGACCTAACTCAGCATGAGATGGCTGAGGCGATGGGCATGCCCTTCCGCAGCTACCAGGATATCGAGGCGGGTAAGAGTCCCGTTCGACCTGTTCATGAGGCGGCAGCCAAATACGCCGGGTGGCTGATCCGTCAGCAGGGGCGCCACAAGGGAGCTCGCCCGCTCCATTTCTTCCTCGCACGCTTTCGGGATGAGGAAGGAACATGGACCGCGCCATGGACCGTCTGGGCTGAGGATTTCAATGATGCAGTCGAGCGCTTTTACACACTTGGCAGC
This sequence comes from Rhizobium sp. 01T437, assembly GCF_056398505.1. Classification (NCBI taxonomy): domain Bacteria; kingdom Pseudomonadati; phylum Pseudomonadota; class Alphaproteobacteria; order Hyphomicrobiales; family Rhizobiaceae; genus Rhizobium; species Rhizobium sp. 01T437. The sequence continues at coordinate 54,877 of NZ_JBFTPM010000025.1, forward strand.
ATAGACGTATCAAAGGAACTTCAGATCCGGCTTTTGCCCGAAGACGCTTCCAAGACATACGGCCATGCAAAAAAACATGCCGAAGCAGTCCTTGAACACCGTGGTTCAGATTGGCCAGAATGAAAACCTAGCCCGCCTCGGGGAACCGGGCGGGCTGAAAATCTGCGCTCTGTCGCGCTAACGGGTTCACGAGCCTATGTTGCTATCATGCGAGCGCTTAGCGACAATTGGCACTTCTTCGATGTTCGCCAGCATATGCCGCTTTATCAGGAACCGACGAAGGTTTTCCCGTATCGCGGGCAAAGGGAAGATCCCCTGAGCCGCCATGCGACAAGCCTTTTCAAGCACCTCGAATGTAGTATCTCGTTCGTTTTCCGGCCAGTCGTCAAGGATATCGAAGACGTCTTCGAGGCTAGCAAGTTCCTGAATGTATCGCCGTTTTTTCAGGAACAATGGAGCGTCAAACAGGGTGTTCGCCATCGCCATCTCCTTTCTTAAGCGCGTTTGACGGCGCAAAATTTAGGAGCAGAAGCCGAAATTTCAAGGCGGGTTTTAACGCACCAACATGAAGGGTGGGCCACAGGGTTCTCGCTGGTCACGAGCCGTCCCGTTGGCCATCAGACTGTGCTTCGCCAGACCGTATCGTTTCAACGGGAAGCCGTCCGATCTAAGAAATTGAGTAGTTGCGTCGGACTTCTCTTTCGACGCTACCGCGCTACTTAAAACTGATGACTCAGAAAGCACGCGAAGACAAAGCCGATATCACCACCAAGGAATCTCAAGCACTTATCTCAGCCCAAAACCCCGCCCGCGTTGAAAAGACAGCTCGCCTCCGCGAGTTGCGTCTTGCGAGGGAGGCTGAATCAGCGGCCAGCAAGAGCGAGCTCAAGGCAATGGCACCGCGGAAGCGGAAGAAGTCCGCCGCGAAAAGCCCGGAGATCGACGCATGAAAATGAAAAGCCGCCCGGAGGCGGCTGATTCGGCGACCGCTCTGCGCAAATCACCACACTAATCACTAGATACCGTGCAAGGTTTACCTTGGCAACACTACAGATGGCGAATTTTGCGGTGTTTTTCGCTTTTGGAAGCCCCAATGCACAGCCAGATCGTTCCAGAGCGTCGCGAAGGTAGTCCGCGAGGGTGTGCCGGGCACGCTTCGATGTACCTAGCTCGGCGATGGTGCATCCCTCCCCGGGCTACTCTGCTGACGATGTCGTAGTGCCGGCGGCCGAGCAGTTCGCGGCACTCCTGAAGCTTGAACCCGGCGTCAATCTGACGATCGGTGATCGGCTCCCGCGCGCCGCCGCCGTCGACAGGCTCGCGGGAGTAATCAAACGACCCCGCACCAGATCCACCAAGGGATTCCCACAGTCGGCGAAATTTGATCGCGGCCTCGACCTGGTGGGCTCAAGATGGCCCTTTGCCGCCATCATGGCGATCGGGCTTTCCCGTAGACCTTCCGCGTCGTATCCGTCGATCGAGCCTCGATCCGCAGCTTGGGAAGCGCGGTCCATCAGTGCCCATGCAACGGCAACCGCGATGCCAGGCGCCACACCGGAGCGCTTTGCAATCCCTAACCACTTTGGATCTGTCGGCGCACCATGCCATGAGCGGAACCACTCGGTCATGCCGGCCTCCGGCAATACTGGGCGCGCTTCTCGTACCGGCGGTCCATCAGCTCGTTGACGAGGCGATCTGCTTCTGGCGGCGTGATCTTAAGGGCTTGAGCGATACGCTCGACGTCAGGCCCGTACTTGGTGAAGGCTTCGAGGAAGGTCATAGGCGACCCCCCCGGCCTTTAGTCGCATACGCACCAGGGACCTCAGTCCGATAGCCGGAACGAGTGGGCAGGCTGCGAATTTCATCCGCGGTGAACACTCCTGAGGTGACAACATGAGCGACGATCTGTGGGACAAGCCAATCGAATTGATGATCGAAAACTCCAATCATTTCCGGAGCGTCACCAGCACGCGGGATGCAATGGCGTGCCTCATGAACTCTTGGCCCACAAAAGGAGGCAAATCCTTTTCCGCTGCTCGGCGAGCCTGTCTCGCGGCGATCGACGGGAAGGTTGCCAGCAAAAAAGCACAGCTCGCCTTCATTCGCGCGGCTGAGGAAGCCGGCATCCTCAGGCGTTGATCGAACTTGAGCGTCGATTGATGCGGCGCTCTCTGCAAAATCATTATTACTCACTTGATCTGGAACGATGCGAGGCAGCTGGGAATTAACCTTCTTTGAGGCGCAAACAGTTGGAGAGCAGCCATGATGGTACATCGCTGGAACACTCCCCTCGTCCTGGGAGACAGCCGCATGCGCATTGTAGTCGGCTCCCCTGAGGAGGCTATCAACTGGCTCATCCACGAGCCCAACCAGGACACTCCGAAATGGAAGCGCGCATGGAATGCCTGCCGAGACGTCATCGACGGTCGAATCCGGTCTGAAGACGCAAGGAAGGCAGTCGAGTTGGCGGCTGCTCGCGGATAAAGAGCCGTTCATGCCGCCTGCTCCCTCTTGGCTAGCGTCACATACGCCGCCTTGATCTCCTCAAAGCGGGCGATGTCGTATTCCTTGGTTTCGATTTCGTGATCAGGGCGGGGCTTCTTGGAGCCCTTACCGTGGTCGTCTAGCCAGGTCATGGCGGAGGCGAGCCGAAGATCATCATGACAGACTGAAGGAGTGTCACGGCCGCAGTGACAGAGGGAAGGCAATGTAGTGAGCAACGAGGGCCACTCAAGCGCGCCAGGCGCCAATGTGATTGTTGACCACTATTGCGACCACGAAGGGCCGGACGGGTCGAGGTGCCCCAAATGGGGTTGCTACGGTTTTGAGGAGAGCAAGGCGATCACCCTCTGGTATTGTAGCGAGCACCAGCCGCTGAATTACCGGGGCTTGTCGCCGCATGGGGATCAGCGTGCTAATTGAACTTCAGCCCGCCGGATGGCAGCTACCACCCCGTCGTAGGCCGCATCCGCTTAGACGCCACCCGGCCGAGACACCATGACCATGCCCGACATGCCCACCCGTCTCGAAGATGCCGCCGATCGGATCGCCGACATTTACAGGGCTGATCTGCAGATCATGCTGCGCCGCGCCGCGCCGCGTTGCTATTGCGCAACTCCGGATCGATCGCCTTCGACGACGACATGGAAGAGGCTCTTCGGGATCTGTCTGACGAGTTCGGCAAGACGCACAATGATACCGTTCGGCTCATCGTCCGGGAGTGGATGGAGAAGAACACCTATCTGCCGGTGCATGAGTTTGACGAAGATAGCGATGTTGATGGGGAAGCGTGATTGAACCAAGACCGATTTGATCTCTGGATTGGCCCGTGCTTCGCGGGCGGCTTTTGCGCCTACTTCTGGTACTGGTACATCAGGTCCATTATTTTCTACCGCAGGAACGGTTTCGATTTCAGCAAAGATTTCGGACCCAATATCTATTCCTCACGGTACCCTGATGAGCGCTCCCTGGAGTCGCCGAAAGCAAAGTTCTTCTTCGGCATGCCTTTCATGCTGCTGGTGACGTCCTTCTTGACGATGTTCACGATTCTGGGTCTGTTTGGGATTATCGAGTTGCATGAGCTGCGGAGGTAGGATTGTCAATTTTGTCCAGCTCATGGGCCGCGGCGCCTGGACAGTAGGTGCAGGTGGACCGCACAGCCGACTTTAGTGGGGTCAAGGCTTCAATCCCCCGGATGCACGGTCCGCACGATGTAACTCGCGACGAAAACTTAAGTTCCAGCGCGCCTAAAGACATGTCTGAGAATGCCAGGCGGGAGGCGTGCCCTGTCCCATGGCAAGAGCGGAATGTGGCAATGTGGGCTCGCCTCGTGAGTGCGGCATGCCGCAGCACGGATGGTCAGAGACGGCGCGCGAAGCCTCGCGGTTGGATGAAGAACATTACACGAAGTCAAAAACGGCAAACGTCGTTGAAATGGAACTTTCGGTCCACGTCTGCGTTTCACGCGCGGACCGTGCGGCGAACCGTTTCCGTGATGATCCCTTCAAAGCCCTGCGGTTCGTTTGCGCGGTCCACCTCGTCGGGAACTTCTCGCCCTTTTTTCCGTTACAGCAACTCGGCACGCTTTTTGAAGGACACTAAACATGCCGGTTTTTTACTTCCATGTTCGAAATGGCGAAAGCATCGAGGAAGATCCAGAGGGGATTGATCTCCCTACAATTGAGAAGGCGGAAGAGGAAGCTATTCTCGGTGCGAGGGAAATTCTGGCGGAAAGGCTGCTGTCTGGCGATGTCATCGACGGTCAGTCTTTCCTCATCACTTCTGAAGATGGTCGCGTTGTTCGCGAGGTCCCGTTCAAATCGGTCTTGAAGTTCGCCTAGCGCCGATCGAATTGACCAGCGATTTGGCTTATTTTAGGCGCCTCGCCAAGGGAAGGCTGAAAGAGCGTTGGAAGAACGCGGCCTGCGGATCGAGATCAAGGCTGTGACAACACGCCGAAGCAAACATCTATCGAACGAATAGAGAAGAGATCGGGAGCAAATTTCTCAAGGACGGATTTGCCAGGACCTGGACTCCGCACCATAAAAACGATTGGTGCACTGGCTAGCCTCCTCAATCACGCTCGGCAGCCTTCATCTCGAACAGAATGAGTTTCTGTCCTGCCGTTTCAACTGACAGGATATTGTCGAGTGGAGGCGCGTTCGTTTCGAATTCTATGACTGGCTTGTCCATGTGGCGGCTAAGCTCATCATAGAGAAGTTCATGGGATTGCTTGGCAAGAAGGACCATGCTCACCGCCTCACACATCGCCCGGCGTCCTCGTTGACTGTCCACGGGGGTACGATGGGCGGAAGACCATTTCTGAACGACTGCTGTGATCTGATCGATTTCATCGTCCTGCAACGAAAGCAGATGGAGTAGAGACATCGCCGGCACCTAATGTTGCGGCAAGAGCACCCGTGGTCTCCCAAGCGGCCTCTACCGTTGTACTTCCGGGCCGACGATAAGACCTTACTCCTTTATGCGTGTAGAGTCCTACTTAATTCAATCAAAAGATGGTGCGCCTTGGTGAACAAAAAGCTTTGCCGCTGGAATGGCGGTTTCGTCTCTTTGGTGCGCCAGCGGTTGACGCCACATCAGGGGGTCGAGCCAGGGGGACGGGAAGCTATGCGGATGGTCGAGGAGTATTACCATCGCTTGATGAGGCATAACGGGATGCGGGGAAGCAGGGATGATCGGCCCTAATGGCTAATTGATCTTCAATCATCTGGTGCTGAGATTGGATATAGTCGCGCTTGACGCGATGATTTCATGGATCCAATGGCTACCGAAAGCGCAATGTGGTGCGTTATTGCAACAGCACGTGTTGTTCGCACAGCGTCAGACTTTAGTCCGCTTGATGACAGGAAGGCCCCCTCTAGTTCTACCAACTCTTCTCAGCTCGACATGTGCGTCGGGCCAATCAGCTACTGGAGCGTCATGCCAATTATTGAATCGGATCGGATATTATTTAAACGGGTGTGGGAGGTCGGCGCCAAAGTGGTGAGAGAAAATCGCATTTCTGCGCTGATCGACGTCACGCTCAATACCCCTACGCTACAACAGTACCAGGACAGCCATGGGCCGCGGATGACTAATATGATCAAAGTCGTTCAGCTTGGGATCTCGCAACTTCGCGGCAGCAAGGCACCCGCAGAATCCGAACCGGCGCAGACGCCCACTCCATCCTCCCGCGACCCCCTGAAACGCGCTAGCTAGAAAAAGCGCGGCCGGCGCCTGCGGCAGTAGCACTTAATGCCAGCGTGAAGTGGCTGCTCAGCTAATCTTCAGCCAATGTCGGATGGCAGCAACCGCACCGTCTCCGATATAGGCAACGATACCGCCGATCGTCAGGCCGGCGAAGGCTATGAGGCCGGAGATCCCTACCCCGAGCGTCTTCATCCGCTTCCACTCCTCGAGCGCGGGCTGAACTGAAGCATGATTGCGATCCACGGTTTCCTTGAGGGCTTTGATCTCCTCGCGGATTTGGGCATCGACACCGCCGCTTATTGCGACCGTGGTATCGAGGTGGGCGATCTGCTTCGCCTGATTATCGAGTCTGGAATGGATGACAGTCCTGCTTTCGTGGGCGTTTTGCTTCTCTTCCTGGAAGTCCTTCCGTATCCGCTTCACCCCCTCCTCGACGCGGCCGAGCGCGCAGAATATCGCCATTTGAAGTCATCAGCCGTCGGCCCTTTCGATTCGAATGCAATTGCAGTCGCGCCCTGCCCCGGCATTCGGATAGCGAAAAGCCCCCGGCGGAGCGGCCCGAGGAACATTCTCTTTACTTCATGGTTTAATATCTTGGATCGTGCGGTAAAGACGCGCCCCGTCTCTGCTGTGCCCAGCAGGCGCCGTACGGTCCACGTCCTGTTGTCCCGACTGCCCGCTTCGGCGGGCTTCTTTTTGGTCTGAAGTAGCGACATCACCCATCTATGCCCCTGCCTTTGAAGCCTTGGTAATCAGGGCCGAGGTCCATCGGGTCACAAGTGGGATCTGCTCAGCAATTGAACCGAGCGGTTTAGAACATAAAACCCTACTCTCGGTGGCTTGATGAACGGGCCGGCCTGGCCAACTCGCCGACTGACCTAACACGGAGACGGCTGTCCTGCTTTGATCGGTGTTCGTTCCACGCACGTGGCGCTCGGCCATGATTTAGAAATCGCTACTTTATAAACGCTTGAAAATTCACTGTATGTTCATGATGACTCCAAAATAATACTTCAGTATATTCGAAATGTTTTTCATCACAAAAATAATATTTCCGTCGATTTCAGTCGATTAATTTTTGGGCTCCGATAATGAATTTCTTCATTGGCATTCCGATAATCACAACAATATAGACGCTAATCGATAGAGATATTAATATATCAACGGATATCTGGAAAACGTGCTATGATAGAATTTACCGGCAGTGAATTTGATTTGCAGTCGGCCCTCCGGGGCAATGGCCGCGAATAACAGCGTCTCGGCCAGGCGCGGATAGCGAAAGATCGGCGGCTTATATGACGATGAAATTTGGAAAAAACGATCTGAAGTTTGCAAGGCTCCGTGCCGTCAGGGCTGAGCAGCGCATCATCGGCCAGGAAATCGTCGTCAAGAGGCTGCAGCTGACCGGTAGGTCGCTGGATGTGCAAAATGCGCTGCTGGGAAGACTCTACGACCGAAAGAGACGAGTCATTTACCACCTGAACCGTCTGGAGGACTTCCTCAATGTGACATCACACTCCGAGTGACGTCGTGATCTGAGGACAATAGTCGTGCGGCGGATCGGCCAAACTTGCTGGAGGCTAGGATGCAGCTGCGGAAAATGAACGACGACGATTGCATCAAATTTCTCGCGACCCAGGTGTTTGGCCATCTCGGATGCAATGGTGAGTAGTACCCCTATATCGTGCCTATTCATTACGCCTCTGAAGGGCGCCGGCTATTCATGTTTTCCATGCCTGGCCTGAAGATCGACCGACTTCGGGCAAGCCCCTTTGCCAGCCTGCACGTCGGAGAGCTGGGCCAGGACAGACGATGGAAAAGCGTCCTCGCTCATGGTCGTTTTGAGGAATTGACGGATACTCCCGAGCGGCGGAGCGAACGCATCCATGCATGGTCTCTGCTGGAAAAACGGACCCTCTGGTGGGAGCCCGGGTCTTTTAATCTCGGCCTTGATACGGACGAACGTCCGGAGAGCCCGATCTTCTTCAGTCTTTCGATCGAAGCGCTTTCGGGACGACAGGCGATTTGACGGCCATCTGGCACTTAACTTTGGACTGCTTTTCTCCGCACTTTCGCGGATATCTTTTTGCACGTCGCTACCGCAGTATAACTGCGCGCCGAGCATGGGTGGTTACCACGGCGTAGGCATCGCGCCTCGGCCAGATGCACATTGGCCGGGAGCGTGATCGTCTTCGTGATCACGCTTGCTGCATCGTGGTTGCCGCGGAGCAGATAGACGGGAATACCCGCTCGCTGGAGCTTCCCCATTTCACGATTGAAGAACAAGCCGATCTTGTTGTCCTTCCAGTCTCCGTCGTAGATGTCTCCCGCGATGATCATGAAGTCGATCGAAAGTTCGATCGCGCGACTGACCAGAACCGAGAATGCTTCTCTGGTTGCCTTCGCGAAAATCGCAGCAAGCTGCTCGTCCTTGACGGAGAGCCCGCGAAAAGGACTACCCAAGTGGAGATCAGCCGCGTGAATGAACTTGAATGACGTCACGAAATCTCTTCGGGTCGAGAATCCAAACAGCAACCTATCCCGATGCTCTCTCGGTGGCAGCGCGTTGCAGGGGTTATCCACTGCTTTAGATGTCGGTCCCAACCTGAGGAAACCCGCACTGCCCCTAAACGCAGGGCCGGTCATGCTCTTACTTTTTGCCCGCGCGAAGCGGGCTTTCACGACCGCCTCTCCCCTTTGAAGCACCTGAACAGCGACTTCCGAGCGAACATATTGTAGGCGAACGGGATCTGGCGCTGGTATGGTTCAAGTGCCTGTGATCTTGCACCGAATAAGTTTGACGCTCTGCGTGTTTTGGCAGATAAACAAAGAGCTTCTGTGGTCAAATGTCATTTGACCTCATAAAACTAGATAGCTCGCCGGGCCTTCACCCCCGACGAGCTATTTTGGTTTGAGGGCCTTTAGCGTGGGGGCTCTTTTCTTTTTCGCAGCCGATCATAGATCTGTACTGTAGCCCAAATCGCTGCCGGTATTGACATCAATACCGGTAGAGCGACAGCGATTGCTTCTGTCGTCAAATGTCATCCTTTCGATCTTTTGCAGTTACAACCAATCTCTGAGCAGGTCCTTCACCACACTGAGCAGAGCACTAGCAAAGGTCACATCACGTGATTTTCGCCTTCGCTAAGTAAGATGGTGCGCCAATATTGCGAAAGATCAAGGTCCTCCTGGACGGAAATAAGACATGACTGGCATTCCGGCATCGCTACACAAAAAAGTGCGCGTAACCTGGCCATTTAACCTCCGATGAATATTCATCACTATGGCAATGCCTCAATGCGCCCGGTATTATTCGCCGCCTGTTGTTCGGAGAGCCTGCTGGGCAGCACCGTGTAGAGATTGACGAACAACGGCTTCAATTATCTCCCTGTTTCTCGTAGATTTTCTGCTCCTCCGTGACCCGGAGGCAATAGGGAACCTTGATGACTCAGGTGCGGTCAATGAAGGTCTCACTGTTCTTGTTGGCCTTGAAAGTCTGCCATTCCGCTTCAGTCGAAATGGGCAGGGATGGATCGTTCTGCGAATAGTGCTCGAGCTTGCGGATATCGACCTTACTGACCAGCGATGAGACGTCCTGGTTGTTCTCGTCACCCGGTTCGGTCTTGGCGATCGCGATTTGGCGAAGGCGGGACGGCTGGATTTTCACGACGCGGAAGCGAGAGATATCGCCGTCGAACTCGTCGAGGAGCTTCAGGCACCATGGGCTCATCAGGCCACTGAGGCGACGGGTAGGGATACCGTATTCTTCGAGCAGCAACGGCCCCATGGCCAGAGGATCGAAGAGATTGAGGGGGCTTTCGAAGACCGGGCTCAAGTCGTCGCCGGCCTTCAGCACATAAATGGGATTGACCTCCATGAGCTGCTTCAGGCGCTCCGCAAGCGAAGACTTGCCACCGCCGACGGGACCGAGCAGGTAGAGGATCTGCTTACGCTCTTCCAGGCCCTGGGCTGCATGCCGGAAGAAGGACACGATCCGCTCGATCGTCTCTTCCATACCGAAAAATCCCGCAAAGGCCGGATAGGTTCGGATCGTCCTGTTCATGAAGACCCGCCCGAGCCGCGGATCCTTGGCTGTATCGATGATGTCGCGGTCAGGCGACGGCCTATCGGTAAGACAAAGTCACACCAGACTCACCTGCCCGGCCGCACCAACGATCGTGCGATATCGATGATGTCGTCGCGCGAGGCGGTCGGATCTTCCCTGTTCCAAGCGACACCGAGCCCGATCTTGAAGTCGACGCCTTTGACTTTCTTCAGCTCAAAGCCGCGGTTCGGCAGATCCTGCGTCCATTCCGGCACGAAGCCGATGCCAAGACCGGCGGAGACGAGCGACACCAGCGAGAAGGTGTCGTCGCAGGTATAGGCGACATTGTCGGTCAGAT
>NZ_JBFTPM010000026.1:0-66278 GCF_056398505.1 Rhizobium sp. 01T437
ATCGCGTGACGTTCCCTGATCTTTTCCTGCAGCGACTGCGTCGCCTTCGCCATCATGCCGACTTCGTTGTTCATGCCGGTATGCGGGATCTTCAGGGAAACATCTTCCTCGGCAACCGCCTGCAGGGCGTTGTGCACGTCCTTCAGAGGRTTCGAAATACCGCGGATGACCAGATAGGCGGCGACGATGGCGAAGAAGAACAGGACGATGCTGCCAGACAGCGCGGACAGAATCTTGTCGTTCACCTGAGTATCGAGATCGTCCATGTAGACGCCGGTGACGACGACGACCCTCCAGGGATCGAAGGCCAGTGCATAGGCCGTCTTGCGGAAATCACCCGCGGGCTGACCCGGCTTGGCCGTGGAATAGTATTCGACGAGACCACCGCCCTGCTGCCCGACCTTGACCAGCTCTTCGCGATAGAGCTTGCCCTTGCTGTCCGGCTGCCCCTTGTTGGTCTGGCCGATTTTCGAGGCGTCATAGTGGAACATCATCTGGATGTCGTAGCTATAGCCGAAAAAATAACCATCGGGGTCGTATTTCATGGCGTTGAGCGTGGAGTAGGCCTGCTTCTGGGCGTCTTCCAGCTTCATTTCGCCTGAAGTCACCTTTGCCTGATAGAGCTTGAGAACGGAGACCGCAGACTGGACCTCCGAACGCAGCATGTCATAGCGTTCCTTGTAGATCGCATTGACCGAGGAGCGGACCTGGAGAGTGGTCGCGATCGCAAACGCTACCATCAGGCCGATGACCAGCAAGATAAGCTGCTTCGATATTTTCAAATTTTTCATGATGCCTCGCAACGGGAATGAGTGGCTGCATTCCGGTGCGGTTTTCTACCGCCTGTGCGAGCGCGCCAGATAAAGGCGACGCATCTACCGCTGCTAAAGGAACATGCTGCGACCGGTTAGTTACGATTGGCATTCATCCTATAATAAAGCTTTAATTTTATTAGATTTTGGACAAAATTTCCCTACAAATCTGGGGGTGCGCCAAAAGCAAAGCCGCCGGATCTTCATCCGGCGGCCGCTAATATTTTGGTAATGAAAAGGCCTGATGTCTCCGCCCCGCTTATGCGGCGCGGCGACCCTGATGCATGGCCGGAGCGACACCGGCAGAGCTGATGCGGAAGCCCCTGATAAGGCCGAGCAGTTCATCGGTATCGGCAGCCAGCGTTTCGGCCGATGCCGTCGTCTCTTCGGCCATGGCAGCGTTCTGCTGGGTGGCAGCGTCGAGCTGGTTCATCGAAGACGAGATCGAACGCAGCGTCGTATCCTGTTCGGAGGCGCTGTGGGCGATCTTGGCGACGATCTCRTTGGCAGCCTTGATCTGGTCGGAGATGCGCTTCAGCGCTTCGCCTGCCTCGCCGACGAGGCGGACACCGTGGTCGACCTGGCTGGAGGAGCGGGCGATCTGATCCTTGATCTCCTTGGCGGCAGCAGCCGAGCGCTGGGCCAGTTCACGCACTTCCTGAGCGACGACGGCAAAGCCCTTGCCGCTTTCGCCGGCACGGGCAGCCTCGACACCGGCGTTGAGCGCCAGCAGGTTCGTCTGGAAGGCGATCTCGTCGATGACGCCGATGATCTTGGTGATCTCAGACGAAGACTTCTCGATGCCGCTCATGGCTTCGATCGCCTGGGTGACGATGGCATCGCTGTGGGTTGCTTCGGTCGAGACCGAGTGAACCCGCTTGCTGGCTTCATGGGCACCATCGGCCGTCTGGCGRACGGCAACGGTCAGCTCGTCGAGAGCAGCCGAGGTTTCCTCCAGGCTTGCGGCCTGGCGCTCGGTGCGCTGCGAAAGCTCGTTGGAGGCGCGACGGATCTCTTCCTTGGCGACACCGATATCACCGCCCYTGGCGCTGACCTGGGCCATGGCGGCCTCGAGATGCGAAAGCGCATCGTTGAAGTTATCACGCAGAGCCGCGTATTTCTGGCCGATGTCGGCGCAACGCACCGTCAGGTCGCCGTGGGCGATCTGCTCCAGCGCCTGGCCGATGGTGCTGACGACGCGGGCCTGCAGCGTGGCTTCATCCTGCTGATGGCGCAGGTTGCTTTCGCGCTCGCTTTCGAGAGCCAGYTGCTGGGCCGCCTCGCGATCGGACATCGCGTGACGTTCCCTGATCTTTTCCTGCAGCGACTGCGTCGCCTTCGCCATCATGCCGACTTCGTTGTTCATGCCGGTATGCGGGATCTTCAGGGAAACATCTTCCTCGGCAACCGCCTGCAGGGCGTTGTGCACGTCCTTCAGAGGTCGAAGGCCTTGGAATAGGCGCCCTTGAGGAATACCTGGTCTTCCGGCTGGCCGGGCTTGCCCCAGTAATAGAAGGTACGGCCGCCGCCGGCCTTGCCGTGGTCGACGAGCGCCTGGCTGAATTTCGTGCCCGCCTTGTCGACCTGACCGCTCATGTCCTTACCGATATTGGTCGGATTCGGATGAAAGACCTGGACGACGTTGTAGTCCATGCCGAAGAGATATCCTGATGGCTGGAAGGTCACGCGCTTCAGGATGTCGAAGGCTTCGGCCTGGGCAGCCTCATGCGTCATCTGGCCGGCCTTCTCGCGTTCGTAGAAGGTGTTGAGGACGGAGATGCCTGATTCGACCTGCGTGCGCAGCATGTCGAAACGCTCATCATAGATCGCCTGCTCGGATGTACGGATTTCAAAATAGGTTGCGACTGCAAATGCAGCCATCAAAACACCGACCAGCGCAAAAAGCTGATGAGCAATCTTGAGTTTCTTCATGATTGGCCTCACAGAAAAGGTGAAATGCAGTATCCCGGATCGGTCAACTCCCGACCTGCGCGCGAGAAATCGCGCGCTCAGCTAGCGCAATCATGCGTCCTCCGGCCCTCGGTAAGTAAAATTAAAGTGAATGATTAAATTATCTTTTAACAAAGGCAGGACTTCTACTCGGGCGGACTAGTAAAATTGATGGGTGTCTTCTTGCAGACTTGTATAGGTTGCAGTCTGATCATGAATACAATCAGATAAATTAGAATATACTTATTTTGAATAGACAAAAAGCACCCTGCTTCTCTTCAGAGTGCGTTCGCGATGATCGAAACTTTGATCCGAGTGGCAAAGGGATCCGATTAGAAACGGAGCTCAAACGCGGAAGCGTCGAGAGGCGTGGTTCCACCCATGCCGGCCGCTACCGGCTTCGCATCGCCGCCGACCACGGCTGCCGTCGCCTCATTGTCGATACCCTCGCTGGGCACCGGCGGAGCCAGCGCAAGCATCTGCTCGGGCGTTGCCTTGCTCACGAAGAGGACGGGGGAACCACCCATCCAGTTTTCGGTGCGATAGATCTTCTTTTCTCCATCGACATCACGGACCTCGGCATGCTGGAAAGCGCCGGGATGCAGTTCCGGCACCGAATAATCCTTTTTGGAGGCTTCCGTCTGTAGCGGCGGGCAATGGTCGCAGGTCTCGGTGATGATGCTGCCGGCTTCCCTCGGCTTGCCCGGCCCGACCGCTTCGATCGAACCGGCCATGGCGGAACCAGCCGCCAGCAGAAATACTGCACTGAGGAAAATCTGACGCATCAACACTACTCCGTCTCACATTAAGAGCCAGATTAGCGCAGCTTTGTTTCCATCCCGTCAGAAGAAAGGGTAAAAATTTAGCGAAACGGGCCGATGTCCGCCCGCCGCCTATGCCTTTTCGCGTTCGACCGCGCGCCAACCGATATCGCGGCGGCAGAAGCCGTTTTCCCATTTCACCCCGTCGAGCAGGGCATAGGCGCGGTCCTTTGCCTCACCGACCGTGCGGCCCGTCGCCGTCACGTTCAGGACACGGCCGCCGGTTGCCACCAGAGCACCATCCTTCAGCGATGTGCCGGCATGAAACACCTTCTCGCCCTCGCCGGCTGCCGGCAGCGCGAAGATCGGGGTGTTCTTCTCATAGGAGCCGGGATAGCCTTTCGAGGCCATGACGACGGTCAGTGCAGGGTCGTCGGTCCATTCAGCCTCGACCTGGTCCAGCGTGCCATGAGCACAGGCAAGCAGCAGCGGCAGGAGATCGCTCTTCAGCCGCATCATCAGCACCTGGCATTCCGGATCACCGAAGCGGACATTGTATTCGATGAGTTCCGGCCCCTTGGCGGTCATCATCAGGCCAGCGAAGAAGACACCGCTGAAGGGATGGCCACTTTCGGCCATGCCGTGAATGGTCGGCTCGATGATCTCCTTCATCGTACGCTCGATCATCTCGGCCGTCATGACAGGTGCGGGCGAATAGGCACCCATGCCGCCGGTATTGGGACCGGTATCACCCTCACCGACACGTTTATGGTCCTGCGCGGTCGCGAGAGGAAGGGCGGTCTTTCCATCGCAGAGGCAGAAGAAGCTTGCTTCCTCGCCATCAAGATAGGCTTCGACGACGACTTCGGCCCCTGCCTCCCCGAAAGCGCCTTCGAAACAATCGTCCACTGCGGCCAGCGCCTCGTCCAGCGTCATGGCGACCGTCACACCCTTGCCGGCGGCAAGACCATCGGCCTTGACGACGATCGGCGCGCCCTGCTCACGGATATAGGCCTTGGCCTTCGGAGCGTTGTTGAAGCGCTGATAGGCGCCGGTCGGGATATTGTAGCGGGCGCAGATATCCTTGGTGAAACCCTTGGAACCCTCGAGTTGGGCAGCCGCCGCAGAAGGGCCGAAGACCGCAAAGCCTGCGGCACGCAGCGCATCGGCGATGCCGGCAACGAGCGGGGCTTCCGGTCCAACGACGACGAAGTCGATCGCCTTTTGCCGGCAGAAGGCGACCACCGCATCGTGGTCGTCGACATTGACCGCGACCAGTGTCGCATGTTCTGCGATGCCGGGATTGCCGGGCGCAGCGTAGAATTCCGTCATCAGCGGCGATTGCGCCAGTTTCCAGGCGAGTGCGTGCTCGCGTCCGCCCGATCCGATCAACAGAACCTTCATGCCTGATCCCTTTCCTGCTGGTCTGGCCTGCTGGCCCGGCCTGTTGGTCTGGCGGTTAAGCGGGAAGGCCCGAAAGGTCAAGCGGGAAAGCTCACCAGCCCCCCCCGCCGCCGCCCCCGCCACCTCCGCCGGAAGATCCGCCGCCGGAAAAACCCGAGGACGAACTGGAGGGCGGCGGCGAAGGAATGGTGGACGCGATCGTCGAGGCCATCGACGACGAGAAGCCGCCAATACGATCCGAAAAGCTGCCGCTGTTGAAATTGCCGGAATACCAAGCGGGGCTATAGGCAGCCGCAGCGGCTCCGGCTGCAGCAGCCGCCAGCCAAGTTTCGAACGTGCGCGACCATGGCTTTTCGACACCGAGCGCCACGGCATAGGGCAACAGGGTCTCGAAATGTTGCGGCGACATTTGCGGCGCGCCGGCCATGTTCATCCGGTCCTTCTCGGCGAGCGTCAGATATTGCCGCAGGCCGTCGACGCCGGCTGTCATCTTGGCACCGAGCGGCGTCGGTGCCCCCATGATGAAGAAATAGAGGATGTTGAAGAGCACGATGCCGCCGACCGCAAAGAGCATGGGCGTTTCGTGGAATTCCATCAGCGAAGAGCCGAGCGCCAGCACGACGGCAGAGAGAATGCTCAAGCCCACAAAAACGGCGATGGCGATGGCGATGACCGCGAAAATCTTGCCGACGAGCGAACGGCCGCGATGCAGCGCCTTCGCAAAACCTGCCACGAAGACAGACAGGAAGACAGAAATGCCGATGGGGATGATCATCAGCGCGATCGTATCCGGCTCCAGCGAGCCGAAGACGAAGAGCGCCACCAGGGCCGCAGCGCTTAAAATCACGCCGCCGGTGATATAACCGGCATTGGAATTGTAATATTTGCCGCGGTGTTCCCGTTCGATCGACGAGCGGAAGCTCTGGCCGACCGATTTGACCTTTTCGCCGTTAGCCTTGTCGATGGTGAGCGTATCACCGGCTCTGCCGACCGCCTTCAGGAACTCGGCCTCGCCGGCCTGGAGCTTCTCCTTGCCGAGCGGCTTGTCGGTGCGACGGATGACGATCGAGTCCTTGAGATCTTCCAGCGCAACATAGCCGCGCACGGCAAGATCGAGCGCGGTTGCCGAAAGCGCCGTCCAGCCCTGGCCGGAAAAGCCTCTATTGTCGATGTAATTGACGAGCGCCGGAGAGATACCAGACGGCGGATCCCAGCGCGGCACAACGATCTCTCGCGCCGGATCACGGCCAACCTTCAGCCAGGAGCGCGTGTAATAGAGGAAGACGAGGATGAGGCCGCCGAAACCGATGAAATAGTCGCGGTTATCGCTGAACCACCAACTGCTCTCCTGATCGGCGCTCGGCGGATCGATCGCACCCTTCGGCAGTTTCGCGGCAAAGGTCAACCCCTCCTCCGCGCCGAGGGGCGCGGTGGTTGCGACGACCAGTCGGCCGTCGTCTGCGCTCGCTCGAGCATTCTTGCCGGTGGCACCGACGGGGCCAGTGAAGAAGGCGACGTCTTCGGGCACAACACCCTGCGGAAAGGTGACCGTCGCTACTGCCGAGCGGATCGGAAAAATCCAGCCGTTGCCGGTAACGTTCCAATAGAGCTCGTCATGATCGTCGAAGTAACGGATCTGACGGTTCGTTTTGTAGGTGAAGACATATTGATGGCGGCCGGGAGAGATCATCACATCTTCGGAGCCGGCATAGATGCGGATGCCGCCAGTGACGGATTCCGTATGCCAGGGCTCGTCCCTGCCATCGCGCGTGACCGAGACGACGCTGAAATCGACGCTGCGGCGTCGGCCGCTCGCATCCCTGAAGGTCAGCGGAAAATCGCGGAAGATGCCCCGCCGGATGCGGTCGCCTTCGGCATTGACTGTGATCGTTTCCGCCACCGTTATCGCCCCGCTCTTTTCCAGCTGGATTGTGGAATCGAAGGAAGCGATGAATTCCTCAGCCGTTGCTGCTCGTGCCGACAGCACCAGCAGCAATGCGAAACAAATGCCGAAAAACCGCCGGACCATGTCCCCTCCCCGATTGCGGTTCAGCCTGAAGCGTGTCGCGATGTTTAGAGTCGCCGCCACGCTTTAGGTGTTTGTTTTACGCGTGTCGTGATCGCAAAACCGCGGCACAATTCTGTGCAACAGTTCCAGGCCTGACTCAGGCTTCGTCCTTGTAGGCAACTCCCAACCCTGCAAGCGTGCGCCAGTAAGCCGGGAAGGTCTTGCCGACGCAGTCAGGGTCGAGAATGGTGATGCCATCGATCTTCAAGCCGGCAAGCGCAAAGCTCATGGCGATGCGGTGATCGGCAAAGGTATCGATATCGGCCGGCAACGTCTGGCCGGCGAGGCCGGGATCGGAATGGACGATCAGATCGTCGCCTTCCTCGACCGCCAGGCCTTCGCGAATGTTGTTGAGCCCCGTGGACAGAGCGCGGATGCGATCGCATTCCTTCACCCGCAGGTTGGCGATGCCGACGAAACGGACCGGCGTCTCGTTGAAAGCCGCGAGAACGGCGATCGTCGGGATAGCATCCTGCATCTGCGAGCCGTCGATTTCGGCCGGCAGGTACGGAAATTTGGCGATCGTCTCATAGGCCTTGGCGTCCGGCTGGGTGAAGGCATCGTTCGCCACGCCAAGGTCGATCTTACCGCCGCTCAGCACTTCAGCGGCCCAGAGGTATGTCGCCGCCGACGCATCCGGCTCGATGACGAAATCGGTTGCGGTGTAGCCGGTCGGCTCGACGCGCCAGGTCGCGGCGTCGAGCTGCTCCACCTTGGCGCCGAAGGCCTCCATGGCGGCAAGTGTGAGATCGACATAACCGCGGGCACCGATATCGGTACCGGCAAGCGCAATCGTGACAGGCGCGTTGGCGCCCTGCTTGGCGAGCGGTGCTGCCATCAGAAGGGCCGACACATACTGGCTGGACAGACCGGCATCGATTTCGACACGGCCGGACGCGAAATGTCCGTTGCCGCGCACCGTCACCGGCGGGCAGCCGGTTGGCGCCTCGGCGTCCAGTCCCAGCGACTTCAGGGCAGCGACCAGCGGACCGATCGGCCGCTTACGCATATGCTCGTCGCCGTCCACCACGACCGTGCCCTCGACGGAAGCAACCGCGGCTGTCAGGAAGCGCGTCGCCGTGCCGGCATTGCCGAGGAAGAGCGGAGCTTTCGGCTGATGAAGCTTGCCGCTGCCGGTCACGACGAAGGTAGTCTCGTCGGGCTCGTCTATCTGCACGCCCATGGCCCGCAGCGCCTCGGCCATATATTTCGTGTCGTCGCTCTTCAGCGCGCCGGTCAGCCGGCTCGTGCCCTTGGCAAGACCCGCCAGGAGCAGGGCGCGGTTGGTGATCGACTTGGAGCCCGGCGGCACGGCACGACCGGCCAGCGGCTTGCCCGGCGGGATGATGGTGAGCTTGGCTTTACTCATTGCGCTTGTCTCTTCTGTCTATTGCAGCGGCCGCAGACGGCCTTGTCGGACTGCTCATAGCAGTTTTTGTGCAAAGACAAAGGTCAGAACTTGACGGTCGGTACGGCGCGATCGGCCTCGTTGGCGATTTCGAAATATTCGCGCTTGGAGAATCCGAACTGGCCGGCAACGAGGTTCGAGGGGAAGCTCTCGACCTTGACGTTCAGATCGCGGGCAGCGCCGTTATAATAGCGCCGCGCCATCTGGATTTCGCTTTCCATCGTTTCCAGCGAGGCCTGAAGCTCGGAGAAATTCTGGTTAGCCTTGAGGTCTGGATAGGCTTCGGCAAGCGCCATCACCCGGCCGAGCGCCTGCCCGAGCAGACCTTCCGCCTGCGCCCTGCCGGCCACATCGCCAGCAGGAACGGCCTGCGCCCTGTTGCGGAGTTCGACGACCTCTTCGAGCGTCGTCTTTTCGTGGGCGGCGTAACCTTTGACGGTCTCGATCAGGTTCGGGATCAGATCGGCGCGCCGCTTCAGCTGCACATCGATGCCGGACCAGGCTTCCTCGGCCATCTGCCGGGAACGGACGAGGCCGTTGTAGATGAAGATGACGTAGAGTGCGACGATGACGACAACAGCGAGTATTATGTACATACGAATGCGCTCCCAGCTCCGATGACCGCACGTTAACGATTCGATGCTCCAAAGTCATGATGGCACAGGAATGCTTTTGCCGATTTCGTAAGACTTGGGAGGCTGGGAGCCAATCTAGGATTTTTTCAGCCAATCAGGAGCGTAGGCATCCATCTTCTCGCTCGCTAGCCACAGGTTGAAGCGCTCGGTCCAGCATTGTTCTGCGCCAAATGCTATAGCGAATGGAAGGCAACGCTCGTAGCTTTCGATCGACATTTTCGGACCATCTATCTTCCCGAGAAAATAACGATTTAGCGCCAGCAGATTGTTACGGAGCTGCCGCTGTGACGGTGTTGGAGGGCGCTTCATCCTCAACGCGGCGAAAAGGGCGGCAATATTCACGAGAATGGCCAGCAGAAATGGCCACTGTTCGCTGACAAGCTCGGCCGTGGTGACGTAGTACAGCGCAATAACCGCTAACGCCGGTAGAACTACATATAGACCGAACGCGTCCTTAGAATTGTCGGGCCAATTGACCCGCTCCGGGTGCAGGATTCCCATCACGACAAAGAGCGACATCAGCAATATACCGCATACGGCCACAGAATAGAGCAATAGCCCCGCGAAATACGCAACCCCAACGCCAAGAGCCAGGATCGAGAAGACGGTCACTAATTTGCTGCGATCTGTCCCAGTGTTTAAACGCCCGTATTCCTCGACAACCTTCTTGTGCAACTCTCCATTCAAATTGTTCCATGCGCGCATAATTCTGCGCCGATCATCGACAGGCTTTTCTTTCTCAATCTGCTCGAAGACCAGACGGCTGGTGGCCGGTAGACTATACCACCTGATACCAGTCACCTTACCCTTTTTGGGTTTCTTGGAAGACAGTTCCGAAGCCTCGGCGTCTTCATTGAGGCCGGAAATGCGGAACTTTCGCTTGACCGCGAGATGGCAGACAGAAGCCAGAAACGCGGCCTTTGCCGCATCCTCCTTCCAATTCCAGAAAAGATAGGCGGCCAGAGCAGGAGATGTGGTCTGCACCACTTTGGTGTCGACGTCCGCCAAGTTCTCAGGCGACTGACACTTGGATCGCAATCTCAATGCGACGAACAGACCCGCGATCAACGGTCCCGAAATGCCTATGAATGTTAAAAAATGGTCGGAGAGCCACCAGCGCGCTTGCATTCCGATCGTCGCCTGCCGAAAGGTTCCTTTCGGATATTCGATCTCAATATCAGGCAGCCGCCGGTCGCGCTCACCCGCCTCAATCGATACCTCGATCTCGCCGGGTGCATTTTGCGTCATTTCATAAGCTGCGGGGTCAAGCTTTGAAGGGCGCGGCACTCCCCCAGGCGGGACCATCAGAACAACAGTCTTCTCGGCGCTCCAGTCGTGAACACGGCCCATATAGGCAGGCAGGACAAGAACCTGACGATCGCCCTCTTCACGAACCAGGCGGCCCAGCCTGTAAATGATGTTGATATAGCTGACGCCGACGGGAATGTCCGTAGAGCAGCGTTTACAATGCTCTTTTCCGATATAGATCGAGTAGCCCGGCACATTCTGTTCTACAAAATAGTGTTCCTCACGCCCATCGCGTCGGGTCGAGAACAGCTCGAAATCTCGCCGGTGAACGCTTCCTGACGCATCCTTGAAACGTTGCGGTATATCGACGTAGACGCCGCCGTAATTTGTCGACTTCTTGACCGCGATGGCGAAGTTTTCCGACACGACAGCGCTGCCGTCATCGGACACTTCAACCGTCGTCTTTACGGATTTGACAAGGAACTCTGCGTCAAAGTTACCGCATGACGTCAGCAATGCAGAAAGCGTGCATAGGATAATCCACGATGAGAGCACTCGGAGCATTCCGCTCGGACAACTCACAGATGAAATCTTAAAATAAAGAGGCTTGCTCTTCAAAGGGAATCCCGAATCTATACTTCAATTTTACCGCGCAACGAGACAATGTAAGAGCGGTCCATGCAACGTAAAAGAAGCATGGTTCAAGAAGCAGAGAATTTTTTCGGGACTGCTTTTACGCCGCCTCTTTCGGGAGGTTTACGCCACCCGCATCCGTCAGCAGGAAGGCTTCGCCGCAGGCTTTGGCGAGCGTGCGCACCCTCAGGATGTAGCTCTGGCGCTCGGTGACGGAAATCACGCCGCGGGCGTCGAGCAGGTTGAAGACGTGGCTGGCCTTGATGCATTGGTCGTAGGCAGGGAAGACGCATTTGTGCAGGCGCTGGTTGGCGTTGCCGCCGGGTGCGCCGGCGGCAAGCAGCGCCTGGCATTCCTTCTCGGCATCGATGAAGTGACGATGCAGCATCTCGGTATTGGCGAATTCGAAGTTGTGGCGTGAATATTCCTGCTCAGCCTGCAGGAAGACATCGCCATAGCTGATCTTCTCGTCGCCTTCGCGGCCGTTGAAGTTCAGGTCGTAGACATTGTCGACGCCCTGCACATACATGGCAAGGCGCTCCAAACCATAGGTCAGTTCGCCGGCGACGGGCGAGCATTCGATGCCGCAGATCTGCTGGAAATAGGTGAACTGCGAGACTTCCATGCCGTCGCACCAGCATTCCCAGCCGAGGCCCCAGGCGCCGAGTGTCGGGCTTTCCCAGTCATCCTCGACGAAGCGGATATCGTGCAGCAACGGATCGAGGCCGATGGCAGCGAGCGAGCCGAGGTAAAGCTCCTGCAGGTTCGGCGGGTTCGGCTTCAGGATGACCTGATACTGGTAGTAATGCTGCAGGCGGTTCGGGTTTTCGCCGTAACGGCCGTCAGAGGGGCGGCGGGAGGGCTGGACGTAGGCGGCCTTCCACGGCTTGGGCCCAAGCGCGCGCAGCGTAGTGGCCGGGTGGAAGGTACCCGCGCCCACTTCCATGTCATAGGGCTGCAGGACCGCACAACCCTTATCCGCCCAGTAATTATGCAGGGTCAGGATCAGCGCCTGGAAGGAGCGCTTCGGGTTCATATGGTCAGGAATGGCAGCAGACATGGAAGGGCACCGATTGCTTGGAATATGAGCGCGACAGGTGCCACGGAGGGCCGCAGGGGTCAAGACTTTTGCACCGCGTCCCGACAAACCTCACAAACGGCAAGCCGGCCAGCGATCTCGATCGCCGATCGGCAACGCTCAACACGCACGCTTCGGCCTATTCGTCTTCCCGTTTCAGGCGATATTCGCCCGTTGACGGATCCTTTACCAGCGTGCCGATGGCGCCCGTCTGGCGCTCCTTCTCGGCGCGGCGGGATTTTTCAGCAAGCCTCTGCGCATCAGAAACAAAACGGCGATAAAGCCACCAGCCCGCGCAGACGAGGATCAATAACGTAATTAGTTGTGCCATGTCCCCTCGTATCTCCCATCAAAGCCCGTAGCGGCTCCACAATGCCCTTTCCTCCGCGGCTTCGACAAGCCCCGATGCAAGACCGGACGCCGCACCTTCAAGCGAGACCGGCGAGACACCGGGAATGCGGCGGCCGAGCAGCCCGCGAGTCGCCGTGACGAGCTGCAGCTTCGTTTTCTGGCCGTAGCGTTTCTTCAGTTCCTGGCGCATGTCGCCAAGCCCGTCGATCAGGCCGAGCTCCAGGCCGCGCGTGCCGCTCCAGAAGAGACCGGAGAAAACGGCCGCATCGTCCGTCAGCTTGCCGGCACGGCGCTCGCGCACCATCGAGATGAAGACCTGATGGATCTCCAGCTGCAGGCTCTTCAGATACTCGATGTCCTTTTCCTTCTCGGGCTGGAAGGGATCAAGGATCACCTTGTTTTCGCCTGCCGTGTAGACGCGACGCTCGACACCGATCTTCTTCAGCAGTTCCGGAAAACCGAAGCCACCGGAGACGACGCCGATAGAGCCGACGATGGATGTCGGGTCGGCGATGATCTCATCGCCCGCCAGCGCGATCATGTAGCCGCCGGAGGCTGCCACATCTTCCACGAAAACCAGCACCTTCTTCTGCTTTTCCCGCGCAAGCTCGCGGATACGCGTGAAGATAAGGCGGGACTGGACGGGCGAGCCGCCCGGCGAATTGATGGAGATGGCAACGGCCGGCGCGTCCTTCATAGAGAAGGCCTTTTCCAGCACCGGCGCAACATTGGCGAGATTGAGGGTCGGGCGGAACTGACCACCGCCGCTGATGATCGCGCCCTGCAGCCTGACGACGGGAATGACGATCCCATCCTTGCGAAACCGCTTCGGCATCAGCTTTCTCAAAAATCCAGCCATTTCTCTTCCTCAACATGATCGGCGGCGCAAGCATGCATATGCACATTACAAGGGCATTGCATGTATGCGCTGCAACGACAAACGCAATGGCTATGCTCCCAAAACATCACCTCTCCATTTTCTTGTTGCGAATGACTTGCATTATCATTCTAATCAGGCATAGTGCCGGCATGGCTAAACAGGTGAAAATGGCATGGACATCGTAAATCCGAATGCAAAGGGCGGCTGGCGGACCGAGCGCGGGGAAGCTTCGCTCTCTGATGTCTACCGTACGGTTGGTACGGGGCGGCACAGCTCCACCTGGCGGCGCGCGGCAGCCTTCTTCGGCCCCGGCTACATGGTGGCGGTCGGCTACATGGACCCCGGCAACTGGGCGACCTCGCTCGCAGGCGGATCGAAGTTCGGCTATGCGCTGCTGACTGTCGCACTGCTTTCGAACATCATGGCAATCGTGCTGCAATCGCTTTGCGCGCGTCTTGCGATCGGCTCCGGCCGCGACCTGGCGCAGGCCTGTCGCGATGCCTATCCGAGCTATGTTGCGGTGCCGCTCTGGGCCTTTGCGGAAATCGCCATCATCGCCACCGATATTGCCGAGGTGATCGGCACGGCGATCGGCCTCAATCTGCTCTTCGGCATTCCGCTCGAAATCGGCGTGCTGATCACCGCGCTCGACGTGTTCGTCATCCTTCTGCTGCAGAGGCTCGGCTTCCGCTGGATGGAGGCCTTCATCATCACGCTGCTCGGCGTCATCGCGATCTGCTTTGCGATCCAGATCTTCCTTGCCGACCCGCAATGGGGCGCCGTCATCAGGGGCTTCCTGCCTACGCCCGAGGTCGTCACCAACCCGGAAATGCTCTACCTGGCGCTCGGTATTCTCGGCGCGACCGTGATGCCGCACAATCTCTACCTTCACTCCGGCATCGTGCAGACGCGCTCTTACGGCCATACCGTGCCGGAGAAGAAGGAAGCGCTGACCTTTGCGACCCTCGACTCCACCGTGGCGCTCTGCTTCGCACTCCTGATCAACGCCTCGATCCTGATCCTTGCCGCGGCTGCCTTCAATGCCAACGGCAAGACGGATGTGGTGGAACTTGGTGAGGCGCATTCGCTGCTGTCGCCGCTGCTTGGCCTTGCCATTGCGCCTACGCTCTTCGGCATTGCGCTGCTCTGCTGCGGCCTGAATTCCACGGTCACCGCCACGCTTGCGGGGCAGATCGTCATGGAAGGCTTCCTAAAAATCAAGCTGAAGCCCTGGGTACGCCGCCTGATCACCCGCGCCATCGCCATCGTTCCCGCGGCTTTCGTGACGATCTGGTACGGCGATCAGGGCACGGCCGAGCTGCTGATCTTGACCCAGGTGGTGCTCAGCCTGCAGCTTTCCTTTGCCGTCTTCCCGCTGGTGATGTTCACGGCCAGCAAGGCGAAGATGGGCGAGCTGGTGGCACCGAAGTGGCTGAGCGCTATCGCCTATGTGGTCGCTATCGTGATCGCCGGCCTGAACGTCAAGCTGCTCTTCGACTTCATGACCGGAGGTTAGAATTTGTTCTCAGGCAATTCCGGAATTGATTTTGCTCGCAATTCCGAACGAAATTGCTTCAAAGCCTGGCATAGGCCGCACGGCCATTGTTGAAATCATCGACGAGAGGGGAGAACTTGTGGCTCCCCTCTTCGTGCATGATGAGGGGCGCACGCAGTGACAGCCTTGCCCGCGAACCCTTGATTGCCGTCACGAGGATGCGGACGGCGTTTTCCCCCTCACGCGGATGAATGGCGGTGATCTCGATGCCGCCGAAGCGCCTGCCGCAGCCATCAATGATCTCGGCGATCGATTGCGGCCTCGCGATCAGCGACAATTGTCCGCCCGGCATCATGATGGCGCCGGCCGTACGGATCCAGCTCTCAAAAAGGCCATCGATCATGGCATGCGCCTCCGCCTTCAGCGCATCCGGCGTCCTGCGGTCGCCGGCATCGTTGAAAGGCGGGTTCATAATAACGTGATCGAAGCTTTCGTCGATCAAGCCTGCGTCATTGCGTGCCTTGGCGGTCAGCGTGACATCGGCCTCAACGACCGAGACGCGGCCGGCCATATGTGCATTGTCAGGGAGTGCGGCACTGCGGCGAGCGTAGTTGGCCATCTCCGCCGAGCGCTCGAAAAGCACGACCTCGGCCTTCGGAAGGCGGGAGGCGACGGCAAGGCCGGCTGCACCCGCTCCGGCCCCGAGATCGGCCACTCTTATGGGGCGATCATCGGCAACGAGGGCCGCCAGTAGCATGGCATCCATGCCGGCGCGATGCCCCCTGCCCTTCGGCTGGACGATATGGAAAAGGCCGCGATGAAAGGCGTCTATGGTGTCCGTCACCGCCTGCGTCATTTTTTCACTTCCGCTCGCGCAATTCGCCGCCGAGACCCGCATCGGTGAGGATGCGACGGGCTTGATCGGCCATCGCCTCATCGACCAACAGGCGGCGCGGCAGCATGCCGAGCGAGCCCTCCAGCACGCTCATCCCCTGGTCGGCGATGAAGCACGAAATCCCCGCATCCTTCATGAGGCTCTCCGCAAATGAGAGCAGAACGGGGTCGTTTGCGCGGATAAGCTCATGCATTTGCCGTCATTTTCCCTTCCGAATTTGCTGGCAGCGACAATTCACCCCTTGCCGCCTCCATCGCCCCTTTCTATTGTCAAAGGCAACGAATGAACAGGAGTCCGGGTCGTTGGGCGTGGTCATACCGCTTGAAGAAAACAAAAACAAACTGGCTTCCATCAAGCCGCTGGTGGACCTCACCAAGGCTGACATGGAGCGGGTGAACCAGCTTATCCTTTCCAAGGCCGGCTCCGATGTCCAGATGATCCCGGAGGTGGCGAACCATCTCATCTCCTCCGGCGGCAAGCGGCTGCGGCCGATGCTGACGCTCGCGGCGGCCTCGCTCTTTAACTACAGGGGCGAAAACCACATCAAGCTCGCCACATCAGTCGAGTTCATGCACACGGCAACGCTGTTGCATGACGACGTGGTGGATGAAAGCGACCTGCGCCGCGGCAAGTCGACCGCGCGGACGATCTGGGGTAACCAGGCGAGCGTTCTCGTGGGCGACTTCCTGCTCGGCCAGGCCTTCCGCATGATGGTCGAAGTCGGCTCGCTGGAGGCGCTCGACGTGCTTTCCTCTGCCGCCTGCGTCATCGCCGAGGGCGAGGTGCTGCAGCTCTCCGTCGCCAAGAACATGGAAACGACCGAGGACGATTACCTCTCTGTCATCCGCGCCAAGACGGCCGCTCTCTTTGCAGCTGCTGCAGAAGTCGGACCCATCGTTGCCGAGACCAGCAAATCCAACCGCAACGCGCTGAAATCCTACGGCATGAATCTCGGCCTCGCTTTCCAGCTCGTCGACGACGCGCTCGATTACGGCGGCAAGGCTGCCGATCTCGGCAAGAATGTCGGCGACGACTTCCGCGAAGGCAAGATCACCCTTCCGGTTATCCTGGCCTATCGCCGTGGCACGCAGGACGAGCGCGCTTTCTGGCGCGATGCGATCGAAGGCGGTAACAGCAGCGATGCCAATCTGGAAAAGGCGCTCGGCCTGATCACCAAATACGGCACGTTGAACGACACGATCCAGCGGGCCGTCCACTACGGCACGATCGCACGGGATGCGCTGGCGCCGCTGCCGGACAGCCCCTGGAAATCGGCCCTGATAGAAGTCATCGATTTCTGCATCGAGCGCGTGAACTGACGCGCGCCTCCGCGAGGGGCATGTCTTTGCAGCAACGCCGCCGCACACTTTTGCGCGGCGGCGCTTTAATCAAACGTCCTTGAACGTGGGCTGAATTTCTTGCAGGGCCGCTTCAAAAAAGCCATCCTGTTGTGAATCAGTGTTTGCAACTGATTTTGCGGTTGGCCCATTGAGTCGGCCGTCCCTGAAGAAAGGTTTTCTAATGCGGCAGAGATTTGTCACCCGTCTCCTTTCGAGCGCAGCCCTGGCGGCGGTGCTTTCGCTCGGCTGGATCGGCGGCGTGAATGCCGAAGACGCGGCCAAGGCAGATGATGCCGGCAAGACCGTGACTTTCGATCCGGACAGCGTTTCCACCTTCTCGGGCGCGTTTCTCGCTGCTCGCACGGCCGATGTGGATCACGACTATCCGACGGCGATCGAGCTCTACAAGAAAGCCTTGCAGATCGAGCCGGGCAATCCGGAAATCCGCCAGCGCCTGATGATCTCGCTGCTGCTCAACGGCGACATCAAAGACGGCGTGAAATATGCCAACGACCTCAAGGGCGACCCGACAGTCGAGCGGATCACCACGATCGTGCGCGGCATGGACGCGATGCGCCGCGGCGAGTT
Source organism: Rhizobium sp. 01T437 (assembly GCF_056398505.1). Lineage (NCBI taxonomy): Bacteria > Pseudomonadati > Pseudomonadota > Alphaproteobacteria > Hyphomicrobiales > Rhizobiaceae > Rhizobium > Rhizobium sp. 01T437. The sequence goes on from NZ_JBFTPM010000026.1 coordinate 17,547, forward strand.
CAAGACGGCGGAATCGATCCTGAAATATGACGGGCCGAACGATCTCGACCGGATGATGAATGACCTTCTGCTGGCCTGGGCGCGTGTCGGCGCCGGCCGCGGCAAGGAAGGGCTCACCATGGTCGAGAAGATGAAGGGACCGGATTGGGTCCGCATCTTCCAGAACTACAATGCCGGTGCGATCGCGATCGTCAACGGCGACGTCAAATCCGCCCGCCAGCATCTCAATGATGCCGTGCTGGACAAGGAAGGAGGCGCGACTGCGCCCGATACCTTCATGCGCGCCATCATGGCGCTCGCCCGCCTCGAAGCCTCGCAGGGCAACAAGCAAAAGGCGCTCGACGCTGTTTCTGTCGGCGACAATCTGCTGCCGAACTACACGCCGCTGAACGCGCTGCGCGACAGTATCGAAAAGGGCGAGAAGCAGGAGCAGCAGGTCAAGAGCGCCGAAGAGGGCGCGGCTGGCGTGCTCTTCTCGGTCGGCGGCGCGCTGAACCGCGATGGCGCCGAGGACATTGTCTCGCTCTATCTGCAGACGGCCAATGCGCTCGATCCGAACAGTGCGGACACGCTGGTGCTGCTCGGCGGCATTGCCGAAAAGCAGAACCAGATGGATCGCGCCATTGCGCTTTACCAGAAGGTGCCGGCGAATTCGCCGATGCGCCGCATCTCCGAACTGCAGCTCGGCCTCGCTCTCGCGCAGGGCGGCAAGGTGGACGAAGCCCGCAAGCACCTGCAGTCGCTGATCGCCTCCGACCCGACGGATATCAGAAGCTACCTCGCCTATGGCAGCGTGCTTTCCGACGCCAAGGATTATCAGGCGATGGCCGATAATTACGACAAGGCTGTCGAAGTGATCGGGCCGCTGCCGGGCCGCTCCGACTGGAGCGTCTTCTTCCAGCGCGGCATCGCCTATGAGCGGCTGAAGAAGTGGGACCAGGCGGAGCCGAACTTCCGCAAGGCGCTCGACCTCAATCCGAACCAGCCGCAGGTTCTGAATTATCTCGGCTATTCCTGGATCGACATGAACCGCAACCTCGATGAAGGCCTTGGGATGATCAAGAAGGCCGTCGAGCTGCGTCCTGACGACGGTTATATCATTGACTCGCTCGGCTGGGCCTATTTCCGCCTCAACCGTTACAACGATGCTGTCGATGAGCTGGAACGCGCAGCGCAGATCAAGGCTGGCGACGCGACGATCAACGACCATCTCGGCGATGCCTACTGGCGGGTGGGCCGCAAGCTGGAAGCTGTCTATCAGTGGAACCGGGCGCTCGCCTCCGAACCCGAGGAAGCGGCGATTCCGAAGATAAAGGAAAAGGTCGCCAACGGCCTGCCGGCACAGGACGACGACTCCAAGACCGTCGACAAGAAGCAGCCGGACCCGCAGCCGGTGACGCCGCCGCCGGTCGACAAGAAATCCTGAGGCCGCATGCCTGACTTGGGCATGCCACTTTCCGTGACAGGCGATTTCGCCGTTACTGAAGATGCCTGCGCAAAAATCAATCTCGCCCTGCATGTGACGGGCCAGAGGCCTGACGGCTACCATCTTCTTGAAATGCTGGTGACATTTGCGCGCCATGGCGACCGGCTGGGCTTTGCGCCTGCCGATGCCGATGATTTCACGCTTTCCGGTCAGTTCGCCGATGTGCTTGCCGATGACCCCGGCACCAATCTGGTGCTGAAGGCGCGTGACCTGCTGCGGGAAGCGGCAGGCGGTGCTCCGCCCGTGCGCATCCATCTGGAAAAGAATCTGCCGGTCGCTTCCGGAATCGGCGGCGGCTCCGCCGATGCGGCAGCGACGCTGCGCGGGCTGATGCGTCTATGGGACGTGACGCTTCCCACTGAGACCGTTGCCGCCCTCGCGCTGAAGCTTGGGGCCGACGTGCCGATGTGCCTGAAAAGCACGCCGCTGATCGCACGCGGTATCGGCGAAAAGATAGAGACGGCCGATGCCCTGCCCTCCTTCGCTATGGTGCTCGCCAACCCGCTGAAAGGCGTCTCCACGCCCGAGATCTTCCGCCGGCTTGTCACCAAAAATAATCCTCCGCTGGTCCTGAAGAAGACGCCGCACTGGATGGAAACCATACGGGCGACACGCAATGATCTTGAGGTGCTGGCGCGAGAGCTGGTTCCCGAAATCGCCGAGATTTCAAACATGCTCGCGGCAGAAGACGCGCTTTTCACCCGCATGTCCGGCTCTGGCGCGACCTGCTTCGGCATCTTCGAGACACCCGTTGCTGCGCTACGCGCCGCTGAGCGTCTTCACGCGGCCCGCCCGGACTGGTATTTCCAGTCGACGGAGACTTTCGCAGGAGGTGCATGATGGCAGGCCTGGACGAAAAACGAGCTTTTATACCTCTCGGCATTGCGGTTCTGACCGTTTCGGATACGCGTACACTGGCGGACGACAAATCCGGCGATACGCTGGTGGCACGGATTGCGGAAGCCGGACATCAGCTGGTCGACCGCGACATCGTGCCTGATGACCGCGAGAGGATCACAGCGCGCGTGCGCGCCTGGACTGAAGCCAAGGAGATCGACGTCGTCATCACCACGGGCGGGACCGGCTTCACCGGCCGCGACGTGACGCCCGACGCGCTGGAACCGCTCTTCGAAAAGCGGATGGACGGGTTCTCGGCCTTGTTCCACCGCATTTCCTACGACAAGATCGGCACCTCTACGATCCAGTCGCGCGCTACGGCAGGTGTTGCCAACGCCACCTTCATCTTCGTGCTGCCGGGCTCGCCCGGCGCCTGCAAGGATGCGTGGGACGGTATCTTGAAGGCGCAGCTCGACTATCGGCATATGCCCTGCAATTTCGTGGAGATCATGCCGCGGCTGGACGAACACCTCAAGCGCGGCGCGACGAAATAGACCGGTTACAATAGCAGCATCGCTATGTCGCGAGGCCCGGCAGGGCGGGCATCGTTTCCCAGCTATCACCGGACAGCAGCACGCAGCTTATGCCGTGAACGTCCGTGACGACGAGCGTCCATGTGCCGCTTTCGGCGGCATAGACCTCGAGAATGGCGTTCTGGTTAATCAGTCCGACTGCAGTGAGCTTTTCACCAAAGTTGCTGTCCAGGAAATTGACGATCTCGGATCGGCCTGCGCAACTGCGCATCATCTGCGATGCTGCCGGATGCGGATGCGCGATCACCAATGTCGTCAATATGGCGGCCAGCAGGCCGTGGACCATATTGCGTAGCATGACGCACCTCCTTTCGCCGGGTACCGGCAGAAAAGGAGATTTTCGCTGACCTGTTCTGCCGTTCACCGGCATTCCATGGCCATCCGTTACGAAGCGAGGCGCTTCGGCGGCGCCATACCCGAATTATAGCGCGAAATCCTATTGGGCGCCATCTTTTCGCAATGTCGAGGAGTGCAGCTATCGCGCGGCGCGGGCGACCCAGGAGGGAATCAATTCGCTGGAGAGTTGGCGCGGCTTCTGTGCCTTGACGAATTCGGTAAGGCGCATGCCGCTCTTTGCAGCTGAAATGGCGAGTTTCTTCGGCATGAGCAGACCGAGTTCCAGCGGCGGCCTGGCACGGCCGACGCGCTGGAAAAAGGGGCGTCGATATCCGCGCGAGGCGGTGAAGCGCGCAGGCACCTTATTCAAGGCTACGTATTCCGCGACTTCGTCGATCCAGCCTGCCTGCGGTCTTGCGCCCGGTTCGACGAAGAGCAGCCATTCGCCGCGAGCGGAACGGATGATGTCCTTGATATCCCACTGCGAATGGAAACGGCAGCCGGCGGCATCCGCCACCCGCGAGGTGCCGTCGCGGGAGCCGTGATCGAGCACGACCACGTCGCTGACGAGGCCCTCGACGGCGCCCGCCACCAATACCGATAGAGTCTGGGCCAGCTCAGGTTCCTGATCCTGGCATTCAAGAACGACAGTCAACATTGCCTGTTTATAGAGCGCCGCACAAAATTTTGCCAGCACCACTTTCCCCATTTTGTTCTTGCATTGTTCTCTTTTTGCGGATAGGAATATAATCATCAAAACGAGCGGGATCGAGCGTTTTCCGCCGCTGGAGAATCCGATGAGACCACAGTCCCTTGCAGGGCAGGCGGCATTTGCGCCTGCCAATACGGCAGATATTGCCGACGCGATGATCGCGGCCTCAGGGCTGCGCATCGAGGTTGACCGGCGGCGTGGCCGCGGCGCGGGGCTTAACCCCAGCGGCCGCTTCGAGCCAACGCAGCGCGAGACCTTCGATGATGGCTGGCAGACGCTCGAGGAGCTGCCGCCCTTCAAGACGGATGTTCAGATCGAGAAGCCGCGCACGGCGATCACCCGCAACGAGTCCCCCGATCTTTCCTTCGACCGGTCGATCAATCCCTATCGCGGCTGCGAGCATGGCTGCATCTATTGTTTCGCCCGGCCGACGCATGCCTATATGGGCCTCTCGGCAGGGCTGGATTTCGAAAGCAAGCTCTTTGCCAAGCCGGACGCGCCGAAGCTTCTGGAGCGCGAGCTCGCCAAACCTGGCTACAAGGTCCGCGTCATCGCGATCGGCACCAACACCGATCCCTACCAGCCGATCGAGAAGGAGTGGCGCATCATGCGGCAGATCCTCGAAGTGCTGAACAAGGCGAACCACCCCGTTGCGATCGTGACCAAGTCGGCGATGATCCTGCGCGATCTCGATATCCTCACCGAGATGGCGGCGAAGAACATCGTGCGTGTCGGCATTTCAGTCACGACGCTCGACCGCAAGCTCGCGCGCCTGATGGAACCACGCGCTTCGACACCGACGCGCAGGCTGGAGGCGGTCCGCGGGCTTTCCGAGGCCGGTGTGCGCACGTCAGTGATGGCGGCGCCAATCATCCCGGCGCTCAACGATCACGAGCTGGAGCGTATTCTGGATGCCGCAAAGGCGGCAGGCGCAGAAGAGGCAAGTTATGTGCTGCTGCGGCTGCCGCTGGAGGTGAGCCCGCTGTTCCGCGACTGGCTGCTGCAGAACTATCCTGACCGTTATCGCCACGTCATGTCGCTGGTGCGCTCAATGCGCGGCGGTAAGGATTATGATGCCGAGTTCGGCAAGCGCATGAAAGGCGCCGGACCCTACGCCTGGCAGATCGCCCGCCGTTTCGAGATGGCGGCAAAGCGGTTGGGGCTGACCCGGCGAAGCCTTGCCCTGCGCGACGATCTCTTCGTGCCGCCAAATGGCAGCGGCGTGCAACTTTCGCTGCTCTGACTGGTTGTTTTACGCAATTCCGGACGCAAAACCGCGGCACACTTTTGCTGGAATTGCTTTTGTTAACGAGCTTGCGTGAGGCGTGAAGAAGACCTGCCCTGCGTCTTCTGTCTTGCGCAATTCCTGCGGATGGCCCTGACCGCACCATCCGCCGGACCGCCCCCGGCCGTCGCCGCCCTGATCCGGGGGGCTTGCAGGAAATCGGGTTGGCGTGCGAGTTTCAACCGCATGAAACGTCGCACGTCACCCGATTCTCCTCTGCTCTTTGAAGAGGTCCCCCTCGTGCCGGATTTCCGGCTGGAGCTGAAAGCCCGCAAGGCTGGCCATTGGCCTGTCGCGGGCGCCGACGAGGCTGGGCGCGGGCCGCTTGCAGGCCCCGTCGTGGCTGCAGCCGTGATCCTCGATCCCAAGCGTATTCCAGAGGGCCTTAACGATTCCAAGCAGCTTTCGGCGCAGAAACGCGAGGAGCTGTTCGTCCAAATTCTTGCTACCGCCACAGTCTCCATCGCCTCGTCCAGTTCCACACGCATCGACGAAACCGATATCCGCAAAGCAAGCCTCGACGCCATGCGCCGCGCAATCTGCGGCCTTTCCGTACCGGCAAGCTATGTGCTGACGGATGGGCTGGACGTGCCGATTGGGCTCGATTGCCCCGGGCAGGCCGTGGTGAAGGGTGACGCGCGATCCGTTTCGATCGCCGCCGCCTCCATCGTTGCAAAGGTGACGCGCGACCGAATGATGGCGCGCGCGCATCTGGTGTTTCCCGAATATGGTTTTGCCGCCCATGTCGGATATGGCACGGCGCAGCATCGCTCCGGCATCGAGAAGCACGGGCCGTGCTCGCTGCACCGGATGAGCTTCCGGCCACTCCGCAAGGACGGCGTCGTGGAAGAGGTGAATGGGGAGATGCTGGAGGAGTAAGCTCCAGCGCGATATCCGCTCCATTTCCCTGCAAGCCCAGGGATGGGAAAGTGTCAGAGACACTCGATTGCTGGACCGACATCGAGGGTTTCGGCAGGAGCTTCCGAAAAGGGTGATCCGTTGTTTTCGGCGCTGCCCATCACAGGTTCAGACATCACACTAAGCACAACAGCATCCGCCACAAGCAGAAAAGCCCCGCTGAGGCGGGGCTTTTCCAATCCTATAGAGCTGCAGCTCAGTTCAGACGGGTTTTCACTTCGCCGACGGCGTGACCGAAGAGCTCGGACTGAACCTTGCCATCAGCCTGCTTGCCGATAACGGATTCAGCGGCTGCGATGGCGAGATCGACTGCAGCAGAGCGAACAGCCTTCATTGCGTCAGCTTCGGCCTGCTTGATCTTCTGCTCCGAAAGAGCCGTGCGGTTGGCGACGAATTCTTCCGTCTTCTTCTTCGCCTCAGCGGTCAGCATTTCAGCTTCGCGCTCGGCAGCGGCAACGATGTGAGCGGCTTCGGCTTCAGCTTCCTTGCGTTTGCGCTGGTATTCCGCGAGCAGGTGCTGGGCTTCCTCGCGCAGACGCTTGGCTTCCGCCAGCTCGTTGCGGATCTGGTCGGCGCGGTCGTCAAGCGACTTCGCCATCATGCCCGGAACCTTCAGGTAGATGATCAGCGCCAGGAAGAGAACGAGGCCAACGAAGGCGAAGAAAGTTGCATCAAAAGCAAATTCCATTGATCAAGCCTCCTTCTTGGCGGCTGCAACGGCAGCGGCGACATCAGACTGGGCAGTAGAGCCGCCGATGAGTTGTTCGACAACAGCTGCTGCGGTTTCCTCGGCGATGGCACCGACATCGGCAAAAGCCTTTGCCTTCACATCAGCGATACGGGCCTCGGCAGCCTTCAGCTTTTCGTTGAGGCTAGCCTCGACTGCGCGACGATCACCCTCGGCCTTTACCTTAGCAGCATCGCGAGCGGCAGTGCCGATCGAGTTTGCCTTGGCACGGGCAGCGGCGAGTTCGCCTTCGTAGGTTGTGACAGCGGCATCGGCCTCAGCCTTCAGGCGGCCAGCCTCTTCGACATCCTGCGAGATGCGGTTGTGACGCTGCTCGAGGATGGCGCCGATGCGCGGTGCGATGACCTTTTGCATGAGCAGGTAGAAAATGACGAACGTAATCACCAGCCAGAGAAGCTGGGATGCGTAGGTCGACGAATCGAAAGGCGGGAAAGGCCCACGCGCGTGGCCGCCTTCGGCAACGCCGGTCTCGGTATGGACCTCGCCGGCAGCCGGAGCGGCATGCGCATCCGTCGCGGTTCCCGCCGGGGCCTCTTCAGCGTAGGCCGGGGTCACAAAGTACATGCTCACCTCCAGGTGTACTGCAAATGCAAAGGATCACGGCTCGCTGTTCGCAGGCCGTGATCCATCAATCCACCGATATTAAACGGCGAAGAGGAGGAGAAGAGCGACGAGCAGCGAGAAGATGCCCAGAGCTTCCGTAACGGCGAAGCCGAATACCAGACGGCCGAACTGGCTGTCAGCAGCAGACGGATTGCGCAGAGCGCCGGAGAGGTAGCTGCCGAAGATATTGCCGAGGCCGAGAGCCGTACCGGCCATACCAAAGCAAGCCAGACCTGCACCGATGAACTTTGCTGCTTCCGCTTCCATGTTGAACTCCTTTGAAATGGTTGTTGCGGCGAATGACTGACGCCCTTTGACGTCGATGTCGTTATCCTTAGTGCCCGCCCGGATGGATCGCGTCATTGAGGTACATGCAAGTCAGCACCGCAAAGACGTAAGCCTGGAGGAAGGCAACGAGGAACTCGAGACCGGTCAGGGCGACGGTCATGATGAGAGGAAGAACGGCTCCGCCGACACCGACAGCACCGAGGGCTCCAAGCGAGGCGACGAAGCCTGCGAACACCTTCAGCGTGATGTGACCAGCGAGCATGTTTGCGAAAAGACGAACCGACAATGAAATCGGACGGGACAGGAAGGAAATGATCTCGATCGACACAACCAGCGGCAACAGAATGCCCGGCACGCCCGAGGGCACGAAGACATTAAAGAAGTGGAAGCCGTGCTTATAGAAGCCGTAGACGAGAACCGTGCCGATGACGAGGATCGCCAGCGCGAAGGTGACGATGATCTGGCTGGTAATCGTGAAGAAATACGGGAACATGCCGAGCAGGTTTGCCGTCAGCACGAACATGAAGAGCGAGAAGACCAGCGGGAAGAACTGCATTCCCTTGGTGCCCGCACCTTCCTTCAGCATGCCAGCAATGAACTCGTAGGACATTTCGGCGAGTGACTGCGAACGGCCCGGAACAATGGCGCGATTCGTGGTCGAGAAATAAAGGAAGCCAGCAGCGACGGCAGCCGAAGCCACCATGAAGAGAGATGCGTTGGTGAACGAGAAATCAATCCCGCCGATCTCAATCGGCACAATCTTGAAGATCTGGAACTGATGGGTCGGATCGTTTGACACCGGTTGCTCTCTCTCTTTGGCCCGCCCAAGAGGCGGAAATTGCACTGGGCCAGACGGCCCTATTTATCAGCGTTTTGGCGATCCAGGGGTTGGGCGACCTTCCCCGCAGCGCGCAAAACATTCAAAACGCCGGCACAGAATCCAAGAAGCAGAAGAACAATCAACCCCCAAGGCGTCGTGCCAACAAAATGGTCGAAGAGCCAGCCGAGTACAGCACCGACAACGATGGCGGAAATGAATTCGCTCGAGAGCTTCATCGCCTGGGCATAACCTTTACGGCTCTGCTCGGCACTGGCCTCTCGCGCCTCTTCCTTCCTGTCATCGACATGCCTGGAGGCTAGTTCCGCTTCCAGCTGCCGACGGCGCTGCTCAAGACTTTCTTCGCGGTCATCCGCCATCGTGCTCTCCTCCGCTCCCGTCGCCCGCAATCCCGCTACCCCGGTTTTCCGAACCACGGACGCAAAGGTTAAAGAACCCTCCGGCCCGTTCTGAAGTCGCGCGCAACATAGTTTTAGGGATTAGCATAGTCAAGGCGTAGAGAGCTTGTGTCCAGCCATAAAATAACCGCAAAAAATCAAAGATTTAAGCGGAATTTGGCCACTCGCACCCGATTTCATCGAAAGAATCCGTCTTCGAACGGCGCCGGGCGGCGAAAAATCGGCAATCGGCCGCCCTTTTGCCTCAGCTCCAGCCGCCACCATAAGTGCGGTAGAAGACATGCATGCCGATGCGGCCGACCTTTTCCATGGTTCTGGCCCAATTCGGCCGGACGTAGACGGCATGGTAATGCGTGGCCGAACCCACTTGCGGCAGCCAGATCTTGCCGGCGGTCACGGCCATGGCAACATCGCGGGCGACGCGCCAATGATATTGTGAATTCACACGGTCCCTGATGTTGTCGCAGGCGAAGGAAAACTGGCAGCGATTGCGCCAGTCTTCGTTCTGGTAGACGACGCCGCAAATGGTCTTGGGATAGGCTGGATTGCGGACGCGGTTGAGGATGACCTGCGCGACGGCCGCCTGCCCCTTCACGGATTCGCCGCGCGCCTCAAAATAGATACCTGAAGCCAGGCACCGCTGCTCGCCGGCTGAAAAGACACTTGGCGGCAGGATGCTGGCCGCCCAAGCGTGGTCCTTCGGGCCGATCTGCGGCGCGAAACGGCCTTCATCCTTGTCCGTCAGGATGGAATCGAAAGGCGACTGGCGGGAATAATCCGGTGCGGCAGGCGCATAGGCCGTCGCCAGCACATCCGCCTTGTTGCTGGTCACGAGGCTCGCCAGAATTGCCGGTACAACAGTGTCCCCTTGTGGCGCCGGCTGCGTCTTGTAGAAGGCCGTGGCGATCTCGATCTCCTTGCCCTTGATCGTCGGCTTCACGAAGGCGGACTTGTCCTTGAGATCGAAGACCGGGCGGAAGAGGAGTTTGGTGCGCTCGAGGATGGAGCCGGCGGAGAAATCCTTCGGCGGCTGCACCTTTTCGACGGCAACGACGCGGCCCTTCTTGGCATTGCGATTGACGCGATCCTCGTCCGGGGTGCCGTCATTGCCCTTCTCACCAGAGACGAAGGCAACCTTGCGGCCATCGGGCAGTACCATGCCTGCACCGGCGGCGATCGAGTCAGTGGCAGCGAGATCGGCAAAGGCGAGTTCTGCCTGATGGATGGAGCCTGCGGGCGAATTGGTCAGAACCATGCGCCAGCTTTCGCGATCATTGTCGAGACCGGCGAGCATGGTGGCAAGATCGGCATGGGAGACGACGCTCGGGAAGATCAGCCATCCGGCCACGCCGAAGATCGCGGGAGAGACCCAATTCTGGGGCAAGAGACGCAGCTTGCTGCGGAAGCGGCCATTTCGACGCAACGCGGACTCCGGGCATGGGACGCGGGAACAGTCCCAAGAAAATCTCGCATTAACCTTGATAGCTGGTTAACGACCTGTCCCGGAATATGCCCATGAGGATTCCTGCATATTCTAATGCGGCTGACATTTTCGTGAGATGGATCATCTCGCCCCGTTCATTCCCGTGCCGGTCACAGAAATGGGAGAGGACGAGATGGCGCCCTCTCCTTGCTTCCCGTCAAATGATGACGTGCGAACCCAACTCCACCACGCGGTTGGCCGGCAGGCGGAAGTAGTCGGAGGGGTTGGCGGCCGCATTGGCGAGCGCGATGTAGAGGCGGTCCTGCCAGTAGGGCATGCCGGACTTGGCATCCGGCACCAGCTTGCGGCGGCCGAGATAGAAGGACGTCGTCATAATGTCGAACTTCAGGCCAGTCTTGCGCAGCGCCGCCAGCGCCTGAGAGACGTTCTGCGATTCCATGAAGCCGAAGAGCAGTTCGACACGCGAGAAGCGTTCGGAGATCTGCTCGACCTTGTAGCGTTCCTGCGGGGAGACGCGCGGCTTGTTGACCGTGCGGATCGTCAGAATGACGTTACGGTCATGGAGCACGTGATTGTGCTTGAGATTGTGCAGCAGTGCGGCGGGTGCCGAATCCGGATCGCTGGTCAGGAAGATCGCGGTGCCCGGAACATGGGCCGGCGAATGCTCGCTCTTGCGCTCGATTGAGCTCACGAACGAGGCAAGCGGAATATCCGTATGACGGGTCTTTTCCGTCAGGATCGCCGTGCCGCGACGCCAGGTCCACATGATGACGGTGAAGGCCGTCGCAATCAGGATCGGGATGTAGCCGCCGTCATGGATCTTCAGGAGGTTGGCGCCCAAGAAGATCAGTTCGAGAAGGACGAGCGGCAGCAGCGCAATGATGGCAACCGGAAGCGACCAGTTCCAACGGACGCGGACGAATTCGAAGGCCATGATCGAGGTGACGACCATCGCGCCGGTGACCGAGATGCCGTAGGCGGTCGCCAGCGAATCCGAGGTCTTGAAGCCGAGCACGAGGAAGATGACGCCGAAGAACAGCACCGCGTTGACCGAAGGCACAAAGATCTGCCCGGTATTGGTCTCTGACGTGAAGAGAATTTCCATGCGCGGCAGGAAGCCGAGGTTGATTCCCTGGCGTACGAGCGAGAAGGCGCCCGTAATGACGGCCTGGCTGGCGATGATCGTCGCGCAGGTCGCGAGGATAACGACCGGCAACAGCGCCCACTGCGGATACATGAGATAGAAGGGGTCGGACATCGTCGCCGGATTGCCGAGAACGAGCGCGCCCTGCCCCAGATAGTTCAGCGTCAGCGACGGGAAGACCAGCGCGAACCATGCCCACTGGATCGGGCGGCGGCCGAAATGGCCGAGGTCTGCGTAGAGGGCTTCCGCGCCTGTCACCGTCAGGAAGACAGCGCCGAGAACGACGACGCCATAGAAACCCTCGTGCAGCAGGAAGCTGATGGCATAATAGGGGTTGAAAGCGGCGAGGATGCCGTAGTCATCGGAAATATGAGCGATGCCGGCGGCGGCCATGACGAGGAACCAAAGCGCCGTGATGGGGCCGAAGAATCGTGCGACCGCCCCCGTGCCATGCGACTGCACGACGAAGAGCAGTGCCAGAATCGCTACCGATATGGGCACGATATATTCCGACAACTGCGGCGTGACGAGCTTGATACCTTCGACCGCTGACAGAACCGAGAGCGCCGGGGTGATCATGGCGTCGCCGAGGAAGAGTGCCGCGCCCATCAGGCCGAGCAGCATCAAAAGCGCTGTGTGGCCATTGGCGGTCTTCATCAGGAGGGCGAGCAGCGACAGCGTACCGCCTTCGCCGTCGTTGTCGGCGCGCAGCAGAAAGAGCACGTATTTGATGGTGACGATGATCGTCAGCGCCCAGATCATCAGGGAAATGAGGCTGATGACCTCGAAACGGGTGAGACCATCATGGGCGACCGGCTTCAGCGCTTCGCGGAAGGCATAAAGCGGGCTCGTGCCGATATCCCCGTAAACGACACCTACAGAGCCTAGCGCAAGATAAAAGAGCTTGCGCGGCGTGAGGTTACGTTCTTGAGAATGGCTTTCTTCAGACATGAAGTAATTACAGGCTCCTCAGAGCCAGCCTTTCCAGCGGAAAAAGAAGAAGGGAATGACGGCGGAGATCACCATGAGGCCCAGCGAGTAAGGATAACCCGCGGCCAGGTGCAACTCCGGCATGAACTCGAAATTCATGCCATAGATGGAGGCGACCAGCGTCGGCGGCAAGAACACGACCGAAGCAATCGAGAAAATCTTGATGATGGCATTCTGCTCGATGTTGATGAGGCCGAGCGAGGCGTCGAGCAGAAAGGTAATGTTGCCGGCGACGAAGGACGCATGTTCCGAAAGGGACTGGATGTCGCGCGAAATCGTCCGGCAGAGTTCCTTGGTTTCCTGATCGTGCTGCACGACAGGGATCGTATAGAAGAAGGTGAGAAGGCGAGCGAGCGAGCCGAGACTGTCGCGCAGCTTGCTGATCATGCGGTGATGGCCGGCAATGTCCTTCAGCTTCTCTTCCAGATAGTTCGAGGGCTTGCGCACCTTCTTGGCGCGGTCACCGAACACATGCACCGAGAGGATGTCCAGGCGGGACACCGACATTTCCAGAACTTCGGCGGTGCGATCGACGATCGTTTCCAGGAGCTTGGCAAGAAGGGCGGCGCCGCTGCGCCACTGCTCCGGTATGCGATGCAGGGCGGCGATGAAGAGTGCGAAGGACTTCGGATGGGCGTAGCGGATGGTCACCAGCTTGTCGCCGGCAAGGATGAAGGCGACATCCGTCAGGGTCGGCGCTTCCGTTTCCGCTTTCCATATCAGCGAAGCGGTCATGTATACGGCGTTATTTTCAACATAGAGGCGGGCTGACGGCTCAATCGCCCTGAGATCGTCCCGGGTCGGCACTTCGATGCCAAGGATCGTTTCGACATGCAGCTCCTCCTCGCGAGTCGGCTCCACCATGTCGATCCATACCACATCCGCCGGAAACTCCGGAGGATTGGCAAGATCACGGATCTCGACCGACTTGCAGTTGGAACAATATGCGGTGATCACAGCCCGCATCTCCGGCGCCGGTAGCGCCCAGCCGTCGTAGCCCTTTTCATCGAAAGCCCTTCCATGCCCACACGAGCGCGGTGACGCCAGGGCGCACTCGCCATCGATCGTAACGGAAGCGGATAAACAAAGTTCATACAACTCCGGTCATGTCCGGCCTTATCGGCCGGGTTGCTCCACCGCATCGCAGTCACCAATCCTTCGATCGACAAGTCAACTCCGAATATGCAGGGAGGCCGGAACCTTCATCGACAGGCGGCCATCACAGAGCATTTGCAGACGCGCCATCATGACGCCGGCGCGCATATGAAGCAAAGCCGGAAAATAATCAAGACATCTTACGTGAACTGCGCCCTTTCATCTCATTTCCCCCACAATTCGAGGTGAGCGGCGCGTGATTCGCACTATTCGAAGACGATCGCAGGGGCTTCGCGCTGCGGCTTTTCACCGAGCTGTTCCCAGACCTTGGCAGCGATGGCACGGTAGATGCCGGCAACGACGCCATTCGGATCGGAGGCGACAAGCGGCGTTCCGGCATCCGAAGTCTCGCGGATGTTCATGGTCAGCGGCACTTCGCCGAGGAAGGGCACACCGATGCGCTCGGCCTCCCTGCGGGCGCCGCCGTGGCCGAAGATGTCGTAGCGCGTGCCGGTATCAGGCGCGACGAAATAGCTCATGTTCTCGACGATGCCGAGAACCGGCACTTCGACCTTGCGGAACATGTTGAGGCCCTTGCGGGCATCGATCAGCGCCAGATCCTGCGGCGTGGAGACGATCACGGCGCCGGCGAGCGGCACCTGCTGAGCCATGGTGAGCTGAGCGTCACCGGTGCCGGGCGGCATGTCGACGACGAGAACGTCGAGTTCACCCCAGGCGACTTCGCGCAGCATCTGCAGGAGGGCGGACTGGACCATCGGTCCGCGCCAGATCATCGCGGTCTCCTCATCGACGAGGAAGCCCATGGACATGACCTTGAGGCCATAATTCTCCATGGGATTGATGATGCGGCCGTCGATCTGGGTCGGGCGGCCGGAGATCTTCAGGAGGCGTGGCATCGAGGGGCCGTAGATATCGGCATCGAGAATGCCGACGCGAAGACCATTCGCCTGCAGGCCGAGTGCCAGATTGACCGCCGTCGTCGACTTGCCGACGCCGCCCTTGCCCGATGCGACGGCTATGATGGCCCCGATGCCGGGAACGCCGATCTTGGCGGTGCGCGGCTGCTGCTGCGGGGTATGGGAGTGGCCGTGATGGCTGTGGTCAGCCTGCGGGGCGGGGCGCGCTGCGGGCGCATTTGCGGCAGCCTTCTTGTCTGCCGTCAGCGCCACGAGCGCACCTTTCACACCTGGCATTTCCTTGATCACACGCTCGGCAGCCAGCCGCAGCGGCTCCAGTTCCTTGGCGCGTTCCGCCGGCACGGTGATCGAGAAATAGACCTTGCCATCGGAGATGAAGACATCGGAAACCATGCCGAGTTCGACGATGTTGTGCTCCAGATCCGGCCCGCGCACGGTCTTCAGCGTTTCCAGAACCTGTTCCTTGGTGACCTCAGTCATTCCGCCCTCACTGCTTTTTCGTCTTCAGTAAATAGTGGAGGCCAGCAGCTTCGCCAAACAAAATCGGGCGGCAGGCACATCTCGCATCAAAGGAAAGGCAGCGCGTTCTCTCTCCGTTGCGGTCATCAAGTCCGCTGGGCTCTCGCCCTGATGACCGCAACGGACTCCCCGAGAACCGGCGCAATTCGGGGCGAATTAGAGCAAGCGAAAAAAAAGGCCAGAAAAAAATGAACGATATCATCCGGTTTCGGAACAGGGCAAAAGGTGGTTGCCCAAACGCAACAACCGCCGCTGATATCGGAACGCCGGGAGAAAAGCGGCAGCGATATCAGACGGCGGCGTGTCGGTCGCGCCATTGAGCTGGCGCTGTTTTCAAAGTCCCCTCTGGACCTCTGCTGATAACGATGCACGAAGCATGCCAACTCCGGAATCAGGTGAAAAGGATGATAATTGTCAGTCCAGGGCCACCAGCAAAGGGAATGGCGCTCACATATTGAGCACGGCGGCAGCGACTGACGATATTTTAGGCCGGCAATGCCTACTAATCGGCGCCTACTTGATGAGGCCGATGCGTAGCGCCTTGGCGACAGCCTGCGTGCGGTTGACCGTATCAAGCTTCTTGGTGGCGCGGTTCAGGTAGTGATTGACCGTATGCTCCGAGAGATCGAGGATTTCGGCAATCTCGGCACTGGTCTTGCCGGCGGCAGTCCAGTTGAGGCAATCGATCTCGCGGTCGGTCAGTGTGTCAGTTATGCGCGTATCGAGATTGCGGATCTCGGCCAGACGATCGAAGACATGGATCGCGATATAGCTGAGCTCGCGCATTTCTACCGGGGTGAAAGGCTCGCGATCACCGGCGAAGGAGACTGCACCGCGCGCGCCTGACGGTTCATGTGTCGGAAAATAGGCGCAGCGCATCATCTTGAAGCGTTCGAAAAGGGTTGCAACGACACCTGTCTTGCCGTCGTCGCGCGGCCAATTGGTGCGCGACGTATCGTAGAAGAAAGGCAGGGTCGACGTGCGCAGCCGCCGTAGGACCGGGCTGTTTACCATCAGCCCTTCCTGATCGTAGATGGACAGCAGTTCAGCGGGCCAGCTGGTGATGATCGTATTGCCCTGAAGATCGAACGAGGTAATCGGCGGCAGGTTCAATACCATGAAGGCCCGGCTGCGATAGGCCTCCGTCACCCGCTTCATGAAGCGGAAAATGTCGAACTGCGTCTTTAGACTAGTGACCTCCTGGACATAGGCGTCTTCCACCGAAGTTTGCGGTAAGCTTGCCATCAGATTTTTTCGCCTTCAACCGGGCTTTGGGTAAACCTCTGGCAGCCTGTGCGGAAAAACGGTCAGGTACAGGGTGGGTTACACAACGCCCGTCAGATCAATAGGATTCAGCCTCGGCGTGCAGCGCGTTCGGCCGGTGAATTGTCGATGATTTCGCGGACGACCCCAGTTGGCGTGATTCGCCGTCAAATCTCAATAACGCACTCATCATAAGCATGCTATGTATACCACGTCCAGCAATGACAGCGGCCAAATCGGTTTCAACGCCTCGGCCCGAGGCGCATGCGCATTTCGTCCATGATTTTCCGTGCTGTCATCTGAACGGGAACGGCCCATTCCTGAAGAAGTTCCATCGACAGCCGGTAAGCGGGACCGGTGACAGAGACCCCGCCGATGAAAGAGCGGTCGTCCGACCAGATGGGGGCGGCGACACAGCGGATGCCCGCCTCGTGCTCCTCGCGATCGAAAGCATGACCGGCCGCGGCGATTTCGCCGATCTCCGCCAGCAGGCTTTCAGCGTTCACATGCGTCGCCGAGGTGAAGCGGTTAAAATGCAGACCGGGTAGCAGTTCACTGATTTTGTCGAGTGGGAGCACCGAAAGGGCCGCCTTGCCGACACCGGTGCAATAACAGGGCGAGGCATTGCCGATCTGTGAATACATACGCACCGGCTGGTGTCCTTCGACCTTGTCGAGATAGATGATGGAGGAGCCGCGCAGCACGCCGAGATGGACGGTCTCTCCCGTCTCCCGATGAAGGGCGGCCAGATGCGGCGCGGCAATCAAGCGGAATTCGTTGCGCGCCCAGCTTCGTGAGGCGAAATCAAGCAGCCGGAGGCCCGGCGCATAGCGGCCTTCGGCGTCAAGTTCAAGGAGCCCTTCCTCAACGAGATGGCTGAGCTGTCGATGCAGCGTGCCACGCGGCTGATTGGCAAGTGCGAGGATATCGGTGAAACGCAAGGGAGCATCGGCATGGGTGACGAGATCGAGCAGCACCATCAGCTTGCCGAGCGTGCCAGTGTCACGCGGCGTGCCGGTGTCACGCGGCAAGCCAGCATCACGCGACGCGCCTTTGTCATCCGCCTGCGCCATGCTGTCGCCGCTAGAGCTCATTGCCTTTCCCACCCTTGACAGGAAAGGCAGCCTAGTCGGATAATTCCATATAGTCAAATTAAGTTCCAAATAATGGAATAAATAGCATGCCCGGAGGAGAGACGGTGAGCGCTATGTCTGCACAATTCCCCGAATTCAAGGATTGCACGGTATTGGTGAGCGGCGGAGGTTCCGGCATCGGCGCTGCCCTTGTCGAAGGTTTCGCAAGGCAGGGCGCAAAGGTTTCCTTCCTCGACATCGCCGAGGCAGAAAGCCGGGAATTGGCGGAACGGCTTTCCAGAGAGACTGAGCATCCCGTCAGCTTCTACCACACCGACCTGCGCGATATCGATGCCATCAGGCGCGCGGTGAACGAGGTTGTCGAAAAGTCCGGACCGATCCGGGTGCTCGTCAACAATGCCGCCTGGGACGACCGGCACGAATTCGACGATGTGACCGAGGACTATTGGGACAATAATCAGGCGGTCAATCTGCGCCATGTCTTCTTCACCTCGCAGGCGGTTGCCCCTTCGATGCGGGCAGCCGGCGGTGGAGCGATCATCAATATGTCGTCGATCGCCTTCAAACTGAACATGGGCGTCTTTCCCGCCTATGCCGCCGCCAAGGCGGCAGTCGTCGGCCTGACAAAGAGCATGGCGGGAAGGCTTGGCCCTGAGAATATCCGCGTCAACTGCATCCTGCCGGGCATGGTTGTGACCGATCGGCAGATGAAGTTATGGCTGACGGAGGAAAGTATTGCCCGCTCCGTGCAGGGGCAATGCCTTAAGATCGTATTGAAGCCTGACGCGATCGTCGGTCCGGCTCTGTTTCTTGCGTCCGACTGCGCAGCCGGCATGACCGCGCAGTCCCTCATCGTCGATGGAGGCGTTCTCTAATGGCAAATCCCGCTTATGTCGCGGTGGACTGGGGCACCAGCAGCTTCCGGCTCTGGCTTATCGGCGCTGACGGCAGCATTCTTGCCGAGCGTCGCAGCGGCGAAGGCATGACGACGGCCGCCAAGACCGGTTTTTCCCAGGTACTCGAAGGACATCTTGCAGCAGTTGAAGCGCCGGCCAACCTGCCGGTCATCGTCTGCGGCATGGCAGGCGCGCGGCAGGGCTGGGTTGAGGCGGGTTACATAGACGTGCCGGCTTCGCTTTCCTCGATTCTATCAGGTGCGGTCTCCGTGCCCGGCGAAGGCCGTGACGTACGCATCCTTCCGGGCCTTGCCCAGCGCGATGCGGCGACGCCGGATGTCATGCGCGGCGAGGAAACGCAGCTTCTCGGCGCGCTCGGGCCTGAGAGCAAGGGCACACAGGCCGTCTGCATGCCGGGCACGCATTCCAAATGGGTGCATGTCAAGGACGGCAAAGTCACCGGCTTCTCCACCTTCATGACCGGTGAGCTTTTCGACGCCATCACCAAACATACGATCCTCATGCATGCCGTGGCCGGCGCCGAGGACCAGCCGGCCGACGCCGACGCCTTCGAAGCGGCGGTTGCAGCCGCCTTCCAGCGGCCGGCGCTCGCGTCGAACCTGATTTTCACCGCCCGCTCCGGCCAGCTTCTGCACGGTATTTCGGCTGCCGCTGCCCAAGCCAAACTCTCGGGTACGCTGATCGGCCTCGAAATCGCCGGCGCGCTGCAGGATGCCGGAAAGGATACGGCCATTGCCCTTGTCGCTTCCGGACGCCTGCAGGCGCTTTACGAGCAGGCCTTCCGCACGCTCTCCCTTTCCTTCACCGCCATCGATGCCGATGCCGCCGTTCGCGGCGGGCTTTCGGCCGCTGCCCGGGCCATCTGGCCGAACTGAGAAAGATACCTCCCATGAACCGTATCCCCTTCCCCGACATGAAGCGTCCGCTGATTGCTATTTTGCGCGGCATCAAGCCCGAGGAAACCCAAGCGGTGGTCGGCGCGCTGATCGAAAACGGTCTGACGGCAATCGAAATCCCGCTGAATTCGCCCGAGCCCTTCAAGTCGATCGAGATCGCCGCCAAGATGGCGCCTGACAATGTGCTGATAGGCGCCGGCACCGTGCTGACCACCGGGGCCGTCGACAGCCTGCATGCGGCCGGCGGCAAACTGCTGGTGACACCGAATGTCGAGCCCGACGTCATCATCCGCGCCCGCGACTATGGCATGGTGACCATGCCCGGCGTCTTCACGCCCACAGAAGCGCTGCAGGCAGCTCGCGCGGGTGCGACCGGCCTCAAGTTCTTCCCCGCCAGCGTTTTGGGACCGTCGGGCATCACCGCGATCCGCGCCATCCTGCCGCCGGAACTGGTGATTGCGGCGGTCGGCGGGGTGTCGGACAAGAACTTCTCCGACTACACCAAGGCCGGCATTCTCGCCTTCGGTCTCGGCACCAGCATCTACAAGCCCGGAATGACTGATGCAGAGGTTGCCGAGCGCGCCAAGGCGACCATCTTAGCCTATGACGCAGCCATAGGAGCATAGGCATATGACTGATATTTATGAATTCGAGGGCAAAACACTTTGCAATACCAATTCGGTTCTCGGTGAAGGCCCCACCTACGATCCCGGCACTAACACGGTCTGGTGGTTCAATATTCTTGGCAAGGAACTGCACGAACTCAATCTTTCGACCGATGAAAAGAAGGTGCATTCGCTGCCGATGATGGCAAGCGTGCTCGCCCGCATCGATGCCGGCCGCCAGTTGCTGGCGACCGAAGAGGGGTTGTTCGTGCGCGACGTCGCCAGCGGCAACCTGACCTTCTATGCGGCGCTGGAAAACGACAGACCGGAAAACCGCTCCAATGACGGACGCACGCATCCCTCGGGTGCACTCTGGATCGGCACGATGAGCAAGCGCGCCGAGAACCAGGCCGGCGCGATCTATCACCTGGCCGCCGGCAAGGTAACCAAGCTCTTCAGCGGCATCAGCATCCCGAACTCCATCTGCTTTTCGCCCGACGGCACGATCGGCTATTTCACCGATACGCGCCTCAGCCGGCTGATGCGCGTCATGGTCGATCCGCAGACCGGCCTCCCCTCCGGCGAACCGATCGTAATGGTCGACAGCATGGACGAACCCGGCGGGCTGGATGGATCGGTCTGCGATGCCGACGGCTATATCTGGAACGCGCGCTGGGGCGCCGGCGTCGTCGACCGCTACAGCCCGGATGGCCTGCGCATCGCCCGCTACAAGGTGCCGGCCGCACAGCCTTCCTGCCCGGCCTTCATCGGTGCCAATGCCGACCGGCTGGTGGTGACGACGGCCTGGGAGGGGCTGGACGAGGATGCCCGCTCCGCCCAGCCGAGCGCAGGTGCGCTGCTCGAGCTCGGCATCACGGTGAAGGGTGTTTTCGATCCTGCCTATGTGATCTGAACGTCGGAAGCCCGCATTTAAAAAGGCGCTCCATTGCAGGGCGCCTTTTGCTTTTTTCGGGTCGTTTTCCGGTCAAGGTTCCGTGAAAACCGTAAAATTTTCCGTGTCTTCGGTCGGAACCAATAAGCTAATCGGTCATTTCACTCTTGAACCGGCGCGGCAGGAATGCCTGAAAAACAGGCACTGCTACGCCAGGGATCACTCAAGGAATGAAGGTAGGTTCGAAATGACACGCAAACTTCTGACGACCGTTGCCGCTGGCGCACTGTTTGCCACGGCTTTCGCACCGGCGGCATTTTCGCAGACGGCTCCGCAGCCGGCGAACCCTGCTGCCCCGACGCAGTCTGCGCCCGCCGATCCGGCATCCCCCGCACCGGCAGAGCCGGTCAAGCCGATGGCGCCCGCAGGTGATGCCGCACGGGCTCCGGCCCCGGCACCAAGCACCGATACGGCTCAGGCAGGTGGCGACAGCTATCTGACGCAGCAGGCCCCGGACCAGATCAGTGCCAACACCTATATCGGCCAGGCGGTCTATAACGGCAACAATGAGAGCATCGGCAGCGTCAATGACCTGATCATGAAGAAGGACGGCGGCCTTGTTGCAGCCGTGATCGGTGTCGGCGGCTTCCTGGGCATCGGCGAAAAGAATGTCGCCGTCCCGATGGAAAAGGTCACCGTCGCGCAGAATACGCAGGATGGCTCCATCAAGCTGACGACCACGGAGACCGCCGAGACGCTGAAGGCCGCTCCGGAATTCAAGACGCTGGCCATGCAGTCAGCTGAAAAGGCTCCGGCAGCAACCGACACGGCCCTGCCGACGGATAACACCGCAACAGGGTCCACGACCAACAAGTAATTCCGTACGGAGAGTATAGCGTAGGCGATGGCGTCCCATGGGGCGCCATCGTTTTTTTGTGCCTAGATCGCTATGCGGTCGCGCGTTCCGTAGCACTCGTGTCGTAGTAATAGTTTTCATGCAGGAAGCGCAGCGTGGCGATGCCATCGGCCGGGCGGCCGAAATGATAGCCCTGCCCCATGCCGCAGCCGAGCATGCGCAGCTTGACCGCTTCCGAATAATCCTCGATGCCCTCGGCCACGACCTCCAGTTCGAGGCCTTCGCACATGGCCAGGATCGCCTTGATGATGTGCTCGGAGGCGCGGTCGGAATTGATGCGCGAGACGAAGGCGCGGTCGATCTTGATCTTGTCGAAGATGAAATCGCGCAGGCGCCCGAGGCTCGACTGGCCGGTGCCGAAATCGTCAAGCGAGATGCGCACGCCGGCGGCCCTCAGATCGGCAATGATCCGGTGCGCCGTATCGGCAGAGCTCATGACTGCCGTCTCGGTGATCTCAAGCTCAAGACGATGCGGGTCAAAGCCGACGCGGCCGAGGATCGACAGAATGCTGCTGCTCGTGCCTGGATCCATGAGCTGGGCCGAAGACAGATTGAAGGACAGGAAGAGTTCTCGCGGCCAGGAAAGTGCCGCTTCCGCAGCCTTGCGCAGCAACGCTTCCGACAGGGCATCGATGAAACCGCGCTCTTCGGCGAGCGGCACGAAGACGCCGGGCGAGACGAAGCCGAGATCGGGATCGTTCCAGCGGGCAAGAGCCTCGAAGCCCACCACCTGATTGTTGGCGAGCGAGACGATCGGCTGGAAATGCACGTCGATCGCATCGGAAATGATGGCGTTTCGAAGCGCTTGTTCGAGCTGGGTCGCCCGTTTCATCTCCTGCGCGATCTCACGCGAATAGACGGTGATCTGACCGCGGCCGCGGCGCTTGGAACGATAGAGTGCAGTTTCGGCACTCTTCAGCAGCTCCTCGCAATCCTCGCCGGCAAAGGGATAGATCGCAAAGCCGAAGGAGGCGGAAAGGCGCACATTGCGGTCGCCGAGATCGTAGGGCGCCGACAGGACCTCACGGATCATCTGGCCGAACTTCTCGGCACTGGCGCGCTCGAAGATCAGCGGCAGGACAAAGGCAAACTCGTCGCCGTCATGACGGGTGACCACTGCACCATCCGGAATGCAGGCTTTCAGACGATGGGCGACCTGACACAGGATTTCGTCACCGGCGGCAGAACCGAAGAGATCGTTGATCGGCTTGAAGCTGTCGAGATTGGCGATACCGATAGTGAAGGGCGCCGGATCGCTGGCCCGCTCGGCAGAAATCTGTATCACCTTGTCCCGCATACGATTGCGGTTTCCCAATCCGGTCAGCGGATCGGTATAGGCCATAGACTGGAGTTCGTTTTGACTCACAGCCATGAATGGTACTTCCGCCGACACCATCACTCCAAACCCAAGATTTTCCTCCACACCCCGGTGAAGATGACGGCCAAATCTTAACAATTCGATAGTAGATCGACGGAACTACAACCCGAAGCATTCCCAAATTCTGGGGAGTTGACGGGTACTTTATTTAGATTTGAGCCTTGATCGGCTCATCTAACAGGTACTTCTGAAATACCGTTTCCAGAATGTCAGGGCTGACCGGCTTCATGATGACGTCATCCATACCGGCCTTGGCGCATTCCGCTCGATCGCGCTCGAAGGCCTGTGTCAGCACGCCGATAATCGGGGTCCGCGTGCCCTGTCCCTCTTCCATCTGGCGAATGAGGCGCGAGGCTTCAAAGCCGTTGAAGACCGGAAGCGAAATATCCATCAGCACGATCTGCGGCCTGTGTTCGGCCCAGAGACGAACGACCTCTTCGCCGGTCGCTGCGATCCGATGGCGGTAACCGAGACCTTCGAGGATCTGCGTGAAGACGATCTGGTTGATGTCGTTGTCCTCGGCGACGAGAACCTGCAAGCCTACGGTTTCTTCAGTCGTGGTGATTTCCCAGTCGCCTTCAGTGCCGCCGCCACGTCCGCTGCGGTTGAAATGGCGAGCGATCTGGAAGGTCAGCTCGTTGGCGATCTGGAAGCCATCCATGACGAGGGCCGGAATGCCGTATTGTTCGGTGAGCTCCAGGCAGCGCATGCCCATCTGGTTATCGATGATCAGAAGATCGAGCGAGATGCCGGAGGAGCTGGCAATCTCGAGGAAACGTTCCTCCTCATCCTCGCCACGGACCGAGCAGGCTTCGAAGCCGTATTTGGCGAGTGTGCGCAGCGCGGCAGCCTCGGCGGCGAGATCCGAGGTAACGACAAGGATCTTTCGGCCGGAGAAGTTTTCCGGAACGATCGCCTCCATCGCCGCAGGCTCGCGACGCTGCGATGCGCTCGGTACCGGCACATAGGCGCGGCGGTAGGTCTGGTTGCTTGAGGTGGTGATCTCGGAGGCCCGATTGAATTCGTCGAGATCGTCGCCGTCGCGCGGCAGGTCCTGCATGGTCGAGACGAGAAAATAACGCCCAGGCTTACCGATCCTGTGCTTGCGGCTGACGATGTCGCGCTCGGTGCCGTCGCGGGCGATCTGGCGCTGGCGGGAGACCGACATTTCACCGGTTTCCAGCACGTGGCGGTCGCTTTCCTCGAAGCGCTTGGCAATGTCAGGCGAAAACAGATCACCGCTCTTGCGGCCAAGAACCTCGTCCGCCGTCGTCTGGTACTTCTCGCAGAAGGCCTTGTTGACGGCGACGTAGGCGAGGTTGCGATCCTTGACGAAGAGCGGGAACGGCAGATGGTCGAGAATGTCCTCGGTGAGCTGTACGCGCTCCAGGTCGCAGCGCCACTGTTCCTCTCGCTTCCGCGCCTCAGAAATATCGGAGATGATAGTCACGCCGTAGCCGTTCGGCAGGCGGCGCTTCAAAAAGCGCACCCAGCGGTCGGCGCCGTGGCGCTCGACGGATTCGAAACGTTCGCGCCAATGGGAGGCGATGCGCTGGGACAACCAGTCCTCGCGACTGAGCGAACCCGGTTGATGCACGAGGGTCTGCTCGCGAAAGCCTGTGTCGTAGACCGCACTCAGGAAATCGCGAAGCCGGGTGCCCGGCCGAAGCACATCCTCGGGTACCGGAAAGAATTCCATGACCTGATGGCTGGCAAAGATAAGAAGATCGTTGCGATCATAGATGACGAACGCAGCAGAAAGACTATCGCACACCGCATCGAAAAGCACCGTCTGAAGGTCAGCCTCAGGCGGCAGTGCGTCACTCGCAGATGATGTGTCCGCCTTTTCGAAGCCGGCACTCATTCCTTCACGTCCCACATCTATCCGATTTTCGCAGTTTCGCAGGTATATGAATAAAATGCCGTTTTTGTCTTAAGAGCCGCTTAACGGTAATGACCCCCAAATTTGGGGGAGAAGCCTCCGGTGTCCTCCCACGGGCTGATGAAAACGCTTTCCTCCGGGCCGCGAATCCTCGAAAATAGGGATATGGCCATCAGACAGCTCTCCGAAACGCTCATCAACCAGATCGCCGCCGGTGAAGTCATCGAACGGCCGGCGAGTGCTGCAAAAGAACTGATCGAAAACGCGCTCGACGCAGGCGCGACTCGTATCGAAATCGCAACCGCCGGCGGCGGCAAGGCGCTGCTGCGCGTCAGCGACAACGGTGCCGGCATGGATGCCGCCGATCTGGAACTTGCCGTCGAGCGGCACTGCACCTCGAAAATATCGGAGACGCTCGACGATATCCGCACACTCGGCTTCCGGGGCGAAGCATTGCCGTCCATCGGTTCGGTGGCGCGGCTCAGCATCGCAAGCCGCAGGCGTGACAGCACGGCCGGCAACGAAATTTCCGTTGCCGGCGGCAAGATCGTGCATCTGCGCCCGGCAGCCGGCAATCCGGGAACGGTCGTCGAAGTGCGCGACCTATTTTTCGCCACGCCGGCGCGGCTGAAGTTCCTGAAGACGGAGAAGGCGGAAGCGGCCGCAATCACGGAGATCGTCAAGCGTATGGCGATCGCCTTTCCGGGCGTGCGTTTCGTGCTGTCTGGCCCCGACCGCTCAACGCTGGAATTTCCGGCAACCGGCGAGGATCATCTGGCGCGCATGGCGCAGGTGCTCGGCAAGGAATTCCGTGACAATGCCATCGCCTTGGACGCCGAGCGCGAAGATGTGCAGTTGACCGGCTTTGCCGGCGTGCCCACCTTCAACCGGGGCAATTCGGCCCATCAATATGCTTTCGTCAACGGCCGCCCCGTGCAGGACAAACTCATCCTCTCGGCGATCCGCGGCGCCTATGCCGAAACGATCCCGGCCGGCCGTTATCCCGTCGCGGTGCTGTCGATCACGCTCGATCCGGCGCTGGTGGACGTCAATGTGCATCCGGCGAAATCCGACGTCCGCTTCCGCGATCCGGGACTGGTGCGCGGGCTGATCGTCGGCGCAATCCGCGAAGCACTTGCCCGTGATGGCAGCCGGGCGGCAACGACTGGCGCAAGCGACATGCTGCGCGCCTTCCGCCCCGGTTTCCAGGCTGCACCACAGCGACCGCAGGCACCATGGTCGGCGGCGACCTCCCCATCCCGGCCGTATCAGCCGAGTGCCGGTTTCGGCGAGAGGCCGCAAGCTTCCTTCGACGGGCTCGTCCATCCGACGGCCCGTTCCGAACCTACTTTCCAACCTGCACCACAGCCTCATGCCGTTGCCGCCGAACCTTTGGCGCGGTATCCGCTTGGTGCCGCCCGGGCGCAGATTCACGAAAACTATATCGTCGCCCAGACCGATGACGGCATCGTCATCGTCGATCAACACGCGGCTCACGAACGGCTGGTCTTCGAAGCCATGCGTAAGGCCTTACACTCCAAGAGGCTCGCCTCGCAGGTGCTGCTGATCCCCGAAATCGTCGACATTCCCGAAGAGGATTGCGACCGGCTGATCGCGCATGCCGAGGAATTTTCCGAGCTTGGCCTTGCG
The DNA here is from genome assembly GCF_056398505.1 of Rhizobium sp. 01T437. Taxonomy (NCBI): domain Bacteria; kingdom Pseudomonadati; phylum Pseudomonadota; class Alphaproteobacteria; order Hyphomicrobiales; family Rhizobiaceae; genus Rhizobium; species Rhizobium sp. 01T437. Next base: position 44,212 of record NZ_JBFTPM010000026.1, read on the forward strand.
ATCGAACGCTTCGGGCCGGGCGCCATTGCCGTGCGCGAGACGCCGGCCATGCTCGGCGAAGTGAATGCGCAAGGCCTCATCCGCCAGCTTGCCGATGAGATCGCCGAATGGGATACGGCCTCCGGCCTGTCCGCCAAGCTCGAATATGTGGCGGCGACCATGGCCTGCCATGGCTCGGTGCGATCAGGACGACGGATGCGGCCGGAAGAAATGAATGCACTTTTGCGCCAGATGGAAGTGACCCCAGGCTCCGGCCAGTGCAATCACGGACGCCCGACCTATATCGAACTCAAGCTTGCCGATATCGAGCGGCTGTTCGGCCGGGGCTGAAAAAGCTGGCAAAACGGCCTCCCGGGGAGTATGGCAGACAGATGACAGACTGCAGGGAATGGAGCGCATGAACTTGTTCGAAGGACACGGAAACCGCGAGGCGAAGATCCGTTATCTCGACGGTGATTTCCAGATTCTGTCGCCCGGCTCCTATGTCGTCTGCGCACTGACCGGTAAACAGGTCCCGCTCGACGAACTTCGCTACTGGAGCGTGGCGCGACAGGAGCCATATGTCGATGTCGCCTCCGCACTGGAAGCCGACCGGCGCGCCGGCGTTCTGCCGACCCAGCGCTAAGTTTTTGCCTTTGTCTCCTTGAGCCGCCGCTCACGGCAGGCTTCAAAGGCTCGGTCGATGATGAGACCGGGGGCGAGCGGGTCGGCGAAGGCCATTTCCACCTCGACGACACGGCAGCGGGCCGCAAGCTGCTCCGCCTTTCCGTGATGGCCGGCGAGACGCACGAAATCCTTCGACGTCGTGACGATCGTCAGGTTCTGCTGGTCTGCGGTCATCAGGAGACCGTCGATCTCTTCCTCGCTTAAATGCTCGTGATCGCCGAAGGAGGTCGCGATCTCGATGGTCGCTCCAAGCGAACGGACCGTGCGAAAGAATTTTTCCGGATCGGCAATACCCGCAAAGGCAAGTACCTTGAGGCCTTCGAGAGAATTCTCGCCGGACACTTTCAGCGCGGCGGTGAAATAGGGCTTGGCAGCGCGCGCCGCGATACGGACGATACGGTCAGCCGCATTGCCATCTCCGACCTTCAGAAGCGCGGTCGCCTGGCGCAGTTGCAGGCGAACCGGCGCGCGCACCGGGCCACCCGGCACGATATGACCGTTGCCGAGACCGCGCGTCGCATCGATCACCAGAAGCGCGTAGTCGATTGCGAGCCGCGCGCTTTGGAAACCATCGTCCATGATGATGAAATCGGCACCTTCTTCGACGAGCCTCACAGCGCCATCGACACGCCTGCGGGAGATCACCGTCAGGGCTTCCTGCGCCAGCAACAGCGGCTCGTCGCCCACGGCGACTGCCCAGTGATGGGCGGGATCGACGACCGTGGTGACATCCAGCGAGCCGCCGTGACCGCGACTTAAGAAACCGGGCTTGAGCCCCTTGGCTTTCGCGGCACGGGCAATGGCAATTGCCGTCGGCGTCTTACCGGCGCCGCCGACCGTGAAATTACCGACGCAGACGACGGGGATCGGAACCGAGGCACGGCGCGCATGGACCATGCGGTAGCCCGCCACGCGACCATAGAGGAAAGAAAGGGGCGACAGAGCCCACGCCTGCCAACCTGCCCGCCTCCACCAGAAAGGCGGCGCTTCGGATATCATGATGCCGTCCCGTTTCCCTTGCCCTCACCCCCCAGGCGAGGTCTCACAAAATCGACCGGGGCGGATTGAGAAGCCAAAACGCGTGAAAATGCAAGTCCTTGCGCCTCAGGCCAGTTGCAAATCCAGCAGCAGGGCTTCGATGTGGGTGATGTCATCGAAAACATGATCGGCGGCGGCGGAGAGTGTTTCACGCGAGCCGGTGCCGGTCAGAACCGCGATCGTCAGGCCGGTTTTTGCGTTCCTGCCCATATGGAGATCGTGGTTGTTATCGCCGACCATGGCAATCTCTTCCGGCTGCAGGCCGGTCGCGGCGCAGAAGCCGAGCACCATGCCGGGCTCAGGCTTGCTGCCGAAGCCGCTGTCGTAACCGGCGATGTAGTCGACATAGTCGGAAATGCCGAAGCGCTGGGCCGTTTGGCGGATCGAGCGCTCATTGTCGCTGGAAGCGATACCGAGCTTGAAGCCACGGCTGTGCAGGCGTCCAAAGAAGGCTGCGAGATCGGTGACCGGCACAGAGAATTCTGCGGCATTGGCAAACAGATTGTCGAGCTTGATCGTCAGCTCGATCACATCGAGTTTCGAGCCGGCGGCAACGAGGCCTTCCGCGATCTGGTGGGTATTGCCGGCAGCAAGCAGGCTGTCGGGAACAATATGGCCTGTGACGGGGTCCATGCCGCATGCGGCAAGGAGGTGATCGGCAAGCGTCGCGTCGCCTTCGGCGGCGATGTGAGCAAGCTCGCGGTTTACCGGCAGCCAGCTTTCATCATAGTCGAGCAGCGTGCCGTCCTTGTCGAAGAGGATGCCCCTGATCTTCGCCTCTGCCGACATGACCGCTCCTCAGGCCTGCGCCACGGCCTTCGGCAGCAGACGCGCCTTCACCGTCAGCGGATTGATATAGGGCTCCAACCCCTTCAACGTGGCGCTGAGCGCGCCGCGCATTTCATGCACGGCCGCGATACCAGCCTGGATCATCTTGCCGCGGGCCTCGTCATTGGTCAGCAGGTAATGCACGCCCTTCGCCAGCATCTCGGTATCACGCACCATGCGGGCGCTGCCGCTGCGCGCGAGCTTCTGATAGGCCTCGCGGAAATTCTGCACATTGCCGCCCGAAAGGATGGCGCAGCCGAGCATGGCCGGCTCGAGCGGGTTCTGGCCGCCCTCGGCAAAGAGCGAGCGGCCGACGAAGGCCACTTCCGTCAGGCGCAGATAAAGGCCCATTTCGCCGATCGTATCACCAAGGAAGATATCGACATCCGGGGTCAGAACATCGTCACGCGTACGGCGAGCGACCTTCAGACCCTGCTTGACGAGGGCGGCCTCGATCTCGTCAGCGCGCTCGGGATGGCGCGGCACGATAATGGTCAGCTGCTTGTCGCGGTCACGCAGCGCCCGATGGACGATGCCGGCGGCATTTTCCTCGCCGTCGAAGGTGGAGATCGCCGCCCATGTCTTGCGGTCGCCGATCTGCTTCTTATAGCGGGCGAAAACAGCACTGTCATAGGGCGGAGCGTCGGTATCGACCTTCAGGTTGCCTGAGGTGATGACCGGCACAGCGCCGAGATCGCGGAAACGCTCTGCATCCAGGTCGGACTGAGCAATGACGAGCGCCAGATTTTCGAAGAGCGCCTCGGCAAGCGACGGGCGGCGGCGCCAGCGGGCGAAGGAGCGGTCGGACATGCGGGCATTGACGAGGATCTGCGGAATGCGGCGACGACCAAGTTCAAGCACGGTCGCGGGCCAGATCTCGGATTCGGCAATGATGGCGCAATCCGGCTGCCAGTAGTCGAGGAAACGGCCGACAGCGGGCTTCAGGTCGAGCGGCACATATTGATGGATCGCGTCATTACCGAGACGTTCAGCAGCAAGCCTTGCAGAGGTGATGGTGCCTGTCGTCAGAATGACATGGATGTCGCGTCGGCGGATTTCACGGATCAGGGGAATGACGGCGTTGGTTTCGCCAACACTTGCGGCATGAAACCAGACGAGCGGGCCTTGCGGCCGATTAGCGCTCGCATAGCCGAAGCGCTCCAACCGGCGGGCGCGGTCTTCCTTGCCCTTGGCCGTGCGGTAGGTGATGTAGAGGCCGACGACCGGCGACGCCACAGTTCCCGCCAGACGGTACGCGTTCAGACCGATCCGCGCCATCCGGGAGCTCATTCGGCGGACCTCCGACCCATGCAGATCGACATCAATCCAATTCCCTAATTATCGTTGCGGCCGCAATGACCGATCAATTTGTTCAGAATGCGTCGATCAAGGGCAAGGAACCGATGCGCAAAGGCCTCCGCTGTGGACAGCGGAGGGCCAGCGGCTTGCTGCTAGGGCTCACTTGCTCCCGGTCGTATCCTGCGGATCGAGCAGACGATGCATGTGGACGATGAAATAGCGCATATGCGCATTGTCGACCGTCTGCTGCGCCTTGGCCTTCCAGGCCGTCAGTGCCGTGGCATAGTCGGGGAAGATACCGACAATATCGAGATCCCCAAGATCCCGGAACTGGATGCCTTCAAGGTTTTCGAGTTCGCCACCGAAGACGAGGTGCAGGAGCTGCTTTTTACCGCCGGAGTCCGTCATTTTTATTCTCTTTCTGCCTATTCTCCTCCGGCCCTTCATCTGAGGGATTTTGACGGAAACGTCAACCATCTCTTAGCTGAGTGAACAAGTCCAGATATTCACGGAGACGCGGGACAGGCGAAGCGCAGAGCGCCTCGTGGCTGACTTTTTCTCTATTATAGGTTGTCGGGTGACCCGAGAGGTCGACGAGACCGCCGCCGGCACGTTCGAGAATAAGATCGGCTGCCGCAATATCCCAGTCGTGGGCATTCCGCCCGACAAACGTCGTGTCCAGCCGGCCATCGGCCACCATGGCGATGCGGTAGGCGAGCGAGGGGATATATTTGACGCGTTCGCTGCGTTCGCGAACCGCCGCCGGCAGAACCTTGAACAGTTCCTCGCTGACGGCAAGCTGGCTGAGATCGGCTTCGCCGCGCGTGGAGACGGAAATCGGCATGCCGTTTTTCAGCGCAGGGCCACCTTCCGCCGCTTCGTAGAGTTCATCGAGCGCCGGCGCATAAAGCGCGCCTGCAACCGGGCGGCCGCGATGGACGATGCCGACGCTGACGCACCAGAGATCCTTACCGGCCAGGAAGGCCCTGGTACCGTCGATCGGATCGACGATGAACAGCGTCTCGTGTTCAAGACGGCCGGCATCGTCGTCAGTCTCTTCCGACAGCCAGCCATAGTCCGGCCGTGCCCTGCGCAGGATAGTTTCGAGCGTTTCATTGGCGGCGAAATCGGCGGCGCTGACGGGCGAGCGTTCCTCGTTCTTCCACCAGACTTCCGGTGACTTGTTGAAGAAACCAAGTGCGACGGCGCCCGCCTGTTTTGCAGCATCGGCGATCAGTGCGAGATCGCTCTGCCAACGGTTGTCCGTGTCGCTCATCGCGTCGATCCGTTCGTCAGCGGCCGGCAAGCGTCATGCCTTCAATGGCGAAGGTCGGAGCAGCCACACCGAATTTACGGTCGATGTCGTTGGCGAGCGTCAGCCGCATGAACATGTCCTTGAGGTTGGAGGCGATCGTCACCTCCGATACCGGGAAGGTGAGTTCGCCGTTTTCGATCCAGAAACCAGTCGCACCCCGGCTGTATTCGCCGGTTATCATGTTGACGCCCTGGCCGATCAGCTCGGTCACGTAGAAACCGTTGCCAACGCTGCGGATCAGTTCTTCGGGGGAAATGTCGCCCGGCTCCAGCGCCAGATTGGTGGAGGCGGGCGTAACCGATGTGCCGCCGCGCACGCCGCGGCCATTGGTTTCCAGACCGCCGATTTCGTTTGCGGTGGAGGTCGACAGGAACCAGTGCTTGAGTACCCCGTCCTCGATCATGACCAGCCGCTCGCCGGAAACGCCCTCACCATCGAAGGGACGGGAGGACGGGCCGCGCACGATCAGGGGGTCATCGGTGATCGACAGGCCCGCTTTCAGCACCTGTTGGCCCATCTTGTCGCGCAGGAAACTCGTCTTGCGGGCAACCGACGCACCATTGATGGCGCCGGCAATATGGCCGACGAAACCACGAGCGATGCGAGGATCGAAGATGACGGTAATACCCTTGCCGGTCGGCACCTGCCGGGGGTTAACGCGTTTGATGGCGCGCTCGCCGGCCCTGCGGCCGATCTCGGCGGGATCGTCCAGTTCGGAATAATAGAGGCGGCTGTCGAAATCATAGTCGCGCTCCATGCCCGTGCCTTCACCGGCAATGACGCTGACGGAGTTGCCGAAGCGCGAAGCCATATAGCTGCCTTCGAAGCCATGCGAAGTGGCGAGCACCAGCCCGCCCATGCCGGCAGAGGCGCCAGCGCCGGAGGAATTGGTGACACCTTTCACTGCAAGGGCCGCCCCTTCGGCGGCAAGAGCCGCTTCCCGCAACTGATCGGCGCCGACTTCGGTCGTGTCGAGAAGCTGCAGGTCGGGATAGGTTTTTGCGAGCCTGTTCTCATCGGCGAGGCAGGCAAACGGATCTTCCGGCGAGACCTTGGCCATGGCAACGGCGCGTTCGGCGAGCGCGGTCAGGTCGAAGCCCGGATTGGCGGAAACGCTTGCCACCCGTTTGCCGACAAAGACGCGCAGCGAAAAGTCGTCGCTCTCGGAGGACTCCGTGCCTTCGACCTTGCCCAGGCGTACGCTGACCGATTGAGCGCGCGAGCGAACGACAACAGCGTCGGCGGCATCAGCACCTGCCTTTTTCGCCAGATCGATCAGTTGACTTGCACGGGAAAGAAGTGTCGAGGAATCGATTTCAGAGGACATGATTTGGCCTTTCCTTCCCGTTCCATTTATTGTGCACTCCCGAAAGCATCAAGGCCGTGGATGCCGATTCTTTTCCTGGCTGCCTGCTTGCCCCGCCATCGAAAGAAATGAAGCATGTCCGCACCCAACGCGCTTTTCACCGAAACGATCCTGCTGCTCGGCGGCGCGGTCGTCGCCGCACCGATCTTCAAGAAGCTCGGGCTCGGCACGGTTCTCGGCTATCTGGCGGCGGGTATCGTCATCGGGCCGATCTTTCATGGCATTACCGATGGCGAGCAGATCCTCGATGTCGCCGAACTTGGCGTCGTCTTTCTGCTGTTCATCATCGGGCTTGAATTGAAGCCCACCCGCCTCTGGCAGATGCGGCGCGACATCTTCGGTCTCGGCACGGCGCAGGTGGTGGTGACGGGCCTTGCGCTGACAGCACTTGCCTGGTTTTCCGGCGTGCTCGAATGGCGCGGCAGCATCGTCGCCGGCTTCGGGCTGGCGCTTTCTTCCACCGCATTCGCCATGCAGATCCTCGAAGGCGACGGCGACGTCAATACCCGTTACGGGCAGCGCTCCTTCTCCATGCTGCTGTTTCAGGATCTGGCGATCGTGCCGCTTCTGGCAGTCGTCACCATCCTCGATGGCGACAAGGGCAGCGGTAACCCACTCGTCGACTTCGGCATTTCCATTGCGGCGGTCGGTGCGATGATCATCATGGGCCGATACCTGCTGACACCCCTGTTCCAGATCATCGCCCGCACCGGCGCGCGCGAAGCGATGATCGCGGCCGCGCTCTTCGTCGTGATGGGATCGGCAAGCCTGATGCAGTTTGCCGGGCTCTCGATGGCGATGGGCGCCTTCCTGTCCGGCGTCATGCTGGCGGAATCTTCCTACCGGCATGAGCTGGAAGCAGATATCGAGCCGTTCCGCGGCGTCCTTCTCGCTATCTTCTTCATCGCCGTCGGCCTGTCGTTGCAGCTTCAGGTGCTGCTCGACAATGTGCTCTTCATCATCATTGCCGTACCGATCATTATGGCGGTGAAAGCGCTCATCATCTACGTGCTCTGCCGTGTGGCGCGTTCTTCGCATAACGATGCCGTTCGCATCGCCTTCCTGCTGCCGCAGGGCGGGGAATTCGGTTTCGTCCTCTTCACCACGGCTGCTGTCGCCGGGCTGATGTCGAGCAGCACGGCTTCGCTGCTCGTTGCGATCGTCACCCTTTCCATGGCGCTGACACCACTTGGCGCAGCGCTTTCCAAGCGGATGTTGACGGGAGAAGAGCACGAAGAACTCGACGAGGATTTCGAGGGTGCGGGTGCGGACGTGCTGATGGTCGGCTTCTCGCGTTTCGGCCAGATCGCCGCGCAGATCCTGCTTGCCGGCGGCCGCAGCGTCACCGTCATCGACTTCTCCGCCGACCGCATCCGGCAGGCATCCTCCTTCGGTTTCCGCATCTATTTCGGCGATGGCACTCGCAAGGACGTGCTGCGTTCGGCCGGCATTGATAGGGCCAAGATCGTGCTCGTCTGCACCCAGAAGAGGGAGATCACCGACAAGATCGTCGAACTGATCCAGGCCGACTACCCGCAGACGACGCTCTTCGTGCGCTCCTATGACCGCATTCACTCCATCGAACTGCGCAACAAGGGCGTCGATTACGAGCTGCGCGAAACGCTGGAATCTGGTCTGCTATTCGGCCGGCGCACACTGGAGGCGCTCGGTGTCGCCGAAGTCGATGCCTACGAGATCGGCGAGGACATTCGCAAGCGCGACGAAGCGCGGCTGGTGCTGCAGGTTTCGGAGGGCCTGCAAGCGGGACAGGACCTGCTGTTTTCGAAGCCGATCCATCCGGAGCCGCTGGTCAAGCCCAAGCGTGCGCCCGGTCCCTTCGACAACGATCCGCTGGCAAATACGGCCGATGTGACGGCGGACGCTTGAGGCGATACTAGAGTATTTCCGTTTTTCTTCGAATCACGAAAATACTCTATCTCTTTGTTTTCACGCAATTCCGGACGCAAAACCGCTACGCACTTTTGCTGGAATTGCTCTAATTTACCGCTTCAACCGCGCTTCGATTTCCCGATCGAGCGCATATTTCAGCTCGTCCTTGACGCCAACCGACATGGCAAGCACATCGCGCGCCTTCAGGAAATCCATGACGCCGGTGCGGCCGACGATGGGGCGCAGGAAGATATGCGGCCGCAGGAGCTTCAGCTTCAGGGAAATCGCCGCCTGCATCATCAGCTGGCCGGAGCCGAAGATGCTCTCCATCCGGTTCGGGATATGGGTGCCGTCGCCTTCGGGCGCGCCGACGACATCAATGCCGATGACGATATCGGCAAGATCCATCAGGCATTCGTAGGGAACGGGATTGGCAATACCGCCATCGATCATCACGCGGCCGTGCAGCCTGACCGGCATGAAGACCGCAGGAATAGCCGATGATGCGGCGAGTGCCGGAAAAAGCTGGCCTTGGTCGACGATGACCTCGGCTTGGCCGTAATAGTCGGTGGCGATCACTTTCATCGGCACCAGCAGATCCTCGAAGCGCGCCGGAAGCTCTGAGGGCAGGAAGGCTTTCAGGATGCGTTCGAGATTGAACTGGCCGATGCGGATGCCCTTGGCCACGGCATCGCGTACGGTCGTCGGGCGCAGCCCCCAGATACGGCTGACAACGGCTGCCTTGTTGCCGACTGTTGCCAGCGCGTGCTCACGAATCTCCGCGCCCGACATGCCGGCCGCCATACCGGCGCCCATAATGGCGCCGATCGAGGAACCCGAGATCGCCACCGGGCGGATGCCGAGTTCATCCAGCGTTTCGATGATGTGGATATGCGAGAGGCCGCGTGCGCCACCGCCGCCAAAGGCGACGGCAACCGTCGGAAGGTCGCTGATCGCAGGCGATTTCGGACTGATGATTTCCGCCTGCACGATCTGCCCCCAACGCGCCCGCTACTGCGGCTGATACCGGAAGAAATGTACTCTTGTGTCGCCGAATATTCGGCTTTCGAGGAAAACATAGGAAGGATGGACCGAAACGGCAACATCCGCGCGTTCTTCCAGAACGGTAATCGCGCCAGGCTTGAGCCAGCCGCCTTCGGCCGCCGCCGCAAGCGCTTTTTCGCCGAGCCCCCGGCCATAGGGCGGATCGGCAAAGAGCATGTCGAAAGGCTCGAGATTGCCGATGCTGCCGAGATCGGTCGCATCACGGCGCAGGATTCGCGTCCTGCCATGCAGACCGAGCGCATCGATGTTTTCCCAGAGGAGCGCCCTGCCCTCCACGCTATTCTCAACGAACAGCGCATGGCGACAGCCACGTGAGACGGCTTCGAGGCCGACCGCGCCCGTACCGGCGAAAAGATCGAGTATCCGGGTGCCATCGATGCATTCCGGATAGGCATGGCTCAGAATATTGAACAGGCTCTCACGCGTCCGGTCCGCAGTCGGCCGGATGTCGTTGGATTTTGGTACGGCAAGCGGCCGTCCGCGAAACTCACCGCCGACGATCCGCACCGCGCGTCATTCCCTTGCCTTTCGCACCACCTCTGGAAGGCCCGCCGGAAGGCTTGCCACCACCGCCCGGCCGATCGCCTTTCGGCTTGCCGGAAAAATTCTTTGCCCCGCGGGGTTTGTCACCTTGGGGACGTTCCGAACGGCCCTCGCCGCCAAAGCTTCTCGCCGGACGCGAAGAACGCTCGCCACCCTCCTCGCGCGGACGATCGCGGAAGGAACGCGGACGTTCTTCCCCCTCCGTACGCGGACGACGKTCGCCACGCGGCTTGTCACCAACGGGTTTGTCGCCGCGGACGCGCTCGGAGCGGCCTTCGCCGGCAAAGCTTCTGGCCGGACGCGAAGCGCGTTCGCCTCCGTCCTCACGCGGCCGATCGCGGAAGGACCGCGGGCGTTCTTCTCCCTCCGTACGTGGACGACGGTCACCACGCGGCTTGTCGCCGAAGGGTTTGTCGCCACGCGGACGCTCCGAGCGACCTTCGCCGCCGAAGCTTCTGGACGGACGCGAAGAACGTTCGCCACCTTCCTCACGCGAGCGGCTGCGGAAGGGACGCGAGCCCTCTTCGCCTTCCGTGCGTGGACGGTGCTCGCCACGCGGCTTGCCACCAAAGGGCTTGTCGCCACGCGGACGCTCCGAGCGGCCTTCGCCGCCGAAGCTTCTGGCTGGACGCGAAGAACGTTCGCCACCCTCTTCTCGCGGACGGTCGCGGAAGGAACGCGGACGCTCCTCTCCACCCGTACGCGGGCGACGTTCGCCACGCGGCTTATCACCAAAGGAGCGCTTGCGGCCGAAACCTTCATCCTCATCGCGCTTGGCAGGCGTCTCGCTCGAGCGGATCCATTCGCCATCCTCTTCATGGATGCGATTGATCTGCGGGCGCAGCCGATCGGCTGCAGGATCGAAGCGCTGCTCCTTCACAGGTGCCGTTTCACCGCGACGGCGCGCGGTCTGTGCATTCTTGGCAGCCTTGGCCGCTGCCTTCTCACCAAGCGGACGAGCACCGGGTGCCATCCACACATTGGCATTGCGGCGGCTGCCGAGCGCCGGGCGCTTCGGCCGGTCGTCTTCGCTACGACGGTCGTCCTTTCGATCGTCTCGGCGATCATCGCGACGGTCGTCGCGCTTGGTATCGAGGCGGCTCAGCGCCCGTTCGCGCTTGTCCTCGTCGCGACGGGGACGTTCGCGGCGCTCAGGCGCCGGTTCTTCGGACTCTTCGGCTGCAACGGCCGGGGCATTATAGAGCGGCGCATCGAAATTCGCTTTGGCATCTTCGATGAGACGCGGGCCGAGCTGGTCGCGCAACGTGCGGCCGCGCACCTCGATTACATGCCCCTCGGGCAGTTCACCAAGCTGGAAGGGGCCGTAGGAAATGCGGATCAGGCGGTTGACCTCGAGACCAAGCGCGCCGAGCACGTTCTTGATTTCGCGGTTCTTGCCTTCGCGCAGGCCCATGGTGATCCAGACATTGGAACCCTGCGTGCGGTCGAGCGTCGCTTCGATGGAGCCGTAGAGAACGCCTTCGACGGCAATACCGTCCTTCAGCTTGTCCAGCGCATCCTGATCGATATCGCCATGGGCGCGCACGCGGTAGCGGCGCAGCCAGCCGGTGGTCGGCAGTTCCAGCGCACGGGCCAGGCCGCCGTCATTGGTGAGCAGCAGTAGGCCTTCAGTATTGATGTCGAGACGACCGATCGACATGACACGCGGAAGCTCTTCCGGCAGATTGTCGAAAACGGTCGGGCGTCCCTCCGGATCGGAATTCGTCGTCACAAGTCCCTGCGGCTTGTGGTAGAGCCAAAGGCGCGTGCGCTCGATGCCGCGGATCGGCACGCCATCGACTTCGATCTTGTCTTCGAGCGTGACGTTGACGACGGGCGTGTCCAGGAGCTTGCCGTTCAGCGTGACACGGCCGTCCATGATCATGCGTTCGATATCGCGACGGGAGGCGACGCCAGCGCGCGCCATCACCTTGGAGATACGTTCCGCCTTGGCGTCGCCATCCGCTTCGTTAGCAGCGACTTTCGCGGCAGCAGCCTTCAACGGCTTCTCGCTGCCGGTCTTCTGGCCGCTTTTGGACCGGGCTTCGCGCGCGGGGGCCTTGGTGCCGGGGCGTTTTGGCTTGTCTTTGGGTGTCATTTGTTGTTTGCCTGCCTTTTCGGCCTGTCTATCAGGTCATGCACCTGCGGTTAAGTGGAAATTCTGCGAACGTGAAGACAAATCGATTTATGGAGATGGCGCTCGAGGAAGCGCGCGCTGCTGGGGAGCGCGGCGAAGTGCCGATCGGCGCCGTCATCGTCGTCGATGGCGCGGCAGTCGCCGCCTCCGGAAACCGCACGCGGGAACTCAACGACGTCACCGCCCATGCCGAAATTGCCACCATTCGCATGGCCTGCGAAAAGCTTGGCCTGGAACGGCTTACCGGCGCCGACCTCTATGTCACGCTGGAGCCTTGCACCATGTGTGCGGCGGCGATTTCCTTCGCCCGTGTCCGCAGGCTCTATTACGGCGCGGAAGACCCGAAGGGCGGAGCGGTCGACAATGGCGTGCGTTTCTATGCCCAGCCGACCTGCCATCACGTGCCGGAGGTCTATTCCGGCTTCAACGAGACCGAGTCGGCGGATATGCTGAGGGCATTCTTTACTGAGAGAAGAGACCTGCCATGATCCTGGCCATCGGAACCATCATCGTCATGGGCGTGCTTGCAGCCTACGCCAACCGGACAGTTGCGCCCGGCGTGGCGAAGTTGCAAATGCAATGGTCACTGAAAGGAAGTGTGAACTGGACGGCGCCGCGGACGATCGCTTTCGCCTTCATTCCAGGGCTTGCAGCTATCATCATGGCCGCGATCCTGCTCAGCGACCAAGTGCGCAATGCCGATATTGCCTTGATGGGTGGCGTCCTTCTCGCGTGCCAGCTTCTGCATATCACGCTGACGCAACGCTGGTTTAACGCGTCGCGCCGCTAAACATTTCCGTTTTGCTTCTACGCAATTCCGGACGCAAAACCGCTGCACATTTTTGCTGAATTGCTCTTACTGAAGGATCTGCCACCACTTGGTGCCGCTATTTGCGACCGCTGCATCCTTCTTGCGCTGCTTCGCCTTCTTCTGCTCCGGCGTGCCAAGGTCATCGAGCTTGGCAGGATCGTCAACGGCGCGATATTCGGTCGGCGGATCGGAAATGTAGCGGCGCTGGTCGATATAGGCCCCCTTCTGCAGCGCGCGCGCTTCGCGATAGGCCTTGGTCTGGGCTTCGCTCGTCTGGCGGCCGCCTTCGATGGCGGAGCTGGCCAGCGGCGAGCGATAGCTCGGATTGTCCGAATTCTCGTCGGCTTCCTTCACGAGACGGGCGCGGGCCTCTTCCGGGGATTCAACCCACTCAGGATTGTCCTTGTTGGCGATATTCTGCTGCGGCGCGACGAGGGTTTCCTTCTGCGCGGGCGCAGGCATGACCAGCGTCGGACGCGGCGTGTATTTCACGCCTGTGTTCTTCGGGCCGGGACCGGTCAGCGAAACCGACTGACCGAGGTCGTCGGTAAGCTGCTCCATGGCGGTCTTGTCGGTGCCGTAGGTCGGGCTGCTGGCGCAGCCGGACATCGTGGAGCTTGCCGCCAGAACAACAGACAGGCAGGCGCCCAAACGGAACCAATGCGTCGCTAACATGAAAACCCTTCCCGCATGCCGGAATCAGTACTGTCCACCAGACAATCGTCCCCCTGACGCAAAAATCCGGCCATTTTCAGGCAGCTTTTACCGGATGAACGCCGTAAAGGCAATTCACCCGGTAAATATCTTCAGGCCTGGATGCCGAGTTCGCGCAGTGCCGCAGCATCACGCGCCGAAACGTCGGGGTAATCAGGATCGGAACCGACATCTGTCGTGATGCGCCAGGAACGGGCGCATTTTACGCCTTCTGCGAGCTTCGGAACGACCGCGACTTCAGCCACTTCCGCCAGACGGAAGGCATCGGCCGGGCCGGCATCGGCAGTGATCGTGATATCGGAGGTGATGCAGACCTCGCTGAAATCCTGACCTTCGAGCGCCTTTCGCAGTTCCGCATCGCCGACATGGACGACCGGGGCTGCTTCCAGCGAGGAGCCGATGCGCTTGTCCTTGCGCTCGATTTCGAGCGCGCCGGTGACGACGCTGCGGATGGCGCGGATCTTCTTCCACTTTTCGGCCAGCGCCTCGTTGCGCCATTCGCCGGCGACCGGGGCGAACTGCTCCAGATGCACGGAGACGGCCGAGGGATTGCGCGAGAGCCATGCCTCTTCCGTCGTGAAGGGCAGCATCGGCGCAAGCCAGGTCACCATGCAATCGAAGATCATGCGGATGACATAGAGGGCCGAACGGCGGCGAAGGCTGGAAGGCGCATCGCAGTAGAGCGCATCCTTGCGGATATCGAAGTAGAAGGCCGAGAGCTCGACATTGGCGAAGTCGATGAGCGCGCGAGCGATCTTCTTGAAGTCGAAAGCATCGTAGTTTTCGCGCACGAGCTGATCAAGCTCGGACAGGCGATGCAGCATCAGTTGCTCCAGCTCCGGCAGATCCTTGAGCGCGATGACCTCGCCCTTGTCGTGGGCCAGCGTGCCGAGCATCCAGCGGATCGTGTTGCGCAGCTTGCGATAGGCATCCACGTTGGTCTGGATGATCGTCTTGCCGACGCGCAGGTCGTCCGCGTAGTCTGACGTCATGACCCAGAGACGGAGGATGTCGGCGCCGGCATCCTTCATGACTTCCTGAGGGGCTGTGACGTTGCCTTTCGACTTCGACATCTTCTCGCCCTTCTCGTCCATGGTGAAACCATGGGTGAGAACGGCGTCATAAGGCGCACGGCCGCGTGTCGCTGCCGATTCCAGCAGCGAGGAGTGGAACCAGCCGCGATGCTGGTCGGAGCCTTCGAGATAGAGATCAGCCGGCCATTTCAGGTCGGGGCGGTCTTCCAGCGTGAAGGTATGGGTCGAGCCCGAGTCGAACCAGACGTCGAGGATGTCCATGACCTGCGACCACTTGGCCGGGTCGTGCTCGTTGCCGAGGAAACGCTCCTTGGCGCCTGCGGCAAACCAGGCATCGGCGCCTTCGGCATCGAAAGCATCGAGGATGCGCTGGTTGACGGCATCGTCCTGCAACACCTGGCCCTGTTCATCGACGAAGACGCAGATCGGCACGCCCCACGCTCTTTGACGAGAAAGCACCCAGTCCGGGCGCTGCTCGATCATGGCGCGCAGGCGGTTCTGGCCGGCGGCCGGCACGAAACGCGTGTCGTCGATCGCCTTCAGCGCGCGGGTGCGCAGCGTCGTGCCATCAGCCAGTGTCTTGTCCATATAGACGAACCACTGCGGTGTGTTGCGGAAGATCACCGGCTTCTTGGAGCGCCAGGAATGCGGATACTGATGCTTGAGGCGGCCACGGGCAAAGAGCGCGTTGCGCTCGATCAGCGCCTTGATGACGCGGTCATTGGCATCGCCCTTCTTGCCGTTGTCGTCGATGACGCGTGCGCCTTCGAAGCCGGGCGCATCGGCAGTATAGAAGCCGCCGTCGTCAACCGGGAACGGGATCTTGGTCTCGATGCCGCGTCCTTCGATTTCGCGGGCATGCGCCATCCAGACATCAAAGTCTTCGCGGCCGTGGCTCGGCGACGTATGAACGAAACCGGTACCGGCATCGTCGGTGACGTGGTCGCCTTCGAGCAATGGCACGTCGAATACATAGCCGCCGCCAACACCCTTGAGCGGATGGGCGCAGGTGGTTGCAGCGAGATCGGCAGCAGTGACGTCAGCGAGACGCTTGTACTGCAGCTTTGCCTTGGCGAAGCTCTCTTCGGCGAGCTTGTCGGCAAAGATCAGCTTTTCGCCCGGACGCGGGCCGAAATCGTTCTCGGCAGCTGTTACTTCATACAGGCCGTAGGAAACGCGCGACGAATAGGCGATCGCCCGGTTGCCGGGGATCGTCCAGGGCGTGGTAGTCCAGATGACGACGGACGCTCCAACCAGCAATTCACCGTGTTCAAAATCTTTCTCGACCACCTTTGCTGGCGCCACAACCCGCACGACCGGGAACTTCACCCAGATAGTGTCGCTCTCATAGTCATGGTATTCAACCTCGGCTTCCGCCAGCGCAGTGCGCTCGACGACCGACCACATGATCGGCTTGGAGCCACGGTAAAGCTGGCCGCTCCTGGCGATCTTCAGCAGTTCGCCGGCGATGCGGCTTTCCGCGTGGAAGTTCATCGTCAGATAGGGGTTTTCGAAATCGCCGATGATGCCGAGGCGCTGGAACTCGCCGCCCTGGATGGCGATCCACTTTTCGGCATAGGCGCGGCATTCGCGGCGGAATTCGATCATCGCCGACGGCTCGGTCAGGTCAGGCTTGGCCTTGCCCTTGGCGCGGTAGTTTTCTTCCTCGATCTTCCATTCGATCGGCAGGCCGTGGCAGTCCCAGCCGGGAACGTAGTTGGAGTCGTAACCGCGCATCTGGAAGGAGCGAGTGATGACGTCCTTGAGGATCTTGTTCAGCGCATGGCCGATATGGATATTGCCGTTGGCATAGGGCGGGCCGTCGTGGAGGACGAACTTTTCGCGGCCGGCGGCGGAGGCGCGCAGCTTCTTGTAGAGGTCCATCTGCTGCCAGCGGGCAACGAGTTCCGGCTCCTTCTGCGGGAGGCCGGCGCGCATCGGAAAATCCGTCTCAGGCAGGTAGAGGGTCTTCGAGTAATCGATCTTTTCGGCTGTGTCGGTCATGTGTGACAATCGCTTCTGGCGGCCCGAACAAGGGCACGCGGATATGAAATCTGTGGTGACGGAAAGCGCTCGCGCAAGCCAAGCGCCGAAAACCCGGACCTTCCGGCCGCTCAGCGCGCGCGGAAGACCGGGCCGATAATTCGTATCGAATGCGCCAGCCGGAATTTACTCATTGCGCCGGTTCATAGGCGCTTTTCAGCGGAAAAGGAAGAGGGATTTCAGTCTCTCAGCCTCACGAAAAGCCGTAGGCTGCATGCCTGCCGCTTCGCTCCAACTGGATTCAGGAACTGCGCTCAAGCTCTCGCAGCCCCGGTGCCGGCGTCGGCAGATTGACGATGACGGCAACGAGGGCGTTCACTGTCCCACCGTTCCAGAACCCTTGTCCATGTCGAGATTGCCTTTCGGATTTTGGGCACGGTCAATGCGCGGGCGATCGGTTGGCAAACGCCTGGGACAGGCGATGGCTGCAGTTTTGCTGGTCCCAATACAAAAAATCCAAAAACCCCTGTCGAATTCCCTCTTGCCCGAACGTCTTTGACTCGCAGGCATGGGAAATTCATCATGCCGATCAAACCCGCCCGCAAGGAGTGATGTGGATATGAGCAGTTCCTATCGTTGGGTAATCGTCGCGGCCGGCGCACTGATGACGTGCGTTGCTCTCGGCGCCATGTTTTCTCTCGCCATTTTCCAGCAACCAATCGCCGACGCGACCGGCTGGTCGCATGCCGGCATCGCCAGTGCCATGACGCTGAATTTCATCGTCATGGGCGTAGGCGGCTTCTTCTGGGGTGCTGCCAGCGACCGATACGGACCGCGCCCCGTGGTGTTGATCGGCTCCGTCATCCTCGGGCTGGCGCTGATGCTTGCCAGCCGTGCGGAAACGCTTCTGCAATTCCAGCTGACCTATGGCGTGCTGGTCGGGCTTTCAGCCAGTGCCTTTTTCGCGCCGATGATCGCCGCGACGACGGAGTGGTTCGACGAGAACCGCGGCCTTGCCGTCTCGCTGGTTTCGGCAGGCATGGGTGTTGCGCCGATGACGATCTCGCCTTTCGCGCGCTGGCTGATCACCGCTTATGACTGGCGCCCGGCGATGATGATCATCGGCATCGGTGCGCTCATCCTGATGATCCCGGCAGCACTTCTCGTCCGTCGGCGGCCGTCGCCACCGCAGGATACGCATGAGGCCATCGTGTCAGCCGATGGCAGTGCCCCCAATCTGTGGCGGGTCTTCCGCTCGCCGCAGTTCATCGTGCTCGGGCTGACCTTCTTTGCCTGCTGTGCCGCCCATTCCGGACCGATCTTCCATATGGTGAGCTACGCAACATTCTGCGGCGTCGCCCCCATGGCCGCCGTGAGCATCTACAGTGTCGAAGGACTTGCAGGCCTCGGCGGCCGCCTGGTCTATGGGACATTAGCAGACCGGATCGGCGTGAAGCCGGTCATTATCGCGGGCTTGCTGATACAGGCGGCGGCGCTTGCCACCTATCTTGCCGTCAGCAAGCTCGGCGAGTTCTATGCGCTCGCCGTCATCTTCGGCAGCGCCTATGGCGGAGTGATGCCGCTCTATGCGGTGCTGGCGCGCGAATATTTCGGCCCGCGCATCATCGGCACGGTGTTCGGGGCAGCGACGATGCTGTCAAGTCTCGGCATGGCCTTCGGCCCGCTGATCGGCGGCTGGATCTACGATACCTATGCCAACTATTCGTGGCTCTTCATCGGCTCCGCGCTGGTCGGGCTCGGTGCGGCAGCCATTGCACTCGCTTTCCCGCCGTTACCGCGCCAGAAATCACAGCCAGCGCTCGGCACGGCCTGAGGTCAATCGAAACAGAGCTTCCGGTCGAGCTCGCCGAGCGGTCTCACACCTGACAGAAGCACCCTCGCCTCCTCTTCGTCGCGCTTGATTTGCGCGACGAGCGGATCGAGCCCGTCGAACTTCAGTTCGGGGCGAAGATAGCCGAAGAAGGAGACCGAGCAGGTCTGGCCGTAGAGATCGCCGCTGAAATCGAAAAGGTAGGTTTCAAGCAGCGGCGCGCCGTTTTCCGTCACTGTCGGGCGCCGGCCATAGCTCGCCACCGCATCATAGAGCTYGCCGTTTTCGAGSCGGAATCGCACGGCATAGATTCCGGCTGCAAGTTCCGCTTCCGGCGGCAGCTGCATGTTGGCGGTCGGGAAGCCAAGCTGGCGGCCGAGCTTCTCTCCGTCAATGACCTTCGACTGGACCGTATAATGATAGCCGAGCATGGCGGCGACCGAGGAGACATCGCCTTCCTTCAGCAGCGCGCGGATATGGCTCGATGAGACGACATCGGTATTCTCGTCGCGGAAGGCGTCGATCAGGGTGACGCCGAAACCATATCTGTTGCCGGCATCCATCAGGAAGGCAGGCCCACCCTCGCGGCCGCGGCCGAAATGGAAATCGAAGCCGGTCACCACCTCGGACGCGCCTAGCCAGTCCTTCAGGATGGAATGGATGAACTCTTCCGCCGAGCGCTGTGAAAATTCGTAATTGAAGGGGTATTCAATGACCGCGTTGAAGCCCAACTCTTCCAGGATGCGGGCCTTGAACGGCGCCGGCGTCAGGCGGAAGACCGGTGCATCCGGCTTGAAGACGGTGCGTGGATGCGGCTCGAAGGTCAGCACCAGGGCGGGAATGCCCCGCTCTTTTGCGATATCGAGAGCCCGGTTCAGCACCGATTGATGGCCGCGATGGACGCCGTCGAAATTGCCGATGGCGATGACACCGCCCTTCAAATGCTCGGGCAGCGGATCACGGGTTTCATTGCGGTGGAAAACGGTCATCGGCTTGCTTTTCTCTTATGCCAGGCGCGGCATCCACCACTTCGGCGCTGCCTTTTCCCGTTCGAGATAGGCGTGCAGGATCGCCTCGTCGGTCTCGCCGTGCAGCGTATATTCCTTCGCGTGGATACCACCGCTGATGTAAAGAAGGTCGAGGCCATAATTCAAGGCGCCGCGAACATCCGTCGGCATGCCGTCGCCGATCGCCAGCACACGGTCGATCGGGAAATCACCACGGACCTCGCGGGCAGCGGCAAGTGTGGCCTCATAGATCGGCCGGTGTGGCTTGCCAGCGATCCGGGTGGAGCCTCCGAGTTGCTCATAATAGGCGGCCATGGCGCCGGCGCAGGGAATGATGCGGTGACCGCGCTCGACGACAAGGTCGGGATTGGCGCAGATCATCGGCACATTACGGGCTTTGAAGTCCAGCAGCATGTCCGTGTAATCCTCGGGCGTCTGCGTCTCGTCGTCGAAAAAGCCGGTGCAGACGACGGATGTGGCGTCGCCGGCGGCAGCGCGTTCGATATCGAGGCCTTCAAGGATCGGATTGTCGCGCTCGGGGCCAAGCAGGAAGACTTCACGCGGACCTTCGGCAATCAGCGCGCGGGTGACGTCGCCCGAAGTGACGATGCGGTCATAGGCGCTATCGGGCACGCCGATCTGGCGCAGCTGCTCGACGACCTGCCAGGAGACGCGCGGCGAATTGGTGATGAGAACGACGGTCAGGCCAGCGGCACGGGCGGCCTGCAGCGCCTCGCCGGCCTTAGGAAACGGATCGACGCCGTTATGCACGACACCCCAGACATCACAGAGCACCGCGTCATATCGATCGGTGATCTCGGAGAAGTTCGCAATCCGCTTTGCCATTCCGCTTTCCTGCTTCGCTTTCTGTCACCGGTGACATTGCAAAGGCGGGCTTCAATGGCAAGGCATTTTCTGCGTCAGGCAAAGAACGCCGGAGGTTCAAAAGCTGGACGTGAGCAAAGCTCGGTAACCACGCTGGACAAATCCTACCTGTCTCCACAATTCCGGCACAAAAATCCGTGATGGCTCTTCTTGACTCCTTCTGGAGCCATCCCTAAATGCACGGCGGTAGCACTCACGGGAGTTGAGTGCTAACACCTTCATTGTGGACCAACCCGGTCCGCGAATGTCATTTGATCGAGGGATTAGCAATGGCAAGCACCAATTTCCGCCCGCTTCACGATCGCGTCGTCGTCCGTCGCGTTGAATCCGAAGCGAAGACCAAGGGTGGCATCATCATCCCGGACACCGCCAAGGAAAAGCCGCAGGAAGGCGAAATCGTCGCCGTCGGTTCCGGCGCTCGTGACGAAGCCGGCAAAATCGTTCCGCTCGACGTCAAGGCTGGCGACCGCGTTCTGTTCGGCAAGTGGTCGGGCACGGAAGTCAAGATCGACGGCGAAGACCTTCTGATCATGAAGGAAGCCGACATCATGGGCATCATCGGCTAATCGGCCGATTGTCTTTCATCGAAATCGCTGACACCCCTTTTCAGGAGTTCTCAAAATGGCAGCTAAAGAAGTAAAGTTCGGCCGCAGCGCGCGCGAAAAGATGCTGCGCGGCGTCGACGTCCTCGCTGACGCAGTGAAGGTCACGCTCGGTCCGAAGGGCCGCAACGTCGTTATCGACAAGTCCTTCGGCGCTCCGCGCATCACCAAGGACGGTGTTTCGGTCGCCAAGGAAATCGAACTCGAAGACAAGTTCGAAAATATGGGCGCCCAGATGGTCCGCGAAGTTGCCTCGAAGACCAACGACATCGCCGGCGACGGCACCACGACCGCCACGGTTCTCGCACAGGCCATCGTTCGCGAAGGCAACAAGGCTGTTGCAGCCGGCATGAACCCGATGGACCTGAAGCGCGGCATCGACCTCGCTGTTGCTGAAGTCGTCAAGGATCTCCAGGCCAAGGCCAAGAAGATCTCCACGTCTGAAGAAGTTGCCCAGGTCGGCACGATCTCCGCAAACGGCGACAAGCAGGTCGGTCTCGACATTGCTGAAGCCATGCAGAAGGTCGGCAACGAAGGTGTCATCACCGTCGAAGAAGCCAAGACCGCTGAGACCGAGCTCGAAGTCGTCGAAGGCATGCAGTTCGACCGCGGCTACCTGAGCCCGTACTTCGTCACCAACCCGGAAAAAATGGTTGCTGACCTCGAAGACGCCTTCATCCTGCTGCACGAAAAGAAGCTCTCGAACCTGCAGTCCATGCTCCCGGTTCTCGAAGCTGTCGTTCAGACCGGCAAGCCGCTCCTCATCATCGCTGAAGACGTCGAAGGCGAAGCTCTTGCGACCCTCGTCGTCAACAAGCTGCGCGGCGGCCTGAAGATTGCTGCCGTCAAGGCTCCGGGCTTCGGCGATCGCCGCAAGGCCATGCTGGAAGACATCGCTATCCTGACGGGCGGCACTGTCATTTCCGAAGACCTCGGCATCAAGCTCGAGTCTGTCACCCTCGACATGCTCGGCCGCACCAAGAAGGTTTCGATCTCCAAGGAAAACACCACGATCGTCGACGGCGCTGGCGCCAAGTCCGACATCGAAGGCCG
>NZ_JBFTPM010000027.1:0-54075 GCF_056398505.1 Rhizobium sp. 01T437
TTCCTGGTGCGCTCCGGCGTCCTGACCTCGGTGCATGCCTTTGCCAGCGACCCGAGCCGCGGCGTCTTCATTCTCTGCATCCTCTTGATCTTCATCGGCGGGGCGCTGTCGCTCTTTGCCTTCCGCGCGCCCCTCCTGTCGGCCGGCGGCCTGTTTGCACCGATCTCGCGAGAGGGGGCGCTCGTCGTCAACAACCTGATCCTGACGGTTGCCTGCGGCACGGTCCTGACCGGCACGCTCTATCCGCTGGTCTTGGAGACGCTGACCGGCGACAAGATCTCCGTCGGTCCGCCCTTCTTCAACCTGACCTTCGGCCTGTTGATGGCGCCGCTCTTGATCGTCGTGCCGTTCGGGCCGCTGCTTGCCTGGAAGCGCGGCGATCTGCTCGGCGCCCTGCAGCGGCTCTATGTCGTCGCCGGTCTGGCTTTCGTCGCAGCCCTCGTCTTCTTCTATCTCGAACATGGCGGCCCGGTCATGGCCGTGCTCGGCATTGCCGCCGGCCTGTTCCTGATCTTGGGCGCTGCTGCCGACCTCTGGTATCGCGCCGGCATCGGCAAGGTGAAGGCGGATATCGCCTGGCGGCGGTTCTCCGGCCTGCCGCGCTCGGCCTTCGGCACGGCACTTGCCCATGCCGGACTTGGCGTGACAGTGCTCGGCATTGTTGCCGTCACCACCTTCCAGACCGAACATGTGGTCGAGATGAAGCAGGGCCAGTCGACCGATGCCGGCGGCTACAGCATTGTCTTCGACGGCATGCAGCCGGCCACCGGCCCCAACTATACCGAGGACCGCGGCCATTTCTCGATCCGCCGCGGCGGCGCAGAAGTTGCCGATGTCTGGTCGGCCAAGCGGCTCTATACCGCAAGGCAGATGCCGACGACGGAGGCAGGCATCCTGACCTTCGGCCTCAGCCAGCTCTATGTCTCGCTGGGGGACGCCACCCATGATGGCGGCATTGTCGTGCGCATCTGGTGGAAGCCGTTCATCCTGTGCATCTGGGGTGGGACCTTGATCATGGCCCTCGGCGGCTTCGTCTCGCTGACCGACCGGCGTCTGCGTGTCGGTGCGCCGAGCAGGAAGCCAAAGGTGAAGCCGGCGGCCCCCGCCATGGAGCCGGCGGAATGATAAGGCGTTTCCTCCTCGTCCTGGCGCTCATGCTGGCGGCCGCACCGGCCTTCGCGGTCAACCCCGACGAGATGCTCTCCGATCCCGCCCTCGAAGCCCGGGCGCGAACACTGTCTGCCGAACTGCGCTGCATGGTCTGCCAGAACCAGTCGATCGACGATTCCAATGCCGATCTCGCCAAGGACCTGCGCCTGCTGGTGCGCGAGCGCATCACCGATGGCGATAGTGACGAACAGGTGCTGAACTACATCGTCTCGCGCTACGGGGAATTCGTGCTGCTCAAACCGCGCTTCAGCCTGCGCACGCTGCTGCTCTGGGGGGTACCCGTGCTGCTGATCCTCGCAGGTGGCGTTTCGCTTATCGTCTTTGCCCGCAAGCGGGCCGGCAAACCCACCGGCAGCAAACTCACGGACGAAGAGCAGGCCAGGCTCGCCGAGCTGCTCAATCAGACACCGCGACTTTGAGGGAGGTCAAGGTCAGCTCGTCCAAGCCATCCTACTCTCATGGCACCAAATGTTTCCGGAAAGGGAGGTGCACACATGCAGGCCAAGGACATTATGACGAGCAACGTGGTTTCGATCAGCCCTGCGGCAGGGATCCGCCATGCCGTCGCAGTGATGATGCAAAACAACATCA
This sequence comes from Rhizobium sp. 01T437, assembly GCF_056398505.1. Classification (NCBI taxonomy): domain Bacteria; kingdom Pseudomonadati; phylum Pseudomonadota; class Alphaproteobacteria; order Hyphomicrobiales; family Rhizobiaceae; genus Rhizobium; species Rhizobium sp. 01T437. Next base: position 1,762 of record NZ_JBFTPM010000027.1, read on the forward strand.
GCGGGCTGCCTGTCGTTGACGACGAAGGGCGGATCTGCGGAATTCTGACCGAAGGCGACCTGCTGCTGCGGCGCGAGATCCGGCTTGCGCCGCGCACCGCGCGTAACGCGGAAATCACGTCCGATGTCGATCTCGACCGCTACATTCGCGGCAACGGCTGGTCTGTCAGAGATATCATGTCACGCGACGTCATCGTCGCCAGCCCCGACAGCGAGGTTTCGGATATTGCCGAAAGCCTCGAGGTCCATCGCATCAAGCGTATTCCGATCGTCGACGCCGGACGGCTCGTCGGGATCGTCAGCCGGCGCGATATCCTCGCTTTGATCGCGGACGCACCGACGCTCAGGTTGCCGCGCGAGGACGACGCGATCCTTCTGGCGGTTCGCGCACGCCTGAAATACGATCTCGGCCTGACGCCGCAAAGGATCCGCGTCTCCGTCCATAACGGGCAGATCACGCTCGAAGGAAATGTGGAGACCGATTTGCAGCGCCGCGCTGTACTGGCGCTCGTCGAGAATCTCGGATCGGGAGGCTGCCTCGATCGATTGCAGCTTGCCGCAGATTGAGATCCGGAAAAGCGGTCGCAACAGGCTTAAGCCAAAGCCACTGATCAGTCGCAGACCAAGGGCTTCCGGTCAGCCGCCGGCAGCCAATGCCTTGTCGAGTGCAGGACCGATGCCTGCCGACAGGGCCTTGTCGTCGAGTGGACCGACCTGCTTGAACAGAATGCGGCCGTCGCGGTCGATGACGAAGGTCTCCGGCACGCCGTAGACACCCCAATCGATCGCCTCCCTTCCGGTCGGATCGACCCCGATGGCAGCATAGGGGTTTCCGTTGTCGCGCAAGAAGGCGGCGGCCTCCTCGGCATTGTCCTTGTAATTGATGCCCATCAGCCTGACGCGGGGGTCCTTCGACAGCCGCATGAGCGCGGCATGTTCCTGCCGGCAGGGATTGCACCAGGACGCGAACACGTTGACTATCGCGACCTGGCCGGCAAGCCCGCCATCTTGAAGTCCGGGAGACTGTAGCCCGGCAAGCGGCGGCAGATCGATCGCGGGATGTGTCTGACCGATCAGTGCGGAAGGGAGGGCGGAGGGCGAATATCCTTCCATCGCCTCCCGATAAAGCATGCGCCCCGCGGCTCCGGCGATCGTCGCAAAGACGAGCAGCGGCACGGCGGCCAAGACATAGCGCCGCATCCAGCGAGCCTCGCGACCAGCGCGATGCCTGATCTTCGCGACCGCCTTGACCTGCCGGCGATAGGTGCGGCCGCGAAACCAGGTTGTGACGCTGATGGCGATCATGACGGAGAATGCGACCATATAGGCTGCCAACACATATTCCTGATGTGTCATTTCAATGTTCCCTTTCTGCTGCGACCCGTGCGGCCAAGCGGTGATGCGACATGAGTTTCCGCCGCCAGATTTCGTTCCTGATCGAAGCCATGTGGAGGGTGAAAAAGAGTGCCGTGAAGGCCAGGCCCATGGTCAGGAGCGGGCGAAGGAATTCGATGTCGAGAGCGGGGCCATCCAGCCTGAGCACGCTTGCCGGCTGATGCAATGTGTTCCACCAGTCGACCGAGAACTTGATGATCGGAATATTGACGAAGCCCACGAGAATGAGAACCGCCGTGACACGAGCGGCGCGCGTCGGTTCGTCGATTGCGCGGTTGATCGCCAATAGCCCGAGATACATCAGGAAAAGCACGAACATCGAGGTCAGGCGTGCGTCCCACACCCACCAGGTTCCCCACATCGGCTTGCCCCAGATCGCGCCTGTGACGAGCGACACGAAGGTAAAGGCAGCGCCGATTGGCGCAGCGGCGCGCGCGGCGACATCAGCAAGCGGATGGCGCCATACCAGGGAGCCAACGGCGTTTGCGGTCATCACCGTATAGCAGAGCATTGCCATCCATGCCGCCGGGACATGGACATACATGATCCTGACGGTCTCGCCCTGCTGGTAATCGCCATCGGAGACGAAACTTAGATAAAGGCCGATGACGAAACAGAGAGCTGTTACCATGCAAAGTCCTGGTAAGGCCCGGTCGGCCAGTTCCAGGAATCTCGCAGGCTGCGCAAGCCCGGTTATGATGTCTTTGATGTGTCCGACGTAGGTCATGGCCCGCTCTAGCGTCCATCGTCGTCAGGCCAATTGACCCGGATCAAACTGGATCAATGGTGCGCTCATGTGGCTCTTATTTTGCTTTTCTGCCATTACATTCCGAGCTCGGACCGCGGGCGCACCAGCGCCTGTCGCGACATATCGGCGAGACTTTCCGCCGCGGCAACGCTCTGGCGGAACCGCCGGGTAGTTGATCGCGATCAAAGACGGCCGCCGCGCCAGGGCCAAAAAGAAGGCATTTCAGTCCCGGAGATCTTCACCTTGAAGATTGCCGCGCACGACCGATCCGCCACTCATCCCGCCGACGCGACTGTCGGCTCCCCACAGCGGTCCGAAAGGAAAAAACGCCGTTTCAGGTCTTGTCCGGCTGCTGCCCCCGTTGCGACCACATCGGGGCTTTGCTCTTATGCGCTCTGGTTTCGCTCGTGGCTGCAGCACTGATTTCGCTTGCGCTGCCGAGAGCGGTCCGCGGGATGATCGACCACGGGTTCGGCCAGTCCGACGATGGCTTCGTCAATAGCTATTTCCTGATGCTTCTCGCTCTTGCCGTCGCGCTCGCCATAGCATGCGCGTGCCGATATTACTTCGTCACCACGTTTGGCGAGCGCATCGTCAGCGACCTGCGCGTTAAGACCTTCCGGAACGTGACACGTCTGCCGGCGCGCTTGTTTGACGCCAGCAAATCGGTCGACATCGCATCCCGGCTGACGGCGGACACCACGCAGATCAAGTCCGCATTGTCGTATCGATCAGTTCGTTTAATTCGGCTGTTATTCGACGCTCAATCATCCTTGCATTTATGGAGAAGCACTCCGCAATTGCCAGGATAGTTCCGCGATTTTCCTTCGAAGACCGATGAAAACGGCTTCTGGCGGTTTAAGCATAGCCGCGCGTCGTCGCATTCCTCGCCGATCTCGCAAGCGACGGTGCAGCGGACCTGTTCATCGACAGCTTGGATTTCTTTACAAATGCGGGAGAGAGTGCAACCGTCGTTGATCTTGTACTGAGGGCGGTCGACGTCCCGGGGTCCGCCTGGCAGGGCCGGAGCAATCTGCTGCTGTCGTAAAGAAGCTCCTGAAAGGGGAGAACTTCTGGCTGTTCGGATGTGAGCCAGCTTGACAAGCGTGCTCGTCGATGAGAACAAAGAGCGAACCAACCGGAAGGTCACCATTCATGATACGTTTCGCGCCGAAGATAGAGCAGGACGCTGCCCCAGCAATCAAAATTGCAAAGTCGAACGCCAACACACGATCCGACATCAAGCTCTCGGACACTTCCACCACGGCCGTTGAGAACGAAGCCGACAGGATAGACGGCCAGGCTGCCACGACGATATCAGGAACTGCGGTGCCTTCTGCAAAACTCCTTGAGCTATCAGCGGAACTCCCTGCGAAAGGCAGAAAGGCGGGTTCCAGGAAGCGCAAAGAGGTAACAAGCCCCAAGCCGCTCGAAGTCAGCAACCGGGGTCACGATCAAAGCGTTGGCGATTTGCTGCTCGACCTCTGACGATATGCTTCGAGTGCCAGTGCTGAAGAGCGTTCGCGCGGTCTATAATCCTCCTCGGATTTTTCAGGGCTCACGCAGCTTGCGTAGAATGACCCGCGATCAATTCCATCTTGCAAAGCTCATCGATAGTTTGGCGCCGGCGGATAAGCCGGGAGTTTTCTCCGTCCATGAGATATTCGGCAGCATGAAGCCGGCTGTTGTAGTTTGACGACATCGACGCGCCATAGGCACCCGTTCCGTGGAAAACGAGCAAGTCGCCGACCTCGGCAGGAGGGAGCGCCCGCGTCTCAACCACGCCATCCGCCCCTTGCGTGAATACGTCTCCCGATTCGCAGAGCGGGCCTGCTACGACAGTAGGACGTAGCTTAGATGGGCTGAGGCTTCGACCATCGTGGGGTAGCACCGAGATCTCGTGATAGCTGCCATAGAGGGCAGGGCGCATCAAGTCGTTGAAACCTGCGTCAACGAGGGTGAAGTGATTTCTGCCGACCTGCTTGGTGGCGCGGACCTCGGCCAGCAGCAAACCGGCTTCTGCCACAAGGAAGCGCCCCGGCTCTATCTCCAGGCGCACGGCATGGCCGAGCCTGCTTTCTGCTTGCCTGCGCACGCTGTCCCACAAGTTGAAATAATGCGCAGTATCGATCGCCCTGTCCCCGTCGCGATAGGGAACTGACAGGCCACCCCCGGCAGAAATCGCCTCGACATCGTGATCCAGATCGCTCAGGAGACCGGTCATCGCATGACAGACCCGCTCGAGATGGCCGTAATCGACGCCGGAGCCGATATGCAGGTGAAGCCCGACGAGATGCAGGCGATAGCGGCGAACCAATTCGACAGCCTGGTTAAGCTCCGCATGCCAGATGCCATGCTTGCTGTTTTCGCCACCCGTATTTGTCTTGTTGCTGTGGCCGTGGCCGAAACCCGGATTGACGCGAAGCCAGACGCGGTGACCGGGCGACAGCTCCCCGAGCTGGTGCAGCATGTCGATGGAGCCGATATTCACCTCGACCTTGTCGTTGACGACGCGGCGCAAAGTCGGGCGGTCGAAAATATCGGCGGTGTAGACGATGCCCGCTGCACCTGAGACGGTCGGGCCGGTGGAAAATCCGGCCCGCTGCGCGCGATCGATTTCGCCGAGCGACACGGAGTCCACAAGCACACCCGCCTCGCGCATGAGGGAGAGGATATGGATGTTGGAGCACGCCTTCTGCGCATAGCGGATCACGTCGAACGCGCCGAGCTGCCTTATCCGATCGCGGATCGTCGGAGCGTCGTAGACCCATAAGGGCGTCCCATGCTGGTGGGCGAGGGGGGTGAGGTCATTGGCAGAGATGATCGGCATGGCGCTGGTTGTCCGTAGATGGCAGCCCACCGAACCGAAGATCGTTTCAAGTTGGGCAATGCGGTTTTCACATGCGGGTTGACCACGAAACCGGGCATATGAAAAATATCAAATTTTCCAAACTATACTCAATTCTGATATGAGGTGGACGTGGCTGTTACCCTTCGACATATCGAGGTCTTCAGGGCTGTGATGACGACAGGCAGCGTCACGGACGCAGCCGTGATGCTGAGTACTTCCCAGCCGACGATCAGCCGGGAGCTGGCACGGTTCGAGCATCTCATCCAGATGAAGCTTTTTGAGCGCGTGCGCGGCCGCCTCCGCCCGACTGCGCACGCTCTGCAATTGCTCGAGGAAGTGCAGCGCGCCTATTTTGGGCTGGACCGGATCATCAGCACGGCGGCGGCGCTGCGCCAGTTCGAGCAGGGGCAGCTCTCCATCGTATGCCTGCCGGTTTTTTCTCAATCGCTCCTGCCGCAGACCTGCCGGCATTTCATCGACCGGTTCCCGAGCGTAGGCATCAGTATCGTTCCGCAGGAGTCGCCTCTGCTGGAGGAATGGTTATCGGCGCAACGCTATGACTTCGGACTGACGGAGGTCGATCATGCCCCCCAGGGCACGGAGGTAACTCCACTCCTGACGCTCGACGAGATTTGCGTGCTGCCGGACGCTCACCCGCTTCTTGAAAAGACCGTTCTCTCACCAGGTGATTTCGAGGGGCAATCCTTTGTCAGCCTGTCGGCGATGGATAGCTACCGGCGGCAGATCGATCAGATTTTTCGAAACGCCGTCATCATGCGGCGCATGATCATCGAGACCCATAGCGCGGCATCCGTATGTTCGATGGTGCGGGAGGGAATTGGCCTGGCCATCGTCAATCCCCTGACGGCCCTGGATTATGCCGGCCACGGCCTACATCTTCGCCGGCTGTCGTTCTCCATCCCGTTTTCGGTCAACATCGTGCGGCCGATCCATCGGCCGCAGTCGCAATTGGTCGAGGTTTTCGGGGCCGAATTGGCCCGGCAAGCAGGGCTGATCGAAAACCGGCTTGCCACCCTCATTGATCCTCGATGACCTCCTGAAGGCGCATGAGATAGCGGCGCGTTGCCGATGCCCTGTCACACGTCATCAGTTCAGCACCGGTTCGCCGGCAGTGATGCGCTGCTCGCCTTCGTCGAACAGGTGGACGCTATCATGGAGCGGAGCGATCCGCAGCACGTCGCCGGGGGCTGCTCTGATCCGCTCCCGGAAGACGCAGCTGATTGTCTGAGTACCAAGACGGGCAACCACCAATGTCTCGGACCCCGTCGGCTCGACAACGGCGGTTGTCACCTCGATGCCGTCGGGGTCGAGTGTGATGTGCTCAGGACGAATGCCGTAGGTGACGGCACCGGACGGGCGCCGCTCACTCGGCAGGATAAGCCCGTCTTCGGTCCGGAAGCCCTCATTCGTCATGTTTCCCTTGATGAAGTTCATGGCAGGGGAGCCAATGAAACCGGCCACGAAGAGGTTGTTGGGGCGGTCGTAGAGTTCGAGCGGCGAGCCCGATTGTTCGATCAGGCCGTCCTTCATCACGACGATCTTGTCTGCCATTGTCATCGCCTCGATCTGGTCGTGCGTGACATAGATCGTCGTGGTCCTCAGCCGCTGATGCAGCTCCTTGATCTCGGATCGCATCTGGACGCGGAGTTTGGCATCGAGGTTCGACAGAGGCTCGTCGAACAGAAAGACGGCGGGATCCCGAACGATCGCGCGACCCATGGCAACACGCTGCCGCTGGCCGCCCGACAGCTGCTTCGGATAGCGCTCCAGGAGCGCCTCCAGGCCGAGGATCTTGGCCGCATTGCCGACACGCTGATCAATCTCCGTCTTCGGCATACGCTTCAGTCGCAGTGAGAAACCCATATTCTTGGCGACCGTCATATGCGGGTAAAGCGCATAGTTCTGGAACACCATGGCGATGTCGCGATCCTTCGGTGCCAGCTCGTTGACGATATGCTTGCCGATCTGGATCTCGCCCGAGCTGATATCCTCAAGACCGGCGATCATTCTGAGCAGGGTGGATTTGCCGCAGCCCGAGGGGCCGACGAGGACGACGAACTCGCCGTCGCGGATATCGACCGATACGCCTTTGATGGCTTTGAACGCACCATAATCCTTGCGCGCACTATTCACTCTAACATGGGCCATTTCCGTCCTCCCAGGTCGCTATCAAAGCTTGTCCAACACGCTTCTGAGGTAGGCGAGGCCAAGGCGTTCACCCTCTTTTCTGGCCTCGAGATCCTTACCCGGCCATCCGTAGGCTGCGTCCTCGTGCTCGATCGAAAGCGTGCCGTCGAAGCCGTTAGTCCGCGCCTGACGCAGGAAGCGCGGCCAGTCGAGAAGGCCCTGACCCGGCAGCTTGTATTGCCACCAGCCCTTGCCGTGATAGCCGACCGCCTGCTGTGTGGCCGCATCGATTGCGGTGTCCTTGGCGTGGAGAATGGCGATGCGGTCCTTGACCGCGTCCATTGCGGCATAGGGATCGACGCCGATGCGGATGAGGTGCGAAGGATCGAATTCGAGACCGAAACGCCGGTCGGGTATCCGCTTGAAGAGTTCCTGCCAGCCCTTTGGCGTGGTTCCGACGAAATTGTCCTTGGGCCCTGGCCAGTTTTCGATCGCGAAGATCAGACCGCTCGACGTCGTCTTGCTGATCAACCGGTTGGTGAATTCGGCAAAATCATCGTAGTTGGTTTCGTCGTCGGCATTGTCGTTGCGTCCGGGAAAGATCACGAAGATCGGCACGCCCGCTTCGCCGATCGCTTCGGCAAATTCCTGCGTGCGGGCGCGAAGTTCGCTGCGCTTGCCGCTGTCGGCATCGAGCTGATTGCCGAAATAGGTGATCGAGGAGACGAAGAGGTTATGGTCGCGGGCAAGTGCTACGGCAGACTGCACCTTGTCCGGTGTCTTGATATGGCCGCCGACATCGATTTCGATTGCATCGAAACCGGCCGACGCTGCGAAATCCACCACTTCCTCGAGCGGCCGGTCGTTGAATGTCGATGTATAAAAACCAATCCTCATCAAATTCTCCCAGTGGCCTTGCCGGCTGTTTCAGTTGTTCAGGCGATCCATGAATTTGAGGGGCGAACGGGTGCGTTGCACAGCATCGGCGGATGCCAGCATCAGGGCCGCCCCCATCGGCATCGCCGCCGCGCCGAGCGCCGAAGCGTCCTCGCCGATCGAAGCGCGATGCAGCGAAGGCAAAGTGGTGTCTCCAGCCGTCAGATGGTCGTGAACGTAGCGTAGCAGCTCGTCGATCATACGGATCGGCAGCCGGCCGCCGATGATGATGGCGTCAGGATCGACGATCATGCCGATATGCTTGACCGCAACGGCAAGGTGCGCGCTCATTTCCTTCAGCCACTTTGACACCAGAGCTTTGCCGTGTGCATCGAGTGTCAGGAGGTCTTGAGGCACGCTTGCATGGACGCCGTGTTCTCCAAGAAACTTGTAGAGGAAAAACATCGTCACCATCTCACCGAGAAGATCGACCTTTGGAGCGGTCTTGTCCCGGTCGTCGGCAATCGGCAGCCATCCGATTTCGCCGCTCAGCGCCATGGCGCCGCGATGGCCATTGCCGTCGAGAACGAGCCCTCCGCCGAGACAGGCATTGATGGCGATATAAAAGAAACTGCGGCTTTCCGCCCCGAGGCCGTAGTCAAGCTCGGCAAGTGCTGCGGCATTGGTCTCATTTTCGATGAAGACCGGATGCTGCGTCAGGTTTTCGATTGCTGCACGCACGTCGAATTCCATCCATTCCGAATAGTCGTCGGGCATGCCGAGGAAGGGAATCTCGCCGAGCCAGTCGGGCATCGCAAGCCCAATGCCGGCCAGGTGCGCGTCGTCGATCAGGCGGCTTCGCTGGAAATGCGATATCGCATCGGCCGTCAGCTGCATGAACTCGGCCGGCCGCACGTAGCGCTTTTCGTGGTGGACGCGGGCACGCACGTTACCGACGGCATCCACAGCCACAATCGTCAGGTGATCGCGATCGATGTTGATGCCGATCGCGAAGAACGCATCGGGGTTGATCTCGAGCTCGATTGCCGGCTGGCCCCTCAGCCCATGCCGCCGGCGGGCCTCGATGATCAGGCCCTCGTCGAGCAGGCGATCGACGATCCGGGCGATCGCCGGCTTGGTGAAGCCGGTCTGCCTGGCGATCTCGGCGCGCGAAATCGGCGCCTGCCGATGGACACAACGCAGCACGACGGCTCTGTTGTGCTCGCCCGCATCCTCGACATTGGCCCCGGTCAGGTCGGAAGACAATCTGGCGCCGGTCGTCTGGTTCATGGGTCGAAATCCTCTATCAGCCACGGACACGCAAACCGACCTTACCCCTTCACCGCGCCACTGGTCATGGCGCCAAGGATCAGCCGCTGGAGCGACAGGAACGCCACGATCGCCGGTACGACGGAGATCAGGCAGGCGGCCGCAAGCAGCTGGATGGACGAGTCGGTCTGCATGCCACGGAAGTTAAAGATCCCGACGCCGATCGGCATCAGATTGTTTTGCGTGAGCAGAAGAAAAGGCACGAGGAATTGCGACCAGCCGGCAATCACGGTGATGATGAAGACCGATGCAATACCCGGCGCCGATAGCGGCAGGACGATCCGCCAGAAGACCGAGAACCGGTTGCATCCGTCGATCATCGCAGCCTCGTCGAGACTGCGCGGAATGCCGTCTATCGTGCTCTTCAGCAGCCACGTTGCGAGCGGCACACCGAGGGCAATGTAGACCATCGTCACCGCAAAATGCGTATCGAGCAGGCCGAGCCGGTTCATGTAGCGGTAGAGCGGCACCATGATGACCAGCGGCGAGATCATCTGGAACAACAAAAGCCCCATCATCGACAGACCTTTGCCCCTGAACTGGAAGCGGGAGAATGCGTAGGCTGCGGGCAGGGCGACGACCAGAACGCCGAAACCACTGAAGGCGGCAAGCTTCAGTCCGTTCCAGAGATAGATCGGGAAGTAGCTGTTGTTGAGGACGGTGACGAAATTATCGATGGTCGGATTGTGCGGGATGTAGCGCGCCACACCACGATAGATTTCACGCCTGTCACGCAAGGCCATCGACAGGAGATAGGAGAGGGGACCGGCAAAGAAGATGAACATCGCCAGCATGAAGAGATAGCTCAGGAAATCGCCGAAGCGCGTGCCGGTACGCCTGCTCATTGCTCTTCCTCCTTCGGCAAGAACGATGCGTAAATGAAGGCAAGTCCGAGGCTGATGATCAGCATCAGCACGGAGAGCACACTTCCGCCGGAAAGGTCGTAATTGCGGAAGACGATGTTGAACACATAGAGCGAGATCACTTCGGTCGCCCGCCCCGGTCCGCCGCCCGTCAATGTGATGATCGCATCGAAAGTGTTGAGCGTCATGATCGTGATGAGGATCATGTTGACGAGCATGGCTGCGCGCAGCTGGGGGAGGGTGATGAAGAGGAACTGTTGCGGGCCTGTTGCGCCGTCGACATCAGCCGCCTCATAGAGCGAGGGGTCAATCGATTTGAGGGCTGCGTACATGACCACCATCGAGAAGGCCGTGCCGCGCCAGATATTCGAGATCAGCGCCGACCACGGGGCGATCGCAGGGTCGGAAAGCCAGGCGACCGTCGGCAGGTGCATGAGCCGCAAGATGCTGTTTAGCGCCCCGTAGGGGGCTTCGGAAAACAGCATCTGCCAGATGATGCCGCCGGCAATCCCCGGTACAACCCAGGCGATGAGCGCCGTGGTGCGCAGGATCGTCGTGCCGAACAGGCCGCGTTTCTCGCCTCTGATGACGACCACGGCAACGGCTAGACCAAATATCTGCTGTCCGATGACGCTGCCGCCGACGAAGATAAGGGTCGCCCACATGATGTCGGGCAGCTGCGGCGAGCTCAGCGCATTCGATATCGTGCCGAGCGTGTAGACCGGATTGTCACCGATCAGCGTCGCATTGGTGAACGAAAGGCGGAAAACGTCGATCACAGGATAGAGGTAGAAGATGCCGATGACGATGATCACAGGCATGATCCAGGGCAACGGAGCCCCGGCAAAACGGCGCATGAACGATCTGCTGTGAGGCGGGCTGGCAACCTCGATGGCAATGGGGCTCATAGGGCTTCTCTGTCCGGGTTTGACATGACCGGCGACGCCCGTCACGGGCGCCGCCGCGATCTCAATCGTTAGAGACGCTTGTAAGCCTCCATCGTCGCGTTGAACGCGGCGTCCAGAGCCTCTTCCGGCTTCTTGGTGCCTGAGAGAACGTCACCCATCATGATCTGGATCTGGTTGGAGATTTCCGGATAGATCGGGGCGCCCGGGCGGGCCTGACCATCGACGAGAGCACCGGCAAAGGTCTTGTTGGCTTCGGTTGCGAAGACATCATATTTGTCGAAGAGCGACTTGCGCGTCGGCAGCTGCTGCTGCAGCGCGTTGGCCGGCCCCATGTAGACTTCGCGGGCAAGGTTGGCGCACATCTCCACCTTGTCCTTGTCCTTGCTGAACGAGGCGATCGTCCATCCGCCGGTGCCTGTGGAGCGCTGGTCGGCGGTCGGGCCGGGGATCGGCGAGAAGGTCCAGTTCTTGAACTCGTCCTCGTCGAGCGTGACCTTCAGCTGGGCATATTGCCAGTTGCCGCCGATGAAGAGTGCAGTCGTTCCGGCTGCCGCTGCGGCGTTGAGGTCGTCATAGTTGCCGATGGTTGTCACGCGCTTCGGCGCTGCACCGGAGTCAACGAGGTCCTTGTAGTAGTTCAGGGCTTTTAAGAACTTCTCCTTGTTTTCGCCCTCACCGAAGATCGGCTTGCCGGAATCGTCGACGAGCTTACCGCCGAGCGCCCAATAGTTGGCCAGCCAGTCGAAAGTGGACCCTTCGTAACGGCCGGCGTTGAAGAGAATACCTTCCATGCCCTGCTCAACGGAGGAGAGCCCGGCCTTTTTCAGGTCATCCCAGGTCTGCGGCGCATCGGCAATGATGGACTTGTTGCGATAGAGCACGCGAAGGTCGGTATCCCACCACCATGCACGGATCGACTGATCCTTGTCGGTAATGCCGCTGCGAATGAAGGGGAACAGGTCGGCGACCTCTTCCTTCGAGAAGTAAGGCTTGAAGTCGGCGAGCACATGGTTGACCATGAACTGCGAGAGCACGAAGGAGTCGACCGCGGCGCAATCCGGAGCGTTACCGGCCTTGGCCTGTTCCAGCATCTTGGCCTGTTCGGTACCGATATCGGCCGACATGAACTGCATCTGCAGTTTCCAGTCGGGATGCTTCTTGATGAAATCGACGAAGAGTTTCTGATAGCCTTCGGCAATTGCCGGATCGGCATTGTTGGGACTGTCGTTCGTGAGCCGGACGACCAGGGTTTTTGGCGCATCGGCAGCGCCGATCCTGTCCTTTGTCGCAAGCTCCTGGGCAAATGCGGTAGGCACTGAAAATAACATTGTGCTCAGCGCTAACGCGCTGATGAACGCTCTCTTCATGATGGGTCTCCTCCCCATTTTAAACGGATACAGCCTGGTGGTCGGTTGACCTCTCCTCATTTCCATGCTGCATTAATTAGATTAAGTTACTTTGATTTGATGTCAAGCCGCAGCTTGGGAGGATTGAGATGCCGGCGACATTCAACACAAGTTAGCGGACCGCAGTCGCATTTCCCGATCACAAAAAATCGAGCCATTTCGGGCATCCGCGATGGCACGGTGAGGTTTTGCCTCGGCTACGTGAGGTGGCCGAACCCGACATCTATGGAGGATCAGATGCGCTTACTCATTCTCGGCACTGGTGGAATGGCCAACCAGCATGCCGCAAATTTCAAGGCGATCGAAGGCGTGAGCGTGGTGGGCGGGGTCGATGTCGTACCCGAGCGGCTGGCGGCCTTTTGTTCGGAACATGGCATCCCCAACCACTTCAGTACACTTGAGGAAGCCCTTGCCTGGGGCGAGTTCGATGCCGTTGCCAATGTCACGCCCGACCGCATTCACCATCCGACGACGCTTCTGGCGATTGCAGCGGGCAAACATGTCTTCTGCGAAAAGCCGCTCGCGACCGATGCCATCAAGGCAATGGAAATGACCGATGCCATCGAAAAAGCGGGCAAGGTCGGCATGGTCAACTTCACCTATCGCAATTCTCCCGCCCTGCAGAAGGGCCGGCAGATGGTGCTTGCCGGCGAGATCGGCGAGATCAGGCATGTCGAGGCATCGCATCTGCAGAGCTGGCTTGTCGGGCGCCATTGGGGCGACTGGAAAACCGAGAGCAAATGGCTCTGGCGCCTCAGCAAGAAACATGGGTCGAACGGCGCGCTCGGCGATATCGGCATCCATATCGTCGATTTCGCGTCCTACGGTTCGGGGCTCGATGTCGCCCACGTCTTCGCGCGGCTGAAAACCTTCAACAAGGCGCCGGGAGACAAGATCGGCGAATATGATCTCGATGCGAATGACAGCTTCACGATGAATGTCGACTTCACGACCGGTGCGATCGGCACCATCCAGGCGACGCGAACGGCGGCCGGCCAGATGGATCAGCTGCGTCTCAGGGTCTATGGTGAGACGGGTTCGATCGAGATGATCTACGACACTGGAAAGTCGACGCTTCGCGCCTGCCTCGGCGAAGATGTTCACACCGCAACATGGCGCGACATCTCCTTCGATCCGGTGGAAACGAATTATCAGCGCTTCGTGCAGGCAGTCAGGGCAGGCAGAACGCAAGAACCCTCGTTCCGCAGGGCGGCGAATATCCAGAAAGTGCTCGACAAGGCGCTTGCCTCGGATGTCAGCCACACGGACGAGGCGCTTGCCTGATCCGATACTAGGACGTCAGGCGGAAACTGGTGGCAGCAGGGTGTTGAGGAAGGGCAGCAGTGCCGCCCCCAGCGCCACGCCGCCGCCGCTGAAGCTTGCCGGCTTCATCGGCGAAATCCACGGTGTCAGGAAGGGGCGCTTGGATGTGTCGCGGCGTTCGACGGAGAGCTGGTGGATCAGTGCTTCGATGACGCTTCGCGGCAGGTCGCTGCCGATCATGATGACACCAGGCGCGATAAAGCCGGCCATGGCTATGATCGGGTCGAGGAGGTGGCTTGCCGCATCGCGGATCCACTGCGTCAACTGAGGGGAAGACGGCTCTTCGCCCGAAATGAGGCGCTTGAACTCGTCATCGCTGACCAGTGCTCGCAGCGCGCCGAAACCGACCACCGCGTTCAGCCGGACATTGTCGGGGCCGGTCAGCATCTCACCGATACTGCCCGCGCGTCCGTGGACGCCCGAATAAGGAATGCCGCGAACGAGGAAGCCGGCCTGGACATCTTCGTCGATGATGATCATCGCCAGTCCGCCTTCGGGGGCAGGCGCGCCGATAGTGCGTTCGGCAAGCAGGCTTGCGGTGCACTCGTTTTCCACGTGACTGACGGGAAGCGTGGATGCCGCATCGAGCTCATCGTTTTCCTGCGTGGTCCAGTCGTTTGACCCGATCCCCAGGCCGATGATCGGCATGCCGGCATGCCGACCGATCATCTTCTGGGTGGCTGAAAGAATTGACGGCACGCGCGTTGCCGCGTCGAGGGAAAAGTATTCGCGATCGTGGACCTGGCCGCTGAGGTCGATAAGAACGGCTTCGCCCCGGCTCTGGCGAACCCTGATGCCGATCGAGAATGCCCCATCGGGGCGCAAGGCAAATTCGGTGGCGGTCGCGCTGTTGCCCGCGCCGTTGCGGCGGTGCGACGTCACCAACCCTCCCTCGCCGAGGCGGCGTAGAATATTGGTGATGCCCGGCCCGGTAAGTCCGGAATGCTGGCCAAGTTCCATACGGGTCAATGGACCGTGCCGGCGGATAGCCTCCAGAATGACGCGGATATTTCTGTCGGCGATTTCTCCCGATCGCAGACCAATTGTTTTACCCCGCGTAACGGCCGTTTCCTCTGTCTGACGTCGCCGCGGCCCGGATCGAAGATACCGCATGACCGTCTTCCCTAACCACCTCGATGCTTGTGTATCACAGGTAAAACTCTCGCAACCTATTTCTTGTGCGCTTGACTGCAAAACAAAGTTACTTAATCTAAGAGTCGCCACGCGCCTCGGTTGGAGGAGACGGGACGCGTCGCCTGCGGCCTATTTGCGCGACCAGGTTTTCTCCCCGCCCGTCACTTGCTTATTTTCCGATAGGACCCGCCATGTCTCTCACCATTGCCCAACGCCTCGATCGTCTGAAGGTCCGCACAGCCGAGCTCGCTCACTGGCGCGACAGGCAAAGCATCGCGATCGACGGCTGGACCTTCGACGGTGAGCCGATCGCCCATCATCAGGACTGGCCGCACCGCAAGGGGATGGTCCATTTCGCGGTATCGGCCACGGTGCCACGCGACTGGCCAATCGAGGAGATTCGCCTGCAGCTCGATCTCGGCGGCGAGAGCCTGATCACGCTGCACTATTCGGGCGGCCAGGCAGAGACATTCGGGCTCGACCCCTATCATCAGGAGTTCCCGATCAAGGCCAGGGAATTCTCGATTACCACTGACAGCGTCGCACGCTTTCCCTTTGGGGAGCCGAACCGGGCACCGAAGCTCAACAAGGCGCGGCTGATCTGGCTGGACGAACCGGTCCACAGGTTGCACCTCCTGTTGCGGCAGATCGGAGAGGCTGCCGACGTGCTCGAAAGCCATGAGGTCGTCCCGCACCTGATCGAGGCGGCCGAACAGTCGCTGCGCAGCCTCGACTGGCCTTCGGACACGTCAGCCTATATTTCACGCACAGCCGGTTCGGTGATGCAGCAGAAGATCTGGGAACTGCCGGAGCTTGAGGCAAACCCGGCCGGCCTTAATGAAGCGCAGAGCGCTTCGGCCGGTGCCGCCTATGATCAGCTGATCGCGCGATTGAAAGAGCTTCAGAAGCGTTTTCCGCCGAACGGTGAACTGCTGCTGACCGGCCATGCCCATATCGACCTCGCATGGCTTTGGCCCTACGGTGAGACGCGCCGGAAGATGCGCCGCACCTTCAACACCGCGCTCTCGCTGATGGAACGGTCGGACGACTTCCGGTTCAATCAATCGACCGCCCATTATTATGCGCAGATGGAAGAGGATGATCCCGAACTTCTCGAGCGGATCAAGAAGAAGGTCGCCGAGGGCAAGTGGGAAACCGTCGGCGGCATGTGGGTCGAACCCGACACCAACATGCCGACCGGTGAAAGCCTTGCGCGGCAGGTGCTCTACGGACAGCGCTATTTCGAGAAACACTTCGGCCTGCGCCACACGGTCTGCTGGCTACCGGACTGCTTCGGCTTTTCCGGGGCTCTGCCGCAGATCCTCCAGCTCGGCGGGATCGACAGTTTCTTCACGATCAAGGTGAACTGGAGCGAGACCAATCACATACCGTCCGACTTGTTCTGGTGGAAGGGGCTCGATGGAAGCAAGGTTTTGACCCATACTTTCGACAATCCTATGCATGGGTACAACGGTTTCGTGCAGCCGGATTGCTTCGTGCCGACCTGGAAGAATTTTCGCGCCAAGACACAGCATGACACATCGCTGCTCGCTGTCGGCTACGGCGATGGCGGCGGTGGCGTGACACCTGAGATGGTTGAACGCGAAGTGCAACTGCGCGACTTCCCGGCAATTCCCAGGGCACGTTGGGGCACAGTGAAGGGCTTTTACGAGGAGGCCCATCGCACTGCGGCGCAAAAGGGGCTTCCCGTCTGGGATGGCGAAATCTACCTCGAACTGCACCGCGCGACGCTGACGTCGCAAAGCGGCGTCAAGCGCAAGCACCGTCAGGCCGAGCGGGCGCTGATTACGGCGGAGACGATCGCTTCGCTCGCGTATCTCTTGGGTGCCGGCAAACCACAAAGCCTGGAAGCGGATTGGCGCGTCGTCCTGAAGAACGAATTCCACGACATCCTGCCGGGCTCGAGCATCCGCGAAGTCTATATCGACGCCGAACGGGAGCTCGATGGCGCTATCGGTAATGCCAAGGCGGAGCAGGCCAAGTCTCTGAAGACGCTATCAGCTCATCTTCCGGCAGGTGGGGTGACGGATGCGCTGATTGTGGTCAACCCGTCGCTTGCGCCGCGGCCGCTGATCGCCAAGCTTTCCGATGGGACGGTCCTGTCATCTGTTGAAATCGTCGCGCCTCTTTCCGTTGCGGTCTTTGATCGCAAGACACTCAAGCCCGCCGGTATGCTGAAAGCCGATACGCACAGCCTCGAAAACGAGCATCTGTCTGTTGTCATCGGCAAGGATGGCGCCGTTTCGAGCCTCGTTCACAAGGCAACGGGCAGGGAGGCGATCGAAGGTGCTGCAAATCAGCTCTGGGTCTATCCGGCCGATAAGCCGCGCAATTGGGATGCCTGGGACGTCGATGCCGATTATGCCGAAAAGGCTGTCCGTCTCGACAGGCCCGAGAGCATCATACTTGCCGAACAGGGACCAGATCGTGCCGCGATCCGCGTCGTTTACCGATACCGGAACTCGACCGTTACGCAGCTTTACGTGCTAACGGCCAACGCCCGCAGGCTTGATATCGAGACGACGATCGACTGGCATGACCGGCGCACCCTCCTCAGAACACTGAACCCGGTCGCCGTTCGTTCACGCACAGCCACCTTCGAATGCGCCTTCGGTATCGTCGAGCGGCAAACGCATACGAACACGTCCTGGGAACAGGCAATGTTTGAAGCTGCCGCACATCGTTTTGTCGATCTCAGCGAACCGGGCTTTGGCGTCGCTTTGCTCAACAACGCCAAATACGGGCACAGTGCACGCGGCAATGTCATCGGCATGAGCCTCGTGCGCTCACCGGTCTATCCCGATCCGCTCGCCGATGAAGGCGAGCAGAGCTTCACCTACGCGCTGATGCCGCATGAAGGCGCCTGGCATGAAGGCGACGTCCTCCAGGAAGCGATCGATCTCAATCAGCCGCTCGTCACCATTGAGGCCAGTGGCCTCTCGGCAGGCACGCTGTCGCCTCTCGGCGTTGAAGGCATACCAGTCGCCTTTTCGGGACTGAAGCCGGCGGAGGAGGGGGAAGGCCTTATCCTGCGGCTTTACGAACCGGCGGGCCGGCGCGGTCGGCTTTCGCTCGCCTTGCCCTCGGGCTGGCAGGCTTCGGGACCTCTGAACATCCTCGAAGAGCCGATCGAGCGTGCAGGCCCTGCCGACATCATGCCGTTTGAAATTCGGACCTGGAGGCTGCAGCGAAGCTAATCTCGTCAGTATCTGGAAAGTTGTCGCTACGCGTTCCGAACCCATTGTCGATCGCTATGCGGAGGGATCGCGGTGGCTAGCGTGGATCGCGGCATCGAGCGATTTAATCGTTGGATGAGAGATCCCGGGAAAAGTTTCAACATGTCGCAGTGGCCCGGCTCGCGCCGGGCCCTATCTTCCGGCTGGTCTTTCACCAGCTCCCGAGGAAACGATCATGACGGAATCCGTGAAGTCCGTACCGGCGCCCCGCGATCAGCACCTGCGCAACATGGCCAATTGCATTCGGTTTCTCTCGATGGACGCCGTCGAGAAGGCCAAGAGCGGCCACCCCGGCATGCCGATGGGCATGGCCGACATCGCTGTCGTGCTCTTTTCCGACTTCCTGAAATTCGATGCCGAAGACCCCTACTGGTTCGATCGGGACCGTTTCCTGATCTCCAACGGGCACGGCTCGATGCTGCTCTACAGCCTGCTCTATCTGACCGGTTACCGGGATATGACGATCGACCAGATCGAAAACTTTCGTCAGGTCGACAGTAAAACGGCAGGTCATCCCGAATATCGCCACGCCACCGGTATCGAGACGACCACGGGTCCGCTCGGACAGGGCATTGCCAATTCGGTTGGTTTTGCACTTGCCGAGCGCATCATGAACGCCAGGTTCGGCGACGATCTTTCAAACCACTACACCTATGTGTTCCTCGGCGACGGATGCCTGATGGAAGGCATCAGCCAGGAGGCCATATCGCTCGCGGGCCACTTGAAGCTCGGCAAGCTGATCGCGTTCTGGGACAACAATTCGATATCGATCGACGGAGCCACAAGTCTGGCGGAATCCGACGATCAGCCGGCGCGTTTCCGCGCATCGAACTGGCATGTGCAGGAGATCGATGGACACGATACCGATGCGATCCGAAACGCGATCGTCGAAGCCCAACGGATCACCGATCGCCCGTCGCTGATTGCCTGCAAAACCATCATCGGCTTCGGCTTTCCGACCCGCGCCGGCACGCAGAAAGCCCACAGTGATGCTCCGGGTGAAGAGGAGATCGCCGGCGCCCGCAAACTTCTTGACTGGAACGCACCACCCTTCGAGATCCCGTCCGACCTTTTGGATGACTGGAGGAAGATCGGCGCCAAGGGACGCAACACCCGGATGGCCTGGGCGGTTCGGGTCCAGACGGCGAAGGCGGATACCCGGGGGGAATTTGAACGCCGCATGAAAGGCGAACTGCCCTCGGACTGGACCAGAGCAATAGAGGCGGCAAAGCAGGAGCTTCTGTCTGCTGAAAAGGACCTGGCAACAAGGCAGGCGAGCGGGATTGTTCTCAACCACCTTGCTGAGACCATCCCCGAGCTCATCGGCGGATCGGCGGACCTGACACCGTCGAACAACACGAAGGCCAAATCCATGATCGAGATTGCGCCCGGTCAGTATAATGGATCCTATGTCCATTACGGCGTGCGCGAACATGGGATGGCGGCTGCCATCAACGGCATTGCCCTTCATGGTGGGCTGATCCCTTATGGCGGCACCTTCCTGACCTTTTCCGATTACGCCCGGCCGTCAATCCGGCTGGCGGCGATGATGGCGGTGCGTTCGATCTTCGTAATGACGCATGATTCGATCGGTCTCGGCGAGGATGGTCCAACCCACCAGCCTGTCGAACATCTGACGGCCCTGCGCGCCATTCCGGGTCTTGCCGTGTTCCGTCCGGGCGACCCGATTGAGACGGCCGAATGCTGGCAGGCAATCCTCGATGCTCCGCGGCAGGCAGCCTTGATCGCACTGTCCCGCCAGCCCATGCCGCTTCTGAGAAAGCAGCCGGGTTCTCTCAACCTGTCTGCAAAGGGCGGATACGTTCTGCTTGAAGCCGAGGGCGGCGCTCGCGAGCTGACGATCATGTCGACCGGATCGGAATTGCACCTCGCCGTCGAGGCAAGGGCGAAGCTCCAGACGGAAGGCGTTCCAACCGCGGTCGTCTCCATGCCGTGCCGTCTGCTGTTTGAGGCGCAGGCACCGGACTATAAGCGTGAGGTTCTCGGAGACGGAACTGCGCGTGTCGCCGTGGAAGCAGCCGTCCAGGATAGCTGGGACCGATATCTCGGGCTCGACGGCCGGTTCGTCGGCATGCACAGCTTCGGAGCGTCGGGCAAGATCGACGACGTCTACAAGAAGTTCGACATCACCACCGACGCCGTTGTGAAAGCCGCGCAAGGGGCATTGGGTCTTCGCCGTCGGTGAGTAGTTCACGGTGATCGCGGATGGCTTGCGGTCTCTAACTGCTCATGGTGCAGCCGAAGCTCCTGCGGCTGCCCTTGGTCACGCCCTCATGTGACGCGAATTCCCGCTCTAGCCGGCGCGGCGCGTGGGTTGGTAGCCCTTGCTGCCGTCGAGAAGCGTGTGCGTATAGGAATGTTCAACATTTCCGCTGAGCAAAGCCTCTCTTGAGGCGATCTCCACGAACATCCCGTCCTGCATGACGGCGACCCGATTGCACAGATGAGCAATCACAGCCATATCGTGGCTGACGAGAATGTAGGTCAGTTTTTCCCTTTCGCGCAGGTCCTTCAGCAGATTGAGGATCTCGGCCTGGATGGACACGTCGAGTGCGGATGTCGGCTCGTCGAGGAGAAGCACGCGCGGTTTCAGTATCAGGGCACGTGCGATTGCGACACGCTGGCGCTGGCCGCCCGACAACTGATGCGGAAAACGATGATAGAATGATGCGGGCAGGCCGACGTCACGTAACACATGTTCTACGCGCTCCCTGCGCCGGTCGACGCCATGGATTTCAAGGGGTTCGAGGAGCGTACGGCCGATCGTGTGACGCGGGTGAAGCGAGCCGAATGGGTCTTGGAAGACCATCTGCTGCTTGGCGAGCTGCGATTTTGAGCGATTGGCGGTGATTGCCTCTCCGTCGATCGCAATCGAGCCGTCCCATGCTTTGATCCTGCCGGCCAACGCGCCGAGAACAGTGGATTTGCCGCATCCGCTTTCCCCGACGAGGCCGAACGTCTCGCCCGCAGCGACGTCAAAGGAGACATCCTTGACCACCTGCTTGGCGGAACGACCGCTGCCGAAGGAAACGGCAAGATTTTTGACTGACATCATCATGCTCATGCCTCCGCCCAGCTCGGGTCTCGCCTCAAGATTTCAAGGCGGTCTCGAGGGTGGTCGAGGCTCGGCAGCGCCTGCAAGAGACCCCGTGTGTAGGGATGGGTTGCCTCTTCGAGCTTTGCGGCTTCAAGCTCTTCGACGATACGCCCGGCATACATGATGATCACTCGATCGCAGAAGCTCTTCACCAGGTTGAGATCGTGCGAGATAAAGATCAGCCCAATGTTGCGCTCGGCGATCAGATCGTCGAGGATCGACAGAACCTGCTGGCGCACGGTCACGTCGAGAGCCGAGGTCGGCTCGTCGGCGATGATCAGCGATGGGGAGGAAATCAGCATCATCGAGATCATGATGCGCTGTCCCATGCCGCCCGAGACTTCATGCGGATAAAGGTTGAAGACACGTTCTGGATCGCGAATGTTGACCCGTTCCAGCATGGCGAGTGTGCGTTTGTGCGCGTCGCGGCGGCCGACGCGTTCATGCAGGATGACGGTTTCAGCAATCTGCTCGCCGACCGTCATGACCGGGTTGAGCGAATATTTCGGGTCCTGCAGGATCATCGAAATGCGCCGCCCGCGGATCGAGCGCATATCGGCCTCGCTTGCGCGAACGAGATCGACGTCCTCGAAGCGCATTTCGTCGGCAACCACTTTGGCGGTCGCCGGCTGCAGCCGCATGATGGCGCGTCCCGTCGTGCTCTTTCCGGAGCCGGATTCGCCGATGATGCCGACTTTTTCGCGCCCGACATTGAATGAGACATTCTTCACGGCCGTCACGACGCCCGAAAGGGTGGGGAACTGGACCGACATGTTTTTGACCGAAAGGATGGGCTGGGATTGATCAGGCATTTCGGGGATCCATGATGTCGCGCAGGCCGTCGCCGAGCAGATTGAAGGCAAGGCTGACCACAAGGATTGCAATGCCCGGAACCGTCGTCAGCCACCAGGCATCGAGCAGATATTGCCGGCCCGACGCTGCCATCGCACCCCATTCGGGCATTGGTGGCTGGGCGCCGAGACCGAGGAAGCCGAGGCCGGCCGCCGTCAGGATGACGCTCGACATGTTGAGCGTCAGTCGGATGATGATCGAGGGAGCACAGAGCGGCACGATGTGATGGAGCAGGATGCGGCCCATGCCAGCGCCCTGCAGCTCGGCGGCGACCACGAAGTCGGCAGCGCGAAACGTCAATGTTTCGGCGCGCGCCAGGCGGGCAATTGGCGGCCAGACGGTCAGCGCAATGGCGATGACGGCATTCTCGATCCCAGGTCCGAGCGCTGCAGAAAAGGCGAGTGCGAGAACGAGGCTCGGGAAGGACAGGAAGATATCGGTGATGCGCATCAACACAACATCGACCCAGCCGCCGAGGTAGCCGGCAGTCGCACCGATCACAAAGCCGATCGGCGCCACGATGACCGTCACCAGGATGCTGATATAGAGCGTTGTGCGTGCGCCATAGACGAGACGCGAATAGACGTCGCGGCCGAACTCATCGGTTCCGAACCAGTTCGCGGCAGATGGCGGCTTAAGCGCCATCGTCAGATCCTGGTCAATGGGGTCGTAGTTGGCAAGCATCGGCGCGAAGGCGGCGACCAGCACCAGCGCAAGCACAACCAAAAAACCCACAAAAGCCAGCGGATTTGCAAGCAGGCTCAGCCACAGGACATAGGCCTTGTGGAAGCGTGCCTGCCGGGTCGAGGAAAATTCCTCGTTGATCAGCCAATTGTGGAGATCGTTGAAATAACGTGTCGCCATGATGTCACCGGGTACGCGGATCGAGGAAGCGGTAGGCGATATCGGACAGCAGGTTGATGACGATCGAAATGATGCCGATCAGGAGCACGCTGCCGAGGATCGCGTTCATGTCCGCGAAGAAGAGAGCCGAGGTCAGATATTGCCCGAGGCCGGGCCAGGCAAAGACGGTCTCGATGAGAACCGTGCCGTCCAGCAGGCCGCAATAGGCAAGGGCAACGATGGTCAAAAGCTGCACCCGGATGTTGCGGAAGGCATGGCGCCAGATGATGGCGCGCTGGCCGAGACCCTTTGCCTTCGCCGTCAGCACATATTCTTGCCGAAGCTGTTCCAGCATGAAGCTGCGGCTCATGCGGCTGAGATAGGCCGTGGCCGCATAACCGAGGATCAGGGCAGGGGCTGTGACATGCAACAAGGCATCGCGGAAAACCTCCCATTCGCCGGCAATGATCGCATCGACGAGAATGGAGTTGGTCGGCCCTTCGACAAGCCCTTCATTGTAGACGTCCAGTCGGCCGCTGCCGGGGATGAGCCCGAACTTGGCGTAAAAGACCAGGATGACGATGGTGCCGAGCCAGAAAATTGGCGTTGAATGCCCGAGCAGCCCGACGACACGCGCGAGATGATCGACCCATGTTCCCTTGCGAACAGCGGAGATGATGCCGAGCGGAATGCCGAGGCCGGCGCCGATGATCGTTGCGAGCGTCGCAAGCTCCAGTGTCGCCGGGAAGACCCGGGCAAGGTCACTTGCCACCGGGTTCTTGGTCACATGGGACTGGCCGAAATTCAGCTGGGCGACATTGCCGAGATAGGTCGCGAACTGGACATAGAGCGGCTGGTCCAGCCCCATCTCCTTGTAGACCCGCTCATAGGTCGCCTGGTCGGCCTGGTCCCCGATCACGGCAATGACTGGATCAGCCGGGACCATGCGGCCGACGACGAAGGTGATGATCAAGAGGCCGAGCAGCGTCGTCAGGATGACACTGAAAGATGTCGCCACCTTTCGCACTGCGTCGAGCACGACTGCTCCGCCGCTCGATGCGGCCCCGGATGTTTGTGAGATGCTCACGTCATTCTCCCTTGGAGGAGGTCACTCGCCCTTGGAAACCGTGTCCCAGCGCGTCAGCCATGTCGAATGGCCGATATAGCCTTTGACTTCCTTGCGAACCGCCTTCGCGTCGGTGCGCAGGAAGGAGGTGATCAACGGCGGAGACGATTCGAGATAGGCCTTGTTGATCTTCGCATAGAGATCAACCCGCTTCTGCTGATCAGTCTCGTGGGCGGCCGCAGTCACCATATCCTGAATGTCCTTCGGCACATCCCAGGCGGTGCGCCAGGCATTCAGGCCCGTCAGCTTGGCGTCGTCGGAATTATTGGCATTGGTTGCATAGGACTGGAGGATCGCGTGAGGATCCGGCAGGCGTTCACCCGATCGCGCCGAAAAGATCTCGAATTCACGCGTGCGGAACTTGCCGATATGGTCGCCGCCCTGAAGATCGAGCTTGATGCCGGCCTTTGCGGCATTGGCCTGCAGGGACTGCGCAACCTCATATTCCGGGGTGACCGGCGTTGCGTAATAGACCTTCGAGAAACCGTTCGGATAGCCGGCTTCAGTCAGCAGCTGCTTGGCCTTTTCGATGTCGAGCTTGTAGGGATTGACCTCGCTTGCACCCGGCAGGCCGGCCGGAATGATGGTCTGCTGCTTGATGCCGTAATATTTCATGACGGTGTTGGCGAGGCCGTCATAGTCGATCAGGTATCGGAAGGCTTCGCGAACCTTGGGATTGGAAAGAATCTCGTCCTTCTGGTTCAAAGCGAGGTAATAGAAGCCGAAGCCCGGCGTCTTCTGAATGCCGGCCTTGCCGCCGGACTCAACCGCTGCAAGGTCGGTGGAGGACAGACGGGTCGCGACATCGACGTCACCCGCCTCAAGCTGCAGACGCTGGCCAGAAGATTCCGGCATATGGCGGAGAACGACGCGCCGCATCTTGGGGGCGCCCTGCCAGTAATCCTTGTTAGCATCGGCGATTAGCAAGTCGTTCACGCGCCAGGTGCGCAGCGCATAAGGGCCCGAGCCGGCGTCGTTGGCCTGCAGGAACTCGCGCCCCATATCGCCGTCCTTTTCATGTTCGACGAGGAACTTGCTGTCCAGGATCGAGGTCGAGAAGCTCGCCAGCGAATAGAGGATCAGGTTGGGATTCCAGAGGCTGGGCGTCTGGAGGACCACGGTGCTGTCGTCGCTCGCCTTGATCAGATCGTCGACATTCTTGTCCGTAAAGCCCCACTGGCGAAGGTCGACGGATGGCGCGAGCCCCAACTTGACGAGACGCCGCAGCGACCACTCGACGTCCTTTGCCGTCAGCGGATTGCCGGAATGGAACTTGATGCCGGAGCGGATCTTGAATGTGAAGGTCTTGCCGTCGGGAGAGACGCTCCAGCTTTCGGCAACACCCGGAGCCGGCTTGGTAATGTTGTCGGCCGGCAGCACGATCAGCCGCTCATAGAGGTTCGCGACGATTTCAGCCGCTTCCAACTGATTGATTTCGTTTGGATCGAGGCCACGCATCGACGACATATTCGTTGCAATGACCAGCTGGTCCTTCGGGGTGGCTGCGGCCGCGGCCAACGGCATCATCAGGCTCGCGGCAACAAGCGCCGACGAGATCAATAGCCCGCGTCTTTGGATCTTCATTTTCTTCCTCCCAAGCATCTCTGCAATCACATCAGAGCGAATTTTGATATCGACATCGATCTGAAATCTGGTATATCAGATCTCACAAAACGATTTTGTCGTCAACGGGAGAATTTTCGGCCTATGGAAAATAAGATGGAGGGTGGGGCGGGCGACGACCGCATCGAAAAGATCGATCCGCGATTCCTGACGACCCTTCGTGATCATGTTCATAAGACGCTGCGGGCGGCGATCCTGTCCGGCCGCTTTCGCGCTGACGAGCGCGTCAACGAGCGCCAGCTCGCCGAGCAGCTTGGTGTTTCCACCACTCCAATCAAGGAGGCGCTCCGGCAACTCGAGACCGAAGGATTGGTTGAAACCCTGCCGCGTCGCGGGGTGCTGATCCGGTTCAACGCCGGATGGGCGGAGGAAATGATCCTTGCGCGCGCCGCGCTGGAATCGATGATCGCGCATCTCGCCGCCAAGCGGATTACCAAGGAAGAAGCCAGGAAGCTTAGCGATACGGTCGCATTGATGAAGGCGGCCACGGCCGATGGCGTTGCGGACGATCTCATTGCGCTGAATGAGACCTTTCACGAGCAGATCCACCTCGCCTCGCGCTGCCAGTACCTGTCTCGCATGATCGAGCGCCAGCAATTCTACGACGCGAGCATTCGCCGCGTCATTCATTCTGACACCAAGGAGCGCGACAAGGCTCTCGCCGAGCATACCGCCATCGCCGTCGCCATCGTCTCGAACGACAGCGACAAGGCCGAGCGGGTGATGCGTGATCACGTTGTCCGCTCCGGCGAAACCTACCTCAACATCGTATTCAGGAAGAAAGAGGACATTTGACGTGACCGTGGCAATGGACAAGATACGCAAAGCCCTGACGGGCATTTCCGGCGTTCCGGTGACCCCCTACAAGGCAGATGGCAGTATTGATCTCGCCAAGCTTTCCGCTTTGATCGCGCGCCTCGCCAGCGCCCGGGTCCACAATCTGATGGCCGCCGGCAATACGGGCGAGTTCTTCACGCTGACGATGGATGAGGTAAAGGCGGTTCACAGCGCAACGATCAAGGCCGCCGATGGCAAGGCTCTGATCAGCGCCGCTGTCGGGCGTTCGCTGACGGAAGCCAAGGAGCTCGCCCGTAACGCGATTGCCGAGGGCACCGATGCGATCATGGGTCACCACCCGATGGATCCCTTTGCAGGCCCGAGCTACCAGGCGAAATATTTCCTCGAACTTGCCGAGGCGTCCACTGTCCCTGTCATTGCCTATGTCCGCAGCGATACATTCTCCGTCGCCGATTTCCGCAAGCTTGCCCTGCATCGGAACATTGCCGGTATCAAGTTCGCTTCCGGCAACCTGATGCTGCTTGCCGAGGTGATCCGCTCGACGAAGGATGCGCCGGCGATCTGGGTCTGCGGGCTTGCCGAGGGCTGGGCACCTGCCTTCTACGCCATGGGTGCTCGCGGCTTTACCTCGGGGCTCGTCAACGTTTTCCCCGAGCGCTCGCATGCCATCCATCAGGCGCTGGAAGCCGGCGACTACGCGGCTGCCCGCGCTCTTATCGACGACATCGCCGGTTTCGAAGCGCTGCGCACCAAATATCTGAACGGCGCCAATGTCACGGTGGTCAAGGAGGCGCTCGGCATGCTCGGAACCGATGTCGGCCCTGTTCGCCTTCCCGGCGTTGAAAGTCTGACGGACGCGGAACGCGCGGAACTGCGCGCAATCGTCGACAATGTAAGCGGCAAGAACCGCGCCGCCTGAGGAAGAATGTCAATGCATATCACCGGCTTCAAGACCTACATGCAGCGCGTCGACGACCGGCCGCGACTGCTCCTGAAAATCGAGACGAGCGAAGGCATTTCCGGTTGGGGCGAGTGCTACAATCACGGCCCCGACTGGGCGCTGCCGCCGCTTTTCGACTATCTCTTCCATCAGATCGAAGGGGAGGACCCCCGCCGAGTGGAATTCCTTGTGCTGAAACTCAATCAGCAGTGCCGTTTTCCGCCGGGCGCGCTGGGGCTTGCAGCGATTTCGGCGATCGATCACGCGCTCTGGGATATCGCCGGCAAGGCCGCCGGCTTACCCGTTTACATGCTGCTTGGCGGCAACGTTCGGGATCGGGTGCGCGTCTATTGCGGTGTCTATACCGCGCCGGATCCGCGGACGGCGCAGGACCAGACCCTCGAGCTGAACGAAAAATACGGCTACACGGCTTTCAAGCTCAGCCCCTTCCGCCGCGACCTGCATGCCGGTCGCTGGGGCGAGCTTGTAAAGGAAACCGGTGACTGGTTCGCCAAAATACGCGAGATTACGCCGTCGCATTTCGAATTCGCATTCGACGCTCATGCTAAGATCTTCGAGCCCTATCAGGCGGTGCAGCTTGCTGCAGCGATTGCGCCAAGTGATCCTCTCTTCTACGAGGAGCCGATCCGGCCGGAGCACATTCCAGCATGGGCCGAGCTGAAGTCGAAAGTCTCCGTTCCGCTGGCGACGGGAGAATCTCTCTACAATCGCTTCGAATTCCTCTCCCTGTTGTCGGCCCGTGGCGCAGATATAATCCAGCCCGACATATGCGTTGTTGGCGGCGTAACAGAAATGCGCAGGATCGCAACAATCGCTGAAGCCCACTATGTAACCGTCGCGCCGCATAACCCGATGGGGCCGCTCGCGACCGCGGTCAACATCCACTTCTGCGCCGCACAGCCGAACTTCAAGGTCCTTGAGTTCAAGCCCCATGTCCACGCGCCATGGGCAGCCGATCCGTATATGCCGGTCGATGGCCATATGGAATTGCGGCCCGACCGTCCGGGTTGGGGGCTGGAAATCGATGAAAAGGCATTGCAGACGGAAGACTACATTCATTGGGAGCGGAAAATAACCCGCAAGCCGGACGGATCGACGGCTTATCCCTGATTGGTTCCGTTGAAATGACAAGCTTGCTTTAAAACGCTAGGGAAGCGCGCGCCACAGATCGTGATCGCGCTTCCGCACTGCGGGGAACATGGCCACTTTCCCGGCCCTCGATGACGCGCCAATGCTTGTGTCGTGAATTAAGCGGGAATTTGCCCCATCAGGGATAAGTCTATTTCGTCATCCGCTCTGTAAGATGTGTCCGAGAAGGTGATGGCTCGAAGCTATCGGAGAAATATTGCGTTTCATGGGCCACCAGCCCGTCGCGAAATTCCATGATGCTGACGGCGTGAGAGGGCATGCCGTCATAGGTGAGTGTGAATTCGGTGACCCAGAGATCTCCGCTGCCGATAATTCGTCGGACTGTAAACCGCTTCTTGTTTGGCTGGACGAAC
The DNA here is from genome assembly GCF_056398505.1 of Rhizobium sp. 01T437. NCBI lineage: Bacteria > Pseudomonadati > Pseudomonadota > Alphaproteobacteria > Hyphomicrobiales > Rhizobiaceae > Rhizobium > Rhizobium sp. 01T437. The sequence continues at coordinate 30,822 of NZ_JBFTPM010000027.1, forward strand.
CGGCTTTCTTGAATGTTGTGCCTGCCGCGGATCCGCTCCCCTGATTGCGGATAATCCAGAAAGGCATCTTCGTGATAGATCTCGTGTTCGACATCGAAATCGTTTGCGTCCGAAGCCTCCCAATGGCGCTCCAATGTCTTTTGAATTGTTCGATCTTCCAAGGGGATCTCCAAGCGGCGTTTGAGGCCATCATCCTCGGGACAGCAAATAGTCGTGCTTTTCGTTGTTCGGAGGGGCGTCATGGGTGTCCCTGCCAGATACAGCTGACCGCGGATCGTTCGAAGGATACGCCTGGGGAGAACTGCCGGCAATCTGCGTCGCCGGTACATGCTGGTACACTTCAGCCGATTTTCGAAATATGCGGGACACGTCAATCCTTGAAACCGCTCTTCGTTAACAGGCGCTGCGAATGCAGCCGCAATCGAAGGAGAGTGTTTCATGACGAAGACCGACAATATTTCAATGCGGCGTGGCGTCGCCGATCGAGTAATCGCCATAGCGTTTGGTTCTCTGTTGCTCGTTCCGGCAGTCTATGCACTGCCGGTCCATGCCGCTGATCTTGCTTCGGGTGCCGCCACGAAAGCTGCGAGTGCAGACGACAGCATCCGTCCCTTCCAGATCCACGTTCCGCAGTCGCAACTCGACGACCTGCGCAGACGTATCGCCGACACCCGATGGCCAGACAAGGAGACGGTCGACGACACCTCCCAGGGTATCCAGCTGTCACAGGTCCAGGAGCTGGTTCGCTACTGGGGCACCCAGTACGACTGGCGCAAGGCCGAGACGCAACTCAACGCATTGCCGGAATTCGTCACCACGATCGACGGTGTCGACATCCAGTTCATCCATGTTCGTTCGCGCCATCCCAACGCTCTCCCTATCATTCTGACACACGGCTGGCCCGGATCGATATTTGAGTTCATCAAGACCATAGGTCCTCTCACGGACCCGACGGCTTATGGTGGCCGGCCGGAAGATGCGTTCGACGTGATCATCCCCTCGATACCAGGCTACGGATTTTCCGGGCATCCGGTAGATCAGGGCTGGGGACCGGACCGGGTCGCCCGCGCTTGGGACGTCCTGATGAAGCGGCTCGGCTATGACCACTATGTTTCTCAGGGTGGCGATCATGGTTCGGTGATCTCCGACGCTTTGGCGCGCCAGGCGCCGAAGGGTTTGCTGGCAATCCATCTCAATATGCCCGCGACGGTTCCAGGCGACCTCATGAAGGCCATCAACAGCGGAGACCCGGCCCCCGCGAGCCTGTCGTCGCCCGAGCGAGAAGCGTATGATTCCTTGAGCACCTTCTTCGGACGAAATGCTGCCTATGGCGCGATAATGGTGACCCGGCCGCAGACGATCGGCTATTCGCTTGCCGACTCGCCGTCTGGCCTGGCGTCCTGGATCTACGAGAAATTTGCCCAATGGAGCGACACTGGCGGCGTTCCCGAACGCGTTTTTTCCAAGGACGAAATGCTTGATGACATCACGCTCTATTGGCTGACGAATTCCGGCGCGTCGTCATCGCGGTTCTATTGGGAGAACAACAACAACAACTTCAGCGCAGAGGCGCAGAAGACGAAGGACATCAAAATCCCGGTTGGCATCACGGTCTTTCCGAAGGAGATCTATCGCGCACCGGAAAGCTGGGCCAAGCAGGCCTATCCCTCGCTGACATACTATCATCAGGTCGAAAAAGGCGGGCATTTTGCCGCCTGGGAGCAGCCGCAGCTCTTCGCCGAGGAAGTGAGGGCGGCTTTCAAGTCAGTACGCTGACGACGTCGAAATGGGTGGTCCTCATTCGAGGGCCACCCCAAGCCGACAAGGCGTCGCCGCCGCAAACAAAATTGATGTCCTGTCGATCGGGTCGATGACCCAGATCCGGCCGGCAGCGCCTGGAATTTTGCCGCCCCCTTCGCCGAAGATGCCATCATCAGGGAATGCCCGATGAAAATCAGCAAGGAGCTTGGCACACGTGTGCATTTCTCTTCGCACCTGTCATTCCGATGTTACGCGCCAGGGCTAGCAAGTCTCAGAACTCATCAGGGGCGCAGCCTCGATAGCGAAGGGAGACAGGATATGAATAGACGCGAATTTCTGATCACATCGTCGGCGGCTGCGGGCCTTCTGGCCCTTCCGCGCTTCGCCTCGGCCGCCGCAGGCACGATCGACCTCTACAGCGGCTCGGATTCCAATATTATCGACCTCTGGAACAACATTATCCGTCCGGCTTTCGAAAAGGCTCATCCGGACGTCACGCTGAAGGTCACCGATGCCGGCGACAATAATGGCCTGCGCGCCATAGCCGACCGTGCTCTTGCAGCACTGAAGACCAAGACCGATCCGCAGGCCGACCTCTTCGAACAGTTCGATCCGCGCCTTCCGGCCGGTGGCATCGATGCCGGCCTCTGGGTGAAGTTCTCGGCTGAGAATGTCCAGGGCTTCGACCGCGTCAATCCGCTCGCTTTCGACACGCCCTACGCGCTGCCCTATCGCGGCTCGCAGGTTCTGCTTGCCTATGACAAGACCAAGCTCGACCCGAAGGATGCGCCGAAGACCTGGGAGCAGCTGACAGCCTGGATCAAGGCCAATCCCGGCCAATTCATCTACAACCGTCCGGACAAGGGCGGCTCGGGTGGCAATTTCGTCCGCCGTGCCATCCATGAAGCCAACGGCCGCGATCCGAAGAAGTTCAAGATCGACAATTTCACTGCCGACTATGCCAGCCAGACGCTGACGCCGGCCTGGCAGATCCTCAACGATCTCGCGCCGTCGCTTTACCAGAAGGGTGCCTATACCGCCGGCAACACGCAGTCGATCCAACTGCTCGCTCAGGGCGTCGTCACCATCGCTCCGGTCTGGTCGGACCAGGTCCTGCAGGCGATCTCCCAGGGCGTTCTGCCCGAGACGACCGGCCTCGTGCAGCTCTCCGACCTCGCGCTCTGCGGCGGTTTTTCCGCCATGACGATCTTCACGAACGGCGCCAACAAGGACGCCGCCCTCAAGCTCGCAGCCTTCATGCTGACGAGCGAGATGCAGGAAGCCATCATCACCGAGATCGGCGGCTTCCCGGGCGTTTCCTGGGATCACATTTCTGAAGACCTGCGCAAGAAATATGCCGACGTCATCCCGGCGACCATCCCGACCTTCCCGGGCGGCGATTGGGAAAAGGCAATCAACGACGGCTGGTACCGCAACGTCGCTCCTGGAATCAGCCGCACCTGATGGCGGTGGATGCCGCGCAGCCTGCGGTCGCGCGCCGCGCTCAGTCTCCAGGCAGGGGGAGCCTTTACGGGCTCCTCCTCGTCGGCATGCCGGTCTTTCTGGTCGGCTGGCTGATCATCTTTCCGATCTTCTCGGCGATCACAACTACCATCTTCGTTCGCCAGTCGGACGGGACAACCGAGTTTTCGCTCGCCTCCTACCATTTCTTCTTCACTGATGGTTACAGTCTGGCCAACCTCTGGCTGACGCTGTGGACGACTTTCGTCTGCGGCCTGCTTTTGCTTGCGATCGGCCTTCCGATTGCCCTTTACCTGCGCTTTTCCGGCGGTCGCCTTGCCGCCTACGTGCAGGGCCTGGCGATCTTTCCGATGTTCGTGCCCTCGATCATCCTTTCCTATGCGCTGATCCGCACGATCGGACCGAATGGCACGGTCGACATCCTGCTCAATGCCGTCGGCCTTCCGAAGCTGCCGAGCCCCTATCTGACGCCCTGGGGACCAGTCATCGGCCTCGTCTGGGACAATCTGCCCTTGACCGTGCTGATGCTAACGGCGGGGCTCACGTCTGTTTCCAATAGCTCCATCGAGGCGGCCCGCGACGTCGGCGCAACGCCTTTCAGGGTCTTTATCTCGATCATTCTGCCGCGCATGGGCAATTCCCTGCTGGTGACCGCTTCCTTTGCCGTTCTCGGCATATTCTCAGCCTTCACGCTGCCCTATGTGCTCGGTCCCGCCTCGCCGGAGATGATGGGGCCTTTCATGCAGCGCACCTTTGCCGACATGAACGATCCGTTGAACGCCCTCACCCAGGCCGTCATCTCCTTCGGCTTCTGCCTTCTCTTCGGTATCATTTATGTCTGGTCGATCGCCCGCAATCGCGAGGGCCGATGATGCGTCAGTCGACCGCCTCGAAATTCGATTGGACAGGCTTTGCTCTTTCGCTGCTGCTCACGCTGTTCATCGCACTGCCGCTGCTGGTTGTCGCCACCTGGGCCTTCACCGAGGTCTGGCGCTATCCTTCCGTCATTCCCCAGCAGTTCGGCCTGCGTTTCTGGTCGCAGACGCTGGCGCGTAAGGATGTCTGGGATGCTCTGTTCCTCAGCCTGCGGCTGACGGCGACGGTGACGCTGCTTTCGGCAATCATCTGCCTTCCGGCCGCCTATGCTTTCGCAAGAATGCGTTTTCCCGGACGCAATATCCTGTTCCTGTCGTTCCTCGCTTCACATGCCTTTCCGAAATTCGGCCTGCTGGTGGCGATTGCCGGCATCTTCCTGCAGATGGGGCTGATCAGCACCTTCTGGGGCGTGGTGCTGATCCAGCTCGTCGGCACGCTGATGCTGATGATCTGGATCCCGGTTGCCGCCTTCCAGAATGTCGACCGGCGGATGGAGGAGGCAGCACGCGATGCCGGCGCCACGCCGCTTCGCGTCTTCTGGTCGATCACCTTGCCGCAGGCTGCGCCGACGATATCAGCGGCAGTGCTTCTAACTTTCGTCGGCACTTTCTACGAGACGGAGGGCGCCTGGCTGATCGGAGCGCCGGAAATCCGCACCATGCCGGTACTTATGATCAGCTTCATCAACAGCCAGATCGTCGTGCAATATGGTGCGGTCCTCTCCGTCATGCTGTGGGTGCCGTCCTTTGCGGCATTGATATTTGCGCGGCGCGTCGTCGGGACCGGCGCCTTCGCGCGGGGCTTCGGCGCCTGAGCGCCGGCAGAAAGGGTTTCAAGAATGGCACATCTGGCGATCGAAGGCGTTGCGAAGAGCTTCGGCCACACCTTTGCCGTCCGTGACTTCTCGCTCGAGGTCGGTGACGGCGAACTCGTCTGCCTGCTCGGCCCCTCGGGTTCCGGCAAATCGACGTTGCTTCGCATGATCGGCGGCTTCGAGCGGCCGAGCGAAGGCAGCATTCGGATCGACGCCAGGGATGTGACGAACCTGCCGCCGGAGCGGCGCCCGACCGGCATGGTCTTCCAGAGCCATGCGCTCTGGACGCATATGGATGTCTTCAACAATATCGCCTTCGGCCTGAAGCTGCGGCGCCTGCCGAAGGCCGAAATCCGCCACCGCGTCGAGGACGCTCTTGCTCTCGTCGGTCTTGCCGACTACGGACGGCGCGCAGTGACGCAGCTTTCCGGCGGCCAGCAGCAGCGCGTCGCACTTGCCCGCTCGCTTGTTCTCGAGCCGAAGATCCTGCTGCTGGACGAGCCGTTCGCCAGCCTCGACCAGCATCTGCGCGAGCGGCTGCGGGAGGAGGTCCGCGACATCCAGCAGCGGCTCGGCATCACGACATTGTTCGTCACCCACGGTCAGGACGAGGCCCTGGCGCTTGCCGACCGCATCGTCGTCATGCGCGATGGCCGCACAGAACAGGTGGCTCCGCCGAGCACAATCTATCGTGAGCCGCAGACAGCTTTCGTCGCGGGCTTCATCGGCTCGATGAATTTCGTTGAGAGCGAGATCCGCAACGGGGTCTGCACGCATCCGCTTTTCGGCTTTTCGATCCCCGTTGCGGATGGTCCGGTGACGCTGGCGATGCGCCCGGAAGCCCTGACGGTGCGCCCTGTCAGCCGGCCGGCAGACGCGACCGTCCACCGGGTCAGCGATTTCGGCACGCACAAGATTGTCGATATCGATCTTGCCGATCGTGTCCGGCTGAAGGCAATGGTTGCGCCGACCGATATGATCAGAGCCGGGATGGCCGTTACTACCAGCTGCTCCGGCTTTTTCGCCTTCCGCGACAATGCTCTGATCCACCAATCGGCAGTGGCACAAACGGCTGCAACCGTGCAGCCGCCGCTCTTTACGGCCTGACGTATCTCAGGCCTTCAGCTGAAAGCCTTCCTGCAGCCAGGGATAGAGTGCCTTGCTTGCTGCCAGGATGTCGCCTTTGCCGGTGACGGCGGCGCCTGAAAACCTCGTGACGATACCGCCCGCTTCCTCGACCATCAGTGCCGAGGCGCCGAAGTCATGGATCGACAGGCCGTCCTCGAAAAAGCCGTCCAGCCGTCCGCAGGCGACATAGGCGATCGAAAGCGCTGCCGAACCGAGACGACGCACACCGGCGGTATTGACCATAAGGCGCTTGACGGCATCGAAATAAAGCTCTTCCGAGACAGCCTTGACCTGGCCGGGGATCGGCAGGCCGGCACCGACGAGCACGTTCTGGATATCGGCAACCGCGGCGCAATGGATGCGCTCGCCGTTCAGCCAGGCACCGTCGCCGGCCTCCGCACTGAAGAGCTCGTCCTGCATGGCGTCATAGACGACGCCGGCAACGGCGCGGCCGGCCTCGGCGATCGAGATCGTCATGCCGAAATGCGGGATGCCCCAGGCAAAATTGGTCGTGCCGTCAATCGGGTCGATATAGATGACCGGTGCATCCGAGCCGGCCTGTCGGTTGCCGACCTCTTCCTCGCCCTGGATCGCATAGGCCGGGAATGCGCTCATCATCTCCTCGACGATGATCCGTTCAACCGCGACATCGATTTCCGTCTGGTAATCGCGCGGCGCCTTGTGGACCATCTCGCCGGCCGTGCGTCGTCTGAGCGCATTGCGCGCCGTCTCTCCTGCCTTGAGGGCTGTTTCGGCGAGGACGAAAAGGCGGGGCGAGGCTGTTGGTGACAGGCGCGCGGCGGTCGAAGACAAGTTCATGAAGACAATCCGTGTGATGACTGAGGATGGCGAGCGGTTCAGTGCTTCTCATTGCAAATGCGCATGATGCTTTTATGAAGCGAACGCAATGGTATGCGACCCCGCGCCGATCTCAATCGACTGCTGCTTCTCAGGTCACGCTCTCTGCCCGCTCGGCTGCGGGTGCCGCGCAGGATTCGCGAAGGATCAGGTTTGGGGAAAAGATCGTCCGCGCAGCACTTGGCGGCGTTTTGTCGGAGATCTCGCTGAGAAGCGTAGAGATCGCCTTTTGGGCCATCTCGAGCACCGGGGCGGCAACGACTGTCGGCGGTGGGTTCATGATATTTGCAAAATCGAAATCGTCTATCCCGATGACCGAGACGTCATAAGGCACTCTGAAACCCAATTCGCGCAGCGCATTCAGGACGCCGAGCGTCATCATGTTCGACAGTGCAAAAATCGCGGTCGGCGGATCCGGCTCGCGCATGCGCCTGATCGTGCTGTCATGGGCGAGCGCCTGGTCGAAACGCCCCTCGAGCAGCAGACCTGGATCAACCGACAGGTCATGGGCGGCATGGGCTTGCATATAGCCGGCAAGACGATCTTCACCGGTGATGATGTTGTTGCGCCCGACGGTAACGGCGATCCGTTTGTGACCAAGGCCGATCAGATGCTCCGTGGCGATGCGGCCGGCGGCGATATTGTCGAGCTTGATGACGTCATAGGGCAAGCCCTCGATGAAGCTGTCGAGCAGGATCGTCGGCACATGGATCTTGTCGACCATGCGGGCGCCATGCTCGGCATCCGAGCGTGTCGGAATAATGATGAGCCCTTCGACGCGCTGCATGCGCATCATGGTCAGGATCTGCTGCTCGCGATCATGGTCCTCGCTCGTCGAATAGACCGCCGCCATGTAACCAGCATTGAGGCAGGCGGACTCGACGACCTTGGCAACCTTGGCAAAATGCGGGTTGGTGATATCGGGCAATATCAGGCCGATCAGCCGCGACTGGCCCATGCGCAGGCTGCGCGCGCCGGCATGCGGGATATATCCGATGTCGCGAACGGCGGCTTCGACCTTGGCAATCACCTCGTCGCTCACAGGGGCTGAGCGGTTGAGCGCGGCCGATGCCGTCGATATGGCGACACCCGCCCGTTTTGCCACGTCCTTGATGGTGGCCATGCATCCTCCCCAGCGCTTTTTGTCGGACCCTCTTGCCACGAGGGCGTTCTGATGCTCTTATACGAAACGTTTCGACTAAGCAAATGACGCCACGCTGGACCGGGGAAGAGCTGGATCCGCGATATTTCAGTAAAAGCATACGAAACGTTTCGACCGGTGGAGGCCGGATAGATGGGAACGCGCCGGAGGAGGCGCACAGGGAGGATCACATGCATGAGTTCTCGCGGCGTTCGCTGCTGATTTCGTCTGCCGCTCTTGCCGTCGGCGCAAGTGTCGGCCGCGCCTTTGCGCAATCGGATGTCACGGCGACCCTGAAGATGCAGGGCTTCGGCGGCGACGCCGAACTATCGGCCATGACCAACGCCATTGCGCGTTTCAACAAGAAATATCCCAACGTCAAGGTCGAGCTTTCCGTCGATCCGATTTCGACTGGCTGGGGCGACTATGTCACCAAGGTCTTCAGCCAGTTCAATTCCGGCCAGCAGGCCGATGTCTACGGCACGGCGATCGAGACCTTCCAGAGCTTTTCGTCGCGCTCTCTCTTCCTGCCGCTCAACGATTTCGTGGCCGCCAACCCGGGCTTTTCCGACTTCGCGCCGAGCCTCTTCAAGCAGTCGAGCTACAAGGGGGATATCAACTATATCCCGATCGGCTGGAACAACATCATGATCAACTACAATAGGGATCTGTTCGACAAGGCCGGGATTGCCTATCCGAAGGACGGCAAATGGACCTGGGACGAATTCCGCGATGTCGCCAAGAAGCTGACGGTCAAGGATGCGTCGGGCAATGTCACCCAGTTCGGTTATGAGGTGCCGAACCAGAACTTCTTCGTCCAGCCATGGTTCTTCTCGAATGGCACCGGCGCCATCAACGACGAGTGGACGGCATCCAACATGCTCGACCCCAAGGTCGCCGAAAGCCTGCAGTTCCTCCATGACCTCATCCATGTCGACGGCGTCTCGCCGATCCCCGGCAAGGATATGATGGACAACCAGTTCATGGCCGGCCAGGTGGCGATGATCAGTCGTGGCCACTGGATCGTCCAGAGCGCCAAGAACAACAAGCTCAACATGGATGTCGCCATTCCACCGAGCAAGGTAACCGACACGACCGTGATCGGCTTCGGCGGTTACGCTGTCGCCAAGGCGAGCAAAGAGCCCGATCTTGCCAAGGCGCTGATCCTCGAGCTGACAAGCGAGGAGACGCAGAAAGAGGAGGGCGAAAAGGGTGGTGGCGTTCCCGGCCGCAAGTCGGCCGCCGAGACCCCGGGGTTCTTGAGCTTCCCGCCGAGTGCCGCGCTCTATTACCAGACGCTGCCGAACACCAAGGCCGTGCCGTCTCCTGCCAATTTCCAGGAGGTCGAGAAGATCTTCATCCGCTACTACACGGCGATGATGGCCGGCGAGGTCTCGATCGCCGACGGCGTAAAGCAGGCAGATACCGAGCTCAACGCCTCCTTCGAGCGGTTGAAGAAGCGCATGGGCGGCTGATCGATCTAGGGTTCTCACGATCGTCCTCCCGCCGTCGCGGCCGGATGGCAGATTGCCATTGAGGCATCTGCCATTCCGGGCGCGGCGGATGACAAACCATGTCCGCCATTCGAGCAGATGCCATGACCGCCACCTTCGAAAGACACCAGCCTTCACAGCTACGCCGCGCGCAGGCAGCGACCGGCTATCTCTTCGTGCTGCCGGCAACGGTGCTTTACCTGACCTTCGTCATCGCGCCTGTGATCGTCACCACGATCCTCGCCTTTGCCTATTACGATCCGATGCTCGGTTCGCAATGGGTCGGCTTCGACAACTTCATCCGCTTCTTCACCGATCAGCGCTCGCTTCGGATCCTCTGGAACACGCTGCGCTTCGCGCTCTTTGCCGTCACTTTCAACGTTTCGATCGGGCTTTTACTGGCGCTGGCGCTAAACCGCGCCATGCCAGGCTGGCTGCTTTATTTCTTCAGGCTCGCCTTCTTCCTGCCCGTCATCATCGCTGCCGCCTTCGTCTCGATTGTCTGGACCTACTTCTACGGCGATGATCTCGGCGTCATCAATTATTACCTGCGGCTGATCGGCCTCCCGGGCGTACGCTGGCTCACCGATGCCGGCCAGGCGATGACCTCGATCATCATCATGGACGTCTGGAAGAATACCGGCTTCTTCATGATCATCTTCATCGCAGCCCTCCAGGGCGTGCCGAAGAACATCCTGGAGGCGGCGGTGATGGACGGGACACCCGCCTGGCGCCAGTTCTTCCGCATCACGCTGCCCTATATCTCGCCGGTCGTCTTCTTCTGCATCGTCTACGCCTCGATCGGCGCGCTGCAGGTGTTCGAATCGATCGTCATCCTGACGCAGGGCGGTCCGGGCGATGCCACGCGCTCGCTGTCGATCCAGATCGTCGAGGAGGGTTTCGGCAGCTTCCAGATCGGCTATGCCGCCTCGATTTCCGTCGTCATGACCGTGATCATCCTCATCATTACCGCTATCCAGCAGATCCTCTCGCGCAAGTGGGTGCAGCAATGAACACTATGATGCAGACACGCGCGGCCCGGCGCTGGATCGACTGGGCGATCATCGCCACCATGGTGGTGATGGCGATCGGCATGCTGCTGCCCTTCCTCTGGCTGTTTTCGATGTCGTTCCGGCCGGTTTCGGATGCCTACAAGCTGCCGCCAAGCTTCCTGCCGCCGAATTTCGACCTCACCAACTACCGGCAGGTGCTGGCCTCGCGCGTGCCGTTCCTGGAAATCTACTTCAACTCGGTCATGATCGCCGTCATCGTCACCGTCGGCCAGATGGTGACCTGCACGCTTGCGGCCTTCGCCTTCGCCAGACTGAACTTCCGCGGACGCGATACATTGTTCTTCATCCTGCTCATCGGACTGATGTTTCCGGCCCAGGTGACGATCCTGCCGATCTATCTCGGCTATGCGCGCCTCGGCCTGCTCGACAAGCCGATCGGGCTGGCGCTTATGTATCTCACCTCGAGTTTCGGCATCTTCCTGGTGCGGCAATTCATGCTCAGCCAGCCGAAGGCGCTGGAGGAAGCGGCGCTGATGGATGGCGCCGGCTATTTCAAGATCTTCTGGCGGATCTCGCTACCGCAGCTTCGCCCGGCACTCTCGGCCCTCGGCATCATCACCTTCACCCAGACCTGGAACTATTATTTCCAGGCCAAGGTGCTTTTGAGCTCGAATGAATCGCTGACGCTGCCGGTCGCGATGGACGTGCTGCGCGGCTACATGGCCTCCGGCAATCTCTCGGTGGTGATGGCGGCGATGAGCATGTCGATCCTGCCCGTCGTTCTCCTCTTTCTCCTCGCCCAGAAATTCGTGATCGAAGGCATCACGATGAGCGGCATCAAGAATTAACATCAGGGATATTGATTTCATGTGGGATGATCTCGCCTCCATCGAACCTCGCTTTGCCTATAAAGGCGAGCGCACGCGCCATATTGCCTTTCCGCTCGGCGGCATCGGCTCCGGCGGCCTGTCGATCTCCGGCAGCGGCCGGCTGATCGATTGGTCGATCCGCAACCGGCCGGCGCTTCAGGGCTATAACGGCTACTCGCATTTTGCCATCAAGGCCGAGAAGGGTGGGGAACTCGTCGATGCCCGCGTGCTCAACGGCCCCTATGATCTGAACCCTTCCGGCGCGCCGGGCCTGCGCAAGATGTTCGACGGTTTTGGCCATGGCGCCAACCGCCAGACGCTGGTCGGCGTGCCGCATTTCCATGAGGTCGATTTCTACGGGCGTTTCCCGATCGCCGATCTCGTCTTTAACGATCAGCGTTTCCCCGGCGGCGTCAGGCTGACGACGCTGAGCCCTTTCATTCCCCACAACGACCGCGATTCCTCGATGCCGGTTGCGATGTTCGAATTCGATGTTGTCAACGATACCGCGGACGAACTGACCTATACGCTTGCCGGCACGCTCGGCAATTACGGCTCGAACAGCGGCATCCACACGTTCAGACAGGAAGGTGGAATCAGCAGCCTGCATCTGACCTCGTCCGACACGACACTGCCGGCGACGCAGCGCGGCGATCTGACGATCGCAACAGACGCCGATGATGTCGAGCATACCGACCATCATTATCGCGGCCAGTGGTTCGACGATCTTTCGGTCTACTGGAAAGAGTTTGCAAGGCCCGGTCGTCTGCCGAAGCGACACTACGATGAACCGCGCACGTCGCGGCACATGGGCCTGCAGCCGGAACACGGCACGCTCGGCGCCCGTTTCGTCCTGGCACCCGGAGCGCGCAAGAAGGTGCGCTTCGTCATCACCTGGAATTTCCCGCAAGGCGATGTCTATTGGGCCCATCGCGACAAGCCTGATGGAGCCATTCCCGATCGGCCAACGCCGAGCTGGACGAACTATTATGCGACGCAATGGGTGGATTCGACCGCAAGCGCTACTGAAGCCCTGACGCGCTGGGACGCATTGCACTTGCAAACCGCGGCCTTCCGCAACGGACTTTTCGAAACGACGCTTCCGGCAGAAGTCAAGGACGCGGCGAGCGCGACGCTGGCGCTGCTGCGCACCGCGACCTGCATCCGGCTGGAGAATGGCGAACTCTGGGCCTGGGAAGGCCAACATACCCAGGATGGCTCCTGCGAGGGCACCTGCACCCATGTCTGGAATTACCAGCAGGCGGTCTCGCATCTTTTCCCTGCCATCGAGCGGACGCTGCGCGAGACCGAATTCAGCTACAACCAGTTGCCGACCGGCGGGCTGACTTTCCGCCAGAAGCTGCCGCTCGGCTCAGGTTTCGATATTATCGGCCCCTGCGCCGACGGGCATTTCGGCGCGGTCATCAAGACCTATAGAGACTGGAAGCTTTGCGGCGATACCGAGTGGCTGCGCCGCTACTGGCCGAATGTCAAACGAGCCATCGAATATGCCTGGTCGCCCGAAAACCCTGACCGCTGGGATCCCGATCAGACCGGCATTCTCTCAGGCCGCCAGCACCAGACCCTCGACATGGAGCTGTTCGGGCCGAACTCGTGGCTGGGCTCCATGTATGTGGCGGCCCTTCTCGGCGTTTCAGAAATGGCGGCGGTCCTCGGCGACACGGAGCTGTCGGAAAAGACGGCGCGCATGGGCAAAGCCGGGGCGGCCTATATCAATTCCGAACTCTTCAATGGCCGTTGGTTCATCCAGAAGATCGATCTCTCCGATAAGGACGTGCTGACACCCTTCGATGTCGGCCGCGCCGCCGGCGTTCTCGCCGATGGTTTCATGGAAACCTATTGGTCGGAGGAATTCAAGGAGCTCAAATACCAGATGGGCGAGGGCTGCATCTCCGATCAGATCCTTGGCCAATGGCATGCGGAGGTCGCCGGGATCGGCGGGTTCCTCGATGCCGACAAGGTCAGGATCGCGCTGAAATCGGTGCACAGAAACAATTTCCGCCCGACGCTGGAGGATCACTTCAATCCCTGCCGCAACTATGCCTATGAAGACGAGGCAGGGCTTTTGATTGCAACCTATCCCGAAGGCATTCGCCAGCCGATGGTGGCTGCCCCCTATGCCGAAGAGGTCTGGACCGGCATCGAATATATGGCCGCCTCGCATCTCATCATGCATGGTCTCATCGAGGAGGGCATGGATATTGTCTGCGGCGCCCGCAACCGCCATGACGGTTCGCGCCGCAACCCCTGGAACGATATCGAATGCGGCTCCTATTACGCACGCTCGATGTCGGCCTGGCAGTTGGTCAACGCCTTCTCGGGGCTCAGTGCCGATTTCGTCTCTGGCACGCTTGCCTTCGCACCGAAAGTGCAAGGCGACTATCGTCTATTTTGGTCAGCCGGCAGCGCATTCGGCACATTGACCCGCAAGGGTAATGGTCTCACGCTCGCCGTGCTCGGAGGCAGCCTCAACGCCACTGAAATCTCGGTGGACGGGTTGAAGCATCGCCTTGCCGGGAAGACTCTCATCGAAGCGGGCCAGTCGATTGAACTTAAGACGGTGGCATAATGGCCGGCATTGAACTCAAGGCAGTCCGCAAGACCTTTCAAAGTCTCGAAGTCATACACGGCATTGACCTAGCCATCGCCGACGGTTCGTTCACCGTCTTTGTCGGGCCGTCCGGCTGCGGCAAGTCGACCCTCTTACGCATGATGGCGGGGCTGGAGGAAGTAACCTCAGGGGAAATCCGTATCGACGGCCAGCGCTGCGACCATCTTCTGCCGTCTGCGCGCGGCATGGCGATGGTCTTCCAGTCCTATGCGCTTTATCCGCACATGAATGTCGAGCAGAACCTCAAATTCGGCCTGGAGAACCAGAAGCTTGCCAGGCAGGAGATCGCCGCCCGCGTCGCCAAGGCGGCCAATATTCTGCAGATCGAGCACCTGATGACCCGTCGCCCGAGCCAACTTTCCGGCGGTCAGAGCCAGCGTGTTGCGATCGGCCGCGCCATCGTCAAGGAGCCGAAGGCCTTTCTCTTCGACGAGCCGCTCTCCAATCTCGATGCCGAACTGCGTGTGAAGATGCGTGGCGAACTGATCAGCCTGCATCGGCGGCTGAAGTCGACGATGGTCTACGTCACGCATGATCAGGTCGAGGCAATGACCATGGCCGACCAGATCGTCGTGCTCAACGAAGGCCGCATCGAACAGGTCGGCCCGCCGATCGAGCTTTATGCGCGCCCGGCTAACCTTTTCGTCGCCCGCTTTCTTGGAGCCCCGCCCATGAACCTTCTCGCGGGCCGGATCGCGCGCATTGGTGACATGATGGGCGTTTCGCTTGAGGACGGCACCCATATTCCCTTGCCCGGTCGCCAGGTCGATCTACCCGATGGCGCCTCGGTCACGTTCGGCATAAGGCCCGAACATTGCGAAATCGGAGAGGGCAGCATGCAGATCGTGGTCGGCGACACCGAAGTCCTCGGTTCGGAAACGATCATCCATGCCGGGACGGCGACCGGGAATGGCTTCACCGTGGCACTGCGTGGCATCAGCCGGGCAGCCGCCGGCGAGCGGATCCCGATCGTCATACGAGAGCCTTTCGTTCATCTGTTCAACGAGGCTGGCATGACGATCGGTTCTGGCAGTGATTGGCGCGATGCCTATCTGAACTAGATCAGGCTTCAATCGGCTTCTACAACCTGCCGGCCGGGGTCGAAGCCGTCGGTAGGATTTCTATCTACTGTAGCATCCGACCTCACCGAGACAGGAAATTCGAGACCGTCAGGTCCACGAGTTCGTCTCCCCGGCCGTTCATCACCGCGCGAATGGCCCAGAGACCGAAACCCTTCACCTGCGCTGCTTCGATCCTGGGCGGCATCGACAATTCCTGCGTATTGGTAACGACGTCGAGCAGTGCCGGGCCGGGATGCGCGAGGATTTCCCTGATGGCACCGTCGAGTTCGGCGGGATCCTCCACGCGAACGCCGTGGACGCCGGCTGCGCGGGCAACTGCTGCAAAATCCGGATTCTTGAGTTCGGTGCCGGTCTCAAGGAAGCCCGAAGCCTTCATTTCCATAGCCACAAATCCGAGAACGGAATTGTTGAAGACAACGACCTTCACCGGCAGATTCTGCTGAACGAGCGTCAGGAAGTCACCCATCAACATGGCAAAGCCGCCATCGCCGGACATGCTGATGATCTGGCGCTCCTTGTATGTTGCCTGTGCCCCTATTGCCTGAGGAAGGGCGTTGGCCATCGACCCGTGAACCAGGGATCCGATCAGGCGACGCTTTCCGTTCATCTTCAGGTAGCGTGCAGCCCAGATCGTGGGGGTCCCGACATCGAAGGTGAAGACGGCGTCGTCGGAGGCATGTTCGCTCAGAAGGCGTGCCACATATTGCGGATGAATCTTGCCGCCTTCTCTGCCGGTGGCGAGGTCGTCGAGGCCTTCACGCGCCTTCTTATAGGCGGCAAGGCAAGCATCCAGGTGATCCCTGTCCGTTCGCTCCGTCAGCTTCGGCAGCGTTGCCGCCAGTGTCGATTTGACGTCGCCGACGATTGCGAGATCCAGCGAGGCCCTGCGGCCAAGATTTTCCGGTCGAATGTCCACCTGCACGATCTTGGCGTCGGCTGGGTAGAACTGCCGATATGGGAAATCGGTGCCGAGCATAAGAAGCGTGTCACACTCCAGCATGGCTTTGTAACCCGAAGAGAAGCCGATCAGACCGGTCATGCCGACATCGAAGGGATTGTCCCACTCGACATGTTCCTTGCCGCCGAGCGCGTGGACGATGGGCGCCTTGAGCCGATCCGCAAAGGCGATCAATTCGTCATGCGCCCCTTCGCAGCCGCGTCCGCACAGAAGGGTGACTTTCGAGCTGTTGTTGAGCAGCTCCGACAATCGATCGATCTGATCGTTCGCCGGCACGACGTTCGGCTGGGACAGCGTGAGTGCGGCCGGTGTCGAAATCTTCGCCGTGAAATCGCTCAATGCCACGTCGCCGGAAATGACCACGACGGCAACGCCACGCTTTCCGATAGCCGTGCGAATGGCCGTTTCGATGACTGCCGGCAATTGTTCCGGATGGCTGACAAGTTCGCAATAGTGGCTGCATTCCCGGAATAGCTGGTCGGGATGCGTTTCCTGGAAATAGCCTCTGCCGATTTCGGCCGAAGGTATTTGCGCGGCAATGGCCAGGACGGGGACCCGCGAGCGATGGCAGTCGAACAGGCCGTTGATGAGGTGGAGGTTGCCCGGGCCGCAGCTTCCGGCGCACACGGCCAGTTCGCCACTGAGATGGGCTTCGGCCCCCGCCGCGAAGGCTGCCGTTTCTTCATGACGGGTATGGACCCACTCGATGTCGCCTCTTTTTCGAAGCGCTTCCGTAAGCCCGTTCAGGCTGTCTCCGACTACGCCATATATCCGCTTGACCCCGGCCGAATGCAGCACCTCTGTCAGGACATCAGCTACTTTGGACTTCATCGAAAGACTCCCGGGCTTTGGGTTTCAGGTGGATGGTAAAAGGAAGCTAGGCCTCGCTCTACGCTTCTCAACCCGGAGAATTATCAGAGTGGCGGAGACACCAAACTGGACCTTGGTGTAGGTGCCGGCAGAGAAGAAGCCCGTTTGCCTGATATCCCAGGACGCTGCCTATCAGCCGAGAGCATAGGGTCGCTCCGCGCTCTCCATTGGCGTCCTTCTTCTGCCGTGACCTATGCTTCCACCCGCTCCCGCTCTTTCATCGCTTCTGCGACAAGTTTCATGAAGCGCGGATGCCGGCGCAGGTTGTCCAGGTCGGAATCATGTGTGAACCATTTGATGTGGTAGACCGAACTGCGTGGCAGCAAGCCCTCCAGGATATCGATCGCCCGTTCCACGTGGCCGAGTACAGAGCGGACGCAGGCGAGATTATATTGGGCGACGATATCATCGGGATCGATGGCGCTCGCCCGTGCGGCCCAATCGCAGGCCCGCGCCGCATCACCGAGATGGGCAAGGGCAAGCGCGCCGCGATGGGCGGGGCCGGAATTTTCCGGGTTCTGATTGAGCGCCCGCTCGGCTCTTTCAATGCCTATGCGCGCCCAGCTTTCCTTGTCCACCGTTCGTCCGAGAGAATGGTACGAGGACATCAGATGGATCGGCGAAACATAGTCGTCGGGGCGGATTTCGGCGGCGCGGCTAAAGTAATGCACCGCTTCGGCGAAATTCCCGCGCATGAAGAAGATGCGGGCATAGTGGAAATTTGCTTCATAGAGGTTGGGATCGAGTGCCAGCGCGCGTTCGAAGGATGCCGTGGCCTCGTCGTCCTCGCCGTTCTGATGCAGCGCCAGGCCGCGGGAGGCATGGGCCTCGGCGAGGTCGGGATCGAGTTCCAGGGCTTTGGCGCTCATTGCGAGGATGCGCTCTAGGGGCACGTCGTCGGGCGCCCAGTCGCGGATCGCAGCATCGCAATCGGCGATGCCGGCATAGGCGCGGCCATAGTCCGGATCGAGCTCGACGGCCTTGTAGAACATGCGCCGGGCAAGCTGCAGATAGGATTTGGTCCAGGTATGGGAGAGCTGCCTTCCTCTTAGGTAATAGGTATAGGCTTCGACATTGGCCGTCGGCTCGGCGGCGATCGCCTTGCGTTCCTCCGGCAGCAGCCGCACCTTCAGCTGGCCGACGATCGCATTGGTGATCTCGTCCTGGATGGCGAAGATATCGGTGAGGTCGCGGTCATAGCGTTCGGCCCAGAGATGGTCGCCGTTCGTGGTATCGATCAGCTGGCCGGAGATGCGTACCCGCGTACCGACAATGCGCACACTGCCTTCCAGCATATAACGCACGCCAAGCTCCTGGGCGACCTGCTTCACCTTCACCGATGTGCCCTTATAGGTGAAGACGGTGTTGCGCGGCACCACATGCAGGCTGGAGACCTTGGAAAGATCGGTGATGATATCCTCGGTGATGCCGTCGGAGAAGTAATCCTGATCGGCATCGCCGCTCATATTGGTGAAGGGCAGGACGGCGATGAAGCAGGTGTTGCGGTTCTGCGCGACGAGGCGGGCAGAACTCGGCTTCTCGAAGGAAACTGTGTAAACCTGCACCGGCTGCCGGATGTTTTTGAACACGTGTTCACCTAAAAAATCGAAGCCGAGATTGAGGCGTGAACCGACCTGATCCCGCACGATTGCCGACACGGCAATGCCGCCGACCGGAGCAATGCCTTCCAGGCGCGCAGCAAGGTTGACACCATCGCCGAAAATATCGTCATTTTCGACGACGACATCGCCGAGATTGATGCCGATGCGGAATTCGACCCGCTCGTCCTTCGGCACGTTTTCGTTGCGCACGGCCATGCTGCGCTGGATTTCTGCGGCGCAGGCGACCGCATTCACGACGCTCTGAAACTCGGCCAGGATGCCGTCGCCCGTCAGTTTGACGATACGGCCCTTGTAATCGGATATGCGGATGTCGACCAGTTCGCAGCGATGGCGGTTCAAAGCCTGCAGCGTGCCCGTCTCGTCCATGCCCATGAGCCGGCTGTAGCCAACCACATCGGCAGCGAGGATGGCACTCAATCGCCGCTCCATGACCCTCTCCATGGATTGTCTCATGTCAGTTTCTCGCTTTTTCCAGATTTTGACCGCGCTAGGGCTCCCTCCCTTGCAACCGATATCTTTCGATTCGGCGTGCTGTCACGGCGGCGCAGAGCCTATATCGTTACGGCGCAGCATCAATACTCCGAACGGGCGAAGATTGCGCCAAACGATAGCTCTTTCGGATGGGAAAGACCCCGGACGTGCTGAGGTGCTCAATTTTGAGGCTGTGCATCGATTTTGGAATGCGTCTCGGAGGAAGGGTTCGGGCACAGCGCGCTTGAACCGGCCCTGAGACATCGTCTTGTGGCCTGTTCCTTGCCTCTGAGAGCTTGCGAGGTCRCCGTCATCAAAAGCCGTGCTCCATCGAAGCGCGGTTCGATTTGTATAGGCCGCCGTCGGTTGCCAGGCAGGTTATGTTTCGCGATCCCATTCGCCGCGGAAGAGCGACAGAATGTTCTGCCAAGAGGAGTTGGCAATCGAGAGCGGCTGGATTGTCAGTTTCTGCGTGTGCAAGGCAGCGAGCTTGGCGTGGTGTGCCAGTAGCCGTCCGTGATGCGAAGCAGATCCGACGATCGTACCGCTTGTCGCCTCGCGAAAGGCAAGTGGCGCTTCTTCGCAAAAGTCCGTTTGCCTAAAGGATGCAGCCTGTAGGTCGAAAGGGGTAGGATATACTCGTCCACTTTTCGACTATAATCGGAGGTCCGCGTATCGAACGATCCTCATAGATTGATCCTGGCAATTTCGCGAGAGGGCACACCATGTATCGCAACGCTCGCCGGTGGGCTCCGCGCTCACTTATGATGGATTCGTGGGTTCCCCGGTGGCTGGCCGTCGGCGGAAAGGCAAGGCCGCGCAAGGACGCCGATCGGCCCGAGGATAGTGCTCAACTTGCTACATCTGCGCAGATAGCGGGTGGAAGCAAGGGGGGTGCCCTTGTCGGCAGCCCCGACAACAACTTTGCGCTCAGCGGACATGATAGCGAACCGAGAACGGAAACGGTCGGCGAAGCAGACGGTCGGGGCGATATCGACCAAGTGTCCCCATCCCTGGCCGAGGCTTTCGCAGCGGCGCGCGAAACGGGTGTTGGAGGCGGAAATTCTGCCGCGTCGGTACTGTCGGCCCATAATCCGGTTTTTGCACCTTTCGAGCGGAACGCGAACGGCGCTGCATTCGGGTCTGCGTCGTCCCTTTATCGCAGCTATGCCGGCATTGGCACCATGGGCAGCGATCCCCTGGCTCCCTATCTGCCGCAGAGCCCCGCACCGATGGCATCAGGGCAAGGTTCTGCCGCTGCAGCGGGTGCGCGCACTCACTCCGGCAAGGTGGTCATTCTCGAATCGAGCCCGTCAGCAGAGGCGGCTGCGCACCACGGTGGATCGAATTCATTGGCGTTTGGCATGCCCTTTGGTGTCTGCGGATGTGGCTACTTTACGTCCCCCACGCGGATTCTCGATTGGGCCCATGGCGGCGCCATGCTTCAACAGGATGGTCAATTGCCGGGGACCAGGCTGACCGAAGGGCCGGACTATGCAGCAACGATCAAGCGGGCCATCGGTGCCTCAGTCAGCGACCCGCTTCTTGATCGTGACTTATCTCCGCTCTCGGGCTGGCGCGGAACCGCAAAGTTGACGGGCTCGACGAACTTGAACGGATCGTTGCCCGGCGGCGGAGAAATGGGAACGGCAACCGGCACCAAGGGCGTCGGCAGCCTTTCCGGCTCGGTCACCACACCACCGATCGCGCAGCGGTCTTTAACGACGCAAAGTCTAGCGGCCACAGCGGCAGCGACCCCCGCCAACAAGGTCGTGGCGGAAAACCTGCTGCCGGGCAATCCGGAGAGCGAGTGGGGCATCGATGGCGCCGGCAGCTCCAATATCGAGGGATTTGCGACAGACATCAGTGTCGACAACGGCAAGACGGTCAGCTTCAAGATTGATACGGATTCCAACAATTACCGGATCGATATCTACCGCCTCGGCTATTATGGCGGCATGGGCGCGCGCAAGGTCACGACGATTCAGCACACCGGCGTGCAGAATCAACCCAATCCGTTGCGCAATGCCACGACCGGCACCGTGGATGCCGGCAACTGGGCCGTGTCGGCCTCGTGGACCGTACCTGAAGATGCTGTCTCAGGCGTTTATATCGCCAAGCTCGTGCGGCAGGATGGTACCTTCGGCGAAAATCAGATTCCGTTCATCGTGCGTGACGATGACAGCCACAGCGATATCGTTTTCCAGACCGCTGACGAGACCTGGCAAGCCTACAACGGCTGGGGTGGCGCAAACTTCTACGGCGGCAATGGTCCGGCGACGGGGCAGGGCGCTGGTCGCGCCTATGCTGTCAGTTACAACAGGCCGATTGCGACCCGCGGCGGGGTTGGCACCTATGCCGGTCCGCAGGACTATCTGTTCGGCGCCGAATATGCAGGCATCTACTGGCTGGAGCAGAACGGCTATGATGTTTCGTACCTGTCGGGTGTCGACGTCGACCGCTATGGCAGCCTGCTGCTCAACCATAAGACCTATGTTGATGCCGGGCATGACGAATACTGGTCTGGACAGCAGAGGACGAATGTCGAAGCCGCACGCGATGCGGGCGTCAACCTGATGTTCTGGAGCGGTAACGAGGTCTATTGGCGCACCCGTTGGGGCAATGCTTATAGTGCCGACGGCACGCCTTATCGCACCCTTATTTCCTACAAGGAGACATGGTCGCCCGGTGCCAGCATCGACCCTTCCAACGAATGGACGGGCACATTCCGCGATCCGCGTCTCAGCCCACCGGCTATCGGCGGCGGAAACCCGGAAAACTCACTGACCGGCCAACTGTTCAAGGTCGATGATGTCGGTAGCAATCTCGGCGCGATCACTGTCGGATATGATGATGCCAACCTGCGCTTCTGGCGCAATACCAGCGTTGCCAATCTCCAGCCTGGCCAGACGGCAACGCTGACCAAGAACTATCTTGGTTACGAGTGGGACGAAGCGACCGATAATGGCTTCGATCCGGCTGGTCTCGTCAAGCTGTCTTCGACGACGCTTCCGGTCAGCACCTACTTGCTCGATTACGGAAACACGACCGGCAACGCGACCGCGACCCATAATCTGACGCTTTATCGTGCACCGAGCGGTGCACTGGTGTTTGGCGCCGGTACTGTCTACTGGACATGGGGCTTAAGCAACAATCACGATAATGAGGCGACCCCGACCGATCCTCGCGTGCAGCAGGCAATGGTCAATTTGCTGGCCGACATGGGCATTCAGCCTGGGACGCTGCAATCCGGGCTCGTCGCCACGGCCGGCTCCACGGATCATGTTGCACCGACTTCCATCATCACGGCGCCATCAACGGCGACCGTTGGCTCCACAGTCACGATTACGGGTACCGCCACCGACACGGGCGGCGGGGTCATTGCCGGCGTCGAGGTCTCGACCGACAATGGGGCGAGCTGGCATCCGGCGACAGGCGATGAGAACTGGACCTATACCTGGTCGCCGCAGATCGCGGGCAATTACACGATCCGCTCACGGGCCGTCGACGACAGCATCAATCTTGAAGCACCCTCGGCAGGACGCACGGTCACCGTGACCGGCGCGAGCTTTTACTCTCTCTTTGGCGCGGCGACACCGGCGGTTGTCAACACCGACGATACGTCAGCCGTCGAGCTCGGGGTCAAATTCCAGACCTCCGTGGCAGGGACCGTTACCGGTATTCGTTTCTACAAGGGCAGCCAGGACACGGGCACGCATACCGGCTCACTGTGGTCGAGCACGGGTACGCGGATTGCGACCCTCACCTTCACGAACGAGACTGCCAGCGGCTGGCAGACTGCCTATTTCACCAGCCCGGTGACGTTGACGGCCGGACAGACCTACACGGCGTCTTACCATACGAATACCGGCCACTATTCGACAACCGCCAGCTACTTCGTCTCCAATGTGACGAGCGGCCCCCTGACGGCTCCAGCCAGTGGCAATGGCGTATACACCTATGGCAGCGCCAGCCTGTATCCCACGAGCACCTTCGAGTCGACGAACTATTGGGTCGATGTGATGTTCACCACGCCGAGCTCGAACACGACACCGACGGCGGTTGCCGATGCGGGTGACGCGACCGAGAAGGGTGGTGTTGCCAATGGTTCGGGTGGTGTGGTTGCGAGCGGCAATGTGCTGACCAACGACACCGATCCGGATGCCGGTGACACCAAGACGGTC
>NZ_JBFTPM010000028.1:0-52059 GCF_056398505.1 Rhizobium sp. 01T437
GCCTCCGGCACCTCGTCGGGTGCGACCAAGCTCATCCATGGCGGTCTTCGCTATCTCGAACATTACGAGTTCCGCCTGGTGCGGGAATCGCTGATGGAGCGCGAGATCTTATGGGCCATGGCCCCGCATATCATCTGGCCGCTGCGCTTCGTGCTGCCCTATCACAAGGGCGGCATCCGCCCGGCCTGGATGATCCGGCTTGGCCTGTTCCTCTATGACCATCTCGGCGGCCGCAAGCTCCTGCCGCCGACCGCGGTCTTGAACATGCGCACCGATCCGGCGGCAGAGCCGCTGAAGGCGCTGTTTTCCAAGGCCTTCGAATATTCCGACGGCTGGGTCGACGATGCCCGCATGGTGGTGCTGAATGCCCGGGATGCCGCCGACAAGGGCGCACTGATCATGCCGCGCACCAAGGTGGTTTCTGCCCGACAGCAGAATGATGCTCAGGAGAAGGGCGTCTGGACGATCGAGACGATCAACACGGTGACCGGCAAGAGCGAGCGCCATCAGGCCCGCATGCTCATCAATGCCGCCGGTCCCTGGGTCGATCATGTCATCCGTTCCGCCTTCGGCCAGAACGAGGCCCGGCATGTGCGCCTCGTCCAGGGCAGCCACATCATCGTCAGGAAGAAGTTCGAGGGCCCACGCGCCTATTTCTTCCAGAACCCCGACAACCGCATCATCTTCGCCATCCCCTATGAAACCGACTTCACGCTGATCGGCACCACCGATCGCGACTACACCGCCGATCCGAAGGACGTGAAGATTTCCGAGGAAGAGACGCTCTATCTCTGCAATGCGGCGTCGGAATATTTCAAGGAGCCGGTGAAGCCCGAGGATATCGTCTGGACCTATTCGGCGGTTCGCCCACTSTTTGACGACGGCGCCTCGAAGGCGCAGGAAGCCACGCGTGACTATGTCTTGAAGGTCGAGGGCAAGCAGGGCGAGGCACCGCTTCTCAATGTCTTCGGCGGCAAGCTCACCACCTATCGGCGGCTGTCGGAACATGCGCTCGAAAAGATCGGCGARGCGATCGGGATCAAGGGCAGGCCGTGGACGGCGGGCAGCCACCTGCCGGGCGGCGACTTTCCGGTGCAGGGCTACGAGGGTGAAGTCAGCAGGCTCAAGGCGCGCTATCCGTTCCTGACCGAGCCGCATGCCCGCCGGCTGGTCCGTCGCTATGGCACGAAGGCTGCCACGCTGCTCGGCAATGCCCAGAAGATCGACGATCTCGGCAGGCCGTTCGGATCCGATCTCTACGAGGCCGAGGTCGAATATCTCGTCCAACAGGAATGGGCCATGACGGCCGCCGACGTGCTCTGGCGGCGCAGCAAGAAGGGACTTTACCTCTCGGCCGAGGAAGCGGCGACACTAGACGAATACATGGCGGCAGCGCCGGTTCGCATGGCGGGATGATGCTCCGAAATAGAGCGGCGTCTCACGTCCATATGCAGTATTCGTAAAGTGTGTTGGTAGCAAGCACCGGCTGGAGCGTAAATATTCGATGAAAATATTGCTCCAGCAAAGCAAAAGCGCTTCCCGTTGCCCGCTATTCACTCTAACATCATGTAATCGGTCGGTCCGTTCCAAGCGTTCCGGCTTTTGAAGGTGAGAACCCTGATGGACGGGTCAACCGGGGAAGTGAAAGCGAACAGACTATGTCTGCTCGGCAGGCCGCGATTGCTGGCCGCCGGGACTGAGCTTCCCTTGCCCGAAAAATCCTATTTCCTGCTGGCAATGTTAGCGCTATCGTCGGAACCGCTGGTCGACCGCGAAACCATCCGATGCCAGCTCTGGCAATCCGAACTTCCCGAAAAACGGGCCGGCAGCCTGCGCCAGCTTCTGTCGCGCATCGAACAGAGCATTCCCGAAGGCCTACCGCCCTTACTCACTGCCACACGCACCCATCTCGGCCTTGCGCCCGGCTGGGAGATCGATCTCAATATCCTCAAGAGGAAGGATGTGCTGGGGCCGGACGAAAGCAGCATCCTGCTCGGAGAACTGCTCGAAAGCGTCAAATCTCCAACACAGGGTGCCGAGGACTGGCTGACTTTCGAGCGTCAGCGGATTAACGAAGCGCGCATGGCGCATCTTGTCCGCCTGTTGGAAAGTAAAGACGAGCGCCCGGACGAGGAACAGATCGCCTTTGCCAAGCGGCTGATCGAGCTCGACCCCGCCAACGAGATCGCCTGCCGCGCGCTAATGCGCGCCCATGCCCGCATGAACGATCTGCCGGCGGCGCGTCAGGCCTATCTGAAATGCCGCAGCCAGCTCAAGGACGATTTCGATATCGAGCCGGACGAGGCGACGACGGCCCTTGCCCGCGAACTCGGCATCCTGTCCGCGGCCCATCCGGCGGCGGCGGAACGTCCGCATCCGGTGTCGGAACTGCTGATCGATCCGGCCGGCCAGCCGCGTATCGTCATCCTGCCGCCCGAAAGCATCTTTACCGATCCGCTGATGGAGCGCGTCGGCCGCGCGCTGCTCGAAGATGTCACGATCGGCCTCAGCCAGCAGCGCGGCTTCAAGGTGATTGCCGCTCATACAAGCCTGGAAATGCTGAGCCGCGCGCTCGACCCGACGCGCCCGACCATCGGTCCGCTCGACCTGTCCTTCGACTATGCCGTCTATGTTACGATCCAGAGCCGCGACGAGGATGTCTATTCTACCTGCCGGCTGACGCGCACGGCGACTTCAGAAGTGCTCTGGGCCGTCGAAATTCCTTTTGCGATGCAGAAAATCAGCGAAGCCTTCAGCCAGCTGACCCGGCGTATCGTGATGACGCTTGCCGATACGATCGAGCGCTACGAACTGGCGATGCCGCTCGGCGACGTGCCGGCTTCCGCCTATCGTCTCTATCTCGAAGGCAAGCGGCTGATTTCACAGACCGACCTGCAGCACCTGCGCCAGGCGCGCAAATGGTTCAAGTCGTCGCTCAGCCGCTACGAACATTTCTCGCCGGCTCATGCCGGCATGTCTCGTGCCCTCGGCATGGAATGGCTGATCCGCGGGATGCGCGATCGGGAACTGCTGGACGAAGCCTACAGCGCCGCAAGGATGGCGCGGCAGACCGACCCGAACAGCGGCCGGGCCTATCGCGAACTCGGCTTCGTGGCGCTCTATCGCCGCCGGTTCGAAGAAAGCCTCGATTCCTTCCAGCAGGCTCAGGATCTCAATCCCAACGATGCCGACATCCTAGCCGATTTCGCCGACGCACTTTCCCATGACGGCGATTTCGATCGGGCCCTCGAGCTCAGCCGCGCCGCCTTCAAGCTCAATCCGCTGCCGCCGGACTATTATTACTGGAACCTCGGCGGCATTCATTTCATGCGCGAAGAGTATGAAAAGGCGATCGATGCGCTGGAGCCGGTGAAGGCAAAACAGGCGACGGCGCGCCTGCTCGCAGCCGCCCATGCCATGGCGGGCGATACTGCGAAGGCCCGGAATTACGCCAAGGTGGTATTGGAAAACTTCCCCGATTTCCGCAGCGAAGGGATCCGTCATTTCGTCCCCGATCGCGATCCGGCCTTCACCGAACCGTTGATAAAGGGCCTGCAACTCGCCGGTCTTCCGTGATACACAGCCTTTTAACGAAGCCTGTAACGCTTAAATGACGCAGGCAATGTTCTTTTTGAATGGTTAACGGCGGTCAGCCGCCCAACCATTTGGAGAGAGATCATGAAAACCGTTGAAACCAACGCTGCAATCCAGGCTCCCGCACTCCGTTTCTCTGCTGCTGCCAAGGCAGCCGTCAAGCAGGACGAACTCAACGTTTCGGCAAATGGCCTTGAAAGCCTGACGCATGCACTGAGGTTCCGCTAAGGAATCGATCAGCATGTCTGCTTTGGCCGACCTTGAAACGCTTGCCGCTGACCTCAACAGATCATCGGCAGGCATCAACAGCTACCACGACCGGTCGATGACCCCGGCGCAGACCTTTGCGGCCATCAAGCCGCATCTGCGCGAATTCGGCATCACCCGCGTCGGACTGCTGACCGGCCTTGACGTGCTGAACATTCCGGTTGCCTTCGCCACAAGGCCGAACAGCCACACGCTGTCGGTCTTCCAGGGCAAGGGCATCGACAAGGAAGCGGCGATGACCTCTGCCGCCATGGAGGCGATCGAGACCCGCATCGCCGAAATTGCACCTACCGATCTGACGCTCGCTAGCCTCGAGACCATGAGGGCCGAACGGGCCGTTATGATCGACCTCGACAGCGTGGCGCGCTGCGCGCCCGAGGAGATCGGCGATGGTCAAGTCCCCTGGTGCTCCGGCTTCGATCTTCTTTCGGGCAGCACCACTTTCGTGCCCTGGTGGCTGGTCGGCCTCGACCATCGCGGCGAACGCCCGCCGGGCTTCGAACAATCGAGCGATGGCCTGGCCTCGGGCAATACGCCGGCCGAAGCCGTGTTGCACGGGCTCTGCGAACTCGTCGAGCGCGATGCCTGGGCGCTGACCCAGCTCAAATCTCCTGAACAGCTCAAGCAGAACCGCATCGATCCGCTCGCCTTCGGCGATGCCGTGATCGACGTCATGGTCGATCGCATCCGCCAGGCCGGCATGCGACTGCTGCTAATCGACATGACCACCGATATCGGTGTCCCGGCTTTTCTTGCCGTCATCATTCCCGGCAATCTCTCGGACCGCGTCGATGCCCGCTGGGCCCAGGTCTGCGGCGGTTGCGGCTGCCATCCTGATCCAGCACGCGCAGCTCTTCGCGCCATCACCGAGGCTGCCCAGAGCCGGTTGACAGCGATTGCCGGCAGCCGCGACGATTTCTCGCCGAAGATCTACCAGCGGATCGACCGCAGCGCCGGCATGCGCCAGGTCGTCGATCTCTGCAATAATGATGCGGCACTGAAACCCTTCCCCATGCGCCCGCAGCGCCCGACGACGATCCAGGACACGATCCGCCACATTTCCGGCCGGCTGAGGGCTGCGGGCATCGGCCAGATCATCGCCGTGCCGCTGTCACACCCCACCCTTCCGGTTTCCGTCGTGCGCGTCATCGTGCCAGGCCTCGAGGTCGATATCAGCGGCCAGTACATCCAGCTCGGCCTGCGCGCCGTCAACGTCATCAGGGAGGCCGCAGCATGAAGATCCTCTTCGTCGGTCCGAGCCTTGCAAGCGAGATTGCGGATGCCCGCAGAAAGCATCCCGATATCGATTTCCGCCCGCCTGCCGCCTGCGGCGACATTCTGAAAGCCGTGCAGGAGGGGGCGACCGCAATCGGTCTCATCGACGGCTATTTCGGCGATTTGCCGTCCGTCTGGCACAAGGAAATCCTCTTTGCGCTGGAAAAAGGCGTTGCCGTTGCCGGCGGCTCCAGCATGGGCGCGCTGCGCGCTGCCGAATGCGCCGCCTTCGGCATGGTCGGCATCGGCTCGATCTTCGACGATTACGAATCCGGCGATCTCATCGATGACGAGGCAGTGGCGCTCGTCCATGCACCGCAGGAGCTTGGCTGGCTGCCGCTATCTGTTCCCTGGGTCGATTTCGAGCCGACGATCGAAGGCCTGCATGCGAAGGGTGAGATTACCGTCAGCGAACGCAAGAAGCTGCTGCTCGCTGGCCGCTTCCTGCATTTCTCGGAACGGACCTATGCCAAGGTGGTCGAAGAGTCTCACTTTGCCCGCAAACTGCGGCGCGACCAAATCCTGGCGGCGATCCGCGCCAATCGCGTCGAACGCAAGCGTACCGATGCAAGGCTCGTGCTGGAATGGCTGCAAAAGGGAGAGTTTGCGTCAACGAACCGTGATTGGAGCTTTGCTGCGACCTCGCATTTCGAGCTGCTCCAGGCCGAAGTCACGCAGCAGATGCAACCTGTAACGCTCGAATAACGGTTCCAAGCCCAAGGTAACTTGTGTGGGGATATGACTGTTGTCGAGGGCGGAAACAATGTTCGAAAAAAGGGACCAGGGTGCAGGCAGAGAATACGCAAGACTCTTCCGGCTGCTGTCGGCAGCCAAGGACGAGGCTGAAAAACTTCAGCTGCGCAATCTCATGCACCTGACAAACATGGCGCTGCTGCAGGTCGTCATCGATTGGGACGGCATCGATCCGGATAGGGAACTCGATGCGAACCTCGAAAAACTCGTCGGCAGCAAAGCCAAGATCGCAATGAAGGACGCTGGCGAAAATCTGATCGTGATCGATCGCCATTAGCCCTGATGCAGGGTGCGACTGAGCGCTAGAAAATCAGGCCGACGCGTTATTCGGCAGCGTCGACTTCAGTCTGCTCCGTGCTGGCAATCGCCTGGACGAGCTTTAGGATTTTCTTGCGAAGCTGCTCGTTCTTGATCGAGAAAAAGGCAGCGTTGAGCTGGACGCCTTCACGCGAAATGATGAATTCTTCGCTCGGAGCGGGATTATCGTTTGCGTTGGCGGCGGGCGCCGTCAGGTCGTCGAAGAAGGTTCTGACATCGACGCTGAGCGCGCCGGCGATTTCGACGAGCATGCTGGCAGAGACACGGTTGGAGCCCTTTTCGTATTTTTGTATCTGCTGGAAGGTCACGCCAACACGATCGCCCAGTTCCGTCTGAGAAACCTTTCTCAGCAGGCGCTGTATACGGATCGTCTTGCCGACGTGAACATCTACGGAATGCGGTTCTTCTTTCATCTGATATTCCCTCCTGCGAAAACCGGGCCGACAACTTACACGGCCGGTAACAACAACTTTTAGCCGAGTTAGTTCAACCTAGCAATTGCTTGGATGTAGTTTAGGCTGGGCCAAAACATCGCGCCATCCGAGAGCCCCTACGGATTGCACGTAGCGACAGATCACTTCAAGCGAGAATCCGGCAGAATTGAACCCTAAAAGGGCGAACCTGAGTGAAACTCAGAGCGTCCACAGACGCTGTGCATTGCCGTGAAGGAGCCTCGAACGCTCCGTTTCCGCGGTGCCTGACAGCACCGCCTGGGTGGCCGCGACCCAGGTGGAAAGGCCGTTCGCCAGCGTGCAGACAGGCCAGTCGCTGCCCCAGACCACACGATCCCAGCCGAAGCTCGATATGACGTGCTCGATATAGGGCCGCAGGTTTTCCGCCGTCCAGCTTGTCGGATCGGCATTGGTGACGATGCCGGAAATCTTGGCGACGACATTCGGCCGCCTGGCGATTTCGGCAATGCCGCGGCTCCAGGGCTCGAAGGCGTTCGACTTGATATCCGGATTGCCACAATGATCGAGCACGAACTGCACATCGGGGGCAGCATCGGCGAGCGCCACCACCTTGCTGACCTGGTGCGGCAGCGTACAGAGGTCGAAGGTTAGGCCGGTGCCGGAGAGCCTTCTAATATTCTCGCGGAAGAGCACACCTTCCGAGACATCGTCAGGCACCACATGCAGCACGCGGCGAAAGCCCTTCACGAAGGGATCGGCCTTCTGGCGCTCCAGATAGGCAGCAAAACCATCCTCTTCCGGCCGGCAGGAGACGATCGCGCCAGCAACCAGATCGCCGAGGCGGCTGATATAGTCGGTCTCGGCCTGCATGATGACCGGATCGACATCCACCTCCATGTGCAACACCTTGGTGATGCCGCAGCGTTTGGCCTCGGTCTCATAGGTCTCGTAGAGAAAGTCGCGGTCGAGGGCCGGCACATCGGCAAGCCAGGGATAATTCAGCGCCGACCGGTCGATGACGTGCAGATGGGTATCGATAAACACGCTCTTCTCCTCCAAAGAGTTGGCAGCAACCTAGCTTTGGTGAATGGATTATTCAAATAGAAATTCCGCCAGGTCTTAACCCGGCAGGGCGATCGTTGCGCCGGCGAGCGCTGAGAGTTCGGCCGCCGTCTTCTGCACCATGCCAATCGCCTGGGTGATATCGGGCGCAGCCGGCGCATTCACCAGCGCGATATAGGGGCAGGTCAGCGCCGCAATGCCGCGCCCGTCCGGCCCCAGGATCGGTGCCGAAAGATTATAGACACCTGCCGTCTGGGCGCTCGCCATCATCTCATAGCCGCGCTCGCGGATCTGGTTCAGCCGCTCGTAAAATTCCGGGCCAAGATCGGCGTCTTTGCGGCTGCGCGCATGTTCCGAGATCATCATCTCGCGCTCTTCGTCGCTGCGGAAGGCAAGCAGCACGTGGCCGGAGCCGGTGTCGAACAGGCTGATATGGGAACCGACGCGGATCGACAGGCCCCAATAGTCCGGCGCCTCCTGCTGGGCGATGACAACGGCGGCACCCCGATCAAAGACGGCAAGATGGTTTGCCTGGCGCGAGCGCTGGGCGAGATCGCGCATCAGCGGCGTCGCATAGGAGGCAAGCCGGCGCACCGGCGCATGCAGCTGCGCCAGGCCGAAGAGTTTCAGGGTGAGAGAATAACGGTCACCATCGAGCCGCGTCACGTAACCGCGCCTCACCAGGCGGTCGAGCATGCGGTAGAATTCGTTCGGGCTACGCTCCAGCCGCTTGGCGATTTCAGCCTGCGTCAGGCCGCTATCGACGCCTGCCAGAAGTTCGAGAATATCAAGACCCTTGTCGAGCGCCGGAGCGCGATAGCGATCTGACTCGTCGGTCTCCATTCTTCCCTCCTGTGAATATCATTCTGCATATACGCACACGGGCGGACGGAAAAGAAAAAGTTCGCGCTTGACCATGGGGCTATCGTCTGTTTGTCTATAAACAGACAAATTAAATGTGAGGACATTGTTCGGCATATTCTCACGCCGGACGATCGCAATCCCCGGAAAGGCTCGCCAAGGCGAGACAAAAATAAGATAACGGGAGAGGGAGGAAGGCCATGCAAAACATGGACATCGTGATCGCCTGCACAAAGGTGGCATCGCCCTGCAAGGCACATGGCCGAGCGCGGCCTTCATCCCGACCGATCCTTTTGAGATAGATTTCAGTACCACGCCAGCGCGCGAAAAATCCCCAAAGAGGCCATGACATGACAAGCAATCTTTCCGGCAAGACCGTTCTCATCACCGCAGCCGGTCAGGGCATCGGCCGAGCCAGCGCGCTTGCCTTCGCCGCTGCCGGCGCCAAGGTGCATGCCACCGACATCAATACCGATGCGCTGGCGACCCTTGCGGCGGAGAGCAAGGTTTCCACCCACAAGCTCAACGTGCTCGAAGACGAGGCGGTCAAGGCGCTGGTGGCCGAAATCGGCGCCGTCGATGTGCTCTTCAACTGCGCCGGCACCGTCCATAACGGCTCCGTGCTCGACATGAAGGATACCGATCTGGAGTTTGCCTTCGATCTCAACGTCAAGGCGATGATTCGCACCATCCGCGCCGTGCTGCCTGGCATGCTGGAGCGCAAGGATGGCGCGATCATCAACATGTCCTCGGTCGCATCCAGCATCAAAGGCGTGCCGAACCGTTTTGCCTATGGCGTCACCAAGGCTGCCGTGATCGGGCTCACCAAGTCCGTCGCTGCCGACTACGTGACGCAGGGCGTGCGCTGCAACTGCATCTGCCCCGGCACGGTGGAAAGCCCCTCGCTGCAGGACCGCATGCGCGCTCAGGGCGATTATGACACGGCGCGCGCCGCCTTCATCGCCCGCCAGCCGATGGGCCGGCTCGGCACGCCGGAAGAAATCGCAGATCTCGCCGTCTACCTCGCCGCTGCGACCTACACCTCCGGCCAAGCCTACGCCATCGACGGCGGCTGGACGATCTGAGCTTTCGCATGGCCGGCTTCTTCCAAGGAAGGATGCCAGCCCCTCAACGGGAAGAACATCATGACCCGCATCACCGACCTCCGCGTTTTCGACCTTCGCTTTCCGACCTCGCAAAGCCTCGATGGTTCCGATGCGATGAACCCGGATCCGGATTATTCCGCCGCCTATGTGATCCTGGAAACCGACAAGCACGGTCTTGCCGGCCACGGCCTGACCTTTACCATCGGCCGCGGCAACGACATCTGCTGCGCGGCCATCGAGGCGATGCGGCATCTCGTCGTCGGCACCGAACTTTCAGACGTGCTGGCCCATCCCGGCAAATATTGGCGGCATCTGACCAGCGACAGCCAGCTTCGATGGATCGGTCCTGAAAAGGGCGCGATCCATCTGGCGACCGGCGCGATTGTCAACGCCGTCTGGGATCTGCTTGCCAAGGAGGCCGGCAAGCCGGTCTGGCGCCTCGTTGCAGACATGCCGGCCGAAGAAATCGCCGATATCGTCGATTACCGCTACCTCACCGACGTGCTGACGCGCGATGAGGCGATCGCCATCCTGAGACAGGCCGAAGCCGGCAAGGCCGAGCGCATCACCACGCTCGAAAAGGAAGGCTATCCCTGCTACACGACCTCGGCCGGCTGGCTCGGCTACGAGGACGAGAAGCTGCGCCGGCTCTGCCAGGAAGCGATCGATGCCGGCTTCAACCACATCAAGATGAAGGTCGGGCGCGACCTTGAGGACGATATCCGCCGCCTCAGGATCGCCCGCGAGGTGATCGGCCCTGACCGCTACCTGATGATCGACGCCAATCAGGTCTGGGAGGTCGGCCAGGCGATCGACTGGGTCAGCCAACTCTCCTTCGCCAAGCCCTTCTTCATCGAAGAGCCGACGAGCCCCGACGATGTTGCCGGCCACCGCAAGATCCGCCAGGGCATAACACCGGTGAAGGTCGCGACCGGCGAGATGTGCCAGAACCGCATCATGTTCAAGCAGTTCATCGCAGAAGGCGCGATCGATATCGTCCAGATTGACTCCTGCCGCATGGGCGGGCTGAACGAGGTACTGGCCGTGCTGCTGGTAGCGGCAAAATTCGGCCTGCCGGTCTGGCCGCATGCCGGCGGCGTCGGGCTCTGCGAATATGTGCAGCACCTGTCGATGATCGATTATGTGGCGGTGTCAGGCACCAAGGATGGCCGCGTCATCGAATATGTCGACCACCTGCATGAACATTTCCTCGATCCCTGCATCATCAAGGACGCGGCCTATATGCCGCCAACCCAGCCAGGCTTCTCGATTGAGATGAAACCGGCCTCGATTGCCGGCTACACATTCCGTGGCTAGGGCAGGCGGCATTATACGATGCATGGCTTCCCCGGCTGTCTGCTGGGGATAGAAGCATGCCGATCATTGCAGAAACGTCCCGGATGGTTTATAAGCAAGGTATATGAAGAAGGGCTCGAAAGAGCCATCTGCGAGCTTCGGACAGCCCGTTTGGTGCGTTTTCAACTCGCTGTTTTTTCTCACATTTTTCATCGATACGGAATCTATTTCGCAGATTGATTCCGTCACCCCCTGTTCGATTTTGGTACGACCGGCGGTCGAAAACGGCCTCAGGCATCCTTTAGCGCATATCCGCGTTCCAGGCAGGCATGGCTTGCGTAAGCTCCTCTTCTGGATTTCTAATGACAAGGGCGCCCTTCGTCTTCGTCAACGCCCAGGGGATTGGGGCAACAGGGGCGCCTCGCCCCTTGGTCATCAGATCCTTTGCCGGCAAAGATTAGGAATCGGTAATAGCTGATTCTTCTCAATGGGATGCGCCAGGGGCTGTCCGCGGCATCAAAACATCAGCTTTGCCGCATCGATCGCAAAAATGATGTGAGGATGGCACAGCTTTGCAAAGCGAATCGGATTTCTGTTAACTGGCGGAGATATCAGGGGAAATTGTAATCCTTCTGTCGTAAACTCATGATCGTGACCGCTCCCGCTAAAGCCTTGCTCTGCTGGAGTAGCTTGCCAGAATCGCTGCGATCGGTAATCGTCACGGATAAACAGCCGTTTCTGGTGTTTTTCCGTGATGAAAGATTAGAGCGTGAGCAAGCCACAAAGGACTTCTCGGACCCTTCAGCGTAGCGTCGATGAGACGATCGGCGCCCATGCGTCGACGATCAGCTCGCAGTTGCAGGCAATCAGCGAAGCCCTGTTTCCGCCGACCGCGAGCAAGACGCTGCGCCGCTTCACATCGGGCGAGGCTGCCAAGCTGATCGGCGTCTCGGATTCGACCTTGCGAAAGATGACGCTTGCCGGCGAAGGCCCGCAGCCCGATGTCGGCACCAATGGTCGGCGCCTCTACTCCCTGCGCCAGCTCAATGAGCTGCGCGCTCTGCTTGCCGCCTCCGCGCGTGGCCGCGAAGCGCATGACTTCCTGCCGCGCCGCAGGGAGAACGAACACCTCCAGGTTATCGCCGTCACCAATTTCAAGGGCGGATCGGGCAAGACCACGACATCRGTGCATCTTGCACAGTATCTTGCGCTGCAGGGTTACCGCGTGCTCGCCCTCGATCTCGACCCGCAGGCCAGCATGTCCGCCATGCTCGGCGTCATGCCGGAGACTGATGTCCGTTCCAACGAGACACTCTATGCGGCGATCCGTTACGATGAGGAGCGACGCCCCCTCTCCGAGGTCGTGCGCAATACCTATTTCGACGGTCTGGATCTCATCCCCGGCAATCTCGAACTCATGGAGTTCGAGCATACGACGCCGCGCGCGCTGATGCGCGGCTCCCGGGATGGCGAAGGCGTGTTCTTCATGCGCGTCGCCAAGGCGCTGGACGATGTTGCCGAGAACTATGATGTCGTCGTCCTCGATTGCCCCCCACAGCTCGGTTACCTGACGCTGAGCGGCCTTTGCGCCGCGACCTCGATGATCGTCACCGTGCACCCGCAGATGCTGGACGTGGCCTCCATGAGCCAGTTTCTGCTGATGACGCATGACCTTCTCTCCGTCGTGCGCGAAGCCGGCGGCGAGCTCAATTACGATTTCATTCGATATCTACTCACCCGCTACGAGCCGCAGGATGCGCCGCAGACGAAGGTCGCGGCGCTCTTGCGCAATCTGTTCGACGATCACGTCATGATCAATGCGATGGTGAAATCGGCAGCGGTCTCCGATGCCGGCCTCACAAAGCAGACGCTCTATGAGATCGGCCGCGAGAACCTGACACGCTCGACCTATGACCGCGCGATGGAAGCCCTCGATGCCGTCAACAGAGAAGTCGAGACGCTGATCCGGCAGGCATGGGGGCGCACATGACGTTCTCCCTGATCGACACCGATTTATCAGGTTTCAGCGGGACGGCCGCTCTGTTGGGAGCTCCCAACAGAGGTTGGTGCGGTGTGAGCACCTGGCAGAAATCCGTCCATCTATCGGCAGTCCATAAGCGTGTTGGGAGCTCCCAACAGCGCTCTTTCGGCTTGCCTACCTTTGACTGGAAAGGAGAGAATTGATGAGCCGACGCGATACCGTCAATTCGATCTTCATGCGCAAGGCTGACACGCCGGCGCCTTCCGCCGGCGTCGAGAAGAACCCGGACCGCGTGCGCACCGGCGCCGTCTCGGCCATGAGTGCATCGCTGCAGGAAATGACCGAAGCGGCGCGCGCCGCCGGCCGGCTACAGGCGCAGATTTCCTCCGGGTTCTCCGTTCTGGAAATCGACCCATCGGATATTTCCAATTCCTCGATCAGCGATCGTATCCCGATCGAGCGCGATGCCGATTTCGATGCACTGGTGACGAGCATTGCCGAACACGGCCAGAAAGTGCCGATCCTGGTACGTCCCGACCCCGAAAAGGAAGGGCACTACCAGATCGCATATGGCCGTCGCCGTCTGCGTGCCGCTGCAAAGCTTGGTCTCGAGGTCAAGGCGATCGTCCAGAACTTGAGCGACAACGAACTGGTGATTGCCCAGGGCAAGGAAAATCTCGACCGGCAGGATCTCTCCTTCATCGAGAAGGCGCTGTTTGCCCATCGTCTGGAGGAAGCCGGTTACCCGCGTGATGTCATTATAGCAGCACTCTCGACCGACAAGGCCGATCTCAGCCGTTACATCTCGGTCGCCCGTGGCGTCCCGCAGACCGTGATCTTGGCGATCGGCCCCGCACCGAAGGCAGGCCGTGCCAGATGGCTGGCTCTTGTCGATGCTGTCTCTTCCTCACCAAAGAAGGTCGAGGCGATCATCGAGGACGATACCTTTGCCGATCTCGACAGCGATCAGCGCCTGCAGCGCGTGTTGTCGAAAATCGCTGCGCGCGATGCAAAGAAGGTGGCCGGCGATATCTGGAAAACACGGCAAGGACAAAGGGCGGCGCAAATCGACCGCTCCGGCAACAAGACGCGTATCACTTTCGATGAGCGCATGGTGCCTGAATTTGCCGATTATCTCACGACCCGGCTGGATGAGCTCTTCGAGGAGTTCGGTGCCGTCAGGTCACAACGATAACTGTTGGCGGGCTACGCCGCTGACGAGGATTTGACTGTTAGGAAAAGGAGCCAATAGGCAAAGAAAAAGGCCCCCGAACAAACATCCGGAAGCCCTCTTCTCTCGTTTAGCACCTAGAGAATCGCACTTCCCGGAATCGCTGTCAAGGTTTTTGAACGCCGTTTTGGCGGGCGCTGATGATTTGCCTTTGTATAAGGTGAACCACGATGGATACGGGATTTGTGACGACGCCTTTCGGGCGGCGGCCGATGTCGCTTGCCTTGATGAGAGGTCAGCTTCAAGCCGAATCAATTAAATCAGATAAGTCCGTCGACAAGTGGAAAGTGTTTCGCGACATCTGCGAAGCACGTCCACTGCTCGACATCTCCGACCGCACACTGGCTGTGTTGAACGCCCTTCTATCCTTTTATCCCGAGAACCATCTCTCCGGTGAGGCGAGCATGGTCGTCTTTCCGTCCAACCGGCAGCTGATGGTGCGGGCGCACGGCATTGCGGTCACCACGCTGCGCCGGCACCTGGCGGCTTTGGTGGATGCCGGACTAATCACCCGCAAGGACAGCGCCAACGGCAAACGTTTCGCCCGCCGGAAAAGCTCAGGCGAGTTGGAAGATGCCTATGGCTTCAGCCTGATGCCGCTACTTGCCCGCAGCGAGGAACTGTCCGCCATGGCTCAAAAGATCGAGGCCGACCGAATTGCACTCCGGCGTGCGCGTGAACATATGACCATCTGCCGCCGCGATGTCCGCAAACTGATCGACGCAGCAATCGACGAAAGCGTTCCCGGCAACTGGAACGACATCGAGGCTGCCTACGCCCATCATCTCGCTTGCCTGCCCCGCAATGCCGCGGCTTCCGAACTGGACAGCGTGCGCCTGAAGCTCGAAACCCTTCGCGCTGACATCGTCAATCTGTTGACGAGCTTCGATAATTTCAAAAAAACGAGCGCCAGTGTGGTTCAAAATGAACCGCACATACAGAATTCAAATACAGATTATATTGAATTAGAATCTTATGCGACGGCGCAGGCAGAAACGCTGCCGGCTACAGAAGAACCCGTTCAGACTGCGAAATCTCAGAAAATATTCCCCCTCGCTCTCATCCTACAAGCTTGCCCACAAATCAGCGATTATGCTCAGGGAGGGCCCATCAGGGGCTGGCGCGATCTCCTGACCGCTGCGCTCACCGTACGTTCCATGCTGGGGATCACCGCGGAGGCCTATCACGCGGCTTGCGAAAGCCTTGGCCAGGAAAGTGCCGCTGTCGTCATTGCCTGCATGCTGGAGCGGGCGACCCATATCAACTCACCGGGCGGCTATCTGCGGGATTTGACCCGCAAGGGAGCGCGTGGAGAATTTTCGCTTGGACCGATGCTGATGGCACTGGTGCGGCAGAACAGTCCGGTCGCGCGCAGGGCCTGAAGGGCTTGAGCAAGGTCGATAGCTGAAGATACTGAATGGCTGTAAGAAGCGGGTTTTGGCAGCGTCATCAGGACTATTCGAAAGGCACGTCCTTCTTCCGATGGAGGACAGGTGTCGGAAATGAAAGCTGGGTTAGCTTCCGCAATGGAAAGAGAGCCACGTCTTCTCAATGACTTGGCTGAATCAGTGTTTCGCAACGCGGTGGCGGAATTGCCGCAAATGTCTGAGAAACAACGCATAAAGCGCCCTGAGGCCGGAAAGCGCCGTTGACGTGAATTGGCCGGAGACGATAGGGCAAGGCAGACCGTTGTAGGCCAGAAGAGTGTGGGAAGAGCGAGGACGGACTTGAAGCGGGCAGTGGATCTTTTCCTGGCTCTGGTGGCATCCCTGATCCTGATCGTTCCGATCGGGGTCGTGGCGCTTTGCGTGCGCCTGACCTCACCGGGGCCGGCGCTTTACTGGTCGAACCGGGTGGGGCGCCGCAACGAGATCTTCCGGATGCCGAAGTTCCGCAGCATGCGGATTGACACGCCGACGGTCGCCACGCATCTTCTCGAAGATCCCTCCAGCTATTTGACGCCGATCGGTGGATTCCTGCGCAAGTCGAGCCTCGATGAACTGCCGCAGCTCTGGTGCATCCTGAAGGGCGAGATGAGCTTCGTCGGCCCGCGTCCGGCGCTTTACAACCAGGACGATCTGATTGCGCTACGCACGGCCGAAGGTGTCCACGCCCTGCTTCCGGGGCTGACGGGCTGGGCACAGGTCAACGGGCGCGACGAGCTGCCGATTCCTGAAAAGGTGACGCTCGACGTTGATTATCTGCGACGCCGCTCCTTCTTCCTCGATATGCGCATCCTGGCAATGACTGTTGGCAAGGTATTGGGCAGCAAGGGCATAACCCATTGAGGTTACGACTTAAGGTTATAAACAGATTGCCTGCGCGACCACCGATTATTTTGGTTGCGCTTGAAATCGAAAAGGACAAGAAGAAGTCAGGCTGGAATGATGGGTGGGCAGTATAAATATGCATGACGATCCTTCAAACGACGGATCAAAGACCAGCCGGTCCTGGATATCGATGCAGGCACTGGTCGGCCCGCTCTTGGCGATGCCGCGTCCGGCCAAGCGCATTCTTGCACTGATCGTCGATTCCAGCCTCTGTGTCGTCACCATCTGGCTTTCCTATTGTTTCCGTCTGAATGAGTGGACGATCCTCACGGGCGTGCAGTGGCTCGCGGTTCTCGTGTCGCTGTGTCTGGCGCTGCCGATCTTCATCGTCATGGGCATGTACCGTGCGATCTTCCGTTATGCCGGAATTGCCGCTTTTCTGGCGGTGCTGAAGGCGATCGCGATCTATGGCATTGCCTTCGCGACCATTTTCACCGCGCTCAGCGTTCCCGGCATTCCGCGCACGGTCGGCATTCTGCAGCCGTTGCTCCTGTTGATCGCAATCGGCCTCTCCCGCCTCGGCATCCGCTATTGGCTCGGCGATACTTATCAGCGCATCCTGCACCAGGGCGCGATGGCAAAGGTCCTGATCTATGGCGCGGGCAGTTCCGGCCGGCAGCTTGCCGCTGCACTGACGAATAGTGCCGAGCTCAACGTCGTCGGCTATCTCGATGACGATCCGAAGCTCAAGGGCGGCATCATGGGCGGCCTGCCGATCTATGATCCCTCCGACCTGACCGAGCTCGTCCAGACGCTGAATGTCCACAACGTGCTTCTGGCTCTGCCCTCGGCAACGCGCCAGCGCCGCAACGAGATCCTCGAACAGATCCGCAAGGCGCGGGTGAATGTGCGCACGCTGCCGGATCTGACCGCCCTCGCGCAGGGCCGCATCGCCGTTTCCGATATCCGCGAACTCGAAATCGAGGATCTGCTCGGACGCGAGGCCGTGGCGCCGCGCCAGGAGCTTCTCGACAAGGCCACACTTGGCAAGGTGGTGATGGTGACGGGCGCCGGCGGCTCGATCGGCAGCGAACTCTGCCGCCAGATCCTGCGCTGCGGCCCAACGCAACTGATCCTCGTCGATCAGAACGAATACGCCCTTTATGCGATCCATGGCGAGTTGTTGAAGCTTTCGGAGCTTCATGAACAGAAGGTACAGATCGTGCCGATCCTCTGTTCGGTGCGCGACCGCGACCGCATGGAACATATCATCATGAGCTGGCGGCCGCAGACGTTCTATCATGCCGCCGCCTACAAGCATGTGCCGCTCGTCGAGCAGAATGCCGTGGAAGGCATCAAGAACAATGTCATGGGCACGCTGATTACCGCACAGGCAGCCGAAAAATACGGGGTCTCCAATTTCGTACTGATCAGCACCGACAAGGCTGTCCGCCCGACCAATGTGATGGGCGCCAGCAAGCGGCTGGCCGAAATGGTGCTGCAGGCGCTATCGGCCGAAAAGCTGGCCGGCACGCACACCAATTTCTCCATGGTCCGCTTCGGCAATGTGCTGGGTTCCTCCGGTTCCGTCGTGCCGCTGTTTCGCCAGCAGATCAGGGATGGCGGCCCGGTGACGCTGACCCATCCCGACATCACCCGCTACTTCATGACGATCTCGGAGGCCTCGCAGCTCGTCATCCAAGCCGGCGCCATGGCCGATGGCGGCGATGTCCTTCTGCTCGACATGGGCGAGCCG
This sequence comes from Rhizobium sp. 01T437, assembly GCF_056398505.1. Taxonomy (NCBI): domain Bacteria; kingdom Pseudomonadati; phylum Pseudomonadota; class Alphaproteobacteria; order Hyphomicrobiales; family Rhizobiaceae; genus Rhizobium; species Rhizobium sp. 01T437. The sequence continues at coordinate 18,184 of NZ_JBFTPM010000028.1, forward strand.
GTGCGCATTGCTGATCTCGCCCGCCGGATGATCGATCTCTCCGGCCTCTCGGTTCGTAGCGACGACAATCCCGAAGGCGACATCGAGCTTTCGGTCACGGGTCTGCGCCCCGGCGAAAAGCTCTATGAGGAACTGCTGATCGGCGACAATCCCGAGACGACGCAGCATCCGCGCATCATGAAGGCGCGTGAGGATTTTCTCTTCTGGCCGGAGCTTTCCAAGCGCCTGAAGGTTCTCGATGCCGCGCTCGACCGCAACGACATACCGGCGGCCCGCCTGATGCTCGCCGAACTCGTTTCCGGCTATGCCTCGACCGGCGAGGTGACAGATCTCGCGCTGAGCGCTGCCGAGGCCAATACGGCCGCGTGATCAAAGCCCGGTTTTGCGCCGGGCTTTTCTTTCTCAGTTTCAGGCATTCGCCCCATTGTCGACCGTCCAGGCCGCACCCGTGACCGAACGCGCGGCCGGCGAGGCGAGATAGGCAACGACATCGGCGATCTCGCGAGGATCGGCAAAGCCCGCCGGATTGGACATGAGCCCCTTTTGCTCACGCGCATGCGGGCCGTCTGCCGGATTCATGTCCGTATCCGTCGAACCGGGATGCACGGCATTGACCGTGATGCCGCGCGGGCCGAGCTCGCGGGCGAGCGCTTGCGACAGGCCGGCAAGCGCCGCTTTGCTCGCCGTATAGAGGCTGAGGCCGGGAGAGGTGGCGCGTACCGCAAGATTGCTGCCGATCGAAATGATGCGCCCGCCATCCGGCATGACTGTTAGCGCTGCCTTAGAAGCCACGAAGGCCGAGCGGACATTGATCGAGAAGGTCTGATCGAAATCGCTAAGCGACAGGGTCTCGATCGGCGCGGCGTGGAAAATCCCGGCATTGTTGACGAGGATATCGATGCGGCCGAAGGTTTCTGCCGTCCTGGCAACGGCAGCCTCGACATCGGCGGCGTCGGACGCATCGGCCCTGAGGGCAAGCGCCGTCCCGCCCGCAGCCTCAATCGCCTTGACGACATTGGCAGCCGCTTCTGCCCCATTCACATAGGTCAGCACGACTTTGGCGCCATCGGCCGCCAGCCGCTTGGCGATTGCAGCGCCGATGCCGCGGCTTCCGCCGGTGACGAGCGCAACTTTTCCCTTGAGAACAGATACTTTTCCATCGAGGGCAGTCATGGCATTCCTTTCTGTAAAGATTGGTACGGAAGTCATGCTGCGATTGAATCGTATCGTCAAGCGAGTTATGTATTGAGCGATACAGAATTGAAATCCGACTGTGCGAGGGAAACCTGAGGTGAGCGAACGTGGGCGCCCGAGAAGCTTCGACCGGCAGCAGGCGCTTTCGCGCGCCATGCATCTCTTCTGGCAAAAGGGTTTTGAGGAAACGTCGATGAGCGATCTGACCCAGGCCATGGGCATCGCGCCTCCGAGCCTCTATGCCGCCTTCGGCTCCAAGGAGGCGCTTTTTACCGAAGCGCTCGATCTCTACCAGGCGACGGTGAATAACGAGATCTGGAATGCGATCGAAGAGGGGGAGACGATTGCTGCGGCGATCGAAGGCTTTCTCGTCAATACCGCCCGCGCCGCGCCTATAGCCGCCCGGATCAGCCCCCCGGCTGCATGATCGTGCTCGGTTCCAACCCGGCGGCGAGCGAAATCGAAGCGATCGGCGAGGATCTCAGGCAACGCCGCGCCGAAAATATTAGCCAGCTTATGAAAAGATTCGAGCGGGCCGTCTGCGAAGGTGAACTGACCGACACTTTCGACTGCGAGGCCGCTGCCGTCTTCTTCGCCACGTTGCAGAATGGCATGTCGCTGCTTGCCCGCGACGGCGGCGGAGAGGACGCCCTGATGGCGGTCGCCCGTGCCGGAGGCCCCGCGCTTGAAGGCATGATCCGCGGCCATCGCCGTGGGTAAGCCTGTCCTTCGCGTCCGTCTTACTCCGCAAGCCCCCGGTTCGGTTTCCCGACCGAGGGCGTCTCATATCGGCCGGCAGCCGTTATCGGAGCGCCGGGCAGCCGCGGACGTTGGCAAAGCTGATCTCGCCGGGACCTCGCCGTGTCCAGCCCTGAACGATCACACGCCGCGGCGTGACGTCGACGACGCGAGCGCGGCGGAAGCCGAAATCACGCGCCTTGTCCTCTGCCCATCGGGGATCGCAGCCACCGCGCGGCGGACGACCCCAACCGGGCGGCGGGGGAGGCCTGCCCCAATCCCTGTCAGGTTCAAAACGGGGCGGGGGGCCTCTGTCGTAACCCTCGTAATATTGCGCAGACGCGATGCTCGACGTGGAGGCTACAGTGCCAAGGGCAAGCAGAATGCCGATGGCAGATTTCGTGAAGTTGATCATCAATCCAATTCTCGTTTGGGGCACACGCCTGCGGAGGGTAGGGCACATCGTGGCAAACTGATGGCCAAGAGTATTGTCGCCGCGAGGCGAGATAATTCGCTCTGCAAGCCTAATGGGTCAATGTCGCCTCCAGCTTCAGTGTCACGGCGCGCCGTTCTGTAGGGCACTGCAGATAGCCGGCATGATCGCTATCACGTCAGCAAAGTTATAGCAGGTCGCAGTGTTCGCCGACCCCGCCCGGGGCCGGGCGGGGTCGCATTCGCTGATCTCAGCTAAGCGTTTCTGCAAAAAGTTCGAGCAGGCGCTTCCAGTGCCGCTCAGAACCCTTTTCGCTGTAGGTCTCACCGCGATCGGGAACGGTCCAGCCATGCGACATGCCGATATAGTTCTCGATGATGTGGTCGACGCCGCCGCTGCGGAGCGCCTCGGCAAGCCGCGCGGACTGTTCGGGCGGGAAGCTGCCGTCGACACCGGCAACGCCGACATAGACGCGCGCCTTGATGTCGCCGGCGAGGCGATGCGGGCTGTCGGGCGCCTCGCTTGCGAGATTGCCGCCGTGGAAACTTGCCGCTGCCGCGATCCTGTCGGCATAAGTGGCCGCTGCCGTCAGCGCCCGGCCGCCGCCCATGCAATAACCGACGGCGCCGACCGGACCGGAAACGCCTTCGGCCTCAAGCGTGTCGAGGAAGGCTGCGCTGTCGCGCTTCGTCATTTCCTGCGTCGTCTCGCGGATCATCTTCATGATCTCGGCACGCGAGGCCTCGTTACCGAAGGAGGATCCGTCGAAGGGGCCGTATGAGCCGAAACGGTAGAAGAGATCGGGTGCAAGCACGACATAGCCGGCATTCGCGAGACGCTCGCCCATGATGTCGATGGCCTCGCGCGGTCCGAGCGCATCCATATAGTAGAGAACACCTGGCAGAACCTTGCCCTCGCTGCCGGCGGGGCGGAAAATCGACGCCCTGGCAACGCCGTCAGCCGTCGTGATTTCAATATCGCGTTTCATGGGCCAATCCCTTTGATATTATTGAAGCAGCCCTAGAGCCGCTGCCGCCAATCTGGCAAAGGCGGGCGACAGTCTCAAGACACGAATGCGTGGATTGAAAGCCGTAGAAGGCTGTCTTGGCGGGCTTATTTCTTCAGGTCGAGGCGTGGGGCCGACTGTCCCGTTATTCTCTATGATAGGCAGCATAGAGGTGCGTTGCCCTCGTCATCGCAGCACCTATGCCCCTGCCGCTTCATGGGCAGGGATTTTTCGTGCGAGGCTCCCGCATCCTCCAGCCAGCGGCTCTCGCGCCACCAGTCAAATTTGCCAGGTCCACGCAATGCCCCTGCAATCCTCCATCCACAGTTTGGCCGCATCGTTCCGCGAAGCGGGTGTCCCAAGCGATTGCCGATCGTCCTGATCGATGGCATGACTGGCGGAACACTGGGTCGAGGGCGTTGCCGGATCGATCCGTGCAGCGACGGCCGCGGGCGATCCGGGCAAGAATTGGGCGATTGGCTCGAAACCCGGCGAGCTCTTGAGGGGACATGAAATTGATGCCGAAAGCAGCCGCAGCCGGAAGATACATTCTTGCCTACCTGTCCTGGCCACTGGTGTTTTTCTCCGGCCTGACGGGCGCCCATTTCGCCTTCGCCGGCGATCGGCCGATGGTCGCCTTTTCGGCCGTCTATGCGGGCGAGGTCCTGCTTCTCTTCCTGCTCGAACGCACCATTCCCTATGAGCAGCGCTGGCTCCAGGCGGATGGCGAAACGGCCAACGATATCGCCCACACGGTTCTGACCAAGGGGCTGGTGCAGCTGGCAGCACTCTCGGCAGCGATCTTTCCGATGCTCGCCGCCGGCCTGCTACAGCCGCTCGCCGCCATGCAGTTCAGTCTCTGGCCATCATCCTGGCCGATGGTCTTCCAGGCGGTCCTCGCCGTCATCATTGCCGAGTTCGGCCTCTACTGGGCGCATCGCATCGCCCATGAACGGCTGTTCTTCTGGCGCTTCCATGCCCTGCACCACAGCGTCACCCGCCTCTGGGTCATCAATACCGGCCGTTTCCACGTCATCGATTCCCTGTTCAAGATCGCGTTGAGCCAGATCCCGCTCTACCTGCTCGGTGCCCCGCTGCAGGTCTTCTGGTGGCTTGGTGCCGTCACGGCCTTCATCGGCATCCTGACCCATTGCAACGTCGACATGCGGACGGGCCTTTTCGATTTCGTCTTCAGCACGCCCCGGCTTCACCGCTGGCACCATTCGAAGGATCTGCGCGAAGGTAATACCAATTACGGTGAGAATGTCGTGCTGTTCGACCAGCTGTTCGGCACCTATTTCAATCCCGACCGCCCATCCTCGACCGATATCGGCATCAAGGGCCAGATCGCCCCCGGCTTCGTCAGCCAACTGGCGCAGCCCTTCACCAAGGACGGCGTGCGCCAGATCCTCGGCCGTCAGCCCAAACGCGGCTGAGACCGAAAACGGTCTTTGCCGTCATCATTTCATGACAATCCGCCCGTAAGAGCCTGCCAAACCTCGACGGACACGGACAGGGCGGCGATGACGACGTTGAAACAGGTTGCGCTGAAGGCCGGATGTTCGATGGCGACGGCAAGCCGCGTGCTGAACCTCAGCGGTCCCGTCAGCCAGGCAGCAGCACTTCGCGTGCGCCGTGCTGCTGCCGAAGTCGGCTATCGGGCTGCCGCGTCCTCTGCCCGCAGCGGCCGCCGGCCCGTTATCGGCGTGCTGGTGCCGAGCGTGACCAATCCGGTTTTCGCTTCGTCCCTCTCGGGCATCCAGAACCGCATGCTGGTTGCCGGCCACAGCGTTCTCATTGCGCAATCGAATTACGATCCCGACCAGGAGGCCAATGCCGTGGCGGGGCTGCTCGGCGAGCGGCCGACCGGGCTGATCCTGACGGTCTGCAATGGTGAGACAAGCCCGGCATTAGCGCAGGACCTGCCGCCGACAGTGCTGCTTGGCAGCTCTCCGACCGTCCGATATCCGGCTGCCGTTACCGTCAACAATTATGCGGCTGGCTGCCGGCTGACCGAACATCTCTTATCCATGGGCCACCGGCGCATCCTCTATGTCTCGGGCAGCTTCAGGGCTTCAGACCGTGCGCTTTTGCGCTACCGCGGCTATCTGCAGACGATGGAGGCAGCGGGCGTGGCCCCGCTCGAAGCCGTAGAGGTGCCCTTCGTCATCGGCTACGACCAAATGGATCTCGGCCAGGCCTTGCGGACATTTTCCCCGACCGCCATCATCGGCTCGAACGATCTGATCGCGCTTGGCGTCATCGGCGCCATCCATCGCGAGGGCTTGCGTGTTCCCGACGATATCTCTGTCGCCGGCTTCGACGGCATCGCCATCGGCAAGCTCATCAATCCGACGCTGACCTCGATCGAAATGCCCGATCTCAGCATGGGCGCGACGGCGGCGTCGCTGCTCCTCGATATCGTCGAAAACGATGCGCCGCTACGGCATCTGGAATTGTCGCATGCTCTGCGTGTGGGTGGCACGGTGCGGAATCTCCTGAACGAAGAAACCGCCGCACCCGAGGGGTACGGCGGTTCCGGATCGAGACCGCGAGCGGCCTAGCATTCAGATTTAGCTGCGCGGCAGCATGCCTTCGACGTCGGAGGCTGCGTCGTCGAGCGCTTCTTTCGGCTGGGCAGAGCCGTCAACGATGCGCGACAGGTTGTCGACGATCGTCTGGGTGACCTTGACGCCGTTGGTGCCGGGGAAGGCGTACCACGGGATCATGCGCGGCATCTGGCTGAGGCCTGCCTGGAAGAGCGGGTTCTTCTTGTAGAAGTCGCCGAGATATTCGGCGGACTTGGCGGCAAGCTCGTTGTTCGGCACATAACCGGTGCCGGGAACGACGACGGAGGCGCCATAGGGGCCGGCTGCGAACTTGGCGAACTTCCAGGCGGCGTCCTGCTTGGCGGGATCCTTGGCGAGGATGACGACGGCGTTGCCGCCGGTCGGCAGATGGCCCTTTTCCGGGTCGAGAAGCGGGATCTGGGCGGTACGCAGATCGAACTTGGTGCCGACATTCTTGATCGTGTTGACGAGCGCGCCGGTGGTCTGGAATTCGAAGCCGACCTTGCCGGCTGCGAAGGCCTGTTCGCCGGCTGCCTTGGTGAAGACCGGCATGCCGCCTTCCTTGACGAAGCGGCTGATCAGCTCGACGGCCTTCTGGCCTTCCGGACCGTTGAAGGCCACCTTCTGCTCGTCATCGCTCAGCATCTTGCCGCCGGCACCGAAGAGCAGGGCGGAGAACATCCAGTCGTCGCCCTGCCAGCGGAAATCCATGCCGTCGACGCCGTTGCCGAGCGCCTTGATCTTGCCTGCGAGCGCGATCACTTCATCCCAGGTCTTCGGAGGGGTATCCGGGTTGCCGCCGGCTGCCTTCACGAGATCGGCATTGTAATACATGATCGGGTTGGAGGTGGCGAAGGCAAGGCCCACCTGCTTGCCTTTGACCTGTGCGAGCTTCAGGATCGTGTCCGAGAAGCCCTTCTCGGCCATGTTGCCTTCCTTCTGGACGAGCGGCGTCATGTCGACGGCGACATTGCGCTCGTTCAGCATGCGCAGACGGTTGAGGCCAATGAAGGTGACGTCGGGCATTTCCGACGTGCCTGCCTGGCGCAGAATCAGCTGGATGCCGTCTTCATAGGTTGCCGAGGGAGCGGCGAACTGGATCTTGATATCAGGGTTTTCTTCCATGAACTTCTTCGAGATCGTGTCCATCACGTCCTTGAAGAAGCCCGGCATCGGGTAGTGGATCGTCAGCGTCGTTTCGGCGTGGGCCGGCAGTGCCGCCGCCACGGACAGAGCCGCTGCTGCGAGGAACTGGGTGAAATGCTTCATCGCTCGTTCTCCTGGGTTCAGCCGGTCAGCCTTTGAGACCGGTCATGGTGATGCCCTCGACGAAGCGTTTCTGCGCGAGCAGAAAAGCCGCAACGAGGGGAATGGTGATGATGATGGTGGCCGCCATCAGCGCGCCGTAATCGTCGCCGGCTTCCGCGGCGCGGAAGTTCATCAGGCCGAGCGGCGGGGTGGCATAACCCGGCTTGCTGATGACGATCAGCGGCCAGTAGAGGTCGTTCCAATGGGCGACGACCGAAAAGATCGCGAAAGCCGTGACCGCCGGCCAGGCATTCGGCACGATGACGCGCGAGACGATGCCGAGTTCGGACATGCCGTCGAGACGCGCGGCATGGATCAGGTCGTCGGGCATGGCGCGGAAGAACTGCAGGAAGAGGAAGATCGCAAAGACAGAGATGGTGAAGGGTGCCACCAGCGCCGTATAGCCGTTGAGCAGCGACAGGCTGTCGAAGGCGACGTAGAGCGGCAGCGCCGTCGCATGGATAGGCACCAGCAGGCCGAGCAGCACGAGCACCATCATCATGCGGGCGGCACGGAACTTCAGCTTCGCCATGGCATAGGCGCAGGGGATCGCGACCAGCACCTGGAAGACGAAGATCAGCGCACAGACCACCACGCCGTTCCAGAGAAGCGTGCCCATCGCCACTTTGTCGAGCGCCTTGGTAAAATTCTGCACGTAGTAGAAATGCGTCGGGATCAGCGAAAGCGCTGCGGTGAAGATATCGTCCTGCGATTTGCCGGCGGCCGATATCATGAAGATGTAGGGCGCAAGGAAGATGACCGCGCCAAGGATGAGCAGCGTCAGGCGCAGCAGCCGGCCGAGGGTGAAGCGGGATCTCGTCTTCATGAATAGTGCACCCGCCGATCGAGGAAGCGGTATTGCAGGAACATCATCACCACGAGGATGGCGAGGAAGACCACGGTCATGGCCGAGGCATAGCCGACCTTCATGTAGACGAAACCCTCCTGATAGATGGTGAAAAGCAAGACTTCGGAGGCGTGATTGGGGCCGCCATCGGTCAGCGTCTTGACCGTCTCGAAGGTCTTCACCGCATTGATGATGCTGATCGTGGTCACGAAAAGCGCCGTCGGCCCGAGCATCGGCCAGGTGACGAGGAAAAAGCGGTCGAGCGAGGATTTGGCGCCATCGATTTCGGCGGCGGCATAGAGTTCGCGCGGGATCGCCGTCAGCCCGGCGAGGAACAGCACCATGTTGAAGCCGACCGTCTGCCACACACCGATGATGGAGAGGCTGTAAAGTGCTGTTGCCGAGGAGCCGAGCCAGTTCGGCTTCGACAGGCCGGCGAGACCGATGAGCGCATTGAGCGGACCGATCGTCGGATGGAAGAGATATTGCCAGACGGTCGCCATGGCGACGATCAGCGAGACAACGGGGAGGAAATAGGCCGTGCGGAAGACGCTCTTTCCCCAGCCCTCGCTCTCGATCAGCATGGCCACACCAAGGCCGAGCAGGATCGAGGCGGGTGCTACGATCGCCGTATAGACAGTGGTGTTCCAGAGCGACTTGCGGAAGGTGCGGTCGGCAAAGAGCTCGGCATAGTTCTCGAAGCCGACGAAACGGAACTTGCCGACGCCGAGTTCGAAATCGGTAAAGCCGAGGAAGACGACGGCGACGATCGGCAGCAGCACAAAGAGGGCGATCAGGATAATCGCTGGCAGCGTCAGCAGCCAGGCGGTCTGTGCCTCGCGTCGCTCATGCCTGACGGATGGTGCGACCGATCGGATCTCGCCTGCGGCAATGCTAGCCATGGGCCTTCTCCCTGCTGGTATCGGCGGGAAGGGCGGCAGTGCGCAGCCGGCGGCCGTCGGGTGCAAAGACCATAGCCTTGTCGGGTTGAAAGGAGAGGGCGACGGGCATGCCGGCAGAAAGGCCTGCGGCATCGGCAGGCGCAAGCTTGGCAAGTACGGTCTCGCCGATCGCATTCAGTCGGCAGAACAGAATCACCTCGGAGCCGAGGAATTCCATACGCTCGATGCGTCCGGGAAGAGAGGTCTGGCCCTCTGCTGCAAGCCGCACGAATTCCGGACGGATACCGATCGTCACGTCGGAACCGGCAGGATTGGCTTCTTCCAGCGTGAGCCTGATATCACCGAAAGCAATCGTTCCGCCATCGGCGCGCGCCGGTAAGAGATTGATGCGCGGCTGGCCGACGAAGCGGGCGACCTCAATATGAGCAGGATCGTCATAGATGACCTGCGGCGGCGCCAGCTGCAAAAGCTGGCCGCCGATCATCACGGCGACGCGGTCGGCCATGGAGAGCGCCTCGGCCTGATCATGGGTGACATAGACGGTCGGCACGCCGGCGCGGCGATGTAATTCGACGATTTCGCCGCGCGCATGGACGCGCAGGTTGGCATCGAGGTTTGACAGCGGTTCGTCCATCAGGAAGACGCTCGGATGGCGCACCATGGCGCGGGCAAGTGCCACGCGCTGCCGCTGACCGCCCGACATCTGGCCAGGCTTGCGCTCCAGGAGATGGTCGATCTTCAGGGCTTTGGCCGTTTCCTGCACATCGCGAGAAATGCCCGAACGAATGGCGCGGTAGCCGGGCAGGACAGGACCGAGGAAGGGAAGGCGTTGAATGCTGCTCAGCCGGCGCATGGCTAGCGGAACGGCGATATTCTGGCCGGCCGTCAGATGTGGATAGAGCGCGTAGGATTGGAACACCATGGCGATGTTGCGGTCTGCGGCGGCCACATTGGACATTTCTCGCCCGCCGATGACGATCTCGCCGGTGTCGGCATGGTCGAGGCCGGCAAGGATGCGCAAGAGCGTGCTCTTGCCGCAGCCGGAAGGGCCGACAAGCGCGATGAATTCGCCCGGCTGCACATCAAGGCTGATGTTTTTGAGAATGGCGTTGTCGCCATAGGATTTGGAAATGGCCGAAAGTGTCAGCGCACTCATTGCGCAGGCTCCTTCTGCACCTTGTGGGCCTCGTGCGGATAGACTTCGGCCACAACATCGTCGAGCACATGCGCCAACATGCCTGATATAGCTACGATCTCGCTCGCGACGCCGTCGCCGAGATCGTGAAGCACGGCTCCAACAAGCTTCTCGCCCGGCATCTCACGCTCCATCGTGCCGATGATGAAGGCGGCGGACGGTCCCCAGATGAGCGACGTGTCGTTGAAACGGCCCTTCCAGGCCCAGTGCAGGTGGCCGCTGGCGTAGAGCGCGACATCATGGGCGGCAATCAGATCATAGAGCCTCTGGCGCTGGGCCGGACGGATGCTCCAGTAGCCGGTGTCGCCCTCGTCAGGTGTATCGACGAAAAGCGGCTTATGGGCAAACATTGCGATGCGCCGGCCGGCGCGCTCGGCAAGCGCCTTTTCCAGCCATGCGAATTGCGTTTCCTGCTCGTCATTCTCCATGCCCATCAGCAGGCTGTTGAGGCCGATGAGGCGCCAGTTGCCGGCATCTTCCAGCCAGTAATCCGGGCCTACGAGATTGCGCCAGCGGCTGAGCCTTGTCGCATCGACCGGCTGCAGGGAGCCCGGCAGATGGCCGACATCATGATTGCCGGGAACGATCAGCATCGGGATCTTTACCTGCTGCATCAGCTCCATGCAGAAGGTGAGGTCCTCGTCCTTGTCGGCGCCATCGACGGCAAGATCGCCGGTATGGACGACGAGATCCGCGCCGCTGCCGTTGATCCAGTCCGCAAGCGGCTGCCAGTTGCCGTTGAAATGCGGTATCGACGGGCTGAAATGCGTGTCGGTGATCTGGACGATTTTCATGCCGGCGGTCTCCAATAGGGCCCGCGGCGGGTTTCCGGCGGCAGGCAATGCTCATGCCGCCTCTTTAGAGCGCCCCAATGTCAGGCGGGTTACAAGCGTTTCCACCCTTGTTCCAATTGTGTCGTGCAATTGTCATGAAGGGCGGATCGCGGCTGACGCCAAAATTGCAATGTATCGGCAATCCATCGACCCTATCCGTCTTGGCGAGGATAAATCCACGCGCAAAGGACCGATCGATGAAGACATTGATGGAGAACAGGAAACGGAGTTGGCCGCGGCCAATTCTTCTCGGCTGCGCCGTGCTTGCGGCCACATGCATGCTGGCAGCCTGTGCCTCGCAGATCATGAAGAGCTATGTCGGCGTGCCGATCAGCAGCGTCATGCTGGATTACGGCCCGCCCGACAATGTCTATGAGATGCGCCCTGGTGAGCGGGCCTATCAATGGCGCAAGGACAAGACGCAGGTGGTCTCCGGCAGCTCCAGCGGCGAGGTACGCCAGACGCGCCGCGGCGAACGCTACGAGGTGACGGAGACGCCTGGTTATGTCGAGCGGACGGAATGTTTCTACACCTTCTACACCCGCAATTCCGGCGGCGAGTGGTATGTGACGAGTTTCAGGCAGCCGCAGCTAGAATGCGAGTGAACCCGCGCTCGCGGTAGGCGATCGCCACGTCGGAAGTCACCGCCACGAGCCGATTGACCTGTCGTTGATACCGGGCAGCGTGACCCAGCAGCATTTTATCGATTGGCTTCTCGCGTCCTTAAGCGCCGTCTGGCAAGCTTCTGCTGACGATGGAGAGACCATGACCCGCAAAGGTTTCGCGATATATAGCAGCGTGTTCACCGCGCTGTGGATTGCCCTCATCGGCGGTTTTCCGCTTCTCCTGTTTGCTGCCGTGAAGACGACCGCCTGCGCGGCCGACACCTGCGGCGCCGTCGCTCTGATGTTCGGCCTATTTGGCCGCATCATCCTGGTATTCGTCTACGCCATTGCGATGCTGACGTTCATTGCGAGGCGATGCGCGCGTGCGGGCTTGAGCGTCTTGTGGACGCTTGCCGGGATGCTGTGGCTGCTCGCAGCCCATGATGTTCTTCTTGCCGGGTTCAATTTCTGGGCTGTTGGTTTTTCCCTCGGGATATTTTCCTTCAGATTTCCCGTAACTCTGCTCTTCTTCTTCGCCTTCATCATCTTCCTTTCCTTCTGGAAGGGAGAGGATGAAAACCGCGCCGGCGGGCTCACGATCTCCTGGCGGTTTGCGGGCGTCAGCGCGTTTGTCTCGACGATGATCTCCGCGGTCATCTGCATCCCAATGGTCGCATCATTCGGCTGGATCGTGGGCTTGCCGCCGCGGTCCACCATTGACCTGATGTTTCTGATGGACCGCGTTCTGAGCCTCAGGCTCGGGGAACATTGGATCACATATGTCAATGAGCTATGGATACTTCTTACTATCTTCGTCTGTGCGCTGGGGTATCTCGTCGTTAGCCAAAGACGCGCGGATGGTCGATCGATGCCGTCGGATCCTAAGCCTGTATGAATTGTCCTGACGATTTGCGGGCCGGCGTTGGCGAGAAATCACAGAATGGTTTCGATATCAGTCTCACGAAATTCGTTATCTGTCGCTAGAATAGGAACGCCATAGTATTTCGCACAGGCGTAGTGGAGGCAGTCACCAAGGTTAAGTCCTCTGCGGCCGGCGCGATATCGATGCGCAGCTGAAAGAGCGAGGTGCGTTGTTTCACGAGCCGGGGGAAGGTCGCGGATCTCGATGCTACGAGCCTCCAGAAATTCCATCAGCAGCGCTTCCACTGCATCAAGCGGCAAGCCAAACTTGTCGGGTCGCGCGAGCCCCAAAGCCGCCTCGAGCATTGCGACAGGAGAGGTGAATGGGGCGCGTGCCGCCGCGATCGCATCGGATACCCGCTTGGCCTCCGGTTCATCCGACAAGAGGGCGATGATCGCGCAGGCGTCGATGAACATCAGCCTTCGCCCCATAGGGAATCAAAGACCTCATGGGAAAGCGGCTTGCGAGAGGATGGTGTCAGGGAAATACCATGCTTCTCCCTGAGCCGGGCTGCAGTCTCGGCCGGGCTCTCGCTACTGGTGCGACGTTCGATAGCCTCTTTCATGGCGATCACAATCGCATCAGTGATACTAACCCCGGCCATAGTGGCGAACTCCCGCGTCAGCGCATCCGCCTCTTTGTTGTTGACGTTGATGGCCATCGCCGGCTCCATGTAGATAATTCTCTCAAATAATGTAGATCACTTTGTTCTTCATTCCAAGCTTTGAAGTGGGCAGGTGGATCTGCGTCACAGATCGACTTTACGACCTTCCTCTTCCGGTCTCGACAGATCAAGTTCGGACCCGACAAGCGGCGAACGGCGCAATGCAGACAAGGTCGTGTCCGATGGTTCGCCAGACACCGGCGCTTTTACTACCATCTCGCCGGATGCCGGAGGGCTGATCTTCTGCCGGTGCTGGCCAATGAAAGCCTTGGTGGCAGGCGAACTTTCGCCCTTGCGGTAGGCGATCGCCACGTCCGACGTCATCGTGACGCTCTGAAGCGGCCGGTAGTGGATATCGGGCAGTTCCACGCGGCTCATGGATTGCGGTACCAGCGCGATGCCGGTGCCGATGCCGACGAGGGCGGCGATCTCGGTGAAGTCGTGTGCGATGGCCTTGACGGAGGGTTCGAAGCCGGCTTCCCGGCAGGCCTGCAGCGTGTTGCGGTGAAAGCCGACGTCCGGCGGCTGGCGCGGCGTGATGAAGGTATTGCCGGCCAGTCGGGCGAGCGTATCGATGGCGCGCTCTGAGAATTCATGATCCGCAGGGACCATGACGACCAGCGGCTCGCGCAGCACGACCTGCACGGAAACGCCAAGCGGTATTGGCGCCGGCGCGCGGATATAGCCGAAATCGAGCAGACCGTCGGCAATGCGCTGCAGCTGCTGACGCAGCTCCATTTCCTGCAGCTCGACCTCGATATAGGGATAGTGGCGCTTGAAGTCCCTGATCGAGCCGACAACCGCGCCGGAATACGCGGCGGACGCGACATAGCCGATCGAGATGCGCCCGCTTTCGCCGCGCCCGGCGCGGTTAATGGCGGCGACCGTCGCCTCGGTCTGGACCAGGACTTTCCGAGCCTCCTGAAACAGGGTCTCGCCCGAATGCGTGAGCTGCACGCCCCGGCGGCTCCGATCGAGCAGCGGCGTGCCGACAATCTTTTCGAGGCTCCTGATCTGCTGGCTGAGACCCGGCTGGGCGATGCCCAGCCTTACAGCCGCACGTTCGAAATTCCGCTCTTCGACCAGGGTCACGAAATATCGCAGGTGCCGGAGTTCGAAGCCGGGGTCGGTCAGCGCCAATCATGTTCTCCTAGAAGAATCTAAATCTATGACATCAGGCGAGTTTCATAGTCCACGCTTATAAAAAATTCGAGCCGCGTTTATTGGACCTTCGAAAAATAACATGATTAGAAAAATCCAGTTTTACGGCATATAACGAGCCCCCAATGACTGGTTCTCTTAATCTCCTCACATTTGCTTCGACCACAGCGCTGGCAAGCGCCCTTCTGGCGCCGCTGTTTCCGGCGGCCGCGCAAGAGGCAAATCCGACGACGCTCGCCCCGATCGTCATCAGCGGCTCCAAGGACGAGGACCCGACGGCGCCGGTAAAGGGCTTCGTTGCCAGGACGAGTGCTACGGCGACCAAGACCGGCACGCCGCTCATCGAAACCCAGCAATCGATCTCGGTGCTGACGGCTGACCAGCTGAAGTCACAGGATGCCGAAACCGTCGGCCAGGCGCTCGATTACGTGCCCGGGGTCGTCGGCGAGCCCTACGGCGCCGACCCGCGTTTCGATTCACCGCGTATCCGCGGTTTCGACAGCCGGCAGGCGCAGTTCCTGAACGGGCTGCGCATGATGCGCACGGCAGGTGCCCCCGCGGTCGACCCCTATCAGCTCGAGCGTATCGAAGTGCTGCGCGGCCCGGCTTCTGTCATGTATGGCCAGGGCAATCCCGGCGGCATGATCAATCTCATCAGCAAGCGGCCGGTCTTCGAACGCTTCGGTGAAGTCGGCGCGCAGGCCGGCAGCTATGATACCTACGGCACCTATTTCGATTTTGGCGACATCATGCCCGGCAATTCCGATTTCGCCTATCGTCTGACGGGGCTTGCAAGGACGGCCTCGGCGCAGGTCGATGAACTCGACAATGACCGCTATTTCATCGCCCCGGCGCTCACCTGGCAGCCGGATGAAAACACCAAGCTGACGATCCTGACCAGCATCCAGCACGATAATCCGAGCACGCCATCTGGTCTGCCGCCCCAGCTCACGCTCAATGCGACGGGCGCCAACCGCCTGTCGCGGGATTTCTTCGTCGGCGACAAGAGCTTCGATACGTCCGACCGGACGCTCACCAATCTCGGCTATGAGCTGGAACATCGCCTGAACGATACCTGGACCTTCCGCCAGAACCTCCGCTATCAGAATTTTGATTGGAACTATAAGGCGCTCGGCATGTCGACGATCGGCCTTACAGGCGGCCGGACGATCAACCGCAACGCCACCATCCAGGACGAGCTTCTCAACACGTTCAACGTCGACAATAACTTGCTTGCGGAATTCGATACCGGAGACGTTCAGCACAAGATGCTGTTTGGTCTCGACTATCGCTATTATAGCAATAATGTCGGCACGCAGTTCTGGCGCCCCACGCCGCTCGATGCCTTCAATCCGGCCTATGGCTCGGTCAAGCTGATCGCCCCGACGCTCAGCACCTCCGTAGATTCCACCATGACGCAGGTCGGCATCTACGTGCAGGACGAGCTTGCCTATGAGAACTGGCGCGCGACGGCAGCCCTTCGCCAGGACTGGGCCAGCACGGAGGGAACCTCGACGAACCGGCTGACGGGCATTTCACGTCCTGTCGATCAGGACGATCACAAGCTCACCGGCCGGGCCGGCCTCAGCTATGTCTTCGACAACGGCATCGCCCCCTATATCAGCTACGCCACCTCCTTCGAGCCGGTGCCGGTTTCCGCAACGAGCGGTATTCTCCAGCCGACGACGGGCGAGCAGGTGGAAGTCGGCGTCAAATATCAGCCGGAGGGCTGGAACGGCTTCTTCACCGTCGCCGCCTACGACCTGAAACAGGAGAACGTACTGACGACCTACGCTCTGCCGGATGGCACGACGCGAACCGGTCAGATCGGCGAGGTCGACGTCAAGGGCATCGAACTGGAAGGCGTTACCAGCCTCACCGATGGGCTCGATCTGCGCGCTGCCTATACTTACATGCAGGCCGAAATCGTCGGCGGTGTCGATGACGGCAAGCGCCCGGACAATGTGCCGGAGCATGCCGCAAGCCTCTGGCTCGACTACACCTTCCCCGAGGATACCGCGCTCGAAGGCTTCGGTCTCGGCGGTGGCGTGCGCTATGTCGGCCAGCGCTATGGCGATACCAAGAACTCGCTCGATCTTGACGCCGTGACCCTCTTCGATGCAGCAGTGCATTACAAGAAGGACAATGTGACCGCCTCGCTGAACTTCAAGAACCTTGCCGACAAGGATTATGTTGCAAGCTGCAGCTCCTTCGGCTGCAGCTATGGCGATGGCAGAACGGTGATGGGCAAGCTGACCTTTCAATGGTGAGTGAATTTCGAGACGCATATGGACGGGGCATCGGCCGTCGGCAGGCGCTTGCACTGCTGGCGGCTATCGCTATTCCCGGCAAAGCCTTTGCGGAAACGCCCCAATCGCTGCCAAAGCGCATCGCGGCAATCGACTGGGCCATGCTGGAAACGCTGGTGGCACTCGGAATTATGCCAGTTGCTGCGACCGAGCTCGTGCAGTTCCGCAAGGATGCGGTCGAGCCGGTGCTGGACGAGAGCGTTGCCGATCTCGGCCTGCGCGGATCGCCGAACCTCGAACTCCTGCGTCTGCTGCGCCCGGACCTCATCCTGGTTTCGCCCTTCTATGTCAGGTTCGAGGCGAGCTTTCAGGCGATCGCGCCTGTCCTGTCGCTGCCCTTCTATAACAGGGGCGAGCCGCCCTATCAGAAGGCGATGGATGCCGTTTCGGCACTCGCAAAGGAGCTTGGCCTCGAAGAGCGCGGCCGCGAAGTCGTGGCTGAACAGGCAGCCCTTGTCGAGGAGGCGCGCCTCAGCCTGCAGGCTTTTGCCGCGCGCCCGACCTATCTCGTCAATATCGGCGATGCCCGCCATGCCCGCGTCTTTGGCGCCGACAGCATGTTCGGCGATATCCTGTCCCGGCTTGGCCTGCCGAATGCCTGGATAGACCGTTCCCGTTACACTTTCGCCGCGCCGGTGCCGATCGAAAACCTCGCCGCAGAGCCTCAGGCGCGCATCGTCATCATCTCCGATATCCCGGTCGAAGCCCGCAATGGCCTGAAGAACAGCATGATCTGGCAATCGCTGCAGCCGGTGCGCTCCGGCCGCGTGCTGATGCTCGACAATATCAATCCTTATGGCGGCATCTCGGCGGCTGCCCGCTTCACGCGGCTCTTCAAGGCGGCGATACTGTCGTCAGGGGAAAGGCCGTGATGAGACCCGCCGCACTCGCCGCCGCGCTTCTCGCCTTTGTCGCCTCCGCCGGCCTCTTCCTTTGGGCGGCGCTGAACCATCTGCCTTTTGCCGACTGGCCGTCCTTGCCCTTCGATGCCGGGCAAATGACGACGCAGCAGATCATTTTCGCCTATGCTGTCCTGCCGCGCGGGGCTGTTGCGATTCTGGCCGGTGCAGCCCTCGGGCTTGCCGGCGCCCTGTTGCAGCGCCTCCTGCGCAACCCGATCGCCGATCCCTCGACGCTCGGCGTTTCCTCCGGCGCACAGCTTGCGATCGTCGGTGCGACATTGTTCTTCCCCGAGCTGCTCGATGGCTACCGCGCACTTGTGGCGCTTGCCGGTGCGGGTGTGGCAACGGCTCTCGTCTTCCTGCTCGGCTGGCGGCGCAGCTTCGAGCCCATCACCATGGCGGTCTCCGGCCTTCTCGTCGGCATTACCTGCAATGCGCTGTCGGCTGCGATAACGCTCTCGCAGGGCGAATATCTGATGTCATTGGTGACCTGGAACGGCGGCTCGCTCAGCCAGCAGGACTGGTCGGCGGCGGTAACACTCGGCCTCGAACTGCTGCTCGGCCTCGCCATCACCCTCCTGTTGCTGCGCCCGCTTACCCTGCTCGGCCTCGGCGACAGCAGCGCGCGCTCGCTGGGTGTCGCACTCGCCGGCACACGCATTGCCATTGCAAGCCTTGCCGTGGCGCTCAGTGCCGGCGTTGCCGCCGCCGTCGGGCTTGTCAGCTTCGTCGGCCTTGCCGCCCCGGCGCTGGTGCGCCTGCTTGGCATCCGCACCACGCGCAGCATCCTGTTGCTCTCGCCTTTTGCCGGTGGGTTATTGCTCTGGTTCTGCGATGGCGTCGTCCAGCTCGTCGCCTCCTCGGCCGGTGAGACCTTCCCGACGGGATCGGTGACGGCCTTGATCGGAGGGCCGCTATTGCTCTGGCTGCTGCCGCAGGTGCGCGCCGTCGAGCCGCCGCAGCCGCCCGATAGCGTCGTCGTTTCCCGCGCACCGCTGTCGCGCCTCGTCCTCATCTTCTGCCTGCTGCCGCCGCTCGTCTGGGCGGCCCTTTGCGTTGCGCGCCTGCCGGACGGATGGACGCTGCTGAGCGGCGATCTCTTCTGGGAGCTCTTTCCCGCCCGCTGGCCGCGTCTGTTGGCGTCGGCCGCTGCCGGCGGGCTGCTCGCCATGGCGGGCACCATGCTGCAGCGCCTCACCGGCAATCCGATGGCAAGCCCCGAGGTGCTGGGTGTCAGCGGCGGGGCCGGCGTCGGTTATGCCGTTGCCTTGAGCTTCTCCGCCAATGCCGGCGCGCCTGCCCTCTTTCTTGGCGCCGGCGGCGGCGCGATCGTCGTGCTCGTCATCGTGGCGCTCTTTGCCGCCCGCCGGCATCTGCCGCCCGAACGCTTGCTGCTCGCAGGCATTTCCGTCAGCGCCTTTTCGTCGGCGATCCTGAGTGCGCTTCTTGCCGTCGGCGATCAGCGAGCCTGGCAGATCCTTTCCTGGCTCGGCGGTTCAGCTGCGGCGGCCACGCCGGATACGGCTGCGTTCCTCGCCGGCCTCACCATTGTCATCCTGATAGTCGGCCTGATCTTCACGCGATGGCTGACGATCCTGCCACTCGGCGCGCCGACTGCGCTTGCGCTTGGCTTGCCGCTTGTCGGTGCGCGCATGCTGATGGTGCTGACGGCAGGCATTGCAACCGCTGCCGCTTCGCTGCTCGTCGGCCCCTTGAGCTTCGTCGGCCTGATGGCCCCGCACATCGCCCACCGTGCCGGCTTCGAAAAGGCCGGCAGCAGACTGCTCGCCTCCGCCATCATCGGCGCCGTGCTGATGGTGATCGCCGATCTCGGCGCCCGCACTGTCACTTTCCCCTATGAACTACCGCTCGGTCTCTTTGCGGCCTTCGCCGGCGCGCCATACCTTGTCTGGATGATAGGCAAAAGGCCGTGAGAGCGGCCCCTCCTAGTGGACGATCAGCCCCGCGGGGAGGATGCGGCGGCCGACTGTGGCCGCATGGCTTCGGCAGATGGCAATGACGACAGGAAATCAGCCGGAGGCAAGGGGCGGGAGAACAGGAAGCCCTGCAAGTCGTTGCAGCCGGCAGCAACGAGAAAATCTCTCTGCCCCCTCGTCTCGACGCCTTCCGCCGTTGTCGCTTTTCCAAGCGTGCGGCTCAAGCCCAGGATCGCCGAAACGATGGCGGCGCCCTCGGCCTGTGTTCCCAGCAACCGAACGAAGGACCGGTCGATCTTGATGCGGTCGATATTGAACTGAATGAGGTGACTGAGCGAAGAGAAGCCGGTGCCGAAATCGTCGAGCGCAATCCGGATCCCCTGGGATCGAAGCCTGCCGAGTGTGCCTTGCGCGGTCTCGTCGATGTTGAAGAGGGCGGCTTCCGTCAGCTCCAGCTCGAGGCGCGATGGCGGCAGGCCGGTTTCCGCCAGGATCGACAGCACGTGGCGGTCGAAGTCCCGATGCCGGATTTGCGAGGGCGAGACGTTGACGGCGACCGACATGTCGGCTGGCCAGCTTGCGGCTGCCTTTGCTGCGTTCCTCAGCACCCACCCGCCGAGCTGGTCGATCATGCCGGCTTCCTCGGCGATCGGGATGAACTTGTCCGGCGACAGCAATCCCTGGGTGGGGTGGCGCCACCGCACGAGGGCCTCTGCACCTGAGAGTTTTCCATGCGCGTCAGCCCGATGCACGCCCTGAAAGAAGACCTCCAGGTGGCCCGGATCACCTGAATGCGCATTCTCCGCGCTATCGGAGAGATGCGTACGACCGTCCAGCACGAGGCGAAGATCGTTCTTCAGATTTTCCCGTGCCTCGACCCGGTGATCCAGCGAAGGATCATATTCAATCAGGCGGCCGCGCCCGTTAGTCTTGGCTTCATAAAGGGCGACGTCCGCACGCCGCAAAATCTCGCTGGTTGCCTGGGCCGCGTCATGAAAGGCAGCGATGCCGATCGAGCATCCGATGCGGACGACGGCGTCACCGCCACGAAGCTGAAACGGCTTGCTCAGGGCCTCGACAATGGCGTTGCAGAGGAGGATGTAACTATCGTCGCCCTCTCTGACATCGGGAAGAAGCAGGGCGAATTCATCGCCGCCGAGCCTTGCAAGCGTGTCGCCTGGTTCGATCAGGGCATTCATCCTGTCGACGACGCCGCGCAGCAGCTCGTCACCGGCGGCATGCCCATGTATGTCGTTCACTTCCTTGAATTTGTCGAGGTCGACAAGGGCAAGGACTGCGAGCTCGCCGGGCGATTTCATGGCCGCAAGGCATTGCTCGAAACGGGCTGCAAACAGCGCCCGGTTTGGCAGGCCCGTCAATACGTCATGCAGCGAAAGATGCCGCGCATGATGTTCGCTCGCGCTGAGTTCTCTGAGGCTGCCGCGCAAACGGCCCATCAAGGCGAAGAAGAGGCCTGCGATGACAAGGCCGGCTACGGAGAGCACGGGAACAAGCCGGCCGATGACGCGTGAGCCCGGCAGATCCGGCCTCCAGATGATGAAGCCGATGGGGTCGCCTGATGCCGTTGCCTCGATTTCGAACGCAACTTCATTCTGCTCCTGGTCCGCGGTGCGGGCATAACGAGCGCCGGCCAAGCCCTGTTCGCGGCTCAGCGTATCGAGCGTGACACCGTCGAGGAAGCGGAACGCCACGAGGTAGAGCCTGTTGGCGTCATTTCCTTCATGCGGATCCACTTTCGAAGAGCCCGTGACCGAAACGACGCCGGCGACCGAAGGGCGACCCTCAAGCCGCATCAGCTCCACCCGGCTGGGCTCCGGATCGGAGCTCGGCCCCTGCGGCGCACCGTGGTGCGTTGCTTCCAGATCCTGGATCATCGGCTGAAGCAGCGGTCGCACCCATTTGAAGCGGCGTTTCGTTTCGGGATCGGACTGTAGGGCAAGCTCGCCTGTCGGGGTCACGAGGAAGGCCGCATTGTAGCCGAATACCGTTGTTGCGATCTTGCCGAATGTAGCGGCCGATGTCGTGCCTGCGCGCTCGCTCTTGCCGCCGGCCGTCGCCGAATCCGCCACCAGCAGCGAAGCATAGCCTGCGCCCATCAGCTGGATRTCCTGCGATACGCGCTGGACCTGATCCWGRAGGCGGCTGTTGACGAGTTGKCGCTGCCGATCGAGGGCAGCTGCGTCGCTTTCCCTCCCGGCCCAGATAGCAGCCAGGAACACCAGGCCAAGAATTGCAAGGCCACTGATTGCAAGCAGCACCAGTATCGACCCGGACGACGTCCAGGTCGCTCTGTGAGCGAATAATCTTAAAGACGGATCAGCAGGCACGCAGTCTTCTCCCGAGCGCCCTGATACTGACCGCGATTGTTTACAAAATGCTTTTCAAGCAGCATCAAAATTAATGGCCCAAAATGATGAGCTTTTTAATCGTTTTGTGATTGGCTGTTCATCGCGCAACGCTTGCCGATGCAAGGTTGGCGATCGAGCTCTACATCAAGGTGATTGATATGTTGCGATTAGGATCTCTCTATCGTTCGAAGTTCTTCGCATTTGCCTGTGCGGCCGTTGTTGCGGTCAGTATTTTTGAGCCTGCTATTGTCCGGGCTGCCGAAAACGACAGCATCCGCATAGCCGTCGAGGGCGCATTTCCGCCGTTCAACTATGTCGATTCCAATAATCAGCTTCAGGGATTCGACGTGGATATCGCCAAGGCTCTTTGCGAGACCGCGAAATTGAAGTGCGAATTTGTCATCCAGGAATGGACGGCGATGATCCCGAACCTGCTCGACAACAAATATGACGCGATCATCTCGTCGATGTCGATGAGCGCAGAGCGGCGAGAAAAGGTTGCCTTCACCCAGAAATATTATGACAGCCCGACGGTCTTCATCGCGCGCAAAAACGACGACATTGCCGGCACGTCACCCGATAATCTGAAGAAACTGCGGCTCGGCGTGACGGCAGCAACCTCCCAGGAATCCTACGCCAAGAAATTCTACAGCGGTGTCGAAACGACCGTGTTCCAGGCATCGCCGGATCTCTACAAGGGCCTTGCCGACGGCAAGGTCGATATCATCCTGGAAGACAAGCTCGCGGTCTACGACTGGCTCGCAAACACCAAGGCGGGCAGCTGCTGCGAGTTCAAGGGCGAGGATATCAAGAACACCGAATATTTCGGTGACGGAGCCGGCATCGCCGTGCGCCCGACCGACAAGCCGTTGCTGGACAAGCTCAATGCTGCGCTCGAAGAGATCGGGGCTAACGACACCTACGACACGATCAACGCGAAATATTTCCCGTTCAGCATCCGTTGAGGGCGCCGGGCCAAATTCCCTTGATCCCTGCGGCTGGCCCTATGGATCTGCCGCAGCATTGTTTGCCTTCTACTGCATGCGTTCCCAGTGTTTGCGGGCGCGCCACAGCACCGTTTCGTCTGCGTAACCCAGGACTTGCGCAAGCTCTTTCATTCTGACCGCGCCGTTCTGTTTCTGCAGCGCAAGGATACTTTGGCGGTATTCCCGCATGAGATCCCGCAACGACGTCCCCTGCTCGGAGAGCCGCCGTTGCAAGGTTCGCGGCGAAAGGCTGAGCTCCTGCGAAAGCCCGAGGAGCGTGATGGGCTTGTGTCCCAGATAGATCCCGATCAATGATCGCACATGATCGACGGTCGAGTCCGACTGCAACAACTTGCCGCTCAGATCTGCGATATGGTGCTCCAGGACCGCCGCCAGGTCGGGCTGCTCCTGCCGGTAGACGCGGCGGGCGTCTTCTGCCGAAACCACGATGCGATTGGCAGACTCGCCGAATTTTAAGGGAGCCCGGAAAATCCGTTGCAAGGTCGTCGGATCGCGAGGCGCCCGATGTTCAAAATGGACTTCGACGGGCCTCCATCCGCGTGCGAAGCAGGCACGGACGAGCTGGCAGGACGCGGCCAGCGTGAACTCGCTGTCCTGCCGTCTCGGCCAGAGCCTGGGATCGTCGAGGCGGTAGCTCCAGACCAGATTGCCGTCTTCCTGAAAGACACCGGAATTTGTGCCGCTCTGGACTGTGTTCACATATTTCGCCAATCGTTCGAAGCCGGTACGGATCGTGCTCGATATCGAAAACAGCACGCCGATCGGGCCGATATCGCTCGGCTTGAAAAGGGTTCCAAGCAATGCGCCGATCGTCGGATCTCCGACGATCGATGCCGCATCTTCGAAGATCGCCACATATCGGTTCATGGGGATCATGGCATAGGGATCGTCAAGCTGGCTGCGCAGAAGACCATGAAGGGCAAGCAATACATCTGCCTTGCCGGATTTCCGGTCGATTTGTTCGATGAGCGGCAGCAGTACAGACGCACGAATTGAAGCAAATATCTGCGCGGACGTGCCGGTTTGCTGGGCAGATGACATGTTTTTGTTCCCCGCCGCCAGTGATGGCGCAAATTATCGATTCATTGGCATGAACTGCAATTTTGAGGCCAATCGGTCGTGGCTACCGTGTTGATGAAAATCAAAAACAGGGGTTCTCATGACAACGCACACCACTTTGGGAAGTCCTCCCGATCGCCTCGCGAAAAACTCCGTCGGCCTTGCCCATATTGTCTTCTTCGTCGTGGCGGCAGCAGCGCCGCTCACCGCCGTTGTCGGCGCCACTCCTGCCGCTTTCGCATTCGGCAATGGACCCGGTGTACCGGGTGCCTTCGTCCTGGCAGGGATCCTGTATCTCGTCTTCTCGGTCGGCTTCACGGCGATGAGCCGGCATGTCGGCGGAACGGGCGCCTTCTACACCTACATCACGCAGGGCATCGGCAAGCCGGCCGGTGTCGGCGGTGCGCTGATGGCGCTTCTAACCTATTCGTCGGTACAGATCGCCATCTACGGATTGTTCGGTGTCTTCATGAGCGGCGCCGTTGCATCGATCGTGACGCTTCCGTGGTGGGCTTGGTCCTTTGCCGCACTCGTGGCCGTCCATCTTTGCGGCCAGCGAAACATCGCCTTTTCAGGCACGATCCTTGGCATCTGCATGCTGGCTGAGGTCGCAATCCTTCTGCTTCTCGACATCGGCATTGTGCTGACCGGCGGCGGGCCGGAAGGTTTCAGCCTCTCCTCCTTCAGCCCGGCCACCGTATTTTCGCCGGGCCTCGGCGTCGCGCTCGTCTTCGTGGTCGGCTCCTTCATCGGTTTCGAGGCCACTGCCATCTTCGGAGAAGAGGCGGAAAACCCGGAAAAAACTATCCCGCGCGCAACCTATGCCGCCGTTTTGCTGATCACCGTCTTCTACGCGCTGTCGACCTGGGCCATCGTGCAGTTCTATGGCCCTTCAAAGGTGCAGGCGACTGCCGGCAGCGGCTTGGAAACCTTCTATTTCGTCGCCTCCGACGCGGTCCTCGGACAATGGTCGTCGCAGGTGATGAATATCCTGCTGATCACCAGCCTCTTTGCCTGCATCCTGTCCTTCCACAACACGCTGAACCGGTATTTCTACGCGCTTGGACGCGAAGGGCTCGTCGTCAGGGCTCTGGGCAAGGTCCATCCGGTCCACGGTTCGCCCTATATCGCGGGTGCCATCCAGAGCGCCATTGCCGCCCTTGCGCTTGTCTGCTTCATCGCAGCTGGTGCAGATCCCTATACGGTCGTCTTTTCCTGGATGTCTGCTCTGGCTGTCCTCGGGATCCTGGCTGTCCAGGCCCTGGTCTGCGTTGCAATCGTTCTGTTCTTCCGGGGATTGCCGCATCGCTACAGTCTCTGGACCACGACGGTGGCGCCGGTCCTAGCGCTGCTCGGTATCCTCGGCTCGATCGTCCTCGTCATCATCAACCTGCCGCTCCTGTCGGGATCGGAAAGCGTGATCGTGAAATCCTTCCCGCTGCTGGTGGTGCTGACCGGCCTGATAGGGGCCGCCTTTGCGGTGCGCATCAGGACCGTGAAGCCTGAACTCTATGCTTCGCTCGGGAAGGCATTCGAATGACGAGACTTCAACCCTTGACCCTCGTCGACCGGATGTCGCTGATGACCTTGATGGCTTTGACCATCGCCACAATCCTCGTGGCGGCCGAAGCACACGCATTTTGCTCTGTCTTCTGCATCCATGGTGATCGCATGCCCGAAATGGACATCTGCTCCGGCCGCTGACGGCTGAGCCCTGCAGTGTGCAGCCAGATGCGCACTGCCCACCACCCAAAGCACATGAAGGACTGACAATGGACGCCATTGTAGAAACGCTCGCCTATCCGCTCGACCCGTTGAGCCTGACCGAGTTCTCGGAAGCTGTCGCAATTCTGAAGGACGAAAAGCAACTGCCGCAATCGATCCGCTTCCCGATCATTCGCCTGGAGGAGCCGACCAAATCCGACATGGCCATGCATCGCGACGGAAGGAAGCTTCCCCGGCTGGCATTTCTCCTGTCGCTCGATTCCAGCTCGGGCGAGGTTCATGAATCGATCGTCGACCTGTCGAAAAAAACTGTCGTGGAGCACAAGAGGCTGCCGCTTGAATCAGCGCCTTACGGGCAGCCACCTGTCATGCTTTGCGAGTTCGAGACAGTCGAGGCCACAGTCAAATCGGACCCGCGCTGGATTGCCGCGGTCAAGAAGCGCGGTATCACCGAGGAAGATATTCCGCTGGTCCAGATAGACCCGTTTTCCTCGGGTTTTTTCGGACGGGAATTTGAAAAGGGCGCCCGCATCGTTCGCGCCGTCTCTTACTGGCGCGAGGATATCCGCGACAATGGCTACGCCCATCCGATTGAAGGGGTCGTTGCCGTTGTCGACTTGATCAGCAATCAGGTGGTCGATCTCGTCGACGACGAGACCGTCATTCTGGTGCCGAGGAAGAAGCGGAATTATGGGCAGGAGTCCTTTCCCGATGTCCGCCAGGGTGTAAAGCCGCTCAACATCGTGCAGCCGCAGGGACCGAGCTTCTCGGTCGACCGCTGGACAGTGCAATGGCAGGACTGGTCGTTTCGTGTCGGTTTTACGCCCCGCGAAGGTCTCGTCCTGCATGAGCTCGGGATTAAAAATGGCGACAAGCTTCGTCCCGTGATCTTCCGTGCCTCGGTGACCGAAATGGTCGTGCCCTATGCCGATCCGAGCGCCAACCACTATTGGAAGAGCGCTTTCGACGCCGGCGAATATGGGCTGGGACGGCTCGCCAACAGCCTTGAGCTCGGCTGCGATTGCCTCGGCCAGATACACTATTTCGATATCCCGTCGGCGGATGATTTCGGCCAGCCGGTGATCATGAAGAACGCCGTTTGCATGCATGAGGAGGATTTTGGGATCCTCTGGAAGCACTACGAGTTCAGAAACGGCATTTTTGAAGTGAGGAGATCGCGCCGTCTCGTCATCTCCTTCTTCGCGACGGTCGGCAATTACGACTACGGCTTCTACTGGTATCTCTACCAGGATGGCACCATCCAGCTCGAAGCAAAGCTTACCGGCATTATCCAGACCGCGGCTGTGGCGAGCGGCCAGAAATATGCCTGGGGTGGAATGGTCGACGACAATCTCGGCGGTCCGACCCACCAGCATTTCTTCAATGCCCGCCTGCACATGGATATAGATGGCGGCGGAAACACCGTGACCGAGCATGAGTTCCAGCCGCGCCCATGGGGCGAGGACAATCCCTATGGCAATGTCTTCGATACGAAGACGAAAATCTTGAAACGGGAGCTCGACAGTCCCGCCGTCGCCAATGGCGAGACCGGCCGGTATTGGAAGGTCCAGAACCCCAACGAGCATAATTCCGTGGGAAATGCGCCCGGCTATAAAATGGTCGTCATGCCAAGTCCCCTGATGCTCGCCCAGGAGGGATCGACGGTTGCTCAGCGCGGCGGCTTTGCCAAGAAGCACATCTGGGTGACGGCTTTCGACGCGAAGGAAAAATATGCGTCCGGCGACTATCCGAACGTGCATGCAGGTGGGGACGGCCTGCCGAAATATGTCGAGAACAACCGGAATATCGAAAACGCCGATGTCGTGCTCTGGCATTCTTTCGGGCATACGCATGTCTGCAAACCGGAGGATTTTCCGATCATGCCGGTGGAATATGCAGGCTTTACCCTGAAGCCGAACGGTTTCTTCGACAGCAACATCGCCATGAACCTCCCCGCTGCCCGCAATGAGCATAGCCGTGACAACCGCGGCTCGGCCGCTTCCGATCAGGAGGACAGGGCGAGCGGCAGTTGCTGCGGACATTGATGGGGATCGCATGCAGTATTGGGGCGACTGCAAAGGTCGCCCCTTATCTGCAGTCTACCCTTAGCTCTCGGTAATGCGCCGATCCTCGTCGGAGCCGACCGAAAGCTGCTTCCAGTCGAGATCTTCCTGCAGTTCGAGATATTGCGTCGGGCCGATCCTGTCCTTGTCGCGCAGTTCCTCCAGGCGCTGGCGCTGGGCGATCACGGCGGCGATCGTCAGTTTGCGGCGGCGCTCGAGCGGCGAGGTCCCGCCAAGGTCCGAGGGCACCGTCCAGTGGTCTTTGCAGATCGTCCGGATCGCCTCGGCCTCGGCACCGCCTTCCTTTTCGAGCCGCTGAAACGCCGCCTCGGCGAGCGAACGCCTTGCCGCTTCCAGTTCGTCATGGAATTGGCCTTGCCGCCCGAGTTTCAGGAAGTGGATCATCGGGGCAAGTGTCGCTCCCTGGATGACGAGGGTTGCCAGCACTACGGCAAAGGCTGTCAGCACGACGAGGTCCCGTTCCGGAAAGTCGGCGGGCAGGGCAAAGGCGGTGGCGAGCGTGACGAGGCCGCGCATGCCGGACCAGCCGACCAGGAAGGTTTCTCCATGCTTGAAGGGAGCCAGCATTTTGCCGTTCCGGTGGCGCGAAATGACGATCGTATGCAGGAGGAAGGCCATCGCCAGACGCGCCAGGATGACGCCGACCACGACGATGGCGGCAAAACCGAGCGCCCGCTCGAGCGCGTCGGCGGACATGGATTCGACAATGCTGCGCGCCTGCAGCCCCATGAGCAGGAAGGCGACGACGTTCAGCAGGAAGACGACGGTCGTCCAGACCGCGAAGGAATGCACCCGCATGCGCGGGGAATCGTCGACCGTCGACAACGTGGCGATCGTCATGGCGCTCGCAACCGTTGCCAGTACGGCCGAAAGGTGCAGATGCTCGGCAATCAGCCAGGTCGAAAAGGCATAGACGAACTGCAGCAGGGTGCCGCCGACCGTGTTTTCGGTAATCGGTCGGAGCCGCGAAACGAAAAAGCCGAAGGCGATGCCGAGGAGAATGCCGCCGGGTGCCGCAAAGCCAATCTGGAGTGCTGTCGCTCCGTCGAGCCCGCCGCGTGCCTGGACCGTGAGTGCTGCTCCAAACAGCAACAGCGCCGTTGCGTCGTTAAACAGGCTTTCGCCCTTGAGAAGCGCATCCACACGACGGTCCACCGGCAGATTGGAAAGCACGGCGGTCGCTGCCGCAGCATCGGGCGGGGCAACGATGGCGCCGAGCGTCACCGCAACCGCAATCGGCAACCCGACCGTCAGCATGCTGATCGATACCACGACGCCCGTCGTCACCAGAACGGCAATGACGGCGTAGAAGATCAGTGGCAGCAGCATGCGCCGCGCAGCCCCCATCGGGAAATCATAGGCGGAATCGACAAGCACCGGCGCGATGAACAGGGCAAGCGCCGTCGGCGGGTCGATCGGGATGACAGGCGCACCGGGCAGCATCGCTACGCCGACGCCGGCAGCGGCCAGAATGCCGGGATAGGGCAGGTGCATGCGCCGGGTGATCTGCAGGAGCAGGATGGCGACGGCCAGCAAGGCGACGAGGGTTTCGAAGAAGGTCATGTCGGCATAGTAGCAGGCTTTCGGGCGCATTGAAGCGGGTGGAGCTCCCATGTAAAGCTTAACCCTATCAGGGCGATGACGAAGCGCGGGGCGAGGACGATGGACTACGATGTGGCTGTTATCGGCGCCGGCGCAGCGGGCATAGCTGCGGCACGAAGGCTGACCGATACCGGACGCTCGGTCATCATCCTCGAAGCCAGCAACCGTGTCGGCGGTCGGGCCTGGACGGTCGAACTTTCCGGCATGCCGCTCGATATGGGCTGTGGCTGGCTGCATTCGGCCGAGCGCAATCCCCTTGTCGCGATCGGCCGCGAGGCAGGCTTTACGATCGAGCGCGGACCGACGGCCTGGCAGAACCAGTGGCGTGATCTCGGTTTCTCGCCGGAAGAACGTGCGGCTGCTGCCGCTGCCTGGGAGGCGCTTGAAAAGCGGCTGCGGGCCAGTCCGCCGGCAAGCGACAGGGCCTCGGATGCGCTGGAGCCGGATGGTGAGTGGAACGCCTATTGCCAGTCGCTCAGCGGCTATCTGAACGGCGCGCCGCTGGAGCGGCTGTCAGTTGCCGATTTCCTTGCCTATGACAACGCCGCAACCGATGCCAACTGGCGGGTACACGAAGGCTATGGAAATCTGATCGGGGCGGCCGTTCCCGATGTGACCCTGCGCCTGTCGACGCCGGTGCGCCGTATCGCGCTGACAGGTGAGGGTGTCCGGCTTGAAACAGATCGCGGTCCGGTCACGGCAGGTGCGGCAATCGTCACGGTCTCGACCAATGTTCTCGCCCGCGGCACTATCGCCTTAGACCCTGAGGCCGATGATCACCTGCACGCCGCAGCGCAACTGCCGCTCGGCCTTGCCGACAAGCTGTTCATGGAGCTTCACGGCAATCATGGTCTCGAGCCGGAAACCCATCTCCTCGGCGATGCCAGGAACGACGAGACCGGCAGCTATTATATCCGGCCGCTCGGCCGCCCGGTCGTCGAAGGCTTCTTCGGCGGCAAGGGCGCCGTCGTCATCGAGCAGGCTGGCCTGCTCGACGCCTTCGCCTTCGCCCTCGACCAGCTGTCATCGCTCTTGGGGAACGACATCCGCCGCCACCTGCGGCCGCTCGCAGCCTCGTTATGGTGCCACACGGATTGGGTTCGCGGCTCCTACAGCCACGCGCTGCCCGGCCATGCTGGCGCCCGCACCATCCTCTCCCGACCGGTCGGCGACCGGTTGTTCTTCGCCGGTGAGGCGACGCATCAATCGGACTTCTCGACCGCGCATGGCGCCTGGGAAAGCGGGTTGCGGGCCGCCGACGAGGTGATGGACAGCGCCGGCTAAAGGCTGTTTGGCATAGTCAAAGACACGCACGCTTTGGCCGCCGACTAAAAATGCGATCTAGTTTTCCCCACTTTCGAATTGCTGCCCGGCATAAAGGATGCGCAAGATAACAACCTCGGTCGGTCCAACGACGAATGCCACGCTTACGCGCCGCTCAAAACCCACGACGCGTAAACCCGGCCGGACATGATCGCGAATGCTGCCCCGTTCAGGAAATGTCTCAAACCCATCCATAAAGGCCTTGATGCGGGCCACGTAATTGCGGGCGACGGCAGCAGATGCGGATTTTTTGCGGACGAAACCGTAGATACGCGCCAAGTCCAACTCCGCCTCTTCGGTGAGGCGGACCTGATAGCGCTCCATCAATCTTCTTCTCGGTCGATTTCGTCCATTCGCGCTTCCAGGCGCTTCCAGGCTTCGTCGATGGGCAGGGCTTTTGTGGGGTCGGTCTTGTGGGCATCGTAAGTGGCTGCAACTTCTGTGCGCAGCCAGTGCTCGACAGCGTTTTCGCGTTCCTGCAAAGCCCGCAGCCCTTCGCGGATGACTTCACTCTCTGAGACGTAATCACCGTTTGCCACCCGCTGCTTGACGAGATTCGCCATTTCCACGGGCAGTGTGATGCTCAGCTGTTGCGTTGAACGCACGACTTGCACTCCTGTTTTTTCGTGCCCTTTATATCATGCGATAGGATAGAATCCTACTCTCTCCTAACAAAGCTATTCTTGGATAAGTCCCGACCAATTTAAAGCGGCCATCCGTCCAATTTAAAGTATGGTCGCGTTGGCAACCTTCTTCACGCTACTGCTGAGAGAGCCAGACGACACACCGACTACGGTTAGGCCTGGCCCCCTCAGAAGCTTTTGTCGATTGCCGCTCCAAGAATCGGCCAGACGGATCAGGGGATCCCGTTGCCCTACTGCAGCGTTCGACCCTGGAGGTGTCCCGCGGCGAAGTCCGGCGCGGCAGCGGTCGCGCCGACGCCATCAAGGCCGGTTGCGACGACCGAGACGCGAAACTTGCCATCCAGGCCCCGGTCGAAGATTGCGCCGACGACGATCTCGGCGTCGTCCTGCACTTCATCGCGAATGCGGCTTGCTGCCTCGTCGACTTCGAAGAGGGTCATGTCGGAACCGCCGGAAATCGAGATCAGCACGCCCTTGGCACCCTTCATCGAGATATCGTCGAGCAGCGGGTTGGCGATGGCAGCTTCCGCAGCCTTCATCGCGCGTCCCTCGCCCTCAGCCTCGCCCGTGCCCATCATTGCCCGGCCCATGCCGCGCATGACGGACTTCACATCGGCGAAGTCGAGATTGATCAGGCCTTCCTTGACGATGAGATCGGTGATGCAGCCAACACCGGCATAAAGCACGCGGTCTGCCGTCATAAAGGCATCGGCGAAGGTGGTCTTCGCGTCCGCAATGCGGAAGAGGTTCTGGTTGGGGATGACGATGACGGTATCGGCCGCCTGACGCAGCGCTTCGATTCCAGCTTCCGCCATCTTCATGCGGCGATTGCCCTCGAAGGTGAAGGGCTTGGTGACGACACCGACCGTCAGGATGCCGGCCGAACGTGCCGCATGTGCAATGACAGGGGCCGCACCCGTGCCCGTGCCGCCGCCCATGCCGGCGGTGACGAAACACATATGCGAGCCGCTCAGGTGATCCATGATCTCGTCGAGTGATTCCTCGGCAGCAGCGCGTCCGACTTCCGGCAGGGAGCCGGCGCCAAGGCCTTCCGTGACATGGGCGCCGAGCTGGATGCGGCGCGTCGCCTTGGAGGTCGCGAGCACCTGGGCGTCCGTATTTGCAGCGATGAAATCAACGCCCGCCAGTTTTTCGGCGATCATGTTGTTGATCGCGTTTCCGCCACCGCCGCCGACGCCAATCACCGTGATCTGCGGCCGTAGTCCTGTAATGCCGCTCTTGGCGTCTGTCATCGAACTCTCCTTTTGTCCCTCGTGCATGCTCCGCCCCGTCGCGGATAGCGAATCGCATAATACGTTAAGCGCGCAACAAGGCAGAGGCGGGGCGAGCTTTGCAATATCCAAAGGGATTTCAGCACTCGTTCATGTTCGAAAAGACCGCACGGTGAGATTGATCCGGAAGATCGCACCAGCAGCGATTGCTTTGCGTCGAGGCGAAGTTTGGCTAAAGATGAAAACGAAACGAAGGGAGGGCGCATGTTTCTGTCGGATCGTCAGGAGAAGATCATCGCGCTTGCGAGGTCGTCGGGCCGGGTACTGGTCGATGACCTGGCGGCGCAGTTTGCCGTGACACCGCAGACGATCCGCAAGGATCTGAACGATCTTTGCGATGCGCAGCTTCTGACACGCATTCATGGCGGCGCAACCTTCCCGCGCGGGACGGAGAATGTCCGCTATGATGCGCGGCGCCAGATCGCCGCGATAGAAAAACAGGCGATCGGTGTTGCTGCCGCTGACCTCATCCCCAACAACAGCTCGCTTTTCATCAATATCGGCACGACGACGGAAGCTGTCGGAGAGGCGCTCTCCGATCATCATGAATTGATGGTGATCACCAATAATATCAATGTTGCCAATAGGTTAAGACTGATCGACAATATCGAGGTGGTGATTGCCGGCGGCGTGGTACGCCAATCCGACGGTGGTATCGTCGGGGAAGCGGCCGTCGATTTCATCAGGCAGTTCAAGGTCGATTATGCCGTGATCGGCGCCTCCGCCATCGATCCGGATGGCGCTTTGCTCGACTACGATTTCCGTGAGGTGAAGGTGGCCCAGGCCATCATCGCCAATGCCAGACACGTCATCCTGGTAGCGGATTCGACCAAGTTCGAACGGACAGCACCCGTCCGTATCGGCCAGATTTCGCAGGTCCATACCTTCATCACCGACCAATGCGATTCGCCTTCTATCCGCAATATCTGTCAGCAGAGCGGTGTTGTGCTGGTCGAAACAGCGAAAGCTAACCGCTGATTTTAGCGGTGAATAACATTCGTTTGACATTCGAAAAATTTTCGATTTAATCATCCTCACTTTCGCAATGGTGGGGGAACCGTTGCGCTGTCCTGGCTCAAAGAGGGGGAGCATGAGCCGTATCAACGATATTTTCGTCATTGGGGGCGGGATCAACGGCTGCGGCATTGCGCGCGATGCGGTTGGCCGTGGTTATACGGTCGCGCTTGCCGAGATGAATGATTTCGCCTCCGGCACCTCGTCGGGTGCGACCAAGCTCATCCATGG
>NZ_JBFTPM010000029.1:0-48026 GCF_056398505.1 Rhizobium sp. 01T437
CGGCCTTCGATGTCGGACTTGGCGCCAGCGCCGTCGACGATCGTGGTGTTTTCCTTGGAGATCGAAACCTTCTTGGTGCGGCCGAGCATGTCGAGGGTGACAGACTCGAGCTTGATGCCGAGGTCTTCGGAAATGACAGTGCCGCCCGTGAGGATAGCGATGTCTTCCAGCATGGCCTTGCGGCGATCGCCGAAGCCCGGAGCCTTGACGGCAGCAATCTTCAGGCCGCCACGCAGCTTGTTGACGACGAGGGTCGCAAGAGCTTCGCCTTCGACGTCTTCAGCGATGATGAGGAGCGGCTTGCCGGTCTGAACGACAGCTTCGAGAACCGGGAGCATGGACTGCAGGTTCGAGAGCTTCTTTTCGTGCAGCAGAATGAACGCGTCTTCGAGGTCGGCAACCATCTTTTCCGGGTTGGTCACGAAATACGGGCTCAGGTAGCCGCGGTCGAACTGCATGCCTTCGACGACTTCGAGTTCGGTTTCGGCGGTCTTGGCTTCTTCGACGGTGATGACACCCTCGTTGCCGACCTTCTGCATCGCATCGGCGATGTACTGGCCAACATCCGTCTCGCCATTGGCCGAGATCGTGCCGACCTGGGCGATTTCTTCTGACGTGGAGATCGTCTTGGCCTTGGAAAGCAGGTCCTTGACGACAGCAGCAACGGCAAGATCGATGCCGCGCTTCAGGTCCATCGGGTTCATGCCGGCTGCAACAGCCTTGCCGCCTTCGCGAACGATGGCCTGTGCGAGAACCGTGGCGGTCGTGGTGCCGTCGCCGGCGATGTCGTTGGTCTTCGAAGCAACTTCGCGGACCATCTGGGCGCCCATGTTTTCGAACTTGTCTTCGAGTTCGATTTCCTTGGCGACGGCGACGCCATCCTTGGTGATGCGTGGCGCGCCGAAGGACTTGTCGATAACGACGTTGCGGCCCTTCGGACCAAGCGTGACCTTCACCGCATCGGCGAGAATATCGACACCGCGCAGCAGCTTTTCGCGCGCATCACGGCCGAATATGATTTGTTTGGCAGACATGGAAACCTCCCGGGCTGATCGCCCAATAATCTTTATAAAACAGAATAAGGATGCGGTCGACGATCAGGCGATAATGCCCATCACATCCGCTTCCTTCATGATCAGCAGATCCTCACCATTGAGTTTGATCTCGGTGCCGGACCACTTGCCGAACAGGATGCGGTCGCCGGCCTTGACGTCGAGAGGCAGGATCTTGCCGCTCTCATCGCGGATACCAGTGCCAACAGCGACGATTTCGCCTTCCTGCGGCTTTTCCTTGACCGTGTCAGGAATGATGATGCCGCCCTTGGTCTTGGCTTCAGCCTCGATACGGCGCACGACGACGCGGTCGTGTAACGGCCGAAAATTAATCTCTGTCATTGTGGAGTTCCTCGACGGGATCGCAGCCGAATGGCCGATCCCGATAAACCGTTTTAGCAGTCTTGCGTTGAGAGTGCTAGTCGGATTCGTGCTTTGGTAGAATCCGAGAGAGCGTTATCTCCGCCGGGCCTTGAATGACTGCGGATCGGTGCGGCCCACTTGTTTAAAATCTTTTGGATCTTACTTAAATTGTTTAATGACTGAACGTCTGGGATCGGCAGAATTCGAACCGGGATAGTTGCGGTCGCCATGCGGACCTCGTGTGAAGAAGAGTGCAAATCTGCCTGATATCGGCCACCCAAGGAGACGCGATATGATCGAATTCCGGAAAAAGAGTGAAAACGAAGTCAGATCTGCCGAGATAGAAGCAAGTCTGAAGAAACTGGACGCGGAAATGGCCTCCCCGAACATCAAGGAAGTCAAGCATGAAGAGCTCTCAAAACTCCGCCGCCAACTGAGTATCGAGCAGGAAGCAATACGAGAGCCAACCAAGCGCGTTTGAGAATGGAAGGCTTCGCGGCAGCCTGATCGCCGCGACTATCACGGCGACAACCGGCCCTTTGCGGATATTGCCCTGCCCATCCGATCAGAATAAGTGACGCGCGATCCTTTTGGAGATCGCAATGATCGGCATACTTGGCCTCCATGGCTCGGCTTCACACCCGGCTTCCATCAGCGAATTCGCAGCAAGGCTCGCTCGAGGCCGGCCATGCTGCACACCTCGCGGCACGTTTGCGGATGGAGAGGGCTTTACCTTCTTCAGGAGGCGGCCGGATTTTTCCATTCCTGCCGGGGAGCTGATCGATCTTGCCAGGCAGAGCCTTTCCCCAGACGGCGTGGCCGCTTGCGGCTTGAGTGATATGCTCCTAGTCGGCTATTCGAGCGGCGCAATCTTTAGCACCGCTCTCCTCTCGGCCGCACCGGATTCATTCGTCGGGGGTGTGCTGTTGCGTCCGCAGCCCATCTCAGATGAGTTTTCGTTTCCGGATTTGTCGGGCAAACCGATACTCATCATTTCAGCTGCGCACGACGCCAGGAGGAAACCATGGCACGCCACCCGACTTGCGGAGCAGCTGGTTGCCGCAAATGCACTGGTCACCCATCATACGCTTGATGCAGGTCACGAATGGGCTCCAGATGACCTCGACTTCGTCCTTGCCCGTTTATGGATGGATGAGCATTTTCCGGCTTAGCTCCGGAAGGTGGCGTTAAGCAGCGCCCTATCCCGGAAACGGCTCCAGCGTCCCGAACCATGCGACGAGCGCCACAACGCAAGCAGCAATCACGAGCTCCCCCACGGTCCCCGCCGCCAGCGCTTTCCCGGCCGAGTGCGACCGCCCCATGCGCGGCACCAGCCCATAACGGTTGAAGACGGCAATCAGCATCATCAGCAAGGCAAGCGCGATCTTCAGGGAAAGCAGCCGCTGATACGGCACGCTCCAGTCAAGCGGCAAGCCGCCGATGATCAGCAGACTATTGGCAACCCCGGATAAAATGACCAGCGCCACCGCCACATGCCCCGCCGTCGAGAAACGGATCAGCGCTCTCAGGGCATCGGCCCCCCTCGTGCTGTCGCCAAGCCGGGAAAGCACGAGCGCCACGGGGATCAGCGCCCCGACCCAGGCGCCGCCCGAGAGCAGATGCACCATGTCGTTCGCCCGGTGCAGCACCCGCAGCCACCCGTCATTCATGGCCGCATGGCCGGTCAGCGACAGGCCGCAGAGAAGAAGCGCGGAGACGACAGCCGTAAGGGCAATCTTCTGCCGTAACGGCAGCAATGTCACCACGAGGAGAAGTGCGGCAAACACCGCCTGCCAGGCCCAGGCAGTGCCGACAGAGGTTCCCGTCAGCACTGAAGTCATCACATCCCCGTCCAGCCCATCGGCCCAGCCATTGCCGAGCATGGCGCAGCGCACCGGCAGCACCACCACTGTTGCAATGACAGCCAGTGCCACTGCAGCAACACGCACGGCCCGGAGCTTCGCCCAGATGCAGCCGCTCAAGCCCTCGGGCACGAGCAGCCACAGATAGGCGGCGCTGCCCCAGAGAAACAGGACAGCCCCGTCGAAGACGAAACGGCAGGCAATGTTGGCGGTTTCAGGTGTCATCAGGGCTTTACGGTGAAGCTGAAGTTGCCCTCTGTCTTGTGCCCATCGGTCGAAAGCACATGCCAGTCGACCGTATAGCTGCCGGGCGCGAGCCTATCAGACACCGGCACCATCAGCACCTTGTCGCCATCCTCGAGCATGGCGTCGCCGAGTTTGATCTCTGTCTTGTCCGGCCCGGTGACGGTGACGCCGCTGAACTTGAGGTTCAGTTCCTCGGTGAAGGTGAGATCGAGTTCGCTGGGGGACGCGACGGCAGCCTTGTCGGCCGGCTCGGAGCTTTTCAGATGCGCATGCGCAAAGGCCTGGCCGGCAAGGGCGATGCTCGCGATGGCGGCGACAGAGAGAATGCGGGTCAGTTGAGACATCAGATTATGCCTTTCGGTTCATTGGGACAGGCGATAGCGCGTTTGGCCCTTGCCTGGTTAGACAGTCGGAGAGCGGATTTATTCCGGGCGATGCTGCAGTTTGCTGCCGGGGTTTGTGCTTTGTGCGGAGGAACGTCATCTCACAGCCCTCCGCCGAGCAACACATCACGGATCTTCGCCAGCGCCTCATCCCGATCCGTGCCATACGGAATCAACCCCTTCAGCCGCCCATCGGCGCCGATCATCAGCAGTGAAACCGTGTGGCTCATGTGATAATTGCCGTCTTCGCTCGGCAGCTTCGCCGCATGGACGAACCAGCCGTCGGAGACCTTCCTCATCTCCGCCGGCTCACCCGTAATCCCCGTGATGCGGCTGGAGAAGGCGGTGACGTAATCATGCATCACCTCTCGCGTGTCGCGCTCCGGATCGATCGAGAAGAAATAGGCCTTCAGCGCCCTGCCCTGATCGCCGAGCGTCACCAGCCAGTCGGCCACCTCGTAGAGCGTCGTCGGGCAGGCCTCCGGGCAATGGGTATAGCCGAAATAGACGAGTGCCGGATGGCCCCGGAAGATCGACTGGTCGACCGCATTGCCCCTGTCGTCGACGAGAGAAAAATGCGTATTGAAAGGCCCGGTGCGCGGCTCCGAAAGATAGAGCGACACCATCAGCGCGACGAGCGCGCCGATGAAGACCGCACTTGCGGCAAAGCCTGAAATGGCAAGGCTGCGCGCGCTCATTGGCCATGCCCCTCATGGCCGCCCTGACCGGCGTCACCGGCCTCGCCCGCCATCATGACGGTGCCTTCGAAGCTCGCAAACAGCGCCAGCACTTTGGGGTCGAGCCTGGCTTCAGCCTCCGCGAGATCCGCCGCCAGCGCCTTGGCATCGTCAGCCGAAAGCCCGGCCTTCTCCAGCGCCGCCGCGTCCCTGATCCCATCACCGCTGCAGAGAAAAACGCTCCAGCCATGATGCCCCTTCTTCAGCAGCGCGCGCCCGCCCCGCTCATCCTGCTGCCAGCCGGCAATCGCCCAGTCATTTTGCACGACCACAGGCAGAATGGTCAGCGGCTTGTCCGGCCGCTCGAACATCGTCTTCAGCGTCGCGGGAATGGCCTCTTCAGGCGGCGGCCCGGACATGTCCATGCCTTCCATGCCCGGCATATCCATCGCCCCATGGTCCATGCTGCCATGATCCATGCCGCCACTGGCCCCACCGACATCGTCCAGCGGCCCGGCGATCTTTCCGACGGCGAAATCCACCGTGATCTCACCAGCCTTCTCGAAGCTCAGCACCGCCCGGATCGTCTCGCCCTGCTTGAAGGGTTTTTCGACGTTCTGGAACATCAGATGATAATTGGGCTCCAGCGTCACCGTCTGCCCGGCCGGAATGGCAAGCCCGCCCTTCAGCTCGCGCATGGTCATGATGCCGTTTGCCATCGTCATCTGGTGCAGCTGCACGTTCCCAGCCCGATGCGAGCTTGCGGCAACAAGTCGGTCCGGCTCGCTGCCGCTATTGGTGATCGTCAGGTAGCCATCACCGACCTTGGCGCCCGGCACCATGGCATGCGAGGCCGCGTGGTCGATCCTGATCTTCGGCTCCTGCGCCACCGCAGTCGTCGCGATCAGCAGGCCCACGAAGAGAGAAACAATCGTCTTCATCATCATCCCCTCCTCAGGCAAAGGCGCGCTTCAGCGGCGGCACGAAGCGGATCACCACCTGGTCGAAGGCGATCATCACCAGGATCACCAATCCGCTCATCGGGAAGGCAACGGCAAAGGCGAGCACGATGGTCCAGAGCCCCAGATAGACCGAGCGCCGCGGCGGCATGGGCGGCACGCCGAGCCGGCCAGTCGGCCGCCGCTTCCACCACATGACGATGCCGGTCACGCAGGAGAGGATGATGACGAGGCAGGTCGCGAGCATCAGCAACTGGTTGAAGAGCCCGAATTCCTGCCCCTGATGCACATTGATACCCCATTCGATCGCCCGGCCGAGGAAGGGATATTGCCCGAAGGAGAGATCGATGAGCGGCTTGCCGGAATATTGATCGATATGAAGCGTGCGCTCGTTGGTGAGATCGTCAGGATAGACCGCCGCCGTATAAACGCCCGTCTCGCTGCCGGGAATGGCAAGATCGAAGCCCGGCGCCATGCCGAGACCCCGCGCAATCTCCACCGCCCGATCGAGGCCAACAGGCTTCTTCGACTGCGCCGCCGCAATCTCCGACAGCGGCACCGGCGCCTTCTCGACGATCCAGCCGGCCTTGGGAAGGATATCCTCCGTCACCTTCTGCGATTTCGGCACGGCATCCCACAGCTGCACCGGATAGCCGAAATCGTTGCTCGTCAGCCAGGCATTGACATTGGCGCCCCAATAGCCGGACCAGGGCATGCCGGTCATCGCCATGAAGAAAATCAGGATGCCGGCGAAGGCACCGGTCACCGCATGGAGATCGCGCCAGAAGACCCGGCGCGAAGGCGTGCCGCGCACGGTTACCACACCACCCGCCTGCCGCCGCGGCCACCAGAGATAGATGCCGGTCACGACCAGCACCATGGCAAAGCCGCCCGTGATCTCGATCAGCTTGTTGGGCAAGCCGCCGAACAGCGCAAGGCTGTGGATGCGCTTGACGACATAGTTGAACTCCTCGGTGGAGCCCACCGTATCAAGCACCTTGCCGTCATAGGGATTGACGAAAACCAGCGTCTGGCCGGCATCCGAAGACACGGTCACGATCGCTGACCGGTCGAGCCCGGCCGGGTCCTTGTAGGAGCTCGCTACCGAACCCGGAACGGCAGCCGCCGCGATATCGGCAATCTTCTGCGGCGACAGCGCCTCGCCGGCCGGCTCGACGACATAACGATAGGCAAAGACCGTATCGTTTATCTCGTCCTTGAAGAGATAAAGCGAGCCGGTAATAGCAAGGTTCAGCAGGAAAGGAATGACCAGCAGGCCGGCAAAGAAGTGCCAGCGCCAGATGGCGCGATAGAGCGAAACGCCTGGTACGGCGTTCTCTGCCGCCTCAGTGGCAGTGGTGATAGACATGGAAGTGGATCCGAATCCTCGGCCGGCGGCGTCAATGCGACCCGGCCATGATTGCAAGACGCATCACGGCCTTGGCCGCAATGCGGGTTCAGGCAAGGATCGGATTTGCAGGTGGGGCGCGCGGCCCGGTATTCGGCGGGAAAAGCTGGCGATGGAAAGCTTCGACGCGGCGCGGCAACTCCACCTTGAACGTAAAGCCGATGCGCGCACCGGTGATATCGGCAGGCTGCGGCAGCACGACGGAAGCGCCGATGCGGCAGGCTTCGCACGGATTGAGATGCGCAATCTTGCCATGTTCCTTGCCGTGGTCGTCGACAACGGTAACGCAGAGCGTCGGCAGCGTGCCGTCGGGCAACACATATTGGGCAAGGGCCGCGGGGCTCAGAGCATCTTCGGCGACGGCCGGAACCTGATGCGCAAGGCCGACGAAGACGAGCGCGATGGTGCACAGAATGCGCACCAGCCATTGCTCGATCCTGTCCAGACGATGTTGCATCGTTCCCCTGCGCCGCGAGGCCCCTACCTCGGTATTGAATCCGTGATAGCGGTATCCGCGCGAAAGCTCAATGCGACATTCATGTCGCGCTCCTGCCTGTTCAGACCAATCGCACCCAGTCCACCGCTTCCAGCGCATAGGGTGCAAACAGGAAATCGCGGATCGCAGCGATCCGGCCGTTATCCCAATCTACGAGCACGAAATGCGCCGGCCTCTCCATGGAGCCRCCGGCTGCAAAGACCAGCATTGCCGGGCGGCCTTCAACGGCACCAAGGGCGAACCGCCATTTGGTTTCTTCGGCATAGCGCGTGAAATAGGGGCTGATCTTGTCGCGCCCCTCCCATTTGAGACGATTGACGAGCTCGAGCTTGACGTCGTCGGCGAGCATGGCGCGGATCGCATCGAAATCGCCGATCTGGAACATGTGGACATATGCGGCGATTTGTTGCCGGGAGGCATCCGAGATCAGCGGCAGCCTGATATCATCGGGCGCCTGCGCCAGTTGCCGCAACGCCGCGCGCCCGCGCTGCAGCGCGGATTTGGCGGCGGCCGGACTGCAGCCTGCAATGCCGGCAATCTCTTCCACGGGATGGCCGAGCACATCCTTGAGGATAACGGCGCAGCGCTGAAGCTCCGGCAGCCGCAGAAAGGTCTGAAAGCTGATCGCGACGATATCAGCCTCGGGAATCGCTGCGGCTTCGAGGTCATCGGTCAGCGGAATGACCGTGGTCCGGGACCTGCGGCGCAGGAAATCGAGGCTCGCGTTATGGGCGATGCGAAACAGCCAGCCCTCGAGATTATCGACACCGCCGCCCTCGGCGCGTGCCCGCAGCGCCTTGACGAGCGTGTCCTGCAACACATCCTCGCCATCGACCGCCGAGCCGGTCATGCGCGCGCAGTAGCGGTGCAGCCGCGGCCGCAGCGCTGTCAGGCGATCTTCGAATTCGTCACGGTTCATATCTCGACACCTGTCGGCGCTTTGCCCGCCCCCTTGTAGATACCAACGAGAATGTCCGTCAGGGCTGCCGGCTGTGATAGAAATGGCGAGTGG
Organism: Rhizobium sp. 01T437; assembly: GCF_056398505.1. Classification (NCBI taxonomy): domain Bacteria; kingdom Pseudomonadati; phylum Pseudomonadota; class Alphaproteobacteria; order Hyphomicrobiales; family Rhizobiaceae; genus Rhizobium; species Rhizobium sp. 01T437. The sequence goes on from NZ_JBFTPM010000029.1 coordinate 8,459, forward strand.
CTGCTTTCCAATGTGTGGATCATTGTCTTGTTGCCGAGGGCTGCGTCAACCGTCGCAATCATGTGGTCCTGCCCGGTCACCGGTATCGCGCGGTCCTGCGTGCAGCGAATATAGTGGCGCTGTACCGTGCCAAAGCGCCCCGCCGTGATCTGCGATGGGCTCAAGGCGCCGGCGTTCGACTCGTCGCAATGAAGCTGCGCCGCCGCCTGCTCGAATTCCGCCTGCGGCACATCGGCATAGAACGATGCCTTGAGCAGCGACCGATAGGTATCGTCGGCCGATACGGCATTGATCCGCGTCGCGCCGATGGCAACGGGATCTCCAATGAAGAGCTGCGGCGCCAAGGCCGAAGACAGGCTTTCATGCTGCAGCATCGCAAGCAGCGGCATGCCGTTCGGCACCAGGAAGCCGGCAAGGTAGACGACAGCGAGAAGCAGGTCCGGAACCTGCTCAGCCACAGCCGAAATCGTCATCCCGCCAGCCGAGTGCCCGACCAGGATGACCTTGCCATCGCCGAGTGACACGGCCTGCCTGACCAGAGCGACGACCGCCTGCGTCCGCTCCTCCTGCGTCACGCCTGCGATCGGCGACGGCTCGGCGGCAAAGGCCGCCGGGTCGAACGGGCGAAAACCGAGCGATCTCGGCGCGATCGCATGGACCCCGGCGCCGGGAAGATCGGGCGTCATCGCGGCAAAGCCCCGGGCCTCAAGGATGGGCGTAACCCTGCCCCAGGCGGAGTGGTTGTGCCAACCGCCATGGACCAGGACAAAAGCTGCTGCAGGTTTCGACATCGTCGATCCTCTTCTGTGATCTTGCATTCTCTTGACAGTCGATTGCTTCAGACTTCCCTGTTCTCGAACAGGAACATTTGAACGCCTGACGCATCGGGTGCAAAAATCAGGCGATCCGCCCGTGCCGCCTGTCCTTCCGGGCTTGCGAACGCCTTTCCCATCGCCTCGAGATCGTCGAAATACAGCGTCCCGATGAGATAGATATCGGAGCCTCCGACAGGCGTTGCGATCGGACCGTGGCTGATCTCATATTTCCGGAGCCCCGGAAGCTTCTTGGCCAGAGGAATGTGGGTTTCGAAATAGTGCCGGTTGAAGGCATCAATATCTTCAGGTGTACGGTAGATCACGACCATCCGTGCCATTGCAGTTCTCCTTTTGCTGATTGTTTCTTGCCCCTGTACGCGTGCTTGCGCGCAGCACTCACCGGCCTTCGCTCAACACCGCCGAGCCCACGATCGACTCCAGGCTCGCCAGCTCGAGGATTTTGGGAAGATAGGCCGTCATGCGCGGATCGCTGCGCATCGCCTCGACGGCCACGGCACTCTCCCATTCGGAGTAGATGACGACGCTCGCCCCATCCTTTGCCGCGATCAGCCGGGTCGTCTTCCAGCCGGCAAGCGTGCGGATCACCGTGTCGGTGTTCTGTTTCAGAAGCGCTATCAGCGCGTCCTGCTTCGATGGTTCGACTTTGAGCAGATTGATCAGAGTGATGGTTTCGTCAGACATGGCTGTTCCCTTCAGTTGCGGACACACCAAAGACGAAACGGAGAAGGGAAACGGATCGCGCCGGTCGAAAAATTCCGTATCCCTGGAGAACGACCCCTGCCCTGATCCTCGATCAGTGAAAGCGCCATCGGCGCGTTTCCTGGGGCGGCACACGCAGCCTTGCTGCGTGTGCCGGTCAGGGCGTCAGTCCACGGCAACGCGAAGACCTTCTGTGCATCAGTGTCGGGCTGGAATATCCCGATGATCCATAGCCGATATCAGGGTGCTACGCGCCGAGATCTCTGCCAGGCTGGAGCATGGATGCGCAATCGGCCAATCGCGTGCGGTCGAGCTTAGGCGACCGTCTCGAAGGCGGCGCGGTTTTGCTCGACGAAAGCCTCCACCGTCATCGGCGGCGTTCCCGTGAACTGCTCGATGACGTTGTTGGTCCCCGCAAAGACGCCGTTGCGGCAGTCCTCGGCGATGCACAGGAAGTGCTGGATGATGAAATCGTCAAGGCCGAAACTCTTCAGGCGCGCCGTATAGGCTTCGGCAGTCGCTGGCCGGTAGCCGATCTTGCGGCCGAGCACCTCACTCATCCTTGCTGCGATCTCCGCCTCGCTGAGCTCCACCGGGCCGAACAGCGGATAGATCTTGCCGGCGTGCTCGGCCGGGTTTTCCAGCATGGCCGCAATCAGCCGCGCCTGGTCTTCGCCGGTGATCGGCGCATGCCTTCCCTCGCCATAGGGCAGCTCGATCACGCCCTCACTGGCAATGACATTGCTCACCCAGGGGAATGTCAGCCATTCGGAGAAGAAGGTCGGGCGGATATGGGCGGTCGGCACACCCGACCAGTCCAGCACGCGCTCGGCGACCCAATGGTTGCGGGCAGCATGGCTTTTCGCCACCTCGCGCGCCGAAATCTGCGACATGTTGACGATGAGCTCGAGTTTTGCCCGCCGTGCGGCATCGGCAAAATAGGCCGTCACATCGATGAGATCCGGGCGGATCGGATAGCAGAGATAGGCGGCATTCACGCCCGCGACCGCGCTGATGACGGCATCGTGGTCGGTGAGGTCACCGACCACGACCTCCGCCCCCGCCTCGGCGAGTGCTTGAGAACGCGCATCTTGCTTATGCACGAGCGCGCGCACCTTGTGGCCCTTTTCCAGGAGGATGCGGGTCGTATGCTTGCCGGTTTTGCCTGTGGCTCCGGTCACCAGATAGGTCTTGGACATGGTCTTCTCCAGTTGTGAAAAGGGCACAGGATTCCGCCGGAGCGAACCACAAGGCTTGCCCGTTACAAATCGCCCGCCCTTGAAATTTAGATTACGAGTGACATCTAATTAGATGTTGGATACAATCTAAATTGTCAAGGTGCTGGAGACCGGAAATGCGAAAATCAAACGAGGAAGCGGCAAGGACGCGCCAGACCATCGTCGCCACCGCAGCCGACGAGATCAGGCGTTCGGGCATTGCTGAAGCAAGCGTCGCCGACATCATGGCCGCTGCCGGCCTGACGCCGGGCGGCTTCTATCGCCACTTCGAAAGCAAGGATCATCTGGTCGCCGAAGCGCTGGAAAAGGCGGGAGATCAGGTCGCCGGAAGCATGCGCAAAGTGCGCGACGGGGCCAGCTTCGACGATGTCGTCAATGCCTATATCGAAGCCACCCGGGCTGGCGACAAAGCCGTGCCCTCCTGCCCCATCTCCTCTCTCGGCAGCGAGCTCGCCCGCTCCGGCCCAGAGACGCGAGAAGCTGCCACCAAAGTGATCGAGGACATGTTCTCCGTCTTCGGCTCCGGCCCCGCCGGCACCAAGGCCAACCGCCGCAAGGGAATGGCAGCCTTCACCATGCTGGTCGGCGCGCTGACGCTGGCGCGTATTGTGACCGATGAAGAGACGGCGGATGAGATTCTCGATGTAGCCCGGCAGAAGCTGCATCGGGCGGAGTGACCTGCCCATACGACACACTTGCGAATCGCATAAGTGTGTGCTTATGTGTCGTCATGATGGAACACGACTTTTTTCGAGCGCTCGCCGACCCGACCCGCCGCACGATCTTCGAGAAGCTGGCGAATGGCAGCATGAATGCCAGCGCCCTGCGCCAGGGCATGGATATCAGCCAGCCGGCCATGTCCCAGCATCTCGCCGTGCTGCGTTCGGCACGGCTGGTGCGCGAACAGAGAGAAGGACGCTTCGTGAATTATGAAGTCGATCCGGAGGGGCTTGCCCTCATCGCCCAATGGCTGGCGAAATATCGCGCCTACTGGCCGGCGCGCATCGATGCTCTCAAGCTCTTGCTGAAGGATATGGATCAATGAACGAGGTGAAGGCCCAAGTGCCGGCCGAGCAACAGCAAACCGGCTTCGAACAGAGATACGAACTGGATGCGCCGCCGGAAAAGGTCTGGCGTGCGATCAGCATCGCCGAATTTCGCGAGAGATGGCTGCCGAAAGAAGCGCTTGCCGATCCGCAATCGCTCTCCGAGACGCCGGGCCAGGAAATCCGCTACCGATTACGCGACGATGCCCCGCCCTATCTCGAAAGCACCGTCACCTTCACGATCGCTGCGAATGCATCCGGCGGAACCAGCCTGCGGATCGTCCACGAGCTGACTGGTGCCACTTTCGAGCGGCTTTCGCGATCGGTCGCCAACAGCAACAGCCCGACCCTGATGCTCGCCGCCTGACGCGGCAAGCCTTACCCGTCACAGTCCCAAACGATTGGAGTTCGCCGATGCGCGAAGCGATGCAACTCGTCCCTATGGTCGTCGAGCAATCCTCACGAGGGGAACGATCCTTCGATATCTATTCCCGTCTCCTGCGCGAGCGGATCATCTTTCTGAACGGCGAGATCAACGATACGGTCTCCGCCCTTGTCTGCGCCCAGCTTCTGTTCCTCGAAGCCGAAAATCCCAAGAAGCCGATCAATCTCTACATCAATTCACCGGGCGGCGTCGTGACCAGCGGTTTTGCCATGTACGACACGATGCGTTTCATCCGCGCGCCGGTGCACACGCTTTGCATGGGAACGGCCCGCTCGATGGGCTCCTTCCTGCTGATGGCCGGCCAGCCGGGAGAGCGGTATGCCCTTCCGAATGCCAGCATCCTCATCCACCAGCCCCTCGGCGGCTTCCAGGGCCAGGCGTCCGACATGCTGATCCATGCCGAGGAAATCAGGAAGACGAAACAACTCATGACGCGGCTCTACGCCGAACATTGCGGCCGATCCTATGACGAGTTCGAGACGGCCATGGATCGCGATCGCTTCATGACGGCGCAGGAGGCCCTGGAATGGGGCCTGCTCGACCGCATCCTGCAGGATCGCGAAGAAATGGCGGAGGCGGTGCCGCAATAATCATCGGCCGCCACCCGCCAGCCTGCGTCTCAGCCACCGGCCTTCAGCGCCGTGTTGCACAGGCTCCAGTAACCGCCGCCCTTCTGGATCCATTTCAGATCGTTGAGCGTGCCGGCATCCTTGTTGGCATGATAGCTGTCGACGCAGGTATGCAGCCGGCCCTTGGCGGGCGTCTCGCTGGCGTATTTCTTGTCGATCGCCTTCGGCATGGTCACACCCTTGGGTGCCTTGACCGTCGGCTTTGCGGGCTCCTTGTCCGTGGTTGCGGCCACTGCCTTGTCATCGGCGGCATCTTCGGCGGCTGCATCCGCGCCGCAGAATTTCGCCCGGAAATCGTTCCACTTCATGTCCTTGGCCGAACCATCGGCCTTGGCCGTCTGATATTTGGCGCTGCATTCCTTCATGGTCAGCGCGGAGGCCGGAGAAACGAAGAAGGCGGCGGCAATCAACGCTCCGGCGGAAGCGGGCACAAGCAATCTCGCAATCATGGGATATCCTCGGTTGGGGGCAGTCAAGGCACGCACGTCATCGGGGCCGCGCATCTTCGTGGCCCCGCATCTTCCAGGCTTAAGAAACGGTCCCATTGGGCGTTGCTGCATCGACCGCTTGCGGCAGATGCTCGGCGAGCAGCTTGGATACCTCGTCGGTATTGACGCCGAACTTGGCAGCAAGGTCGCGCAGCTGATCGGAGGACAAGGCTGCCTCGATCTGTTCTGCCGATACCGGGAGATTGTGGCCGGTGCCGATCCAGGATGAAACCTGCTGACCGAGCCCCGCCGAATTGAGCTGGGAAACAATGCCCTGCAGACCGCCGGCATTGTCGAATAATCTGGTTGCAACCGCGACGTAATCGACTTGCCTGCCGGCAAGCACATCAGAAAGAACGCCGCCTAAACCGTCGAAAATACTCATGGTTGCTCCTCCACCAATCAGTGTATTCTACATTAGCATGAGGTAAAATCTCTGTCATTCCGGATTTGCGGAACCGACGCCCTCCCATCGCAAACAATAGTTCTCGCTGACGCGCTTGACGTCGCCTATGGCGGCGTCCTAAGTCGAGGAGACGGTTCCCCGAGGAGAACTTCGAGGGGATTAATAGGGAACACGGTGCGGACGACCCAAAAGGGACCAAGACCGTGGCTGCCCCCGCAACTGTAAGCGGATTGCCGGTTATGTCAGGAATGAATGCCTCGTCGTTCATTCCCGGAAATCACCGGCGAGCTGGTCACTCCAAGTGCCACTGCGCGAAAGCGCGGGAAGGCAGATGACCGGCTGACATCCGCGAGTCAGGAGACCTGCCGTCAATCACGATCCAATCAGCCGGGCGGGGATGCCTGGACAAGGAGCAGATATGATTGACCTTATTTCCTGCCGCTTGCCGCACGCGATCCGTCCCGATTGGACCACCCGCCGCTAGCCCTCCCTCCACGCTTGGCTCCCGCATCTGCGCGCGCCGGCGTCCGCTAGCCCTTTTCCTTCCGATCGAGAGTTTCCAATGCGCCAGATAGTATCAGGCTTTTCCCTTGCGCTCGGGCTCGCCGGCTTTTGCTTGGCCGGCCTTGCAGCACCCGCCTTCGCCGCCACCCAATATCCCCTTACCCTCAGCAATTGCGGCCAGCAGGTCACTTTCGAAAAGGCGCCGGCCAAGATCGTTTCGATCGGCCAGGGCATGACCGAAGTGCTCTTCTCGCTCGGCCTTGCCGACAAGATCGCCGGAACGGCCGTCTGGGTCGGCCCGGTCCTGCCGCAATATGCCGAGGCCAACAGCAAGATCAAACGGCTGGCCGACAACGATCCGAGCTTCGAATCCGTCGTCGGTGCCGAGCCCGATCTGGTGGCCGCCGAATTCGAATGGCATGTCGGCACGCAAGGCTCCGTCGGCAAGCGCGAGCAATTTGGGGATCTCGGCATCAACACCTATGTCGCGCCTGCCGATTGCGTCGCCAAGATCAACACCGATGGCGGCGACGGCGTGCGCAGGGAGCTGTTCACGATGGACCTGATCTATCAGGAAATTGCCGAACTCTCCGAGATCTTCGACGTGAAGGACCGAGGCGATGCGCTGATCGCCGACCTGAAGAAGCGCGGGGCCGCAGCCGTCGCCTCCGTTTCAGGTGCTGCCGCCAAGAACCTGCCTGTCGTCTTCTGGTTCTCCAGCAAGGAGGTCAAGGGCGATGCCTTCATCGCCGGCAAGAACAGCGCGCCGGCCTATATCCTGAAGACGCTCGGCGCCAAGAACGTCGTGACGACTGAGGAAGAATGGCCCCTCGTCGGCTGGGAAACGATTGCGCAGGCCAATCCCGCCGTCATCGTCATCGCCACCATGGACCGCCGCCGCTATGCCGCAGACGACCCGAAGGTGAAGGTGGATTTCCTGGAAAATGATCCTGTCACCAAGGAGCTCGATGCCGTCAAGAACAGGCGCTTCATCATGATGGACGCGCAGTCGATGAACCCGACGATCCGAACGATCGACGGTATCGAAATCCTGGCAAAGGGCATCGCTGCCTCCGGTCTGGCGCAGTGAGCCAGGCTGCCTTGCCACAGAGGAAATGGTGGGCGCTTGCCGCGCTCACCATCGCCGCCTTCCTCCTGCTCGGGCTGATGGTCAGCCTTGCCGTCTCGATCGGCGAGATATCGATCCCGCTCGCCACCACGGCAAAGGCGGTCTCCAACCGCCTGTTCGGCACGGCATTCGAGCTCAGCCGCATCCATCAGGGCATCATCTGGGATTACCGCCTCAGCCGCGCGCTGGTGGCGGCGAGCGCCGGCGCGTCGCTGGCGCTTTGCGGCACGGTGCTGCAGGCGCTGCTGCGCAATCCGCTCGCCGAACCCTATGTGCTCGGCATTTCCGCCGGTGCCTCCACCGGCGCCGTCTGCGTCATGATCCTGGGCCTCGGTTCTGGCGTGCTCAGCCTCTCCGGCGGCGCCTTCATCGGCGCCGTGATCGCCTTTCTTCTGGTCGGCATTCTGGCGGCCGGTGCGGGCGGCACCAGTGAGCGCATCATTCTCTGCGGCGTGGCGGGCTCGCAGCTCTTCAATGCGCTGACCTCCTATATCGTCACGACCTCGGCCAATGCCGAACAGGCGCGCGGCGTGCTCTTCTGGCTGCTCGGCTCGCTTTCCGGCGTACGCTGGCCGGATGTCTATCTCTCCGTGCCGGTCGCACTCATCGGCTTCGTCGTCTGCCTGGCCCATGTGCGCGCCCTCGATGCCTTCGCCTTCGGCACGGATGCCGCAGCCTCCCTCGGCATCGCCGTGCGCCGCGTGCAGTTCACCCTGCTCGGCGTCACCGCGGCGATGACGGCAGGCGTGGTCAGCATGATTGGTTCCATCGGCTTCGTCGGCCTCGTCATTCCCCATGCCGCCCGTTTCCTCGTCGGCCCCGCACATGGCCGCCTGCTGCCGGCGACAGCGCTCGGCGGGGCGATCTTCATGGTCGGCGCCGACATCGTCTCGCGCATCATCATCCCACAGCAGATCCTGCCGATCGGCGTCGTCACCGCGCTCTTCGGCGCACCGGCCTTCGCCATCATCCTCTATCGCGTGCGGAGAAGCGCATGAGCATATCAGTCGACAAGGTCACCTATGCCGCCGGCAATACCGTCATCGTCAACGGCATCAGCATATCGGTCGAAAAGGGCAAGGTGCTCGGCCTGCTCGGGCCGAACGGCTCCGGCAAATCGAGCCTGCTGCGCCTCATCTGCCGGCTGCGGCAGGTCAAAACCGGCATCATCCGTCTCGGCGACGATGATGTCTCCGGCCTCTCGCGCGCAGCACTCGCCCGCCGCATCGCCTTCGTCGAGCAACAATCGACCACGGATACGCAGCTCACCGTGCGCGATATCGTGCGCCTCGGCCGCACGCCGCATCGTGGCCTCATCGCCTCCTGGGGACCCGATGACGATGCCGCCGTTGCGGAAGCACTCGCCCGCGTCGACATGAGCGAACGCGCCGGCCAGCTGTGGCAGACACTGTCAGGCGGCGAACGCCAGCGCGTGCATATCGCGAGAGCCCTCGCCCAGACACCGAGTGAACTCTTGCTCGACGAGCCGACCAACCATCTCGATATCCAGCATCAGCTCGATATCCTGGCGCTGGTCGCCAGACTCGGCCTCACCTCCATCATCGCACTCCACGATCTCAATCTGGCGGCGATGTTCTGCGATCACCTGGCCGTGCTGGAGAAGGGCAAAGTCGTGGCCGCAGGCACGCCCGAGGAAGTGCTGACCGAAGATCTGATCGCGCGCGTCTTCGGCGTGCGCGCCCATATCGAAAGATCGGCCGTGCACGGCCGCACACATATCCAGTATCGGATGGGTTAAGGCATGGATGGGTCAAATTTCGATCTGAAGGAAGAAATCCGCGACTACTGGTCGAAACGCTCCGAAACCTTCGACCTTGCCTTCGGCCACAAGATCGCCCCCGGCCCGGAGGCCGATGCCTGGCAGAAGCCGATCCGGGATGCCCTCGGCCCTGAGCCGAAACGCGTGCTGGAACTTGCCTGCGGCACCGGCGAGGTAACGCGCCTGATCCACGATCTCGGCCACGACGTCACCGCCCTCGATTTCTCCGAAGCGATGCTGAAGGTTGCCCGCGCCAAACATGCCGGCAAGCAGCGCCTGCGCTTCATTCTGGCGGACGCAGAAAACACGCTGGAGCCGGATGCGCATTACGACGCGATCATCTGCCGCCACCTGGTCTGGACGCTGACCCGACCGGAAGAAAGTTTTGCCGAATGGTTCCGCATCCTCAAACCCGGCGGCCTTCTGCTCTTCTTCGACGGCGACTGGGCGACGCCGAAACCGACCGGCCGCATCGCCAGCCTGCTGATCTCCTGGATCGACCGCCTCATCGGCGCCGACAGCAACTATGACGGCGCGCTCAGCACCCGCCACGCCCGCATCATGTCAGCCCTGCCCTTCGGCTCTGGCCTGCGCCCCGACATGCTGTTGCCGCTTCTGACATCGGCCGGCTTTACAGGCATCGAACTGCACTCCCACGCCCCGATCGCCTGGGCGCAGAGGAAGAATGCCAACCTCAGAAACAAACTCAGAACCCTGGTGTACCGCCGCTTCATCCTGACCTGCCGGCGGCCTTGACGGCCGCACTTGCGGCACGCCCATTCTCCATGCGTCGCCATTTCGCCGAGACCTAAAGCCAGGCTGGGCCCAATGCCTGCCACCGTAAATGATTGTTGCATTTACCGTTGCGTACTTGCCGGATGCTGTCAGCCGTTCAGGATGATCCGCAATCGCGGCGGCAATTCGCCTGATGCAGGAGGGGAAAGGTGATATGGCAAAGACCACCACGCCCTTATCCGGCATAAGCAAGTATCGCGCTCTGCCGGTCGCCATGCTGGCGTTTTTCCTTTGCCTGGCCGGATGTCTGCCCCATCAGGCACTTGCCGCCCCGCCTGAATTTCCGAACCGCGAACTGGTGGTCGGCACCAAGGAAGCCCCGCCCTTCGCGATGAAGGCCCCGGATGGCACCTGGACCGGCCTCTCAATCGATCTCTGGCAGCAGGTCGCCGAAAAGCTTGGCGTCAAATACCGGCTGGTCGAGGAACCCTCGGTGCAGAGCCTGCTTGAGGCGACGAAGCGTGGCGACTACGATCTCTCCGTCGCGGCCATCACTATCACTGCCGACCGGGAGCGCAATGTCGATTTTACCCAGCCGTTTTACAACACCGGCCTCGGCATCGCCGTTTCCGTTCAGAGCGTTTCCGTCTGGTACGAGATCACCCAGACGATGACCTCCCTCGGTTTCCTGCAGGCCGTCGGCGCGCTCATCGGTATTTCGCTGGCGGTCGGCGCCTTGATCTGGCTGTTTGAGCACCGCCACAACGAGGATTTTGGCGGCGGCGCAGCCAGAGGGCTCGGCGCCAGCATCTGGTGGTCGGCCGAAGCGATGACGCAGGCGAGCACCGGTCATCGCGGCCCGAAAACGCTCGGAGGACGAACCCTGGCGATCCTCTGGATGGTCATGTCGATCATTACTATCGCCGTCTTCACCGCAAGTGTCACCTCCGCACTCACGACGCGCCAGATCAGAGGACTGGTCAATGGTGCAGAAGACCTGCCGCGGGTGCGCGTCGGCGCCGTGTCGGGATCGGCAACGACAGGATTTCTCGATGAAGAACGCATCAGGCACCGGGATTTCGCCAATGTGCAGGATGGCTTCCGGGCGCTGACATCAGGCGCCATCGATGCCTTCGTCTACGATAAGCCGCTGCTGGCCTGGACGGCCGAACAGCAGTTTCCCACCAGTGTGCAGGTGCTGGACACGGTCTTCGAACCGCAGAATTATGGCATGGCGATGCCGGCCGGCAGCCGCTATCGCAAGGTGATCGACGTCGCCATTCTCGAAGCGATCCACGACGATGCCTGGAAGGAGACCCTGTTTCGGTATCTCGGCGAGAAAAAATGATCCACCCGGTCAAGGTGGTTCAGGCTGGTGTCCGGTGCGGTACAGCCCCTGCCATCACGCCTACCAGTTACCCGGATCTGCAGTATGATCGACAGCGGCGAATTCGTCCGCCTTTGCCCGATCCAGCGTCACAGTCCTCGTCCGCTTCGTCTCGTCCGCGACCAGATAACGAAGCGGCGCCGCATCCCTGGCGAGCTCCTGATAGAGGAGAAGCGCGGCCTCCTCGGCGCTATCGGCCTCGATCTCTCGCGTGATGGTTACGGTGAATTTGTTCATGGCATCTAGCCTTCTCGATCGTCGCGGGCATGGGCGCAATGTCCACCGCCTGACAATAGGCTGAGAGCCGAATAGTTCAAGCTACCCTGCCCTCGACGACCAGCCGCCCGCCATCGAGCGTAAGCTGCGCGCCCTCAAACCGACCGCATCAACCCGCCATCAACCTTCAGGCTCTGGCCGGTAATATACCCCGCCCCATCGGACACCAGAAACGCAATGGTCGCGGCCACTTCCGCACTCGTGCCATAGCGCTGCATCGGCACGGTTTCGCGCCGCGCCTCGGTGGCCGGCAGGCTGTCGATCCAGCCGGGCAGTACATTGTTCATGCGGATATTTTCGGCCGCGTAGGTATCGGCAAAGAGCTTGGTATAGGCGGCAAGACCGGCGCGGAAGACAGCCGAGGTCGGGAACATCGTCGACGGCTCGAAGACCCAAGCCGTCGAGATATTGACGATCGCACCCTTCTTCTGCGCCTGCATGATCGGGGTGACCAGCCGCACCGGACGGATGACGTTCATCAGATAGACGTCCATGCCCGTATGCCACTGCTCGTCGGTGATCTCGTTGAGAGCAGCCCGCGGCCCATGGCCGGCGCTGTTGACGAGAACGTCGATGCGCCCCCACGCCGCCATCGCCGCATCGACCAGCCGCTTGAGGTCTTCGTTCGACTGGTTGGAGCCGGTCACGCCGACGCCACCGAGCTCCTTGGCAAGCGCCTCGCCCTTGCCGGAGGAAGACAGGATCGCGACCTTGTATCCATCGGCCGCAAGGCGTCTCGCGCTTTCGGCCCCCATGCCGCTGCCGCCTGCTGTGATAACAGCCACTTTTTCTACTGACATTCCGGTGCCCTCCTGAAGTGATATCGTCGATTGATCGATGTGTGCGCGCACGATACCATCTCCGCCACGTGAGCGCGAACCAGTTCTCCTCTTTTATGGCAGTAGAAAAACTACTTGATGAGCGATATCCCGGGAAAGCTTCCCTCCCTCAATGGCCTCAGAGCCTTCGAAGTCGCGGCGCGCCACCTGAACTTCAGGCTCGCCGCCGAAGAGCTCGGCGTCACGCAGGGCGCCGTCGCCCAGCAGGTTCGCGGGCTCGAAGCGCAGCTCGGCATGGCCCTGTTCGAACGGCTTCCCCGCACGCTGGCGCTGACGGCCGAGGGCCGGCGCTACATCGCCGATATCAGGCGCGCCTTCGAGATCATCGCGCGGGCAACGGACGAGCTGAAGCCGCAGGCGATCAAGCTCACCATCAGCACGACGCCGACCTTCGCCTCCAAATGGCTGATCCCGCGCCTGCCTGATTTCACCGCTCTGCATCCCGATCTAGACCTGCATATTCTGGCGACCGAGCGCATCTCGAATTTCGCGGCCGATGGCGTCGATCTCGCCGTCCGCTATGGCCGCCCGCCCTTCGGGCCGGGCCTGAATGCCGAGCTCCTGTTCGAGCAGGAGGTCATTGCCGTCTGCAGCCCGCTGCTGCTTGCCGGCCGGAATGCACCGCGCACGGCCGAGGATCTCTCGGCCTATCCGCTGCTGCACGATGCCCACAATCTCTGGCCGGAATTCGTCGAGCGCCATCTCACCAACAGCCGCAGCCCCTCCTTCAAGGGCATCAGCTTTTCGCAGACCTCGCACGCCATCGAGGCGGCAATTGCCGGACAGGGCATCGTTCTCGCCAATGGCGGCTTCGTCACCGAGGATCTGGCCAAGGGCCGGCTGGTGCGTGTCTTCGAAGCCAGGCTGCGCGGCCCTTCGGACATCTACCTTGTCTGGCCTCGCTACCGGAAATCTCCTGCGCGGGAAACCGTGATCGGCTGGTTGTTCACTGAGGCGCAGAAGGCAGGCTGAGCACTCGCGCATGGGACCGGCGTCGGGCTGGCGGACGTGAAGAACAACTAGCCCCTTGCGCAGGACGCCGGAGACACCAGATTCAATCTCTTCATTCCCTCCGATAAGCATTGATAATCACAGGCCTATTTAATGTTCCATTTCATTCTCGGGCTTCCCTGGCTGGTCGTCCTCCTCCGCTTCATCCTGCCCCTGCCGTGGATATGGCCTGCCAAGGCCCTGGTTGCCGGCGTGCTCCTGGTCGCCTCCCAGCAGGTGCTGCTGAACCGCATCTCGTCAGGCTCCGTCTTCGCGCCCGAATATCCGCGGCCGCTGATTATCGTGCTGAATTTCCTCTTCGGTGCGACGCTCCTGCTGGCCGTCTTCCAGATCGCGCTGGATGCCGTCTCGCTAGTCCTTGCTCTCGTCGAGGGACAATTTCCGGCCGTGCCCCCCGAGATCCGCTATATCATCGGGCTCGCGGCCTTCGGCCTGGCCGCTTTCGGTGTCGCCGGAGCCGTGCGCATTCCACCCGTGAAGAATGTCGAGATAGCAATCCGGGATCTTCCCGACGCCTTCGACGGCTACCGCCTGCTGCAATTGACCGACCTGCATCTCAGCCGCCTCTTTCCGGCGTCCTGGGCCGAAGCACTCGTGAAGAAGGCCAATGATCTGAAAACCGATCTGATCGTCGTGACGGGCGATTTCATCGACGGTCGCCTCGAAAAGCGCCGTGCGGATGTTGCACCCCTGGCGAAACTCGAGGCGCCCGATGGCATCTTCGCCATCCCCGGCAATCACGAATATTATTTCGGCTACGACGATTGGATGCAGCACGACGCCAGTCTTGGCATGCGCATGCTGATGAACGAGCACGCCGTCATCGAGCGCGAGGCGGGCCGCATCGTCATTGCCGGCGTGACGGATCTTGCGGCCTTCGGCAGATCGATGCCCAATCCCGATCTTGCCGCGGCCCTGAAAGACGCGCCCTCTGAGGCCCCGATCATTCTTCTCGACCATCAGCCGCGAATGGCAGCCGAGACGGCCAAATCCGGCATCGCGCTGCAGCTATCAGGCCATACCCATGGCGGCATGGTGCTCGGCCTCGACCGGCTGGTCGCCCGCGCCAATGGCGGTTTCGTCTCCGGCCACTACCAGGTCGGCGGCATGCAGCTCTATGTCAACAACGGCACCGCGCTCTGGCCCGGCTTTGCGCTCAGGCTGGGCCGGCCCTCGGAACTGACAGTGTTCACGCTACGCAGACGCGCCTGATCCCGCTAAAGGATCGGCGCTCTCGAGCAATTCCGGCAAAAGTTGGAAGAAGTCGGTATTCCCACTTCGCTTGGAAACGCGTTGTCGAGCGGCGTCTCATCCGCATCAATGCTTCCACAGTCGTGAAGCTGTAACCCTCTCCCGCGGAATCCACGTAGCCGATGTTAAGCATGGTATGGTTGTTATACATCGCCCCAATGGGGTTTAAGCCGTTATGTTCGCTCCGTCGTTTCCCGCATCAGGATTTAATTGATTAAGGAACTTTTCTGACGATCACTTGCTCTACACACCCATTTTGAGTCTGCTCGCCAATCTCCACATCAAGATAAAATGCAACCTCAATTAAGAATATCCTCTCGTACAGAATATCCACCCTCGTTGCCGTGTTTTCTTTAGCATTTTTACAGTCAACATGATGAGCGGCAGCAATAAAAAGCTCGTCACTCCTATTTAAAAAGCTGAAATTTTGGTAATTTCCCTTCAAAAAAATCTTGTATAAATCTCGATTTATATCAACAATAACGTTGTTATATATAATGAGCCCTTCAGCAGCGATCAACAATACCAGTAAAAAATCAGTTATTCGGAGTATATTTTTCCGAAAGCTTTTTGAATTTTCGTATCTCGTTGCGGACATAAGTTTTGAATCTCTAATTGGTTATGCGACTTGCGGTGTCGTGTTCGTCAACAACTATCGACAAGACCTTCGGCAGATAGCCAACGCTCAGTTTTATTCTATGTAAATCAGGCCGCGCAAACATCGACAATATCAGTGCCGGCCAACCGCTGGAGTATCAGACGATTCCGTTTTCGCCGGAAAGGCTCTGGGATCCGGCCGCGCGGACCAGCCCGCGAATGCGCTCTGCGACGTCAGGATCGACAGGGTTGTAGACGACCATGTTGAGATCGGGCCTGCCGTCGATGGCAAAGCCCGAATATTCCAGCTCGATATCACCGAGAACAGGATGCCTCAGCCGCTTGGTGCCTTCGCCATGGGCGATCACCTCGTTCTCCTGCCAGATCGCTTTGAACTCCGGGCTGGCGAGGCAGAGTTCCTCGACCAGTTCGGCAATCTCCGAAGTAGCCCCTGCGCGCGCCGCATCCGCCCGGAAGGCGCCGACGACGAAGCGGGCCACTGTTTCCCAGTCATGCTGGACGTTCCGGACGTTGGGGTTGCAGAACAGCATACGCAGGACATTCCGGTCCTCAGGTGCGAGCTTGCCGTAATCGGTCATGACAATGGTGGCCGCGCGGTTCCAGGCAACGATGTCCCAGGCCGCGGTGCGCACCAGCGCCGGGCTGACCTCAAACATATCGAGAAGACGCTGTAGTCGCGGGCTGATGCCTTCGACGGCGCGGTAGCGCACCTCGGGTGGGCGGCCAAGGCCGAGCATGAAGAGATGCTCGCGTTCCGGTTCGGTCAGCATCAGCCCATTTGCGATCCGGTTGAGAACATCGGACGACGGTGCGCCGCCGCGCCCCTGCTCCAGCCACGTGTACCAGGTCGGGCTGATATTGGCGCGCTGCGCCACCTCCTCGCGTCGCAAGCCCGGCGTGCGCCGGCGGCCCGAGAATCCGAACACGGCCGGATCGAGGCGCGAGCGGCGGTCGCGAAGGAAGGTGCCAAGGGGGTTGCCGTCGGTGCTCATACTGTCCCTGTTAGCAATTATAATAGGATAACGTCACTACTTTAACAGCATAAAACATAGCGCAATATTGGCGTCTGTAAAGCCTGTCGCGCAAAAGCGTGAAGCGGTTTTGCGATAACGACATGCGAAAAAACAAGGACTTAAAGCGTGCAGCGGCATGTTTTAAAACAAGGAGATACCCATGCGCATTTTCCTCACCGGCGCCACCGGCTTCATCGGCTCGGCGATCGTCCCCGAACTCCTGAAGGCGGGCCATCATGTCATCGGCATGACCCGCTCGGATGCCGGCGCAAAAGCGCTCGAAGAGGCAGGCGTCGAAGTTCACAAGGGGACGCTGGAAGAGCCTGAGAGCGCCCGGAGCGGCGCCGAAAAGGCCGATGCCGTCATCCACACGGCCTTCGACCATGATTTTTCGCGCTTCGTCGAGAATTGCCAGAAGGACAGCCGCGTCATTGCCGCAATGGGCGAGGCTCTCAAGGGCTCGAACCGCCCGCTGCTCATCACATCAGGCACCGGCATCGGCAATGCCCATCTCGGAGAGCTCGCGAGCGAGGATGTCTTCAATATCGAGCATCCCAACCCGCGCATCGCTTCCGAACTTGCCGGCAACGCGCTTCTGGAAGCCGGCGTCAACGTGTCTGTCATGCGCCTTCCCCAGGTCCACAACACGTTCAAGCAGGGCCTCGTCTCGCCACTCATCGAAATATCGAGGGCAAAGGGCGTCTCCGCCTATGTCGGCGAAGGCCGCAACCGCTTCCCCGCCGGCCACCTGCTGGATGTCGCCCAGCTCTACCGGCTGGCGATCGAACGGGGAGAACCGGGCGCCCGCTACAATGCCGTCGATGAGGAAGGTGTCTCAATGCGCGAGATCGCCGAGGCGTTGGGCCGCGGCCTGAAACTGCCCGTCGTCTCCATTGCGCCGGACAAGGCGTCCGAGCATTTCGGCTGGATGGGCATGTTCGCCGGCCTGGACTTCCCCGCCTCCAGCGAAAAGACCAGCCGCATCCTCGGCTGGAAGCCTGTTGGACCCGGCCTGATCGCCGATCTCGACGCGATGGACTACAGCGCTCTCGCAGCCTGAGCCGAACTTGCCGCCTGCGGGACGTCTTTCAGTCCCGCAGGCGCAACTTACCTTGTCGTCAGATTCCAAGGCCGCCGGCAACATCAATGACGCCGCCGCTCATATAGCCGCCATGCGGCCCCGCCAGATGGCAGATGAGCGCCGAGACTTCTTCGAGCGTTGCAATGCGCCTGATAGGATGCAGGTCCAGAAGCGCGTCAGGCACGCTGTCTCCCAGCACTTCGGCAGACATGTCGGTCGGCATCACGCCGGGCTGGACGACATTGACGGTGATGTTGCGGCCGCCGAGATCGCGCGCGACGCCTTTTGCATAGCCGATGAGGGCAGCCTTCGTACCGGCATAATCGGCAACGCCGGGAAACGGCACGCGCGTGCCGAACAGCGAGCCGATGAAGATGATCCGACCGCCATCCGAAAGCGCCGGTGCTGCCGCACGGGTTGTCGCCACTGCGCCCATCACATTGATCTGCCACTGGCGATCGAGGTTGACCACATCGAGCTCGGGATCATCGACTGTCTTGCCCTGCACAGCGATTGCCGCATTGTTGACGAGGATATCGAGCTTGCCAAAATAAGCGATCACCTTGTCGATCAACGGCTTGGCCGCCGTCATGTCGGCCTGGTCACTCTGGATCGCCAGAGCCCGCACACCCCTGGCCCGCAGCTTTTCCACCACCGCTTCCGCCTTCGCGGCCGAAGCCACATAGCTGATCGCAACATCCGCGCCCTGCGCCGCCAGCGCTTCAGCCGCCGCAGCACCAAGCCCGCGCGAGCCACCGGTCACAAGCGCGACCTTTCCCTTCAAAATCTCAGACATGAGTGTCCTTTCTACCCCGTCCAAGCACCACCCGCCCCTATCGGCAGGTAGAGCAGTTTTTTCGTAACGGTCGTTACCATAATGATTGGTATGAAATGTAGACAAAGCCTGTCAAGTGGTTTAATAACGACCATTATGAAATCGACTGAGTTGATCTGATGGGACGCCATCGCGAATTCGACGTGGAGAAAGTGCTCGATGCGGCGCTATGCGTTTTCTGGCGTAAGGGCTACGAGGGAGCGTCCTATGCTGACCTGACAGAGGCTGCCGGCGTCGAGAGACCCGCCCTCTATTCCGCCTTCGGCAACAAGGAAGCGCTCTTCCGGCGCGCGCTGGATCGCTATTCCGAGCGATATCTGGATTATCTTCCGGAAGCGCTCAAGCTCCCCACCTCACGCCAGGTCGCAGCCCACATCCTCTACAATGCAGTCGACCTCAACACGCGTTTTCCCAATCATGCGGGCTGTCTCGGCATCAATGGCGCCGTGGCGGGATCGGATGAAACCGAACCCGTGCGACAGGCGCTGATCGACTTCCGCGCCGCAGGCCAGGCACAGCTTCATGAGCGCTTCGAGCGGGCAAAGGCAGAAGGCGATCTGCCGGAAACGGCCAACACCGAGGCCCTCGCGGCATTCATCATGGCCATGACCCATGGCATGGCGGTGCAAGCCAAGGCCGGCTTCAGCCGCAACATGCTGAATGCCGTTGCCGATCAGGCGCTTTCCACCTGGCCGACCGGCAATTCCATTCTTCCCGGAAGGGCGTTGCCGTAAACTCCCCGTAGACGTGTCATGCGCCCGATAACCCGCGCTTCAGCCTCTCCTCCAGCGTGCCTGCACTTCAGCTTCGCTTAGCGCAACGCAGTCTTGCCCGATACTGAACGCGGCTCGGGAAAGTTGCGTCGAGGTAAGATCGGTCCTGATGAGAAGAAGCAGCCAGTCGATAATCCGCTCACCGACGACACTTCGCACGTCGGCCGGTCTGTGGACGACACAGTCTTGATAGACGATCTCGCCGCTTTCCAGGGCGATTTCGCAGGTCGTCTTATAGTATCGGCCGAAGCCGAGCTGCTTGGGAATATCCGGGACAGACCAGAGCTGGACCAGAAACTCTCGCTCCGCCCACAGCATCACATCGACATTTGCCATTTGCGCGCTCCGCTTTGCTGGTTCGAATTTTCGGCCGGCAACCTACCCCGCCGCATCCATCTTCGCCCGCACCTCCAGAAACGCCGCAGTCAGCCGCGCCAGAACCGGCGATTTGACTGATCCATTCGCCCCGCCGATCGGGTCCTCGATATGGATCCTCCTGAGATCCTCCATGAACTCGTCCCAGAGCGGCTGCCCGCCCTCCTCCAGCAACTCCGCGCGGATGCTGAGATCCTCGCTGACCGGCAGATGCCTGCGCCCCCAGGCGCCGATCATCGCAAACATCGGCACGAGCTGGATCGAGGCCTCCGTCAGGCTGTAGATCGACTTCTGGCTATGGGAGGGATCGTCGAGTTTGGTGATCAGCCCGTAGGACATCAGCCGCTTGAGACGTGCCGCCAGAATATTGGAGGCGATACCCTCCTCCGACCGCGTCAAGAGCTCGCGAAAGTGACGGCGATTGCCGAACATGATATCCCTGATGATGACGAGGCTCCATCGATCGCCCAGCACCTCCATCGTCAGGTTGATCGGGCAGCCCGACCGCATTTCGATATTCATATCCGACTCCGCGGGAAAAACCAGTTGCATCATAGGATCGGTTATGCAACAACTCAACCGATTTCAAAATGCAATCAGATGGAGACTGACATGACACGTGTACGTGTTGCTGCATTTTCCCTTTCTATCGATGGCTTCGGCGCCGGCCCGGACCAGAGCCTTGAAAATCCCCTCGGCAAAGGCGGCATGGCGGTGCACCAATGGTTCTTCCCCACCCGCACCTTCCGCACCATGATCGGCAAGGACGACGGCACGACTGGCGTTGATGACCAGTATGGTGCGGCAGGCATGGCGGGCTTCGGCGCTTTCATCCTCGGCCGCAATATGTTCGGCCCGATCAGGGGCGAATGGCCTGACGAAGAGTGGAAAGGCTGGTGGGGTCCGAACCCGCCCTATCACGCGCCAACCTTCATCCTAACCCACTACGCCCGCGAGCCCATCGTCATGGAAGGCGGCACCACCTTCCATTTCGTCACCGGCGGCATCGAGGAAGCACTGGAAAAGGCCAAGACCGCAGCCGGCGACAAGGACGTCAAGATCGGCGGCGGCGTCAGCACCGTGCGCCAGTATCTCAAGGCCGGCCTGATCGACGAGATGCAATTCGCCATCTCTCCCGTTGTCCTCGGCAAGGGCGAAGCCATGTTTGAAGGTATCGACCTGCCGGCGCTCGGCTTCTCCGTCAAATCCCACGAGATGACGGAACTGGCTGCGCATGTCGTGCTGTCGAAAAGCAATTCCAGTAAAAGTGCATAGCGGTTTTACGTCCGGAATTGCGCCAGAACAAATATCGAGGTCCGTAATGTCGGCCGCCATGCCGCTCGTAGTCTATCTGCACCCGCTCTCCTCCTATTCCCAGAAGGCGAAAACCGCCTTCTACGAGAAGGATCTGCCCTTCGAGGTAAAACTTCTTGACGGTGCCGAGCCGATCACCTCGGAATTCCAGGGGAAATGGCCGATTAAGCGTTTCCCGATCCTCGAGCATGGCGGCGACTTCATCTTCGAAGCCACCAGCATCATCGAATATATCGACGCGCTCAGCCCCGGCGACCGGCTGCTCGTCCCTCGCGATCCCGCAACGGCCATCAAGGTGCGCATGTGGGATCGCTTCTTCGACAATTACGTCCAATATCCGCAGCAGCGCATGGTCAATGCCGCACTCGGCCGGGAGATGGAGCCTGACGATGGCTTTATCCGCTGGCGCCACGCGCTCGAAACCGCCTATGGCATTCTCGACGCGCATATGAAGGGCCGGCAATGGGTGGCAAGCGACACCTTCAGCCTCGCCGATTGCTCCGCCGCCCCCGCCTTGCTCTATGCCGACTGGGCGCATCCAATCCCCGAGCATCTCCAGGATGCCCGCGCCTATCGCGCCCGCCTGCTCCAGCGCCCGAGCTATGCCCGCGCGCTCGATGAGGCCCGCCCCTACCGCCACCTCTACCCGCTCGGGGCGCCTGTCGGTCGCGACTGAGCGGCTGAGCGCTCCGCTTTCGTGCAGATACCGCGGCAAGCGGTATCGGTGCAAAGCCGCCTTTGTTTGAGAGCTGGGAACGGTAGCATCTGAAGATATCCGGCATTTACCGTAACGTACTTCCGCCCTGCGCTGTTTTTCCCTACCGATCGACCCCTGGCTACTGCACGCAGCCGAGAGCGGGGCCGGCCGGCGGGGACAGCAATGACACTTGCGGATGCGATCACCCTCATTCTGAAAGCCAGCCTGTTCTTGGTCGTCTTTTCGCTCGGGCTGCGCGCGACATTCACGGACATCGCCTATCTCTTGGGCCGTCCGGCGCTGCTGTTCAAATCCATCCTGTCGATGAACATCGTCATGCTCGGTTTCTCCCTTGCCGCCGCCTCCATCTTTCCGCTGCCCGTGCCGCTCCAGATCGCGCTCCTCGGGCTTGCCATGGCCCCGGTTCCGCCGATCCTGACATGGAAACAGAAGAGAGCGGCCGGCACCTCCTCCTATGCGATCAGCCTCTGCGTCACCGCCTCCTTTCTCGCCATCATCCTCGTTCCACTCGCCATCGCACTGGCAGACGCCGTCTTTCACGAGGACTACCGGATGCCCTCCATACGCGTCGTGCCCATCGTGCTCATCTCCGTCATCGTGCCGCTCGTGCTCGGCATGCTGGTCGAGCGCCTCGCGCCCGCCATCGCCGCCAGGATCGCCCAACCGGTCGGAGCACTTGGAACAGTACTGCTCATTCTGGCGGCCCTGCCGGTTCTCTTTGTGACGCTGCCTGCGGTCTGGGTGCTCGTTGGCAGGGGGCTGCTCCTGTTCCTTGCCCTTTTCACCGCTTTCGGCCTGCTGGTCGGCCACGTCCTAGGTGGTCCGCACGCGCATGATCGCGTGGTTCTGGCGCTCGCGACAGGCACGCGCCATCCCGGCGTTGCAATGGCAATCGCCGCCTACAATTTTCCAGATGAGAAGGCAGCCGTCGCGGTCGTGCTGCTGCACGTTTTCATCGGCGCACTGATCGCGATCCCCTATCTGAAATTCGCCCGCGTCAGCGCAGCACCCGCACAAAACCTCGAGAGCTAGACGGACGGCTGGCCGATGTCCCCGACACCGGCCAAATCCAGCAGACATTTAGACCAGCCCCTGGCTGAAGCCGAACTCGCCCTCCGCTTCCGCCGCCTGCACATCCTCGCCGAACAGCATGTCATTGTGCGGCCGGCCGCTGCGAACCATCGGATAGACATTCTCGAGCGCCGCCACCCGGCAGTCGAACAGGACAGGACGGTTGATGGCGATCATCTCCCCGATCTTCGCATCCAGCTCATCCGGCCTCTCGCAGCGCAAGCCTACCGCGCCATAGGCTTCCGCCAGCTTGACGAAATCCGGCAGCGAAGCGGAGTAGGATCGATCCCGGCGATTGCCATGCAGGATCTGCTGCCATTGCCGGATCATGCCGAGCTGCGCATTGTTCAAGATGAAGATCTTGACCGGCGCCTGATGCTGCATAGCCGCCGAAAGCTCCTTCAGCGTCATCTGCACCGAACCATCGCCGACAATGCCGAGAACCAGCCGCCCGGGATGGGCAATCTGCGCCCCGATCGCCGCCGGCAACCCGTATCCCATCGTGCCGAGCCCGCCCGAGGTGAGCCATCGGTTCGGCGCCTCGATGCCGAAGAGTTGTGCCGCCCACATCTGATGTTGGCCGACATCGGTCGTCACGATCGGGTCGAGATCGGTGGTCAGCGCATACAGCCGCTCCAGCGCATATTGCGGCATGATCTCGTCCTGGCGCCTCTCATAGGCGAAGGAGTTTCGCGCCCGCCACTCTTCGATCTCGGCCCACCAGCCCGCGAGCCGCCGTCGCTCAGGCGCTTCGGGAAGCGCCCGCCAGGCTTCAATCATCTCCGAAAGTACGGCGGCCGCATCGCCCGAGATCCCGATATCGACTGATACATTCTTGTTGATCGAGGATGGATCGATATCGATATGGATCTTCTTCGAACCGGGCGAGAACTTGTCGACGCGCGAGGTGACGCGATCGTCGAAGCGCGCGCCGACAGCAATCATCAGATCGCAATCATGCATCGCCATATTGGCCTCATAGGAGCCATGCATACCCGGCATCTTCAGCCAGTTCGGCCCAGACGCGGGATAGGCGCCAAGCCCCATCAGCGTCGAGGTAATGGGAAAGCCCGTCAGTTCCACCAGCTCCCGCAAGAGCCGCGATGCTTCCGGCCCAGAATTGATGATGCCGCCGCCCGTATAGAGCACCGGCCGCTCAGCCCGCGCCATCATCGCAACCGCCGCCGCAATCGCCTCGCGATGACCGCCCGCCTGCGCCTGATAACGCGCCGGCGCCGATATCTCCTCCGGGCCGACATAAAGCCCGCTCGCAAACAGCACGTCCTTCGGCATATCGACCAGAACCGGCCCCGGCCGGCCCGATGTCGCGATCCTGAAGGCGAGATGGATCGTCTTCGCCAGATCATCGATGTGATCGACGAGGAAATTATGCTTGGTGCAGGGCCGCGTGATGCCAACCGTATCGCATTCCTGAAACGCGTCCGTGCCGATCAGGTTGGTCGGCACCTGCCCAGTCAGGCAGACGAGCGGAATGGAATCCATCAGCGCATCCTGCAGCGCCGTGACAGCATTGGTGACGCCGGGTCCGGAGGTCACCAGCATGACGCCGACCTTGCCGGTCGAGCGCGCATAGCCTTCAGCGGCATGGCCCGCCCCCTGCTCGTGGCGCACGAGCAGATGCCTGATCTCGTCCTGCTGAAAGATCTCGTCATAGATCGGCAGCACGGCAGCGCCCGGATAGCCGAAGATGTGCTCGACGCCATTGTCGCGCAGGGCTTGCAGAACTATTTCGCCGCCGTTCATCAGGCGACCGGATGGAGTATTCGCGGAAGTCTCGGGAGAATTTTGGGTAAAGCTAGCCTTATCGCCGGTCATAGCAATTGTTCCGTCGTTGATGGGGTGATTGGGGTGCGACGGGGCATAAAAAAAGGCCCCGTCAGGGACCTTGTGTTCGGCGCATGGGTGGCTAATGCCGGACGGTTACACCGTCCTGCCCATGCGCGATATCACCACGACGAGAACCATTGCGATTTTCATGGGCGTAAGAGCTAACCGCAATTTTGCGCTCCGTCAATCGCATCTGCGCGTTCGGCCCGAACCGCTGTTCGTCTTGTCAGATGTTGATGGCTGATGAGTTATCGATCCGGCTTGGCTGCCGGGGCGTCTCCGGCCCGCAGGCGAAACATGCAGTGCGGGACCGTCAGATCGTCTCCCGTCCCGAAAGCACCTCGATCGAAAGGCTGAAGAAGATCGGCGCGTCCAGCGGCTCATCCGTATCGGCGCCGAAATTGAAAGATCCGGGCTCCCACCAGAAGGCACGCTTTTCCAGAAGCGACCATGCATGGATGCGTTCATCTCGGCGCGCGGGCGTATCCGTCAGCTCCTCGAAACGACCGTGAACGAGGACGCTTTTCCACTTTCTGTCCTGGCCGAGCTCTTCGGCGTGGAAACTGGCCAGGGGGTTTGCCCGAAGCCGGTCGATCTTCAGGCCGGGCATGGAAAACATGAACAGCTGGCGTCCTTCATAGGCGTAGTGAATGGGAACGATATAGGGATATTGCTCACCGCTGCACCCGAGATGGCCAAACATGTGGCTCGCCAGAAACTCGATGCAGGCATTATCGGTCATTTCTCGCAGCTGCATGCTAGCCTCCGGTACTTTAAAGGTCCTGCCGTTGCTGACCCGGCGGGCCGAGCATCAATTTCGCCAGAAGCGCGATCTGCTCCTGCTGCTGGGCGACGAGCGATTTCAGATCGGTATTTCTGAGCTCGTCGAGCTTGTCATGCAGCGCCATGATTTCGATCTCAGCCTTCAGATTGACCTCGTAGTCGTGCGCAGCATCGACCCGGTCTTTGGCGGCATGCCTATTCTGGCTCATCATGATGACCGGCGCCTGCACGGCTGCCAGCATGGAGAGGATGAGATTGAGGAATATGAAGGGATAGGGATCGAAGGCGCGCGTTGCGGCCAGCAGATTGCCGGCGACCCATACTGCAAGGGCGATCCCGAAGAGGATGATGAAGGTCCACGAACCGCCGAATTCCGCCACCTTGTCGGCCAGCCGCTGCGACGGTGTCAGCTTTGCATCGAAGGACTGATTGGAATCATGGGCAATCGCGTGCCGAGAGATCAGTCGCCGGAAGACTGCCCGTTCGCGCTCGGTTAAGAGCTCGAAAGGTTTGCCGAGGTACCTGTTCGCGCCGGAACCGATTGCCTCGTCGGAGATTTCAGCAACAGTGCCGGCCGACATGATATTCTCCCGTCAAATGCACCGGCCGGCACCGGACCACGACAATATGGCCGATCAGCCGCCGGCATTGATCCCAGATTACGATGTCACTACGGATTGCGATGTCACATCGAGGAAATCTTCGATACGCTTCAAGTGGTAGATAACGCGTCTCTTGCGATCGTAGAGCCTGCCCAACAGCGCATTTTCGACATCCAGCGGCCTCCCCGTCAGCCGCAGCCTTTTAACGACGATTTCCTGGCCTGTGATGCGTTGCTCCGCCTTCACGGCGTGGAGCCTTGCGAACCTCAGATCCTTTTTTCCATATCGTGCCGATTGCATATCTATCTCGCCAATCATTTTCGTTATCCGCGCCTGGCCGAGACGCTGTTCTTTGCGGCCATTGCCCCCTGGGAGGTCGACGGCACGAACGTTATGATCCGCGCTTCTGCAGCAGGTTCCCCGCCTGTTCGATGGGTGCCGGCCGAAAGTCAAATTCATACATAGAAAAAACAAATCATAGCACGTTCTTCAATTATTCCCATAAAATAAATATTATATATCGAAATTAGAGACTTTTATAAAATAAGAAAATAAAACAGCAAAGAAAATCGCGTCACACTATACGAACAATCTTCCTTTTGTCTCTGCACGCTCCGGCGACCGCGCAACAATTCTACGTTACAGCGCCTGTGATCTTCGGCGAAAAACGCCATGAAGCCCGTCACCTGGAATTGGGGTGATGTGTGTTGGACTTTCATAGCCGCTAGAGCTATCGCAGACAGGCAGGCCGCCAATCGCGTCTCTGCATCCCCTATTGCTTATGGCATCGGCTGAGCAATATCCGTTGCTGTCGCTACCGGCATGCCGTGCAAACGTTGGCGACAAGATCATCCGATGCCTGCATTCGTCTCATGCATATCGCACGGCGCGTCTATCCATTCCCCAGACTGAACCAGAAGACTGAACCAGAAGATTGCCCCCAGAAACTCAGAGGCCAGAAACTCACAGGAAGGAAGAATGTCATGACCATAAAGACAGTCGTTCTCGTGCATGGTGCTTTCGCCGACGGCTCCTGCTGGGCGAAAGTCATCCCTTTGCTTGCAGCGCGCGGGCTGAAGGCAATCGCAGTTCAAAATCCGCTCAGCTCGCTTGCGGATGATGTGAAGGCAGCCCATCGAGTAATTGAAATGCAGGAGGGTCCCGTTCTGCTCGTCGGCCATTCCTGGGGCGGCGCCGTCATTACCGAGGCGGGCAATCATCCCCAGGTCAAGGGCCTCGTCTATGTCGCAGCCGGCGCACCCGACACTGGCCAGTCCTTCAATGACTGGTGGAAGGACTATGAACCCGCTCCCGGCGCCGCCGAGATCAAGCCTTACGGCGAAGGCTATGTGGCGCTGACGCATGATGGTGTTCGCAAGCACTTCGTTCAGGACCTGCCGGCAGCCGAAGCCGATATCGTTTATGCCACCCAGGGCCCGCTCGCCGTCGCTTGCTTTGGCGCCAAGATCAGCAGGGCTGCATGGCGTTCCAAGCCGTCTTGGTACCTCGTTGCGGCCAAAGACGAAACCATACCGCCAGCCGTGGAACGCGATTCCGCCGCGCACATGAAGGGCGAGACGCTTGTCCTGCAAAGCGGCCACGTCCCCATGCTGTCGCAGCCCGAAGCGGTCGCAGACTTTATCGCCAGTGCCGCGGCCGCGATCGACGCCTGACATTTCCCGGGGGCGTGGCGCCAGCCGCGCCCTCGCGCAGAAATTCGGCTGTTAAACATCCGGGAGCCATGCAGCTTGAAACTTAGGTCTTGCTGATAAAGCTGGTCACACGATCGCAAGCTCTTCGCCCTTACTCCGCCAGTTCCCGCATGACCTTGATGAGGTCTGACTTGCCCTCGAAGCCGATGCCGGGCAGTTCCGGCATGGTGATGTGGCCGTCGATAACCCTTACCCCGTCAGGGAATCCACCATAGGGCTGGAAGAGATCGGGATAGCTCTCATTGCCGCCAAGGCCGAGACCAGCCGCGATATTGAGCGACATCTGGTGGCCGCCATGCGGAATGCAGCGCGAGGGCGACCAGCCGAATTGGCGCAGCACGTCGAGTGTGCGCAGATATTCGACAAGCCCGTAGGACAGCGCGCAATCGAACTGCAGGTAATCGCGGTCCGCACGCATGCCGCCATAGCGCAGCAGGTTGCGGGCGTCCTGATGCGAGAACAGGTTCTCGCCGGTCGCCATCGGCGCATCGTAGAATTCGGAGATGGCCGCCTGCAGCGCATAATCGAGCGGGTCGCCGATTTCCTCGTACCAGAAGAGCGGATAGTCGCGCAGCATCTTGGCATAGGCGATGCCGGTCTCCAGATCGAAGCGGCCGTTCGCATCGACGGCAAGCTGCGCCTGCGAGCCGATCTCTTCGAGAACGGATTCGATGCGGCCACGGTCTTCCTCGATCGAAGCACCACCGATCTTCATCTTGACCACGGTGTAGCCGCGGTCGAGATAGCCGCGCATCTCCTTGCGCAAGGCACTGTTATCCTTGCCGGGATAGTAGTACCCGCCGGCCGCATAGACGAAGACCTTCGGGTCAGCCTCCCTGCCCTTCATGTCAGCCAGCAGCCGGAAGAGCGGCTTGCCCTCGATCTTGGCAACGGCATCCCACACCGCCATGTCGATCGTGCCGACTGCGACCGAGCGCTCGCCGTGGCCGCCAGGCTTTTCGTTTTTCATCATCGCCGCCCAGATCCTGTGCGGATCGAGATTGGTGCCGGCATCGTTCACGAGGCTTTCCGGCGCCGCTTCCAGAATACGATCCCTGAAGCGCTCGCGGATAAGGCCGCCCTGGCCATAACGGCCATTGGAGTTGAAGCCGTAGCCAACCACGCGCCGCCCGTCTCTCACCACATCGGTGACGACGGCCACCAGGCTCGCCGTCATCTTGCTGAAATCGATATAGGCGTTGCGGATCGGCGAAGCGATCGGCTTCGTCACTTCGCGGACATCGATGATACGCATGGCTGTCTCCCAGTCCGGATCTGAGGGCCGCTACCCTCGCATAGGAACAATTTAGGCGAATCCGCCCTCACCATCCAATGCCGATCCGGGTTCCTTTAATGCCGAATCGGCACTGTAAATTTCTCGAAGTATCCATAAATTGGCTTGAAATCGTCAGAACGATGCCGTTCTCTCAATGCTCCCTAGGCATCAGAAAACGGATAAATCATCGTGGAAACCGCCTGGCTCGCCGATCTCCAGGCTCTTGCCGAAACGCTGAATTTTTCGAGAGCGGCAGAGAAGCGCCACATCACGCAGCCGGCTTTCGGGCGCCGCATCAAATCCCTCGAGGACTGGTGCGGCTCCGAGCTCGTCGATCGCTCGACGCACAGGTTGAAGCTGACCCCTGCGGGCGAAGCCATGCTGGAGGCGGCAAACGATATTGCCGCACGGCTGGAGCGCGTTATCAGTGATCTCGAGCAGATGCGTGCGGCGACCTCGACCGTCACCTTCGCCGCCACCCACGCCCTCTCCTTCATCTTCTTCCCCGGCTGGATTCAGGCCCTTGGCCACGAGGCATCGACGATGCCGATCCGCCTCCTCTCGGACAATATGAACGAGTGCGAGCGGATCATGACGGAAGGCCGCGCCCAATTCCTGCTCTGCCACGACCACCAGAACAGCAGGATCCGTCTCGACAGGAATGCCTACAGGCATGTGGAGCTTGCGACCGACCGCCTGATCCCCGTCAGCGGGAGAGACAAGCACGGCCACCCGCTCCACAGCCTTTCGCAGACCGCCGATCGCACAATCCCGCATCTCGCCTTCGAAGAAACATCAGGGATGGGCCGCATCCTCTCGTCCGCCCTCTCCGCCCACACACATCACCTGCACCTCTCGACAGTCTTCACCTCCCATCTGGCCATGACGCTCAAGGCGCTCGCCATCGAAGGAAAAGGCGTCGCCTGGATACCGGAGAGCCTGGCAGCCGACGAGATGGGACCGGATGGAAGACTGACCTCAGCCGGATCGGCGGACTGGGCAGTCGACGTCAAGATCGTGCTGATCAAACCACGGGCACGCATGACTGACATTGCCGAGAGCTTCTGGACCCTGGTTCAGGGCAAGGATTGGCGTTCTCCCCGCCGGCCGCTGTCTGCAATTGTGCCGCCCGGGCAGCAGATCATTTCATGAGCGCGGCCTGTCTCAGCGCCGCGTGAATATCACTGACGACGGCAGCACCCTCACCGACGGCTGCGGCAACCCGCTTCGTCGATCCGGCCCGGACATCGCCGATCGCAAAAACGTTCGGCAGGCTGGTTTCCAGTTGCAGGGAGCGCCTTCCCAGTTCCTCTTCGACATCAGGGCTGAAGGTCGTACCGGTCCTGATGAAGCCCCTGTCATCCGTCTTGATGCGGCACTTGATCCAGTCGGTATTCGGGTCGGCGCCGATGAACATGAAGACGCGGCGAAGATTGTAGTTCTTCCCGGACTGCGCCCTGATATCCCTAATGGTTGCCGCCAGGCGACCATGCAGATCTTCCGACAGCGCTGTCAGCTCGCATCCGAGATGCATCTCCACGTTCGGCAGTGCCGCAATGCGATCGATCAGATAAGTGGACATGGTTTCGGTCAGGCTTCGGCGGATCACCAGGTGGAGACGCCGGACCCGCGGCGCCAGGAATGCGATCGCCTGGCCAGCCGAATTGCCGCCGCCAACCAGGGCAATATCGTCGTTTTCGCACAATTTCGCTTCGATTGCGGATGCCCAATAGGAAATGCCGGCGCCCTCGAAGCGCGCTATGTCGGGAATATCAGGCCTGCGGTACCTGGCGCCTGAGGCGATGACGACGGTTCGCGCCTTGACCGTCCTGTCTCCGCCAATCCGCAATACCATGGGGTCTGTTCTGCGTTTGCCGGCCGGGGCCGGAATCAGTTCGTCGACATCGAGCGGCAAGGCGATCTCCGCCCCGAATTTGAGCGCCTGATTGAAGGCGCGGCCCGCGAGCGCCTGGCCTGAAATTCCGGTCGGAAAGCCGAGATAGTTTTCGATACGGGAGGAACTGCCGGCCTGTCCGCCGATCGAACGTGCGTCGATGACGATGACGCTGAGCCCCTCCGATGCCGCGTAGACCGCAGCCGCCAGACCCGACGGACCTGCTCCGACGATTGCCACATCGTAGACGATTGCCGGATCGAGCTCCGGCGTGATGCCGAGGCAGCAGGCAGCTTCAGCGTCTGTCGGATGCCTGAGTACCGTTCCGTTGGGGCAGACCATGAGCGGCAATTCGCTCGCCAGGATCCCGAGCCTCTCCACCAGGCCCCGGCCTTCGTGGTCCGACGCCGCATCGAGCACGACATGAGGGTAGCCGCTTCGGGTCAGAAAGCCCTGCAGGCGAACCAGATTGGGCTCTCCGGGATTGCCGATCAGAACCGAGCCGGCGCCGCCGAAATTGATCAGTTCCACGCGCCGCAGGATATAGGCGCGCATGATGATCTCACCGATATCGGCCGATCCTATGATGAGTGCCTTCAGATGCGCGGCATCGAATGCCAGCGCCACACATCCTTCCGGCCCGGCACGTCCGCCTGCAAGCACGGGCCGTCCGGAGAGCTGACTGACCTCTCCCGAAAACTGCCCTGTGCCATGGCTCGTGATCAGGGCTTCCGGCATCGACAGCCCGTCGTGCCTGAAGACATCGAGGCGGCCGGAGAGGATCAGCCATGCGGGCGAATGCCTGTCACCGATCTGGGACACGACCTCGCCAGAGGCAAAGGAATGCGGTCCACTGCTGGCAAAGCGTGTCGCCATTTGAACTTGTGCGGCACTCAGCACCGGAAACATCTGGTGACGGCGGGTTTCGAGGCTCTCGGAGCTCATGTCGGCACGCTCAATAATAATAGCGCGGGATCGGGCCGCGCTGCGGCATCTGATCCGGCAATTCCACCATCGTCTCGTCGAGATAGCACCAGCCCCAGCCCTCGGGCGGATCGTACCCTTCAATGATGGGATGTCCCGTGGCATGGAAATGCGCCGTCGCATGCTTTCCGATGGACTGATCGCAGCATCCGACATGGCCGCATTCCCGGCAAAGCCGAAGATGGACCCATTCCTGCCCGTCCTCCAGGCATTCCTCGCAGCCAAGCGTCCTGGGCTCTACGGATCGAACGGCTGCAACATGCTTACATCCCGACATCTGGTTCTCCTGTGGTTGTGGAAGTCCGCGCCTGCCGGAAGGAAGATAGATCAGGAGACGATTTTCTCTATCATACGCATGTGTAGAACCATATCTTCGTCGACTAGCATCAGGGTAGAGACGGCGCCCGCAATGCACGCAGAGCTGGTTAGTTCATCTTCCGCTAGAAAATATTGCCATGTTGTGACCGCAGTCACTATCGGAAACAGCCGCTGCTTGTATTTTGCCCCCGCTGGATGCTGCACCTACCAGCCGGAGAAGGGTCTCCGGGCCCCACTTGGCGGCCCTTCTCATTTTTCCCACTGATGATGGTGGCATAATACCTCCCCGATCACCGAAACATCTCGCTCTGGCTGCCGAGCCTGCCACCTTTTCGCACGCCGCTCGCTGCATCCGGCCGTGCGTCGGACTGCCCGTCACCGAACCAGGAGACGATGAACAGAAGAAGCACGGCCGCCATCAGCGGCGGGCCAAGGTAGACGATCAGGAGGGAGTGCAGCGTTCTCACGGGGGCGTTGTTTTCGTTTTCTAGGTTTGTCGCGGGAGCTATCAAGACCATCACATCAGGTGGATTCGTCGTCATCGGGCGTCAGTATGGATCACCCTGATGTCAGGTGAAGCCAAGGAAACATGAAAGGAGTGCGAAGCATTCAGCGTGAGATAGAATCCCCGGGCGCTATAGTAGGCGCCAACCCACATCAGCACGCCGAGCTGAAATGCAATGATAAAAGAGTAAATCCTCATCGTTTCCCTTCGGGATCAGTTTTTTATAAAGCCAGAATTTCAAAATTAAGCTACGCAGCCTGCGCAGAATAACTTCACTATTTTACGATTATCGCAAAGTTAGTCGATTTACTATTGTCACCCACCTAGCAAAAAAGGTGGAAAAATAGCCCGAATGGATAAAACTGGTGACGTCGAAAGAATTATACTTGCCGCTCCACGAGCCTGCAGCGTCTTCGGCCCCATGAGCGCGCATGCGTCAACCAGCACACTTTCGACATCCTCGATGGCGGCGGGTATCGAGGATCGATTGTTAGAGGTTTGCCACACGAACGTCGCCGGTCATGGCTTCACCGATTTGCATGGTTTGCCCTCCATTTGAAAACTGCCCCTCAATCACATCAACCCAAGGTAGCTATTCGCCTCGTCAAATGATAGGATGCAGACTACCGAGGGGCGAGTGACCGTCATGGTAGTTTCACTTGCTCCAGCAAGAAGCATTCAAGAATATCCTGATAACACAGCAAACGGAGGAAGACGCATGGGCAGCTATGACGGCACAGCCGGAGATGATGTGTTTCGGACGAGGAGCTCTACTCTTATAATAATTCCAGAGGCGGGAATTATCTTTGAGAACAGCGATTTTTACTCAGGCCGCGGAGGCAACGACACCTTTCGCATCGCGACGTCGACTTTCGACCTGCCGGACCTTTTGGAAACATCAAGCGATATTCTCGGTGGATCGGGTAACGACACGCTGATCTTTGCGCCTCCCCATGACTTTCTCGGCCAGATCGACGTCACGTTTTTCGGCGACGCAGGAACGGATTCCGCCTACCTGAACTTTCAGCCGATGGGAGCTCTCGACGTCGATTTCACGAATATCGGTCCGGGCACCTACACATCCATCCTGGCCCTGACTCACGCGGACGGCGGTTATGCAGGCCAGTTCTTCATCCAGCCGGACGTCGAACATGTCTCGGTCATCGGTTCAAATTTCGCTGACCGAATGATCGGCAATGCGGGCGACGACAAGCTGGATGGCAAGGGCGGGGCCGACATCTTTTTCGAAACGATGGGCAACGACACCTACATATTCGATGATACGGGTGATCGCGTCGCGATCTATTCAGGGCCGCTGCTCACCGTTCCCGATGGCGGCGTGGACACGATCTGGACGACGGTCAGCGTGGATCTGCGTGACCAGGGGCCTGTCGAAAACCTTCGCCTGAACGGCACGGCGGATATCAACGCGACAGGCAACGACCTTGCCAACATGATCACCGGTAATGCCGGCAGCAATCTCATCGCCGGTGGTGCCGGCAACGACAGCCTCAACGGCAAGGGCGGCGCCGACACTTTCCATTTCGATGAAATGGGCACGGCCAACAAGGACTTCGTCTGGGACTTCGATGCAGACGACAAGATCCAGCTCGGCCCGGCGTTTACCGGCCTCGATCTGGACAATAATGGCGTGGTGGATGCCGCCTCTTTCGAAATCGTCAACAAGTGGGGCGCCGGCGGCACCAAGGGTGGGCCTGAGCTGATCTACAATTCCGCGACCGGTGTTCTGTCCTACGACGCCGATGGCGCCGGCACGACCCATGCTGCGCAGGACATTGCTTTCATCGGTGTGAACAAGACGTTCTTCGACAATACCGACGTCCTGGTAAACAGCTCCCTGCTCGTATGACGGGCGCGCGCCCCGCATATCTCGAGACGGCCGGTTTCACCGGCCGTTTCCGCTGGGTGATGAGGTATCCACCGGAAGGTGATTGAACCTTTGGCGATCTGCCCAAATCATCAGAACGAGCGCATGCTGATTCCCTTGGCCTGACAGATGTTTGGGCCAGATACTTAGGGGGCATGAAATGCGCGATTTATTGTCAAACTTCGAAGAAGACCATCGCAGCCTCGGCTATGGTGCAGAGGCTCCAACGCATGAAGGACATGGGTTTTCCCGGTTCCATGCGGTCGCGGCGATTTTAATCCTGTGCGCGGCG
The DNA here is from genome assembly GCF_056398505.1 of Rhizobium sp. 01T437. NCBI lineage: Bacteria > Pseudomonadati > Pseudomonadota > Alphaproteobacteria > Hyphomicrobiales > Rhizobiaceae > Rhizobium > Rhizobium sp. 01T437. The sequence goes on from NZ_JBFTPM010000029.1 coordinate 43,058, forward strand.
ATCCTTATCGGAGGTCACGGACTGGTCTAGCGCAATTCCAACAAAATTGTGCAGCGGTTTTGCGTCCGTCAGAACCAGAGATCGCGCACGCACCGTCCCTTGGACGGAAGGTCGTCAAACGTTTCCAGCCCGTCGAAATGATCGATCGGCAGATCGGAAACGAGATCCGGCGGCGCCAGCCGCAAATTGACCGCCATGCGCCGGCGCCCATCCCTGTTGAGCTTCAAGCCGCGCCAGCTAAGCACGCAGGCGCAAGTCGGGCAGAACAATATTTCCAGCGACGACGTCTCCCGGCCGGTCCGCGTATAGGAGCCGGTCTCGCCGTTCATGCTGATCCGCTCGCCCTCGTAATCATAGGCCCAGAGCGCCCCATAGCGCCGGCAGAGCGTGCAGTTGCACGCCGTAATCGAGCCGGGATCGCCTTCCAGCGTCCAGCCCGCCTTGCCGCAATGACATGAGCCGATCAGCATCAGCGCACCGTTTCATCCCTGCCTGTTTCGATGAGCCTATCCTGCCCCAATCACGTGATGTCCGCAAACCGCGCCCGATCCAATTCTCTTCTCCGCGCTCAGCCTGACCACAGCCCTTGACTCCCGCCAGAATGAGAACATAATAAGAACATTCCTGGCGCTGCGGTCGCCATCCCGACAATCCTGAACTGAAATGCTCTGCAAGGAGAATGAGAACATGCGTCCGCAATTGGCCCCAAAAACCGATGGTGATGTGATCGGAAACGAAGATTTGAGCTGGGAGGTCGAGGCCGTGCTCTCCTGGCACGACGAGGATGCCAAGGCTGCCATCGCTACGCTTCTGCAAGACTGCCGCCACCTGCGCGAACAGCTTGCGCTTGCCGAAGGCGCCATGAGCCGGGGCATGACCCGCGGCTGGCGGCCCACCTTCGACAGGTCCTCCTTTGACCGGACATGAAACACCGCCGCAGCATCGATCTCGTCGCCAGCCATGAGGAGGTCGCAACCGACAGGGAGACGCTCGCCACCCTGCCGCAATGGTATGTCCTCCACGCCCGCTGCCCGGCCTGCCAGCACGAGACGAGGATCGACCGGCGCATGCTCGCCTACCGCTACGGCAAGGACATATCGCTGGCGAGGATCGGCCCTCGCCTGAAATGCATCGGTTGCGGCAACCACACGGGAAACCAGCTGCTGCTCGGCAGGCTGCCGCGCGATTGACCGTGTTTCCTCCCGCTTATGTGCTAGCCGATGCAAGCAGCAGCCTTGCTGCCACCATCGCCCCATCGCTTCGGATCGTGGGGGCGACGGCCGCAGCGCGCTGGCGCATATCAGGCTGCAACGCCGCCGAAAGCGCGGTGGAGAAGGTCTCAGGCGTCGGTATCGTCCCCTCATGTGCCACGCCGATGCCGAGCGCTGCAACGCGGCCCGCCCAATAGGGCTGGTCGGCAATCTGCGCCACGACCACCTGTGGCACGCCCGCCCGGCTTGCCGCTGCCGTCGTCCCTGCTCCGCCATGATGAACGATCGCCGCAACTCGCGGAAAGAGCGCCTGATGATTGGCCTCGTCGATGACGAAGCAGTCGCTTGCGTCCTCATCAGGCACCAGCCCGGCCCAGCCGCGCGACAGCACCGCACGCCGCCCCTGAGCGCGGATCGCCGCAAGGATCACGCCGGCGGCATCCTTCAGCGCATGCATCGGCATGCTGCCGAAGCCGACATAGACGGGCGGTGCACCTGCATCGAGAAAAGCCTCCAGCGCCGCCGGCAGCGGCCTGTCGTCATCGAGCATCCAGGCGCCCGTCTGCACCGCGTCGATCAGATCCGTCGCAAGCAGCGGCCCGATGACCGGATCGGCCGCAAGCAACGGCCGGCGGGTCAGAACGGGATCGCGCACATTGTCCAGCGGCGCCATGCCCATCGATACGCGCAGCCGATTATAGGCGCCGCCAAAGATTACATTCTTCGTTTCGATATCATAGTCCCAGAGAACCCGGTTGTCGGTCACGCCGGGCGGATGCGGCCGGCCCTTGAATTCATGCGGCTTGTGATGATGCGACGGCAGGAAGATCGGGCAGAATGTTGCCCCGAAATAGCCGATGCCGGCCCGCTCGGCCACCAGCTGTGCCGCTGCCATCGCGGGAAACAGCCCCGCTGCGACGATGAGATCGCACCCTTCCGCAGCTGCCGAGAGCGCCTCGAACTGTCCCCCCAATATCCCGGCCGCCCGCTCCGAAATGCCATCGGCCGAACGTTCCCGCGTGTTGCGCTCTGCAGTCTTCATCACCTCGCTCACCCATTGCCGCACGGGCGCATTGGCCGGCGCCAGCGGCACGCCGAGCCGATCAAGCAGCCCGGCAAACTCCGCATCCGACGGCGCGCAGACCACCGCCTCGGCGCCTATTGTCTGCAAGGCGACCGCCAGCGCCGCCAATGGCTGCACATCTCCCCGTGATCCGTATGTGGATAGCAATACACGCATGCTCATCTCCCGATGCTGTAGATCAGGTTGAGCGTTCTACGCCCTCTCTAGGGTCTTGCCGCAAGTCCCCCCTGCGCCATATCTAAAGGCATAGCAGGGATGATGATTGTTCCCGGCCGCATCTCTCCCCACATTTCCAGCGATCAGCGGCAAGCAAAGGCCGGTGTTCTACGTCACAAACCGGCTGAGATAGGCATAGCTGCGTGCCGCAAATTCGAAGGGCAGCCGCGGATTGTCGTGCTCGACGACGAAGAGCCGCGCGCCGCTTGCGACAGCCGCCTGCCACAGCGACGGCCAGACGAGCACGCCGGAGCCGACATTGGCCCAGCCGCCTTCCTCCGGACCGACATTCTCGGGCGCCTGATCCTTCACATGCACCGAGACCAGCACGCTGGCATAGCGCCTGATCCATTCGACCGCATTCGGCTGGGCGCGCGCCAGCCACGCAATATCCGCCTGCCAGGTGAGCGGGCTGCCCTTGGCCGCATCGAACATCAGCTCGAACCCGTAGCGCCCGCCAATGGTACGGTCGAAGCCTGCCATCTTGTTGTGATAGCCGAGCACGATGCCCGCTTCCTTCATCTGCTCCGCAAGCGCGCCCAGCTCATGGCCGATCCGCTGCCATGCCGCCTTCGTTTCCTTCATCGCAGACGGTGCCGGATGCGGAACGAAGAGCTGCCCGATGCCGCATTGCTGGCAGGCATCGACAAAGCGCTGCCGTTCGCTGCGCAGCGCCTCCAGCCCGACATGAGCGGATGGTGCCGTCAGCCCGTTCCTGACAAGCCCGGCCTGAAGGTTATTCGCGTCACGCAAATGCCCTTCGAGCGGCTCGACGGCGCCAAAGCCGGCGCTCGCCGCCTTGTCGAGCTGCGTGCCGAGATCTCCAAGCCCGCGCATCGAATAGAGCTGCAACGACAGCATCGGCTTCGTCATCGCTCATCTCCAGACCATTGTCGCCCTCGCCGGCAAGGCATCCCGACCGTTCCTCCGCATCGAATCCGCTGGGGTCCAGTTTCACCCGTGTCGGCGCAGATTGCGAGGGCAAAACGGCCGATATCACCCCAATGCGGACAAGGCGGGCTTCGGCAGCAGCTTGCGTTTCAGGTTGACGATATGGCGGCCGAAGGATCTGTCGATACGCTTCACATCGATCAGCGTCAGCTCTCCGCAGGCAGAAAATGTGTGCAGGCCATCGGGGTAATCGGCAGTGGCGAGACCGCCCGTCAATTGGGCCGGCAGATGCGCGCAGGTCACATGCGTTTCGCTGAGCAGGCTGAAGCGCAGGAAGCGCAGGCCGCCGCCATAGCTGACGCTGCAGTCCTGAACCGGCAGGATGACCTGCCCGTCAGCGCCGATAAAGGGCGTGCCGCCCGGCCGGGCGCCGGAGCGATCCACCAGAACCGGATTTTGCGGATGGGTCTTCCACGGGCCGGTCAGGCGATCAGCAAAGGCGATATGCAGCTCGCGCTGGTCACGCGCGCCGGCGCCGACAAGCGTGTAAAACATCCACCACTTGCCCTGATGCTCGATCAGGCAGGCCTCGGCAGCGGGCAAGTCGGCCAGGAGCACCGTTTCCCGCACCCAGCCATCGGGGAACGAGCGGGCGCGGTACAGCGCGACCTCCCCGGCCTTATGGCTTTCCGGCATCATCAGCACCTCGCCATCCTGCTCGATCAGGAAGGGATAGGAGAGATGAAAAGGCTTGGTGAGAACCACCGCCCTGCCGCGCCATTGCAGGTCCGGCCCCACCAGTTCATGGCGCTCGATGAAGCCATGCTTGGTGTGGTAGTCATAGGCTTCCACGAAGACGTGCAGGCTGTCGCCCTTCTTCACGGCGAAGGGATCGGCGAGATATCGCCACGGTCCCGGATCGGGCAGCCATGTAATTCGATCGGAACAATCCGCCAAAGTCTCGGCATCGAGCAGCGCCTCAGCGGATGCGGGCACGATGCCCACCTGCCAGAAATCACTCTTGGGCTTCAGACGCATAGATCAACCGCGGCTGATCGATGTCGGGCGCAGCCTGGACTGCGGCTCCGCGGGCAACCCGGGAATAGAAATCGAGAACATTCGCAATACCTGCCGAACGAGAGAAAGGAGCCAAGTCGTAGCCTACACGCGACAGGCGGACAACAGGCTGTTCCCGCAGCACATCGGCAAGCGCCTCGGTGAGCCCCTCGACGGAGCCGGGCGCGACCAGCGTCACCGGATGCTCACGCAGATATTCCGACGGGCCTTCAGCCGCCGTCGCGATGATCGGCAGTCCCTCATGCATGGCTTCGAGGATCGCAAGCCCCGCCGATTCCTCGCGGGACGGCGAAACGAAAAGATCCAGATTGCGCAGGAACCCCGCCACATTGTTGCAATGGCCGAGCAGATGGATGCGGCTGTCGCCCTTGGCGAGCTTTTCCAGCGCGGCGCGATGCGGCCCCTCGCCGACGATGACGAGAGCGGCATTGTCGGGTGCCGACCGCCGGAAGGCCGACACTAGCACATCATATCCCTTGCTGATATGCAG
>NZ_JBFTPM010000030.1:0-72617 GCF_056398505.1 Rhizobium sp. 01T437
GGCGATCAGTTCGCAGGCATTGGCAAGCTCAAGTTCGGTATATTCGCCATCGATCACGCCTTCGGATTCGCCCGAGCCGCGGATGTCGACACGCACCCCGGCAATGCCGGCGGCGGCAAAGACCGGATAGGTCGACTCATCGCGCAGGCTCGTTCCATCGCGTTTGCGATAGGGCAGGAATTCGAAGACGGCCGGCACCGGATCGGCGTACGCACCGTCGGGCATCCAGATGCGCGCGGCAAGGCGCGTCCCGTCCCCCAAAGTAATCCATTGATTTTCGATGGTGGTGAAGCTGTGCTCGGTCATGGTGACATATCCCGAAGAGGTTTAGGCGTTAAACCACACACGGCTGCCGATATAGCCGTTGGACATATCGTTGCCGATATCGTCGACATAGCCCCTCAGTGTTTTCGAAGAGGCCATGATGTAGTCGTTGAAGACGGGCAGGATCAAGCCGCCATCATCTCGCACCATCAGAGCCAGCTGTCGATAAAGCACCTTGCGCTTGGTTTCGTCGAGTTCGGCCCTTGCCTGGAGCACCAGCTTGTCGAAGTCCGGACGCTTGAAACGCGTGTCGTTCCATTCCGCGGTTGAAAGGTAGGAAGTGGAATAGCGTGAATCCTGGGTCGGCCGACCGCCCCAGAAAGACGCGCAGAAAGGCTGCTTGTTCCAGACGTTGGTCCAGTAGCCGTCTTCCGGTTCGCGCTTGACGTCGAGCGCAATCCCCGCCTTGCGCGCACTTTGTTGAAACAGGATCGCCGCATCCACAGCGCCTGGAAAGGCAGCATCCGAGGTCAGCAACTGAACCGGACGGTCAAGGCCCGATTTCTTGAAGTGAAAGGCGGCCTTGTCCGGATCAAATTGCCGCTGCTCGATATCGGTCGGCGCAAGCGCATAGTTGGAATTGACCGGATAGTCGTTGCCGATCGTTCCGTAGCCGCCCAAAACCTTGTCGAGGATCGCCTGGCGATCGATGGCATATTTCAAGGCAAGGCGAAGGTCGTTATTGTCGAAGGGTGCTGTGTCGCAATGCATCAGGAAACAGTAGAAGCCCTTGCCAGCATTGCGGACGATCTCGACGGTCGGTGCCCGCTGCAGCATCGGTACGGTTTTCGGGTCGACATTATTGACGAAATGGACCTGGCCGGACGCAAGCGCTGCAATGCGGGCGGTGTTGTCGTTGATGACGAGGATTTCGACGCTGTCGACAAAGCCGCGATTGGCGCGCCAATCCTTCGGGTTCTTCTCGAAGGTTGCCCGCACGCCGGGCTCAAAGCTCTTCAGAATGTAAGGGCCGGTACCGATGGCCGCCGCCGGCTTGTCGACGCCGCCCTTCGGCTGGATGATCAGGTGGTAATCGGTGAGAAGGAGCGGCAGATCCGCGTTGCCTTCGCTCAGCGTCAGGACGAGATCACCCGCCTTTTCATCAATGCCTGTGATCGAGGTCATGAGCCCAAGAGCGCCCGACTGCGAGTTCTTGTCCGCGTGCCGCTTCAGCGTCGCGACGATATCGGCGACGGTCATCTTGCTGCCGTCGTGAAATTGCACATCGTTCCTGATCTTGAAGGTCCAGACGGATGCATCTGCTGACGGCGTCCAGGACGTTGCCAGCGACGGCAGGGGTGCGCCGGTCTTGGGATCTGATTCGAGGAGCGTGTCGCCCCAGAGGCGGCCAATGACGAACAAGACGGAAGCGCTATAGGTCGCCGGGTCAAGCGTATCGCTGGTCGCACCGCCTTTGAGGCCGAGCTTCAGGTGGCCGCCACGCTTCGCTTCCTGCGCGCCGGCATCCAGCGGCATCAGGAGGCCGGAGGTGAGGGCTGGCAATACGCCAAGTGCTGCGGCTCCCCCCAGGAAATGCCGGCGGCCGATTTTCAACTGCGAAAATTGATCCTTTTGATGCGTCATGACAGTTCCCTCGTTCAGTTTTGTTAAGAGGGACGTTAAGCGCCAGACAGACTCGCGCAATTTCGCGACTTGACGCACTTTTAAGCGAGTTTACGCTAGCTTGGTCAAGACGGAGCTACCGATGCCTCACCTGGTCGAGAACCTGAAGATTGCATGCGCAACGCAGCGTTCAATTTCGCATCTGTGCCGTGCAATCGATATCAACCGGCAACAATTCAATCGATACATCAACGGCCAGACGAGACCGTCCGCCCATAACCTGGCTCGCATTGCTAACCATTTCGATGTCGAAGCAGCCGATTTTTTCCTCACCCCTACACTGTTTCGCAAACGCCTCAGCAAATCTGTGGTAGGCGCCTACGAAGGTTCCGACCTTTTCAACGCGTTTCCAGGCAACCTGCGCGCGCTCAGGCGTCACATCGGCTACTTCCAGACCTATCACCGCTCGCCGTCTTGGCCGGAAATGGTCGTATGCTCATGCAGTAGGCTGACAGAGCAAGGCGGGTTGATGCACGTCAAGTCAATGGAACGTCTGCGGGATCCCGGAAATGGAATCCAGCAGCTTTCCAAATACGTTGGGCTTGCGGCCTTCTATCGTAACCGGATCTTCATCACGGAGCGTGTGACCGGGCCGAACTCCATTTTGTCGCAGACAATCCTCCTGCCATTCGATGAATACCAGCGCGTCTATTTGCGTGGAACGACAATGGGGATCTCCTGGCGAAGGGAAAACCTCCCCTATGCCTCACGTGTTATCTGGCGCCACGTCGGCGCTGAGCCTGACCTCCGCGAACTTCTTGGGCGCTGCGGGCCCCTGCCGCTGTCGTCACGCCAGCTGCCACCCACGGTGCGCTCGTTTCTCGCGGATCCAGCCGCCGAAGTGTATGCGATGCCGGCAGAGTATTAGGTTCCTACCCGGCTAGGCCTCCGGCATTGCATTCCTAGCATTGCAGGTAGCAGTTCCAAGCAAAGCCCTGTTAGGCGAACGCATAATTTCGACTGTTGTTGCGAAGTCGGGTATGCCTCCGGCGACACTGAGGGATTTGAATGGCGAATGATTGAAGGCTGCTGCCTCGGCCTCACGCTGCTAACATTGAAGCAAGGGTCTGCCTCCACGCCATTCCCGGCGATGCCTCAACTGAGGGGTGGTAGCTTCTAATGGAACGTAGTTTCCGCGCCAATGAGCGGCATTATTCTCCTCACGAATAACAAACGCAAAAAACATTCATTTGTTAAATTCTAAGCGCCGTCGATAATCGAGGAAAAATTGGGCAAAGACGTATGCCTTGAACAAAGGGAACCGGATATATGAAAACGAGCATGATACTTTTGGCCGGCATCGCGGGCGCTGTCGCGAGCCCTGTCCTTGCTAAGGACTTGACGATTGGTCTCAGCGGGACGGTGACGTCCATCGATCCACACTTTTACAATGCGTCGCCGAATAACTCGATTTCCATGCAAATTTTTGATCGGCTGACGGAGCGCACCGCAGGCGGCGAACTGGTCGAAGGTCTCTCGACAAAGTGGGAGACCGTTTCCGACACCAAATGGCGCTTCACGCTACGCGAAGGCGTGAATTGGCACGACGGCAAGCCCTTTACCTCGGACGATGTTGTTTTCACGCTCGGTCGCGCTGGAAGCGTGCCAAACAGCCCAGGAGGCTTCGGCGGATTCATGCGTAACATCGCGAGCGTTGAAGCGGACGGCGACAATGCGGTCATTGTCATCACGAAGGCACCCGCACCGACGCTTCCGGGCGATCTCGCAAATATCGCCATCGTTTCGCGCCATGCAGGCGAGGGCGCCGACACAGCCGATTACAACTCCGGCAAGGCAGCAATCGGGACAGGCGCATTTCGTTTCACGACATTCAAGCAAGGCATCGAGGTCGGCCTTGAGCGCAATCCCGATTGGTGGGGCAAGAAAGTTGCATGGGATCACGCGACGTACCGCATGATTTCCAGTGCGAGCGCCCGCACGACCGCCGCTCTGTCAGGTGATGTCGATGTTATTGACGCGCCGGCTGCGACCGATATCGCGCGCTTTGAAACCACCGCCAACCTTTCCTTTGTCAGCACTCCGGGCCTGCGGGTCATTTATCTTGCACCATCGACATCCGGTGATGCATGGAAGGCCAATGTGAAGGGGCCGAAGGGGGAGGCGCTGGAGAAAAATCCTCTGGCGGATCCGCGCGTGCGCAATGCACTGTCTGAAGCGATCAATCGCGAAGGCATTGTCGACAAGATCATGGAAGGCACTGCGACGGCGTCCGGCCAGTGGCTCCCCAAGGGCGCGTTCTCGTACACGCCTGATATTCAGCCGCCGAAGCCCGATCCTGTGGCGGCCAAGAAGCTCCTGGCCGATGCCGGGTATCCAGAGGGTTTCCAACTGACGGTCCATGTGCCGAATGATCGATATCCCAATGCACCTGCGGTGGTTCAGGCTGTTGCGCAGATGTGGACGAGAATTGGCGTGAAGACGAATGTGGAAGCCCTTCCCTGGACGACCTTCTCATCGCGGAAGTCAGAATTCTCCATGAAGCTTCTGGGTCTTGGAAATGCGACCTATGACGCCAGTTCCATGCTGGTGAACGTTCTGGGTACCGTCGATCCGAAGCGGGGGCTGGGTGCGGCCAATGATAGCGGGTACTCCAACCCGGGTCTCGATGACCTCGTCTCCAGGGCAATGACGATCTACGACGACAAGGCGCGTGAAACGGCCCTTATCGACGCCGTAAAGGTTGCGGTCACTGATGGAGCCATCATCCCGCTCTATCAGCAGAGCAATGCCTGGGTGATGCGCAAGGGTTTGTCCTATGCCCCGCGCATCGACGAGCGCACGCTTGCCAAGGATATTTCCGAATAAAGCGCGGAGATGAGCGGCCGGTGCCAAGGCACCAGCCTTCTTTTCCGCCGATCGATGGCGAAGTCGTCTGAGCAAATGCCCGTTATAGTGCGCCCGCCAGACCATCCCCAAAGGCGTGGTCGGTATCTTACCAATAACAAGAGGGTATCATGACCCTGTGGATTATCCAGCGCCTGTTGCAAGCGATCCTGGTCGCTCTGGCAATGGCCCTGATTGTATTCGTCGGTCTTCACCTGATCGGAAGCCCGATAGAAACCTTGCTTCCGCCAGAGGCGACCCACGACGATCGCCTGAGATTGATTGCGGATCTCGGTCTCGACCGGCCTCTTTACGAGCAGTTTTTCCTGTTTCTGAAAGGCCTCCTCCAAGGCAACCTCGGGGTCAGCTATGTCTATAAGGAGCCAGCGGTCGAGTTGATCCTGTCTCGCTTGCCCGCAACGCTTGAGCTCGCCTTCGCCGCTGTCCTGCTGTCGCTGATCGTCGGCGTGCCGCTTGGACTTGCGGCGGGCTGGAAGCCTGACAGCCCCTTCGCGGGCGTTATCATGATCGGCTCGATCTTCGGCTTCAGCCTGCCGATTTTCTGGATCGCGATCCTGCTCATTATGATCTTCAGCGTCCAACTCGGCTGGCTTCCAAGCTCGGGGCGCGGGGCGACCGAAATCGTCTTCGGGATACCCTGGTCCTTCGTGACCCTGGATGGCCTGCGGCACATGTTGTTGCCAGCCGTCAGCCTCTCGCTTTTTAATATATCGATGGTGACGCGTCTAACCGAAGCGGGCGTGCGTGAGGCGATGTCGAGCGAATATGTGCGATTTGCCAGAGCAAAAGGCCTGTCGCCGAGGCGTATCCTCAGCGTCCATGTCCTTAAAAACGTGATGATCCCGGTCGTCACCGTAGTGGGTCTGGATATCGGTCAGACGATCGCGTTTTCGGTCGTGACCGAAACCATCTTTGCCTGGCCGGGCGTCGGCAAGATCATCATCGACAGCATTGCCGCGCTCGATCGCCCCGTCATCGTCGCCTACCTCATGCTCGTGGTTATCATGTTCGTCATCATCAACCTCGTCGTGGATGTTACCTACAGGCTGCTCGATCCACGCATCCGGCTTCAGGGAGAGTGATGTGCAAGCGGTTATGAACTCCTCGAAATTTCGGACAGGCCTGCAATTCATGAGGCAGTTCGCGCGCGCGCCTTTGGCAGCGCTGGGACTGATACTGATTGTCCTGATCGTTCTCGTGGCCGTCTTTGCGCCATATCTGTCCCCACAGAATCCTTATGACCTGATGCAGTTGGACATCATGGATGGGCGTATGGCTCCCGGCACAGAATCGTCGGCAGGCTTCATGTTCCTATTCGGGTCCGACGACCAGGGTCGGGACATGCTGTCGGCCATTCTCTATGGTTTGCGGATAAGCCTGATCGTGGGACTTGGCTCCGCGGCGCTCGCCTTCATCATCGGGACCGCGTTCGGACTGACGGCCGCCTATGTCAGCGGACGGCTTGAAACCGCGATGATGCGGCTGGTGGACCTTCAGCTTTCCTTTCCGACGATACTGTCGGCGCTGTTGATCCTTGCACTTCTGGGCAAAAGCGTCGGCAATGTTGTCTTCGCAATCGTTCTGGTGGAATGGGCGACCTACGCCCGCACGGCACGCGGCGCTGCCTTGACTGAGCTGCGCCGGGAATATGTCGAGGCGGCGCGCTCCCTGAGGTTGCCGCACCGCAACATCCTGTTTCGCCAATTGCTGCCCAACTGTCTGTCACCCCTCGTCGTGCTACTGACCATGCAGGTGGCACGCGCCATCACGCTTGAGGCAACGCTCAGCTTTCTGGGTCTCGGCGTTCCGGTGACAGAACCCTCACTCGGGCTTCTGATTTCCAGCGGCTACGAGTTCATGCTGTCAGGAACCTACTGGATTGCGCTTTTCCCGGGCATCGCACTTCTGGTCACGATCTTTGCCATAAATCTCGTTGGAGATCGTCTGCGCCAGTTGCTGGATCCGAAGGCTGCACGGAGATGAGCGCCATGCTTGAAATCAAAGGTTTGAAAACCGAGGTCGTAACCGAGCAGGGCAACGTCACCCTTATCGATGACATCAATCTGAGCCTTGCTTCGGGCGAAGTCATGGGGCTCGTCGGGGAATCCGGATCGGGCAAATCCGTGACAGGGCTCTCCATCATGGGCCTGCTCGACAAGCCCGTGCAGATCACCAGCGGTCAAATCCTGTTCAAAGGGCGGGACTTGCGAAGCGCCTCGCAGAAAGAGCTGCGATCCATCCGGGGCAACCGGATTGCAATGATCTTCCAGGATCCGATGTCGACGCTCAATCCCGTGCTTCGCGTCGATACGCAGATGATGGAGGTCGTGCATGCCCACGAAACCGTCAGCAAACAGGTTGCGCGGGAACGCGCAAGAGACGCGCTGGGCATGGTTGGCATTCCAAGCCCCGAGGAGCGTCTCAGCGCTTATCCGCATCAGTTCTCCGGGGGCATGCGGCAGCGAGTGGCAATCGCCATTGCGCTTCTCATGTCGCCAGACCTGATCATTGCAGATGAACCGACGACGGCGCTCGACGTGACGATCCAGGCGCAGATCCTGTCGATTGTACAGAAGCTTGCCCGAGAGAAAGGTACCGCCCTGATATGGGTCACCCACGATCTTTCCGTCGTTGCCGGTTTGGCCGAGAAACTGTCTGTCATGTATGCGGGGCGCGTTGTCGAGCAAGGCTCGACGGCCGATCTGCTCAGACGGCCTTTGCATCCCTACACCAACGGCCTGATAGCAAGCTTGCCGGCCCATAACCAGCGCGGCGCACGGCTGAGGCAGATATCCGGAACCACCCCTTCTGTGACCAATATGCCCAAGGGTTGTGCGTTTCGCCCTCGGTGCTCGTCAGCCACTGAAATCTGTCTAACCGCTCCGGCGCTTGTGCCGGTGGAAGGGCGCCTTCTTCGCTGTTTTCACCCCGTCATGGAAGGAGCGTCATCGTGAGCAATCGATTGGACGTGCGCAACGTGAGCAAGCTCTTCAGCCGCAAATCGGGGGTCGTGGAGCGCGGAGCGGAGTTGATGGGCCTGAAAGCTCCAAATCCGGTCGTCCAGGCGCTGGATGACGTCAGTCTCACCGTCGCAGAACGCGAAGTCGTCGGCATCGTCGGTGAATCCGGCTGCGGAAAATCAACGCTCGGTCGCGTTATTGCGGGGCTGTTGCAGGCCTCCGAGGGCTCTGTCCTGTTTAGAGGCAAGCAGCTGACGGAGATGGATGGTAAAGAAGCAGAAGACGCGCGACTGAAGGTTCAGATGATCTTTCAGGACCCTTCGTCATCGCTCAATCCGCGGCAGCGCGTGCGCGAGATCATCGGGGCAGCGCCGCTACACCACAAAATGACGAGCCCGCGTGAGCTCGATGATTATGTCAGCCAGCAGATGGAGCGGTCAGGGCTTGATCCATCCATGGCCACCCGTTTCCCGCATCAGTTCAGTGGGGGGCAGCGCCAGCGCATCGGCATTGCGCGTGCTCTTGCCGTACAGCCTGATATGTTGATCTGCGACGAATCCGTTGCCGCGCTCGATGTCTCGATACAGGCGCAGATCCTCAATTTGTTCCTCGACCTGAGAGAGCAGCTTGATCTCACCTATCTTTTCATCAGTCACGATCTCTCCGTTGTCGAGCACATCTCCGACCGCGTCGTGGTGATGTATCTCGGACGCGTTCTGGAAGAGGCGCCGGTCGGCGAACTGTTTTCGCACCCAAACCACCCCTATACGCGCGCGCTTCTTCAGGAGCGACCAAGCCTCGATCCCGTTCAACGGCGCTTTTCGGCCATAGAAGGCGAGATCCCGAGCCCGCTTTCACCTCCGCCGGGGTGTCATTTCCATCCTCGCTGTCCGTTTGCGATGGAGCGTTGCCGTGTTGAAAGACCGGAACTTCGGACCATCGGCTCAGGGCACAAGAGTGCCTGCCATCTCAACGATTGAACCTCCCACAATCGACAAACCTGAACGTTAAAAGGATTCAACATGTCTGTTTCAGCGCCTCTGGAACACCAGCCGCAACCTGTCAGCCAGGAGTTTCCAGCCCGGGAGTGGGCGGTCGTCCGGTCTCCTGAAGAACACGGTCTTTCTGCCGAAGTTCGAGAGAAGGTCGACGCCATGCTCGAGGCCTTGCCTACCACATCTTTCATGGCAGTCGTTGGGGGCAAGGCGCTTTACACCTACGGCGATGTATCGGAAGTCAGCTATCTCGCGTCGACCAGAAAAAGCATTCTTTCGATGCTCTTCGGCAAAGCGGTTGCGGAAGGAAAGATCAATCTCGATCTGACCATGGCGGATTTGCACATCGACGAAGACCATGGTCTTCTTCCCATCGAGAAGACAGCGACGCTACGTCATCTGCTGATCAGCAGTTCGGGTGTCTATCACCAGCCGGGCAGCCCCGGCAGCAACACGAAGAACATCCCGGCGCGTGGCTCGAAAAAACCAGGCGACTATTTCCACTACAACAACTGGGATTTCAACGTTCTCGGCGCGGCCTTCGAACAACTGACCGGCCGCAGCGTCTTCAAGGCTTTCGAGGAGGATTTCGCGGGTCCGATGGGCCTTCAGGATTTCGATCCGTCGCGCCAGCGCATGATGGGATATGAAGGTGCCTCCCGCTACCTCGCCTACCACTTTTTCCTGTCAGGCCGGGACATGGCACGGCTGGGCCTGACGATGGTGCGGAGCGGTAGTTGGCGCGACCAGCAAATCGTACCGGCCGAGTGGGTCGCGGAAAGCACGCGCATTCATGTTCCCGCCGACAAGATGAATGAGAGCGAAAAATCCAGGATCGCCGGCTATAGCTATCTTTGGTGGATCCCAGTCGTGACCAAGGATAGGCCTGAATGGGAAGGTGCCTTCGTCGCAGCGGGCCATTTCGGACAGTTCATCCTGTGCATGCCTGCGCTGGATACGGTGTTTGTAAACCGGCGCGCTATTCCAGACGATCTGGCGATTGCCCGTAACGAGGGAAGCTTCAAGGAAGAACTGCCAGCGGTTACCATGGAGCAGTTCTTAAGTGTTGCCGACCAGTTTCTCGCGGCGAAACTGAGCACCAATTAACGTTATCGGTCAACGCAGGTCTTCAGCAAAACACGCGGAGATTTGCTCACGCAGCCAAAGGCTTGCCGGATCGCGTTCTTTTTCGGCAAGCCAGATCATGCTGGTGGATTGCTTTTCCTCCGCGAAAGGCGATTCCAGCAGTAGCAGTTCGTGTGATCGCTCGAACAGCTTAGCGACGCTTTCCGGCATCATGGCGACGAGATCGCTGCGGGAAACAATTGCAACGGCGGCGGAAAAATGCGGGACGACCGCTACCACTCGACGTTCCAGTCCCATCGCGTCCAGCCGCTCATCGATCCACCCGCGACGGCTCGGGGCAGACGTAACCTTAACATGGCCAAGCGACAGCAAAGCGTCGAGCGTCAGCGGGTCTTTCGCTGCTGGATTATTGGCCGACATGATGCAGACCCGTCTTTCGGTGAAGAGGGAGGCGCAGCGATATCGGGCGGGAAAATTGTCAGCGGTCATAACGGCCACGTCGATGGTTCCCTCATCGAGATGTTCCTGCACTACCGGAAGAAAGTTCTTGTTGTGGGTCACACCCGTGCGCGGCATGTGGATGACTTCCAAAACGCAATATTCGGCTTGGGAGCGGACACGTTCCACGAGCCGGGGCATCAGAACAACAGAGAAATAGTCGTTCATTCCAATTCTAAATGCCCGGTGGGACGTCGCAGGCTCGAAGCTTTGCTTCGACAGCATGACCGACTCCGTATCCTCGATAATCCGCCTTACCGCTGGGAATATCTCCGTGCAATAACGGGTCATCACGAAGCCACCCGAGGTCTTCTTGAACAGGTCGTCACCGGTTATGGCGCGCACGCGTTTCAGCGCATGGCTCATCGCAGGCTGGGAAAGACCGATATACTGGCCAGCAGCTGTCATATTACCCTTCACGACCAAGGCATAGATGACTTTTAGAAGATTGAGGTCGATGGACCCCAATTGAAACCGCTGCATGCGAACCCTGCCTACCCCTTGAAACTTACCGATCATAATGGCACCGACGTCACTGCGCAAAGAGAGCAACTTGCTTGCAACCGCAATAACAGAGCCAAACTTGCTGTGAGAGGCACCCTGCGCGTGCGCACGAAAGTAAGCAGCATGTCCCAGACCAGCCAAGAACGGATGCGCAAGCAGCCCGACCTGGGCAAAAGCCCAAGCATCATGCCAACGGCCAACGTCAGAATTTTCGGTTGCTGAACAATGACCGACGCCCGCTTGATCCACCCTGGATCGCCAGTGGCCGGAGGAGGGTGCCCTCGAAGAGGTCCGGGTTCTGTCCCAGGCTTTTGGTGCGTGCCGGAAAACCAGCACCGACAGGACACCAACAACGGCGGCCATGACGCACCGATGGCCAAAGCGGCAGGGCCAAAGTCGATGCTCGCGATCAACGCAATCCAGAGGAGCGAGAAGATGACGCCGCCCAAGCTCGCGCCGCATATCAAGCCGGCGCTGGTTGCACTTCGAACACAAGGCCAAAAAGAATGGGGTGCCGATTACAGCGCCCCAAACTCTAACTCACAGGGAAACTGATCCGATGAACTACGCCGCTCTTTCTTCCGCGGCGTTCGGTCTCCACTTGATCAGCCGGCCTTCCAGAACATCGAGGATTCTGTCGATGATGAGCACGAAAACGGCCAGGATGATGATGCCGGCAAACACTCCAACGGCGTCGAAGTTGCCTTCCGCCTGCGCGATCAGGTAACCGAGCCCTGCAGAGGAGCCGAGATATTCACCAATGATGGCGCCGACCACCGCGAAACCGACCGAGGTGCGAAGGGAGGACAGGATCCAGCTGGCCGCCGCCGGAAAATAGACATGCCGCAACAGATCGGAACGTTTGGCCCCGAGGATCCTTGCATTTGCGAGGACGACTTGATTGACCTCGCGAACGCCCTGCATGGCGTTGAAGAAGGTGATGAAGAAGACGAGCGTTACCGCGAGCGCTACCTTCGACCATAGGCCGAGACCAAGCCAAAGCACGAAAATTGGGGCAAGCACGACGCGCGGAATGGCATTCAGGCCCTTGATGAAGGGGTCCAAAATCCGTGCCGCACTGCGGCTGAGGCCGAGCCATACACCGGCTGCGACGCCGAGGCCCGTGCCGATGATGTAGCCGAGCACAGTCTCCGTCAGTGTGATTGACACATGACGATAGAAGCTGGGGTCAACAATCCAGCGGATCATCTGGTTGAAGATGTCGAGCGGGGCTGGAAAGAAGAAGACATCGATAAAGCCGGCGGTCACGCCAAGCTGCCACCCGCCGAGGATAAAGATCAGCATCCCGAGCTGGATGATTCGTTCAGTCACGACGTTCATAGCTTTTCTCCACTTCGCCGCGCAGGGAAGCCCAGATATTTCGATACAGATCCATAAAGCGTGGATCGAGTTTAATTTCCGCGACGTCGCGGGGGCGCTCGAGTTCTACCGGGAAGCTTTCGATGACCCGTGAACGGGGGCCAGCTGCAAGAATTGCGACCCGGTCGCCGAGTGCTATTGCTTCTTCGAGGTCATGCGTGATCATTACGACAGCCCTGCGCTCTTCCTGCCACAGACGCAGGAGTTCGTTTTGCATGAGGTGCCGTGTGTGGATATCGAGGGCCGAAAAGGGCTCGTCCATCAGGATGACTTTGGGGCCGGTGATCAGGGCCTGCGCCATCTGCACGCGCTTGCGCTGGCCGCCCGAAAGCTGATGGGGATAGCGATGCTCGAACCCTTTCAGCCCGACTTTCGCAAGCCAGTTCATAGAACGCTCGCGCCGCTCGGCACTTGGCACACCTTTGAACAGCAGTCCGAGCTCGACATTCTCGATCGATGTCTTCCAGGGCAGCAGTGCGTCCTGCTGAAAGAGATAGCCGATATCGTTCTGGACGCCCTTAACCGGAGCGCCGTCGATCGCCACTGTTCCATTGGCAGGCTTCAAAAGACCGGCAATGGCGTTGAGAACGGTACTTTTGCCACAGCCTGTCGGTCCCACGATGGCGAGAAACTCGCCATCGGCCACAGTCAGGTTCACGTCCTGCACCGCGACATAGGAGCCGAATGACATCGTGACCGCGTCAATCGATACCATTGGCCTTTTGTTTAGCTCGCCCGACGGAACGGACATGGGTTTTACGACAGCCAATGCCATGGCCTCCTCCTGGGTTAGTTGATGGTCTTGTCGGTGACTTTGTCCACGAATGCGTTCGTGTAGGTCTTGGAAAGATCTATGGTCGCGGCAGCAACCTTTTCGTTGAAACTCTTCAGGACGGCGAGGGGTGTCTGGGTATCGGTCTCGCTGAATTTGCCATCGACCGAGAAGATCGGTTTGGCATTCTCGACAGCCTTCACATAGGTGTCCCGGTCACCGGAGATGAATTCCTTCGGCAGTTTTTCGACGATCTCTTCAGCGCTGTGTGTGTTCATCCAGGCAAGCGCTTTCACGGTCGCGTTTGTGACTTTCTGGATGGTTTCCGGATTCTGATCGATATAGGCCTGCGTCGCATAAAGGACGGAAGTCGGGTAGATTCCACCGTAGATTTCCGTGGCACCCTCGTCGCTGCGGGCGTCGATCAAAATCTTGCCGACACCCTTGGCTTCGATGAAGGTCGCCGCCGGATCGTAGTTGACCAATAGATCAACCTTCCCTTGCTCGAGCGCCGCAACAGCAGCTGAACCGGAGCCGATCCCTATCAACGAGACGTCGTCAGCCGATAGGCTGTGGCGCTGCAGATAATAGCGAACGAAGAAGTCTGAAGACGAGCCCGGCGCGGTGATGCCGATCTTCGCGCCCTTGATCGTTTCAGGTTTGGAAGGATCGAACGCAGCGTTCTTTCCACCGGCAAGCACGAGCCCGGAATTGCGGGCCAGTTGCACGAAGGCGACAACAGCCTTGTTCTGCGACTGCATCTGGATGGTGTGGTCGTAGAAGCCGACGGCAATATCGGTGGAGCCGGCAACGAGCGCCTGCAGCGTCTTGGAACCGCCCGACGCGAAGTTTTCGACGGTCACCTCAAGACCTTCCTTCTCGTAGAGACCTAGGCCAGCTGCGACCGGAAACGGCAGGTTGTTGAGGTTGTAGGACCCGACGCTGATACGGACGGGTTCCGCAAAAGCCGAACCGGCGAAAGCGACCGTTGCCGCAAGTGCGAGCAATAGTTTACGCATGTGTATTCCTCCCTGATGCGTGGCGCCCTCCCGGCAACCACTTCCGATTATGCAGCGCAAACCACTTGCGCGATAGGTTTTGCAAAGACCTGGCCTTCGAAGAGGCGGCGGGCCGTCCGCAGGATTCCGGCAACTGTCTTGCCGTCGCGGATATCCAGTTTTACTTCCAAACGACCGCTTGGATGTTCCAGAACGAGGACGGCCGGCGGCTTGCGGTCGCCGATCAGCCGCGAGGCGACGGTTCCGTCGCTAATGCAGGCTGTGGCGATGCCGACCGCACCGGTCGTTGCGAGAGAAGGGTGGCACTGGTGCGGCATGAAATAGCGCACCCGGAGATCGCCGCCGATGTTGGGCCTGGAGATTAGAACCGGCTTTGGCGTGACCTGATTGCTGACGTCACCCATGCCCATGCGCCGGCCCGCCTCGAGCCGCAAGGTTTCGAGTCTCTGCAGCAATGCGCCGTTTGAATTGAGTTCGGCAGCCGATTCATCGCCCGTCACGCCGAGGGCGATGGCTTCCAGCAACATCATCGGCATAGCGCAGTCGATGCAGGTGACGTCGATACCGTCAATGCTGTCGCGCGGGTTGCCGGTGGGAAAAAGCTTGCCTGTGCGTGCCCCGGCCGCGTCCATGAAGGTCAGGGCGATCGGCGCAGCATTGCCGGGCACGCCGTCGATCGAGGCATCTCCCATATAGGCAACGCGGCCATCAGGGGTCGGAACCTCGGCTTCGATGAGTTTGCCGGTATTGACGTTGTGAATGCGCACGCGGGTGACGCCCGTCGCCGCCTTGACCAAGCCTGCCTCGATCGCGAACGGCCCGACGGCGGCCAGCATATTTCCACAGTTAGGTGAGGTATCCACGAACTGCTGATCGATACGGACCTGGGCGAACAGATAATCCACATCGGCATGGGATCCGGTTGCGGGGCCGACGATGGCAACCTTGCTGGTGACTGGGTTTCCGCCGCCGATACCGTCAATCTGCAGAGGATGACCAGACCCCATGACCGAAAGCAGGATCTGGTCGCGTTGACGCTCATCCGACGGAAGATCGGATGCGAGAAAGAACGGTCCTTTGGACGTGCCGCCTCGCATTAGAACACAGGGAATGGAAATCAGGTCGTTCATGGTTGTGCTCGCTTGCTGATGTGATTTACTGATCAATCAGCTTCTTTGTTGCAGTAAGCGGCAAAACGATTGATATGTGAAATGCGAATATCAGAGGGAATGATGCGTTATGAGCATTAATTGCGAGATATTGGATCTGCGCGCGTTTCTGTCGGTCGTCGAACTGGAAAACTTCCATCGCTCTGCCGAAGCGCTTAATCTGTCACAGCCGGCACTCAGCCGCCGAATTCAGAAGCTCGAGCTGGCAATCGGGGCGCCTTTGCTGGAGCGCACCACGCGTCATGTCTCGACAACCGCCCTTGGCGCGGAGCTGATCCCCTTGGTACGGCGCATGCTCGAGGAGTTCGACACATCTTTATTTGCGGTGCGCGATGTCGGATCTCATCGCAGCGGCCTTGTGACGATCGCATGTCTGCCAACGGCTGCTTTCTATTTTCTACCGACCGTCATTAAGCAATTCAGCGCCGAGTATCCGAATATTCGTTTTCGCATTCTCGATCTGCCGGCCACCGACGGTTTGCAGGCAGTCGCTCGGGGGGAAGTCGAGTTCGGCATCAATATCATGGGCTTTTCAGATCCCGACCTCATCTTCGAGAGGCTCATCGAAGATCCATTCGTGCTGGCGGCACGCAAGGATCATCCGCTGGCCGCCAAGAGCGAACTCGAATGGAACGATCTGGCGCCCTATCAACTGATCACAGTTCACCGGTCCAGTGGCAACCGTACGCTTCTTGACGCCGCGTTGGCGAAATCGAACCTGAAACTGCGTTGGTCCTATGAAGTCACGCATCTCTCGACATCACTTGGTTTGGTGGAAGCCGGACTTGGAATTTCGGTTCTGCCGAAACTCGCCACACCACAGGAAGAGCACCCGTTCCTCGTCACGAGACCGATTCGCAATCCTGAAATCTCGCGAACGATAGGCATTGTGCGCCGTCGCGGTGGGACGCTTTCGCCCGCAGCCGAGCGCTTCATGACAATGTTGATTGGGACGTGGGCTGAAGGAAACTGAGCAACTAAGAACTGCTGGGATAGTATCCCAACTACTTGTCAGTCAAATGTTCTCTTTTTCCCCGACCGGAACGCCTTCAAGAAACCGTTCGACATGAAGCGCCACCTGCTCGGATCTTCCCAATGCGGGTTGTGGCCGAAGCGATCCAACAAGATGGTTTTTGCATTGTGCAAAGCAGCGGCAAGGGCGCGACGATGGTCTGCATCGAGGAGCGTATTCATCGCCACGGCATTCGCCCAGGATACGGCGGAATCCGCCAGCACGCGGTGGCGCAATGTTGCCGACCAGATAGGACCAATCTGCGCCATTCCTGGGTGTGACTACGGTCGGACTATGCCCTCCCTTCGTGGCGGGCGCTAGTCTACTGACCTTGATCGCCGCTACGCATTAGCGGCCAAGCAATCGCGGAAACGCTTCAGTTTTGGTCGCGGTCACTTTTATTGAGCGCTTAAAGCAACGTGTGGCCGTAGCTCTAGCGACTCTGCATGCCTTCATAGGTTTTGTGTAGGACCGGGCAGGTCGAGCAGACCTTCGTGCGGTCGAAGGCGGGGCGCCATGCGTCTCGACATGACGGACTTTGAGGCGTCCATCGCCGCGAGGCTGCACCAGCCAGTCATGGCCCGGACGATCTCGCCCGGCTTGGGAGGTCGGGGTGCGTGATTGGACGACGCCCGGCATCCAGAATGGATAATTGCGTCGTTTCACATTTTGGAGATTTTTCCTACGATCTCTCACGAAATCTCGGGAGGATTTCGGCGTGTCCACGGACATCGGCCTCCAACCGAGCGGACGACCGCTCTCCAGGATTGGCGCAAGGGACGGCGCACGGAGGTCCTCGATCTCAACGGTCACGTGGTCGAACCCTTGAAAAGGGCGGGCCAGAGCGCGCCTGTCAATCAACGGATCGTCGAGATCGCCCGCGCCATCGAGCGCGGCGGCCTCTCGGCACAACCGTCAAACGCCGCCCTTATCGAGGCATGAATGGCCGTTACCGGCCGAAGCTACAGTAGGAGAGGAGAAGTTCATGAGTTGGAATGAGGCGCGCGGTCCGCGGATTGCATTTGTTGGAACGGGCGCGCAAGGCGCGTCGATCGGGGCGGACTTCGCCTTGGCAGGCCTTGACGTTACTTTCATCGAGCAGTGGCCGGAGCATGTGATGGCGATCCGTGAAAAGGGCATCACGGTGAACCTGCCGAAACGCACCATCAATGCGAAGGTCCCGGCTTTACACCTGTGTCAGGTTGCCGAAATCAAGGAACCGTTCGATGTCGTTTTCCTCGTGGTCAAAGCCTACGACACCAAATGGGCGTGCCAGCTGATCGAGCCATGTCTGGCGCCTGATGGGCTGGTCGTCGGTCTTCAGAACGGCATGACGCACGAGGACATCGCCGACGTGGTCGGTCGCGAGCGGACGATCGGCGCTGTCATCGAAATCGCCTCCAACATGTTCGTGCCCGGTGTCACCAACCGGCAGAACGATCATGAGACGTCCTGGTTTGCGCTCGGCGCGCTCGATCCGAAGACGCAGGATCGCGTAGAAGCCGTCGCTGATCTGCTGCGCAATTCCGGCACGGTCGAAGTGATGGACGACATTCGGTCCGCCAAATGGATGAAGCTTGTCGTCAACGCTGCCGAACTTATTCCATCAGCCATCATCGATCTGCCGCTCGCCGCCGCTGCCCGCGCACCCGGCATGCTTGAGGTCATGCGGGCCGCCGGATATGAGGCGATGCGGGCAGCACTTGCAGACGGAGCCAAAATCGTTCCGATCATCGGCATGCCGCCGGTGACCACCAATCATCCGGAACGGTATGTCGATCAGATCTTCGAGGAGGTGCTTAAGACCTTTTCACAGGCCGACACATTGACGACGTCGCTCCAGGATTGGCGCAAGGGACGCCGTGCCGAAGTCCAGGAGGTCAATGGCTGGGTCGTCGATATCCTGCGCGTGCACGGACAGAAAGCCCCGGTCAATCAACGGGTCATGGACGTGGCTTTTGATATCGAAGCCGGCCGGATCGATGCGCGCCCGGAGAATGCAGCGATTCTGATCGAGGCATACCGTGATGGCACGCGGCTAGGATAAGAACGGGCGGCTTTTTGAGGCCGTGGTAGTATCCACGCCCACCGCCTTCGTTCGTCGCCGGTGCTTTTGATTGGCTAGACCGAGCTTTGCCGTGTCCAGCTCCTCTGCGTGGATTTGAGGCTTTCTTCAATCTGAGCGGCGGCGTGCTCAAGGGCAAGCCGCGGCTTCTTGTTGCCGAGCAATGCCTCATGGATCTCCTCGCCGAGAACCTTCTCGATCGTCGTATATTGCGGGATCTTAGGGCGTTGCCAGGTATGCAGAAGGTTCTTTTTGGCGAGTTGGTCCACAAAACGTACGATCGGCGAGCTTGCGGCAGCCTCCGGATCGGCACTGACGGAAAAGCGCGGCGCGACCGGAAATCCATTTTTCACATGCGCTTTCATGGCTTCTCTCGATGCCATCCAGGCGATCGCATCGGCGGCCAGTTCCACCCGTTCCTCGGGCAGATTTGTCGGAATGCAGAAGAGAAAGCCCCCGATCGGCGAGGCGCGCGTGCCACCTGGGCCAGAGGGCTGCGGCAGATATTCGACCCTGCGCTTGACGACTGACTGGACGTCATATTCGAAGCGAGCCGCGCGCATCGTCCAGAAATAGCCGAGACTCGCTTTTCCTTTGAGAAACACTGCGAGCGTCTGGTCCCAAGCCATTTCAAGGATCTTGGGCGGAGAGATTTCGAGTAGCCTGCGCATATAGTCGAGCGCCGCAAAACCGGCGTCAGACAGGATCGTGCAGCTCAACTCTTCGAGGTTGACGCCCTCAAGCGTGAAGCCCGCGCGGATCTTGCGCAGCGAAATTGCCGGCTGACCGCAGGCGCCCATGAAAAACAGGAAGCTCGAGGCGATCGGCATGCCGCGCGCACCATCCCAGACCGCGCCGAACATTCCCTCATCGGGAGCGTGAAATTTGCGACCGGCATGGATCACGTCATCGAATGTCTTCGGGAACGACAGGCTCGCATCGGCAAACAGGTCCTTTCTCGCCGCAAGGACCTCGATGGTACAATAGCCTGGAACGCCATAGTCACGTCCCTCCCAGGTCGCCGAAGACCAGATGGAGGGATGGAAATCGAGCGGGTTGATGCCCGTCTTCTGGATATATTGATCGATCGGCCTGATAACGCCGCTCTCGGCGAATTCGCCAAGCCAGGGCATGTTGATGGCGATGACGTCGTAATCGGAAAGCCGCTTGGCGCCATTTTCCCGCGCGCGTCGATAAAGGTCGGGAAGCGGCAGAAGGTCGAAATTCTTGCGCGAAGCGAGGTTGCTGCGGAAGTCGGCCCACATGTTGCGCATTGCGGAGAAATAATTGTCGTCGTTCAGGAGAAAACGAAGCTCGATCTGCGATTCCGCGCGCTTCTGCACCAGCCGCATCGGCGGGATGATTTGCGAGCCGAGCGGCGTTCCCCCGAAATAATATTCGTCCTCCTCCTCGCCTGCCCGCAGCCCCAATGTCTGCGCGAGCAGGGATTTGGTCTTGCGGGCATAAAGCTCGAAGGAGCGAAGCAGTTGTTCGCTCGGCTGCAGCGCGAAGCTCTTGCCTGTCTGCCCCTTGGCGACCTTGAGAATGTAACCGGCATCGATGAGACGATTGATCAATCGCATCGAGGTTGCATAGGGAAGACCGGATTCCTGCCCGAGCGTCGAGATCGAGACAGGCTGGCTCAGAATATGCGACTTTATCAGGAACGTGACGATAAGCCAGATCGCATCATCATCGGCCGCTTCGACGACCTCTCTGAAGGGGCGGCGCGTTTTCTCGATGAAATCGATGACGCGCAGCATTTCATATTCGTTCACGTCGGCCTCCCAACCGTCGCGCTGCCTGCAATCAGACTAGCTGGCAACTCTTCCGCTCGCCAGCCCGTCAATGCGCTAAATGGCCTTGAGGGTTTGCGAAGCGGCAGCCTTTTCCCGGCCCAGGCCAGCAAGGCGCTCATATTGCTCGAAGAGCACGAAGAAATCCTTTTCGGCAAGACCGTCGGCGAAGGCTGCTTCGTATTGCTGGCGGATCATCGAGGCGAGATACATCGGAACATGATCCGATTTTGCTGCCCCCAGGATCAGATCGAAGTCTTTCATCATCTGCGAGACGGAAAACGCCGGATCGAAATTGCGGTTGACCAGGAGGTCACGCTTGTAGGCGATCAGCGGTGACGACACGGCGCTCTCGCAAATGACGTTGAGCATGGTCTCGACGGTCAGATTTCCCTTCAATCCAAGCGTCAATGCCTCTCCAAGGAGGGCTGCCGTTGCCCCGACGAGCGCATTCAGCACGAGTTTCAAATAGCGTGCCTGCTCGCCCTCGCCGAGATAGAACTGTTTTGCTGAAAAGCTCGCCAGAATGGGCTCCACCTTTTTATATGCCGCTTCGGGGCCAGAGACCATGACCGAGAGCAGACCCGAGGATGCGGTGATCGTGCTGCCCGAAACGGGCGCACGCACATAGTCGACGCCCTTGCGGTGAAGGGCTTCGGCAACTTCGGCCGAAAGCTCCGGCGAAACGGTACTCATCTCCACCAGGATCTGGCCGGGCTTGAGCAGATCGGCGAGCGCGGAGGGTGCAAGCGTCAGCTGGCGCAGCACCGCGTCATTCGGAATGGTCAGGATCACTATGTCGGATGCTTCGACCAGATCCTCCAGGCTGTGGGCGACGTTCGCGCCCTGCGCAACGACGGAAGCACGGTTTTCCGGAAGCGGCTCATAGACGGACAAGGCATATCCGTTCTCGAGGACACGCCGGCTCATCGGCGCGCCCATCTTGCCGATGCCGGCCCATCCCACTTTCAACGTCTCGCTCATGCAAAACCTTCCTTCCCCGGAGGCGGTCGCCAACCGGAATTCTCGATGAAGCTCTATGTCGAAGGAGCGCCAGCGAACCGGGCAAAACATGCCTCAACCCGGCGCAAGCGCCGTCTCCTCCCGAGGAAATACTAGCGTCAGCCGAAGACCGATTGCTGCATTGAAAATATCCATTTCGGACAATTAAGGATTTGTCGAAGCGCGGGTTGATCCTCTAGCCTCCGCTTCGGATCGCACGGCGGTTCCTGTGGGAGGAACATTGCCGTCAGCATGTTGGAGATGACGCGAAAGCCAGCGCTTCCGCGCATGATTCCGTGTCGTCAGCGGTTCGGACAGTTCAGGGGAGGGGTGGATCAGATGAGGCGGCGGCGTGCCGTTCCGCTCTGATCCCCTCACACCGCGACCTGTCGCATTCGCCCTGTCCGTCACTTCTGACGGTCTCAGCTGAAGCGACGGGAGTTCTATTGGGAGGGAAGCCATGAGTGGATCGGTCAACAATAAGGTCGTCATCGTAACCGGCGCGGCGCGCGGTATTGGCGCGGGCATTGCCGCCGATCTTGCCGAAAATGGCGCGCGCGTGGTGATTGCAGATCTCAATCTTGATAGTGCGCAGCAAACCGCATCGAAAATTTCCTCTGCAGGCGGCAGCGCGGTTGCAATTGCCGTCGATGTCTCGAGCCGTTCCAGCGTCAGGGCGCTGATCGACGAAACCGTATCTCATTTCGGCTGGCTCGACGTGATGTTCAACAATGCCGGCATCAGTCAGACCTGCCCCTTCATGGAGGTGACGGATGAGGATTTCGACAGGATCATGGCGATCAATGGTCGCGGCGTTCTGATCGGAACCCAGGAGGCGGCAAGACAAATGATCGCTCAGGGCGATGGTGGCAAGATCGTCAACACTGCCTCGATCGCCGGAAAGCAGGGCTACCCGTTGTTTGCGCATTATTGCGCTTCCAAATTCGCCGTCGTTGCGATCACGCAGGCGGCTGCCCGCGCGCTTGCGGAACACAAGATCACGGTCAACTGCTTCGGCCCGGGTGTCGTCAAAACCGAGCTGTGGGAACAGCTCGACCGCGAGTTCATCGAGCGCGGCCTGACGGAAAAGCCGGAACAGGCGATCAACGATTTTTCTCAGTCGATCCTTCTGGGGCGGGTATCGCTTCCCAAGGATATCGCCGGCGTCACGACGTTTCTCGCCTCCCAGGCATCCGACTATGTCACCGGCCAGACCATCATGGTCGATGGCGGTATGGTGCTGATCTAGCAGGGCGAGCGCTGTGACAGGACCGACCGGGATGCGTCTCGCTTTAGGCATCTGACTGGTCTGCGACGGCGGCTCAACAACAAGTTCATCATGAAAGGCGTGAAGATGAAGGCTGTACGGTACTATTCCAAAAAAGATATTCGCGTCGAAGACGTGCCGGCGCCAAGCGGCCCGCTCGGCGACGACATGGTGCTGATCGAGCCCTTGGTTTGCGGTATCTGCGGTACCGATATCCATGAATATATCGCAGGGCCGATCGTGACCCCGGCAACCCCCCACGTCTATTCCGGCGCCACGCTACCGCAGATTCTCGGTCATGAATTTTCCGCGCGCGTGCTGGAAGTCGGAAGGGACGTCACGCATGTTGCGCCAGGCTCGCGCGTCTCGATCCAGCCGTTGATCTCGCCGCGCGACGATTATTATGGCCGGCGCGGGCTCTTCCACCTCAGCGAAAAGATGGCCTGCGTCGGCCTGTCATGGGATTGGGGCGGAATGGGCGAGCGCGCCGTCGTCAACGGCTATAACGTCTTTCCGGTTCCAGACACCGTCTCCGACGTTCAGGCAGCAATGATCGAGCCGGCTGCCGTCGCGCTTTACGGCGTCGATCGCGGTCGCGTGACCTCCGGAAGCTCGGTGCTGGTGTCTGGTGTGGGTCCGATCGGCGCCCTCGTGCTCCTGGCGACAAAGGCCGCAGGCGCCACGACGATTTTCGTCTCGGAGCTCAATCCCAACCGAAGGGCACTGGCCAAAACGCTCGTTCCTGAAGCGATTGTCTTCGATCCGCGCGAGACCGATACCGAAGCGCTGTTCCGCAGCCACACCGAAGAAGGCGTCGGTGTCGACGTCGCCTTGGAATGCGTCGGCGCTGAGGCGTCGCTCAATCTATGCGCCAAGGCCGTCCGGCGTCAGGGCACGGTCGTGCAGGTCGGGCTTCACGTCAGGCCGGCGGCAATCGATGCAATGCTCTGGGCACTCAAGGACATCACCGTCGAAGCCACCTGGTGCTATCCGGTCCAGATATGGCCGCGCATCGCGCAGATGATCGGAGCGGGAATCTTTCCCGTCGAAAAGATCGTCACGGCGCAGATCGCCCCGGAAGACGTGGTCGAAAAAGGCTTCGAGGCCCTGATCGATCCGGCCGCATCACACATGAAGATCCTCGTCAACATGAAGGCCTGATCAGGGAATTTCCAAACCCTGAAGCCTTCAACGACGACGCCATTGCCAGAATTCGAAAGGGATTAGACATGCACTATGTTGTTCATTGCCTGGATCACGAGGGGGCTGTCGACAAGCGCCTCGCGAATTACGACGCCCACAAGGCGTATCTGTCGACCGGCAAGACCAAGACTGTCATTTCCGGCCCGCTTCTGGCCGACGATAACGAAACCATGATCGGTTCGCTTTTCGTCTTCGATGCCGATACCAAGGAAGAGGTCGTCGCGTTCAACAAGGCTGATCCCTTCACGAAGGCCGGCGTTTGGAAAACCGTCAACATCCACCCTTTCAACAAGCGAGTGGACAATAGATGACCATGCGCGAAGAAAAACCCGTCATCGCAGCGCTGGTCGGTCTCGGCTGGTGGGGTCGCAAGATGGCGAGCCTCGTCAATGCCGGAGGCGCGAAAATGCATTTCGTCCGCGGCATCGATCCCAATCCCGACGCGGCCGCCTTCGCCGCCGAGATGGGTTTGCAATATTCTCAGGATATGGCGGAAGCGCTCGCGGATCCGACGATCGAAGCTGTTGTGCTCGCGACACCGCATTCGCTGCACCGGGAACAGATCGCGCGCGTCGTTGCAGCCGGAAAACACGTCTTCTGCGAAAAGCCGCTGGACCTGACCAAGGCTGGCGCGCAGGCATCGGTGGATCTCTGCCGCGATGCGGGGCTTGTCCTCGGCATGGGCCACGAGCGTCGTTTCGAACCGCCGATCGCTGCAATCCTGGAGGCTGCAAAATCAGGCAAGATCGGCAGGCTTCTGCAGATCGAGGCGAATTTCAGCCATGACAAGTTTCTGGCACTCGACCCCTCCAACTGGCGGCTGAAGGCCGATCAGGCGCCAGCCGGCGGCATGACAGCGACGGGCATCCATCTGACCGACCTCTCGGTGAAGCTGATGGGTCCTGCCGCAGACGTGCGCGTCGTTTGCGAAAATCTCACGTCCAGTATCCCGCAGGGCGATACGATGAGTGCGCATATCCGTTTTTCAGGCGGCGGCACGGCCTATGTCTCGGCAACGCTTGCCACCCCCTTCATCTCCCGCTTCGCCGTCTTCGGAACGGAGGGATGGATCGAAGTGCGCGACAGGGCGCATGTCGAGGCACCCGATGGCTGGGTGGTGACCGAGGGCTGGAAGAAGGAGAAGATCACCGTTCGTGAGCTGCCGCCGGCCGAACCGGTCCGTGACAATCTAAGGGCATTCGCCCGGGCGATCCGCGGCGAGGCGGATTATCCGATCACCGGTGACGATATGATCAACAATATCGCACTGCTGGAAGCGATTGTACGCTCCGCTAAGAGCGGCACGCTCGAGAAGGTCTGAGGAGAAGGACATGAAAGCTCTGGTTTTCGAGGCTCCTGAAAAGCCCGTCATCGCCGAAGTTGGAATACCGGACCTGTCGCCGAACGAGGTTCTCGTTCACACCAAGGCGGTGGGGATCTGCCACTCCGATTATGAACTGCTTGCCGGCCGCTACATCATCCCGATCTCCTACCCAGTCACACCAGGGCACGAATGGAGCGGCGAAATCGTCGAGGTCGGACGCAACGTCCAGGGCTTCAGCAAGGGGGACCGCGTTGTCGGCGAATGCGTGGTGCGCACGCCTGATCGCCTGCATCATTTCGGCTTTTCGATGAGCGGCGCTGACCGCGAGTATTTTACGGTCAATCCGGAATGGCTTCATAAGCTGCCGGACGCCGTCGACGACAAGAAAGCCGCGCTGATCGAGCCGTTCACCTGCGGGTTTTATGCTGTCCTTCGTTCCGGCGGGACAAATGCCAGCGAGACCGTCGTGATCTCAGGCGGCGGTACGGTCGGCCTTGTGTCGGCTGCAGCCGCCATCGGCATGGGTGCGCGTGTGATCGTCGTCGATCCGCTCGCCTCGCGCCGGGATGTGGCAAAGCGGCTCGGCTCAGACGTCGCGCTCGATCCATCTGACGGCGGTGCGGCAGAGGCAATCCGCGAGCTGACCGGCGGAAAGGGGGCCGATCTCGTCATCGAGGCCTCCGGTCATGATGCCTCGCTTGCGGCAGCATTCGACTACGCGCGCGAGGAAGGCCGTATGTCGATGGTCGGCATCAATATCGGCCGTAAGGTACCGGTCGTGATCGGCCAGATTCAGATGAAGAACCTGACGGTGCGCGGTTGCATCGGCTCACCGGGTGTATGGCCGGCTGCTATTCGCTTTCTGGAACGGACGGGCATCGATCTGTCGCCGATACAGACACATGACTTTGCCCTGACGGAGGCGGTCCAGGCCTTTGCCTTCGGGCAGGATCCGACCAAGAGTATCAAGATCACACTGTTGAACGGTTGAACCCATGACAAACCATGCCCTGATTGTCGGCGCGACCGGCATTACCGGAAGCAACCTAGCCGAACTCCTGCTTGCCGCGGGTGACTGGAGCGTATCGGGCCTGTCCCGATCCGTCAGCCCGGTCGCCGGGGTGCAAACGCTTCAGTGCGATCTCGTCGATCCGGATTCCGTCCGTGGTGCGCTGCTCGGCCTGCGGCCAAGCCACGTTTTCATCACCGCATGGTCGCGCCAGGAGACGGAAGCGGAAAACTGCAAGGTGAACGGGGCGATCGTCCGCAATGTGCTCGATGGCTTGCAGGGCGCAAGTGTCGGCCATGTCGCGTTGACGACCGGCACCAAGCATTATCTCGGGCCGTTCGAATCCTACGCCAAGACACAGCCCGAAACCCCTTTCCGCGAAGAGCAGGAACGTCTGCCGGGGGAAAATTTCTACTATGTCCAGGAGGATGAGGTGTTTGCTGCCGCAGCCCGCGACGGTTTTACCTGGTCCATCCACCGGCCGCATACGCTGATCGGCTATGCTGTCGGCAATGCGATGAACATGGCTGCAACACTCGCCGTCTACGCATCGATCTGCAAGGAGACGGGAAGGCCCTTCGTCTTCCCGGGATCGCCGCAGCAATGGCAGGCGACAACCGATGTCACCGATGCGCGCCTGCTCGCCCGGCATCTTCGATGGGCCGCAACCACCAAGGAAGCGGCCAATCTCGCGTTCAACGTCGTCAATGGCGAGGTCTTCCGCTGGAAATGGCTGTGGCCACGGATCGCCGCCTATTTCGGCATCGAGGCAGCACCCTATTGCGGTGCGCCCGATCCCCTCGAAATCCAGATGGCGGGCGCAGACGAGATCTGGGATGGGATGGTCAGGAAGTATGACCTGCAGCCCAATGCGCTCTCGCGGGTCGCCTCCTTCTGGCATTCGGACGCGGATCTTGGACGGCAGGTCGAGACCTTCAATGACATGGGCCGCAGCCGCAAGCTCGGATTCATGGATTATCAGGATACGACCCAGTCCTTCACCGACGCTTTCGACCGCCTGCGTGCGGATCGCATCATACCCTGATGAAGGAGGACCGCATGAGTGCCGACCTCACAGCACCGGTTTCGCCGGCCGGATATTTCACCGAGGAAAACTCGATCGAGACCGTCAATGCGCGCATGGCCAAGGACGTCAATCCGCGACTTGCCAAGATCATGGCATCTCTCGTGAAGCATCTCCACAATTTCGCGCGCGAGACCGAGCTCACGCAGGAGGAATGGGAATTCGGCATCGATTTCCTGACCCGCACGGGGCACATCTGCACGCAGGAGCGCCAGGAATTCATCCTGCTCTCCGATACGCTCGGTCTTTCCATGCTGGTCGACGCCATCAACAACAGGCGGCCACAAGGGGCGACCGAAAACACTGTCTTCGGCCCGTTCCATGTCGAGGGCGCTCCGGTACGCCGGATGGGCGATCAGATCTGCCTCGATGGCAAGGGCGAAAGCTGTCTGTTCACCGGCCGGGTGCTCGATCTAGACGGCAATCCGGTAACGGGCGCTCGTATAGACGTCTGGTCAGACAATGCGGAAGGCTATTACGACGTGCAGCAGCCCGATATCCAGCCGCAGTGGAACAATCGCGGTGTGTTTATCACCGGCCCCGACGGAGCCTACAGCTTTGTTGGCATCAAGCCGGTTTCCTATCCCATTCCTGATGACGGACCGGTTGGCAAGATGCTGGCGTCGCTCGGACGCCATCCCTATCGCCCGGCCCACATGCACTACATGGTCCGCGCCGACGGCTTTCAGAAGCTCGTGACCCACACCTTCGTCGGGAACGACCCCTACCTTCAATCTGACACCGTTTTCGGCGTGAAGAAGACACTGGTCGCGCCTTTCGAACCTGTCGAGAACGGCGACACGCTGTGGCGCTCCGATTTCGATTTCGTTCTCACCCGCACCGGGCAGGGGCGCTAGGAGGCCGACATGGAACACTTCGTCTATACCGGAAATCCCGGCCGCGTCATTTTCGGAAGCGGCACGATCTCAAGGCTCGCGGAGGAGGCCGACAGGCTCGGGGCAAGACGCCTGCTCGTACTCTCCACACCAGAACAGGAAAGCCAGGCACGAGATATCGCCGCCCATCTCGGTGCGCGCGTGGCCGGAATGTATTCCAAGGCGACGATGCATACGCCGACCGATGTGACGGTCGACGCCATGCGACAGGTCGAGGCAATCCGAGCTGATGGCCTCGTCGCGATCGGCGGGGGATCGACGACCGGTCTCGGCAAGGCGATCGCCTATCGCACCGATCTCGCCCAGATCGTTGTTCCGACCACCTATGCCGGATCGGAGGCAACGCCGATCCTTGGAGAAACCGAGGGTGGACGAAAGGTGACGCGATCCGATCCTCGCATTCTTCCCGAAATCATCGTCTACGATGTCGACCTGACGCTCAGCCTGCCGGTTTCAATGTCCGTCACGAGCGGCATGAATGCCGTCGCCCACGCGGTTGAGGCACTCTATGCCCGGGAGGCAAACCCGATCATTTCGATGATGGCGCTGGAGGGGATCAATGCGATCGTTCGCGCCTTGCCCAGGATCAGCCAGAACCCTGGGGACAAGACGGCCCGTTCGGATGCTCTCTATGGCGCCTGGCTCTGCGGTATTTGTCTTGGGTCGGTCGGAATGGCGTTGCACCACAAGCTTTGCCACACGCTCGGCGGCATGTTCAACCTGCCGCACGCCGCAATGCATACCGCCGTGCTGCCGCATGCCATCGCCTATAATGCCAGTGCCGCACCAGCGGCGATGGACATGCTCGGCAACAAGCTTGGCGCCGCCGATCCCGCCCAGGCACTCTTTGATCTTTCGAGGCGGCTCGGCGCGACGATGTCTCTGCAGGAGCTCGGCATGCCGCAAGGCAGTGTCGGAGCTGCCGTCGAACAAGCCATGTCGAATGCTTATTGGAACCCGCGTGCTCTGGAAAAGGAAGGTCTGATCGACCTGCTCGAGCGTGCTTTCCGGGGCGACGAACCCCGGGCAAAATAGGTTTGCGCCCATACGGTGGCGTTGGACGCGACGAGGAGTTTTGCCTAGTGGCGGCAGGGAAATCCGGAAATCCAAAATGGATAATTCCACTGTTTCCTTTGCTCAGAGTGCGGTTACCATCACTATTGCGATGTCTCCGATATCCGAAATTGGACGGGAGACGGAGGCCGATTTGGCTGCCAGGGAGGGAGAGGTCATGCTTGCAGTTCGTGTCGCACTATCCAATCCCGGTAAGGCGGCCGAACGCGAAACCTATCTCGAGGACCACAAGCGCCATCTGCGGTCCGGTCGGGTCGGCATCGTCCAGTCCGGACCGATCGTGGATGAATTCGGCCAAGGCAGCGGAGGAGTTGTCGTGGCCGATGTCAGTTCGCTGGAGGAAATGCATCGCTTCAGCGCGGAGGATCCTTTCGTCCTCCACGACGTCTATGCAAGCGTCGCCATTTACGAGTGGCGGCCAACAATCGGCGGCCGTCGCTAACACGACCGCATCGGGACGCCAGAGCGTCCCGGCAGCAGCTGATTTTCTGAGGAGGAGGGAAAATGAAAGCGGCAGGTACAATCAACTGGGACGAGATCCGCGACTGGCTCGCAGAAGCCGGGAGCATTTGCAGCGGATTTCACGTCGAGTACCAGGAATCGCGAAATCCGCCCCACCCACTGTCAGCGCGTCGACGGCCTAGGCGACTGCGACGTCCGCCAAAGGCCGACGCATCGATCAGTTGGGTTTTTCCGAACCGGGATACCTGACGTCGGTCTCCTTTCTTGAAAATTTGCCGAACGGGCCCGCCAGATTTTTACCGGGAGCTCGGCGGCGGAGCCATGACCTTCAGCGCGAAAGACAGACTTCGATGACGAACGCCTTTCCCATTGCTTCCAACAAGCATCCAAGGGGGACAATCTTGCCGATACCGCTGGCGCGAAGCTTCGTGACCGTCGTCTTCTCGACGCTCGTTCTCCTTCTCGTATGCGCGTCCTTCGCGCCTTCGAGCCTATCCTGGGGCGCACTTTCAGGGAGCCTGCCCTTTGCTGCGATCATCGCCATCGTCGGTCTCGGTCAGTTGCTCGTGGTGCAGCAGGGCGGCTTCGACCTTTCCCTTCCCGGCGCGGTGTCGCTTGCCGTCGTCATCGCAACCCACTTTCCGCAGCAGAACGATGCGTTGCTATATCAGGCAGTCCTTCTGTCGATTGGCATTTCGCTCGTCGCGGGCTCCCTGAACGGGCTTCTCGTCAGCATCTTCAGGCTAAACGCGATCATCGCCACGATCGGGACCAATGCGCTGCTTTACGCAGTCGTCTTTGCTGTGTCGGGTGGCGTCCCCTCGATCACCACCAACCTTCTGGCCGAGATCGCAGGCGGCGAAAGTCTCGGCCTGCCGAACTCGGTTATCTTCGCGCTGGCGGGCATGGCGCTCGTGAGCTTCGCACTCAAGAAGACGGTGGCGGGTCGACGGTTCGAGGCGATCGGCGCCAATCCTCTTGCCGCACGAGCTGCCGGACTGAACGTGCGCGTTCACCAGATGATGGCCTACGTCTATGCGCAGCTTCTCTATTGCATGGCCGGCACACTGATTGCCGGCATCACACGTGAGCCCACCGCCTTTCAGGGGGACAGCCTGCTGCTGCCCTCCGTCGCTGTCGTGGTTCTCGGCGGTACGTCGCTTCTCGGTGGGCGAGGCTATCCCGTCTCGACGGTCATCGCGGCATTTTTCCTCAACCAATTGAGCCAATTCGCACTGACGGTCGGGGTGCCATTTTCAGCTCAAACCATCATCCAGGCCTTGGCTCTGGGTTTTGGCATCGGTGTTTACTCGATCCGCTGGACGGTAAACCGCAAGACAACGACTGGGACAAGAAAAGTGGAGGACAAAACATGAAACATGCATCTCTCTCGAAATACCTGGCGCTTTCCGTTGTGGCCGCGATCACTGCATTCGCCACGACTGGTGTCGCCAAGGCCGAGGCCCCATCCTGGTGTGGCCCGAAGAAGGCAACGCTCGGACTACTTGACGGTTATGGCGGCAACAGCTGGCGCCAGGTCACGACGGCCTCCGGCAAGCAGACCGTGGATCTTTGCCCGAGCATCACCAAGTACGAATATGCCGACGGTCAGGGCGACACGTTGAAATCGATCTCCGACATCAAGAGCATGGCGGCCAAGGGTCTTGATGCGCTTGTCGTCTTCGGCGATGCAGGCCCGGCCGTGCTTCCAGCCATTACCAGCGTCTTCAAATCCGGCAAGGTCGTCGTTCCCTATCGCGTCGCCGTTGGTGGCAAGGATGGCCAGAACTATTCGAAATTCGTCGGCGCATCCTTCGAAAACGATGGCGAAAGCTGGGGCAACTGGATCAAGAGCGTCCTGCCGAAAGGCGGAAACCTCCTCTTCCTCTCCGGGCCTGCCGGCAACAGCCAGGGCCTCGATGAACTCAAGGGCCTCAAGAAGGTTCTTGGTCCCGAATATGTCTTCGTCAATCAGGAGCCCTTCGCCGTCACCAACTGGGATCCGGCGCTGACGCAGAAGGTACTGACAGCGGAAATTGCCAAGAACCAGAAGATCGATGTGATCATCTCCGACTTCGGCCCCTCTCTCGTCGGTGCGCTGCCGCTCTTTGCCAAGCAGGGGAAGTCGATCCCGGCGCTTGCCACCTCTGACGGCAATTCGCTCGGTTGCTTCTGGCAGGACAACAAGGACAGCAATCCGGACTTCAAGCTCTTCACGGTCGCAACCGGCAACGACAATGTCAGGCTCGCCGTCCAATGGGCTGTCGCGCTTGCCACCGGCGGCAAACCGCCGAGCGAACAGGTCTTCAAGGCGCCAGCCTTCGAGGATTCGGTATCCGGCAAGCCGAACGCGGTGCAGTGCCGCAAGGATCTGCCGGGCGCGATCTACCTGTCCTCCGAACTTACCGCCGAGGATCAGGCTAAGGCGGTCGGAAAGTAATCGTAAAACATCCAGGACCTGCCCGAGCATCGCTTCCGGGCAGGTTTTCCCTTCCAGCGGGTGACAAGCTATGGCTGCAGCAGAAATCAATGCGATCGCGACACCTTTTTCGAACCGTTCCGAGCAGACGATCTGCCTGACCGGAATCCACAAATATTTCGGGGGTATCACCGCGCTTCGCGACGTGAGCGTCGAATTCTGGCCCGGCGAGGTCCATGCTATTCTCGGTGAGAACGGTGCGGGCAAGTCGACATTGATGAACATCATCGCCGGCACGCTCCAACCGAGTGAGGGCGAGATCAGCTTCGAGGGCGAGCGCATCAGGCAGATGACGCCCGAGTTCGCGAGTTCCATCGGCATCGCCATCTGTTTCCAGCATCCTGCCATCCTCAACGACCTGTCGATCCTCGAAAATCTGAGCGTTGCTCTGCCGCCATCGATATTTTCCGGCCGGCCCATGAGCGAAGTCGCAAGGGAGATGCTCAACACTGTCGGACTGGCATTGCCGTTACACATGCGCGCCGACCAGATGACGGTGGCGCAGAAGCATCTTCTCGAAATCGGCAAGGCGCTCGCAATGAAACCGAAGCTCCTCATCCTTGATGAGCCGACGGCCTCTCTCGACCAGGAGGCAACTGACATGCTCTTCGGTCTGATCCGCAAGGCGGTGGAGGCCGGCACCTCGGTGATCTACATCACCCACCGTCTGGCAGAGCTGCGTCAGATTGCCCAGCGCGTCACCGTCATGCGAGACGGGCGCGTGCGCGGTTCGGCACTTGTCGATGACACCAGCGATGCCGAGCTCGTCAATCTGATCGTCGGCCGCACGCTGGAGGCTGCCTTTCCGCCAAAGTCGAAGCGGCTCGGCGGGGAGGCCAGTTTGTCCGTTGCGGGTTTGAGCGGCCACGGATTTACCAATGTAAGTTTTGATGTAGCGCGCGGCGAGATCATTGGCGTCGCCGGTGTCTCCGGAAACGGCCAGACAGAGCTGATGCGCACGCTTGCCGGTCTGCACACGGCAGAGGGGGCGGTCACGCTTCACGGGCAAGCCCTCAATCAACCGACGCTGTTGCGTCAATCCGCCTTCATGCCGTCCGACAGACATCTCGAAGGCGTGGCGAGCGGCCTGACGGTGCGCGAGAACGCCACCTTCTCTGCGCTGGAGAAGTTCGCCGCAAGTGGCGTCATGAACAGCAGGAGAGAGCACGAAAAAGTCACCGCGATCTTCGGCGAGCTGGCAGTCAAAGCTCCCGGTCTCGAAGCACCGATCATGTCCTTGTCCGGCGGCAACCAGCAAAAGGTGGTAATGTCGCGCGCCCTCCTGTCAGAGCCTGGCATTGTCATTGCCGACGAGCCGACGCAGGGTGTGGACGTTGGCGCGCGCTTCGAGATCTATCGAATCCTGCGTGACGTCTCGGAGGCAGGAACGCCTGTTGTCGTCAACTCATCCGATGCGGTCGAGCTCGAGGGGCTGTGCGATAAGGTCATCGTCATGTCGCGCGGTCACGTCGTCGAAACGTTGACCGGTGATGATGTCACCGAAGAACGCATTGTCGCGGCGGCCGTCAAGGCCGCAACTCACGATGTCGAAAGCGGTTCGATATCAGGGGGGACCGCACCGAAGGGGCTGCGCCATTTCCTGCAGTCGGATATTGCGCCCGCCGTGCCGTTGGCGCTTGTGACAATTCTTCTCGGGCTTTTCGTCAATGGTCAGAACGACAACTTTCTGTCGATCTACAACATCTACAACATCCTCCTGCTGTCGACCGCGCTGGGCTTCATCGCCCTCGGACAGACGATCGCGCTGCTTATGGGCGGCATCGACCTGTCCGTCGGCCCGCTAGCCGGTTTTCTCGTCGTCGTCGCCTCGTTCTTCGTCACCGAGGACATGTCGAGCGGTATGATGCTGATCGGATTTCTGCTCATGCTGACAGGTGCGTTCGTCACTGGCGCTGTGAATGGCGTTTTGATCCGATATGCGAACTTCACGCCGATTGCCGCAACACTTGCCATGTATATCGCGATACAGGGTTTCAGCTTTCTGCTGCGCGAAAACCCGGACGGCTATATCAGCTCGACCGTCACAGATTGGATCAACTGGCAGTGGGGGCCGCTCCCGGTCGCCTTCCTCATCCTCGTCGTCGTGACGCTGATCGGTGAATACGCGCTGCGCCGATCGAGACTTGGCTGGCGCTTGCGGTCGGTCGGTTCAAACGAGGAATCCGCACGCAGAATGGGCGTTCGTGTCGATCTGACCTATATCAGCGGCTATATCGCTTGCTCCCTGATGACCGCCCTCGGCGCACTCATGCTGATGACACAGATCGGCGTCGGCGATCCACGCCAGGGCGTCAACTACACATTGTCCAGCATCACGGCAGTCGTACTCGGAGGTACGAGCCTGACGGGTGGTCGCGGCACATTCATCGGCACGATCCTCGGTGCCGTCCTGCTGACGGAAGTGCTGAGCGCGGTGACCTTCCTCAGTCTCTCGCAGACCTATCAATATGTGTTCCAGGGCGTCCTGATTATCGTCGCGGCGCTGATCTATTCGGCTGCCCGCAGGCGGACAGCACACTAGCTGCGGCAACCTTCTCCGCGACGCTGATGGCAAGCCGCGGTTTCTATCTGCACACGCACGTCCGGCATTTTCGCGCGGCTCAACAAATTTGATGAGGTTATCATATGACGGGCAGGGTCTACGGCATGCACCACATCGGCATTACGGTGCCGGATATTGAAGAGGGCATTGCTTTCTTCCGGGCGGTTTTCGGCGCAATCGAGGTCTTTCGTACTGGACCCTTCGATGTCGACCAGGATTTCATGGCAAACAAGCTGGGTGCGTCAGCGCAATCGACCATACGTGATCTGGTTTTCCTGCGTTGCGGCGAAGGGACGAGTGTCGAGCTGTTCGAATATAGCGGGGAGGAAGACAGCCGACCGAAGCGATCCTCGGAGGTCGGCGGCATGCATCTTTGTTTTGAAGTCGACGACGTCCATGCGTGCGCGAAACGATTGCGAGCGCAGGGCATCGACATGCTGGATGGACCCAACTTAGTTGAAAGCGGACCGTTGGCGGGATTCAGTTGGATCTATTTCCGAGCCCCGTGGGGGTTGATTTTGGAAGTCGCGAGCTTCGCGGAACTGGGCTATGAGCGCAATTCGCCTCATCGTTTATGGAGAGGCGAGCGGAAGTGAACTTCGGCGCCAGCTGTTGGTTTGTTGATGGGGTCCAGCGCTCTGCCAGCAAGGCCGTGCGGGGGCTTAGCCCACGGTGCGAGCGGTTCGAATCTCAGCAAGAGCAACCAATTCAAAAACAGGCAAGATCTTTCTGCTTACGCAAGGCGATCGCGACAACTCACCTCGACCAACTCTTGGAGAACCTTCACTCGTTCAACCAACCAACCAAGCTCTTGCGCACTGATCTCATAGTTCGCTGAATACCGGGCCTCGACATAGGCGCGAGACAGGAGCTCAAAGCGCCGCCGGGCGATCCGGCTATCGCGTGGCCACGCTTCGATCAAACGCTTGTCAAGGTCTTCAGCTTTGGATCGCAGAACTTTGATACGGTGGGATTTTGGGCTGTAAAGCGTCAGCGTGAGGAGCAGACAATGGTAGGCACGCTCGGTCGCCTGATGAAGCATGAAGGCACCATCGCGCAACTTTTCGTTTGAAAGCCCGAATTCTGCAAAAGCTAGAGCATCAATTGTTAGCTGGAAC
The DNA here is from genome assembly GCF_056398505.1 of Rhizobium sp. 01T437. NCBI lineage: Bacteria > Pseudomonadati > Pseudomonadota > Alphaproteobacteria > Hyphomicrobiales > Rhizobiaceae > Rhizobium > Rhizobium sp. 01T437. The sequence continues at coordinate 35,550 of NZ_JBFTPM010000030.1, forward strand.
CACTGCTCGAAATAGCGCTGTGCCTCAACGATTGCTTCCTCTTTTGTCAGCGGCCTCGGCGGTGCGAGGGGATGACCTTTCGCTTCATAGAGGATCTTGCCGTCCCTGGCGATATCGACAAAGAAGGGCCGGCCGCGTGACAGCTGGTCGTTGACGTCATGCAAACTATGGACGATCGGAATGACCGGCGTCTCGATCCGGTGGGCAATCTGTTCCTGCAGCAGCCGTTCATCGAGCGAAAGCCACAGGTCCTGCTCCTCAGCAAAGCTCTCTGAATTGACGACGATCAGCAGATCATAGTCCGAGCGATAGCCACTCAGCCGGTCTTCCACCCAGTCGCCGCGCGCATAAGACCCGTAGAGGTGATGTCAGGTTAATTGGGACGAGTGCGCAATGGGCAGGCTTGCAGTAATCACGCGGCGATGCTGGCCGCATTCCTCCAATGGGCGATCGCCCTGAGGCGATGCAGGCGGACATCGATGGCTGTCTTTTTCGGGCGGGTTGGGACAAAGAAATTGCGAACCGCGGAGAAGACGCTGACGAAACGTTGCAACGCGCCTGCCGAACGGAACCGCTGCATCACCCGCTCCCGTTTCGGCAGCGGCAGGTGCGAGTTTTCAGCACGGTTGTTCAAGCCCTTGTGCGATCGATGCTCGACGTCCGGCATGACCTGACGCCTTGCAGCGCCGTATGAACGGAGCTTGTCAGTGACCATGCGCTTGGGCTGGCATCCCTGCCTCTTCATCAACCGGACCAGAACCCGCTTCGCCGCTTTGGTATTGCGGCGAGCCTGCACAATTTCGTCGAGTACATAACCGTCTTGGTCCACGGCACGCCAGAGCCAGTGTTTCCGCCTGCCGATCGTCACGACCACCTCGTCCAGATGCCACACGTCATTCGGGCTGGGCGCTTTCCGCGGCAAGCGGGCGGCATAGTCGGGGCCGAACTTCTTTGCCCAGCATCGGATCGTTTCCTACGAAACGACGATGCCGCGCTCCAATAGCATTTCCTCGACCAGGCGCAGGCTCAATGGAAATCGGAAATACAGCCAGACTGCATGGGCAATCACAGACGGCGGAAAGCGATGACGTTTATAATTGACTGGGCTCTGGCTCATCACGGCGAGATAGCCGCAAAATCTTTCAGCCCCAGTTAACCTGACATCGCCCAACTGGGTTCTCGGACCGATATTGAAGGTAGTGGAGGAATACAGGATGACCCTCCAACGATCTCCCAATCCACCTGCGGCAAACATGACGAGGTTCTGATCCTGCGCTGCTCTGGGCATGATAAACGACTGAGCGAAAGCCAAATTCTCTGTCTCGGCTACACTACCCACGCTGTCGGCGATACGCTACTCGCGATCTGGGGCATAGAATTGATACTCCTGCTGGGGTGAATGCGATCCGCTCAATATATTTCGTGTCAACGGAGCATGATCACGAGCGCGCAGACTATGTCCGTCGCAGCGCTCAGAACAACATAGTAACAATCATATGCGACGCGTTCTTCATGCGTGGCGACTATATCCCGGGTGGAGGCCTGCTCCCTGGCTCGACGAGTGGAAAACCGCCGAGGCTCAGATCGCTGCCGGATGAAAGTCCGTGGCAGGTCACTACGAGCCCACCTACAAGGTTCAATCTCGTCCCGCCAAAAGACGTTAACACGTAAAACAGTCGCTCAGCCTGAACGAGCATAAATCGCCAGATGGGTATCAATGCGGCGGGCGGCGCGGCTATCGAGTTGTTTGAGCACCTGCTTTCCCGCCTGGAATTTCCGCAAAGCGCCCATCTCGGTCGTAAGCCTACTTTAGCGGCCCCGAAGGCGGACATCACAGTGGATCGGCGAAGCGGCATGTGGGCGCCAGGAGGAGACATGGATTAGGCGGATCGGTTAACATCGGCTGTCTCTTATATTGACGGATGCGTCCATGCCGACCTTAGTAGAACTCTCCCCTTTCGATCCACATTGGACGAACGATTTCTCAGCCGCTGAAGTCCTATTGAGGACGACACTCGGCAACTGCGTAGTGTCTGTTGACCACATCGGTAGCACTGCCGTACCAGGCTTGCCTGCTAAGCCAATTATCGACATTGATATCACTCTATCGAATTTGGATGACGTTCACCAAGCAAGCGCGAACCTGATCAAGGCTGGGTTTGAACCTCGCGGCAATAGGTACGATGACGATGTTTGGGCCTTCCTCTGGAAGCGCCCTGTGCCTCAGATCAGGGTCTATCTCTGGACGGCCGCGGAGCGACGCATCGGAGCAACGCATGTCCGCTTGGGTGTGTTAGCAGCGGACTTTCCGCTCCGGCCACAAATCAAAGCCTTCCCCGGTCGTAATGTCTCGAAGGAGACTTCTCTGATCTGAGTATATCTGTGATTTCGTACGGTAGCACGGATGTATTCAACACCTTAATCGAATCATATGGTCGCGGCTCGAAGAATGATGATTGAAAATCACAGTCTTTCGAAGGAAGATCAGCAACGTTCCATCAGCGCCAAACGGACACTTCCGAAATATTGTTGTTCACTGCAAAGGCGTTAGATGTTGCAAGTATGCGCGCCAAACGCCTGCATCCGCGTGACGATCAGAGCTGAGGACTTGCCAAATGCTGTTTCCTGCAATCCTAAAATCAATCGTACGAACAGGCAGCCTTCGGCTGATCGACGGGCGCGGGAAAATACACGACTGTGGAGACGGCACTCCACCTCGCTGTACGATCCGGCTCGGTGCTCGCCATCTCGACTATACGCTGGCTCTGAATCCGGAGCTGTCGATAGGGGAAGCCTACATGAACGGCCTGCTGACCATCGAGGAGGGCAGCCTTTTCGATGCTCTCGAAATAGTTGCCAGGAACTACGGCAACTTCAAGCAGACGGCTTGGTTCTCGCTGTTGTCCCGCATCATGAGTGGGTTGAAGCAATATAATCCGATCGATAGTGCGCGTCGCAACGTCGCCCACCATTATGACCTGTCGGATGAACTCTACGACCTGTTCCTCGACAAGGATCGCCAGTATTCCTGCGCATATTTCGCGAACAAGGACGATGATCTCGAGACCGCGCAGGAGCGCAAGAAGCGCCACATCGCCTCAAAGCTATTGCTCGATCGCCCAGACCTTAAAATACTCGATATCGGCTCCGGCTGGGGTGGCCTCGGCTTGTATCTGGCCAAGGAGACCGGCGCTGATGTTACCGGTGTCACCTTGAGCGTCGAACAGCACAAGATATCAGAGGCGCGCGCGGTCGCTGCGGGCCTTGCCGATCGCGCACGCTTTCGTTTGCGCGACTACCGAGAAGAGCCTAGCCAATTCGACCGGATCGTGTCGGTCGGCATGTTCGAACATGTGGGAAAGAAGAATTACGACGAGTTCTTCGGCAAGCTTAGCGATTTGCTGACCGCCGACGGTGTCGCGCTCGTGCACTCGATCGGTTACTCCGATACGCCGGCTCCGATCAATCCGTTCATTCGCAAGTACATTTTCCCCGGAGCGGATATTCCGTCGCTTTCCGAGGTTTTCGCATCGGCAGAGCGTTCGGGCCTGGTTGTCACGGACGTCGAAATCCTGCGTCTGCATTACGCCGAAACCCTCCGCCACTGGCGCGAGCGTTTTATGGCGAACCGCCAGCGGGCGGCGGCTTTTTATGACGAACGGTTCTGTCGCATGTGGGAATTCTATCTCGATCTGTGCGAGATCGGGTTCCGCTTTCGCTCGATGATGGTGTTTCAGATTCAGCTCGCCAAGCGGGCGGACACCGTTCCGTTCACCCGTGACTACATGATGAACTGGGAGCGGGCCCATAATACGGCCGCAACCTCGCGTATCCGGGCGGCGGAATGAATGGCGTTGGCTTGCACGCACAAAAATGGAGTCGCGAAGACTATTTAAAGTCTGATTCCGGAAGAATGCTAGACCATTGATTTCGAAGAGAATTTTTATCCTCCTTTAACAAAGTCAGTGGTTCGCATCTGTTCAAGAGCGTCGCCAATTGCGCCGCGGCCAGTGATGCAGCTTACAGGAAGGCATCCTGGGCGAGCGGACGCACCACGCGTGGCATTGGCACGGCAGCTTGCGCGCCTCATCGCCGCCGTTTGTTCGGCATTCGTTCCAACGCAAGGGGATTGGGACAGGAATTCAAATCAATCATCAGGGGAAGACCAAGCACACCTTCGCACGACCTGGCCTTGATGAAGCTGGTGCAGAACGGTCACGCCGGCCGCGCGCCCCAATATCTCGACCGCAACCTGCGCCGCGAGGAGGACCGGATCGAACTCGAGCAGCTCGATTCACTCAACTACACGCTGCGCGAAACCGACGGGCAGGACGCATCCTCATCCTCGACATCGCCAGCATGGTCGAGGAGTTGCCGACGAAGTAGATGCCCTGATCGAAACTCGCTACCAAATTTCCGAGCGTAGCATTTGGCCGTCGGGGGCACCAATTGATGGGGAGAGGATAGGTCTGTTATGCGACCGTTCCCTACGATATTCTCGGCGGATGAAACTCAGCCAGACCATACGGTTTTGTATCTCCGCAGACGGCACCCGTATCGCCGTCGCGTCCTGTGGACAAGGCCAGGTGATCCTGCGGGCGGCGCATTGGCTCAGCCACGTCGACTGTGATCTCGAGAGTCCGGTCTGGCGACCCTGGCTCCGGGCGATGTCTGCCCGGAACCGGTTTGTACGCTACGACCCGCGCGGCTGCGGCCTGTCGGACCGGCATGTATCCGACCTTTCGCTCGACGCGTGGCACGCCGACCTTGATGCCGTGGCTGCTTCGATCGAGGAGCCGCGCTTCGTTCTCCTCGGTCTTTCACAGGGCGGCGCACTCGCTATCGCGTATGCATTGAGGTATCCAGAGCGGGTCTCGCATCTGGTTCTCCTAAACGCGTATGGCCAGGGCGCCAGGACGAGAGCTCAGACCGAGGCCGAGCGGCTGGAGGCCGAAACACTTGTCAATTTTGTTCGCATCGGCTGGGGACGAGAAAATCCGGCATTTTGTCAATTTTTCACCAACCTCTTCATCCCCGACGGCACGCCTGAACAGCATCGCTGGTGGGGTGATCTGGAGCGCCTGACCGCAACACCTGAGGTTGCAGCGCAATTGCTTTGGCAAATGCAGGGGATCGATGTGCTGCAGCTTGCGACGATGCTTCGCGTACCGACATTGATCGCGCATTGCCGTGGCGACGTGCGCGTGCCGTTCGACCAGGGCTGCAAGCTTGCCGCTGCAATTCCAGGCGCCAGCTTCGTGCCGTTAGAGAGCAAGAACCACGTGCTCTTGCCAGATGAGCCCGCATGGAGCGTATTTCAGGCAGAACTCGCTTCTTTTCTCGGGCAGGACAGCCCCGTACGACCGCGCGCCGTCAGCGAGGCCGATCTCACACCCGCCGAGGCGGCGCTTCTCGACCTCGTGGCGGAAGGGCTCGACAACCGGGCGATCGCAGAACGGCTTAGCAAGAGCGTCAAAACCGTACGAAATCAGCTGTCAGTGATCTTCAGCAAACTCGGCGTGCATAGCCGCTCGCAGGCGATCGTCATCGCGCTCTCCAACTAGTCTCCGGCAGCTAGCTGCTCTCTGTGCGGCGGACGGGACGTATGTCCCGCCAATCAGCGGGATTGTTCGCCGCTGCGGGACGATCGCCTCATGCTCCTGGAGGCGACTTGTTCCATCCTCGACGTCACGGATGGCAAGACGCCGTCCAAGGATGAGGAGGAATGCGAGATGTCGGAACTCAACGAAACAGCTCTCAATGAGCTGGTGGGCCGGGTCCTCGGTGATCTTGGCGGCGCAGTCAGCGTGCCGTTGGTGCGGATCGGAGATGCGCTCGGGCTATATGCGACCCTCAAGGAGATCGGCCCAGCGAAGGCCGACGAACTCGCCGTGGCTGCGGGCTGTGCGCCGCGCTATGTGCGCGAGTGGCTGGCAGCCCAGGCCGCCTCGGGCTATGTGCATCACGAGCAAGGGCGCTTCTCGCTGACGCCCGAGCAATCTCTCGTATTTGCCGCACCGGACAGCCCGGTCAATCTGATCGGCGCGTTCGATACCGCCGCTGCGATGGTCGAGAACCAGCCGAAGGTACAGGCCGCCTTCAAGACCGGTCGGGGTGTGGCCTGGGGCGATCAGGCCGGCTGCATGTTCTGTGCCGTCGCGCGGCTCTTCCGCCCTGGTTACGTCAATGCGCTTGTGCAGGATTGGCTGCCGGCGCTCGACGGCGTCGTCGACAAACTGAAGAAGGGGGCGAAGGTGGCTGACGTCGGATGCGGACATGGTCTATCGACGATCTTGATGGCGCAGGCGTTCCCACAGTCGCGGTTTACAGGCTACGACTTCCATCCGGGCTCCATTGCCGCTGCGACTGCGCATGTCCAGGCGCACGGATTGACGAATGTCCATTTCGAAGTCGGCCGGGCGCAGGATTTCGAGGGTCGCGATTTCGATTTTATCACCTGCTTCGACTGCCTCCACGACATGGGCGATCCGAACGCCGCGGCGGCTCATATCCGACGTGCCCTGAAGAACGGCGGCACTTGGATGGTAGTGGAGCCCATGGCCGGAGATACGCTGGAGGAGAATATCAACCCAGTGGGACGGCTCTATTACTCCGCCTCGACGATGATCTGCGTTCCGACCTCGCTTGCTCAGGAGACAGGTCTTGCGCTTGGTGCGCAAGCAGGAGAGCAACGTTTGTCCGACGTGATCCGATCGGGCGGTTTCACGCATGTTCGACGGGCGGCCCAGACGCCCCTCAACATGATTCTCGAGGCAACTTAACTTGAGGTCGCCGTCTACGACCAGAAGGACGCGTAATCTCGGGCGTAAGGCGATCGACCTGTGATCCGCCCTGATATCCGGGTGTGTAAGGGCCTCCGCGAAGTCCAGGATAATGCCGCGGTTTACGCGCTAGATTGAGTGGCGCCGACAGAGAAAAAAGGCCAGAATTTTTTTTGGCCGCGCTCTTGAATCCGAAAATCTCAAAAACCAAATCGATTGCCGCCAGCCGCTAAGGAAGGGCTGGCCTTGCTGGGAGCGTCGCTTTCGGCGCTTCCGTACCCATGTTGCTTCAAGGAGGATATGGCTATGGCAACATCTTATGACTACGCACCGCTGTTCCGCTCGAGTGTCGGCTTCGACCGGGTCTTCAACCTTCTGGAAAATGCCCAGCGCGCCCGCTCGATCAGCGACTGGCCGCCCTATGACATCGTCAAGACCGGCGATGACACCTACCGGATCTCAATCGCGGTGGCTGGCTTTGCTCAGGACGATCTCGACATCACGTTCCAATCCAATCTTCTGACGGTCACCGGCAAGAAGCAGGAGGCATCCGCCGATGGCTACCTGCATCGCGGCATTGCCGGCCGTCCGTTCGAACACCGGTTCGAGCTTGCCGACCATGTCAGGGTGAACGGAGCGGATCTGAGCAACGGTCTCCTGTCGATCGATCTCGTTCGCGAGATCCCGGAGGCGCTGAAGCCGCGCAAGATCTCGATCCAGAGCGAGCCCGCTTTGACGTCGGCTGCTCCGGCGCAGATCGAAGCGCAGAAGGCGGCTTAACCCACATTTCCGCAGAACGAGGGCGCCGTGGCGACGGCGCCCATCAACATTCCGGGTTGGGAAGGAGAGAGTGATGAAACCCGATATGTTCAGACAGCCCGTTTCTATACTTGTCGGCCTCGGATTTCCAGCAGAGGTTCGCAGCGTGATGGACGCCTACCGGCATCTCGTCGAATGGCCGGTGTCAATGCGAGACGCCGCGCACACGGTCGCACTCAAGGCATGCAGTGCCGCGCTCTGCGGTGAAATCGACGCCGAGACCGCGCGCGGCCTGTTTGCGGCCTTTGCCGAAAACCACGATTTGCTGGCACCGGACACCAATTCGATCGCCGCCTCGCGCCTGCAGCGCGACCGGGATCCGCACGCGCGATGAGTGCGGTGGTGATGACGAAAATCCCGTCAAGTCGTGATCCATGCGAATGGCTGGACGACTAAAATCCTCGCTGCCCTGCTGAGGCTCACGCAGACACCTCGACCTCCACATCCATCGATATGAATGCATCGGACGCACCAACGAAGCTGCCGGCGACGGGAACGGATTGCGCGATATCACGGGTGACGGCAACGGGGATAAGATTGGCCCCGCCCATGCTGCGGTTGGTCGGATCAAATGTGATCCATCCAGCGCCGGGGACGAATACCTCGACCCAGGCATGGGTCGATCCCTGATTCTGCGAACCAAACAATATTCGATCGGGATTGAACAGGTATCCCGACACGATGCGGGCTCCAAAGCCCAGACAACGAACAGTTTCAACAAACAGCACCGCGAAGTCACGGCATGATCCCCAACCACGTTCCAGTGTTTGGGTCGGCGTCTGTGTGCCTTCCGCCTCACGGCTTTGATAGGAGATCGATGAAGACACTCCCGCACTTATGTCCTTGAGAAGCGACAGCGTGTCCGTCGAATTGCTTGCGACAAATCCCTGTGCCCAGCGCTGAAGTTGCTGGAACGGGTCGGCATACTGCCGAGCCGTCAGCGCGCCGAGATCGGTCCATTCCTCATCCGAATAGCGGAAAGGAAATGTGATGGCGGAGCCTGCGATCGCAAAGACCGGCCATGCGACAGCTGTGAGGTCGACCAAGGCGACGCTGTCGACGGTCAGGACATCGGTCATTTCGCTGAAAACCGCGGTGGCAACCGCGTTGCCGAATACATCGGTCGCCCAACTGATCTGGGCTTGTGGCGTTGTCGACACTTCATGCGACAGCAGCCGGAGATCGCGGCCGTCGCGTGGCCTCAGCATCAGCCGGTGAGGTCTAAGATTGACCGCATAACGGTAGTGATAGATCGTGCGGTGGTGGGTACGAATTTGTGCCATGATTGTTTCCGAGTTCTCTGGGCGTCGGCGTGGGAACGATCCGCCGCATCTATCGGACAGGCTCGCAAGCTCGTCCATCACCTGCGCTTCGTCACTCCCGTCCGTTATTAAAGTGCCGGGAAGCCGGTGAATTCTCATTCAATACTTTTGGACTTTGATCTCTCAGCATTCTGCTGTTCGGCGAAAATTGACCATGCCGCGACGAACAAGGCGGCGATCAAGGGGCCAATGATAAAGCCGTTGATGCCGAACAGGGAGATGCCACCGACTGTCGAGATCAGCACGACGTAATCGGGCAGCCGCGTTCCCTCGCCGACCAACGGCGGGCGCAGCAGATTGTCGATCAGCCCTATAATGAATACGCCGATGAGGACCAGGATCGATGCTTTCAGCCAGGCACCCGTGAGGACCAGCCAGATGGCGGCCGGAACCCATACGAGCGCCGCGCCAATTGCAGGCAGCATCGACAGGAACGTCATCGTCACACCCCATAGTAAGGCGGCCTCAATCCCCAGAACCCAGAATGCAACGCCGCCGATCGTTCCCTGGATGATCGCGATGATGATGTTTCCCTTGACGGTGGCGCGAACCACAGCGGAAAACTTGTCGAGAAACCGCCGCGTATAGTCGTCGTTCAGCGGGATCGCATGTCGGATCTTGCCGCTGAGGTCAGCGCTATCCCTGAATAGGAAGAAGAGCAGATACAGCATGATACCGAAGCTGATGAAGAACTGCAGCGTATTTTGACCAAAACTGAGTAAGCTGCCGCCGACCGACCGGCTTGCCTGCACGACGCCTGAGGAGATATTCGCGCGCAGCTCCGAAAAACCGCTGAGCCTCAGGGAGTTCAGCCAGTTGTCGATGAAGGCGGGCAATGCACTCTGGATCCGGACCAGATACCCATTGAGATCGATTTCGTTGCTGCTGATCCGTTGATACAGGCTGGTTCCTTCCTGGATAAGAGAACCGAGAATGATCATTGCCGGCACGATAACGAGGCATATGCACATCAACACCGTCAGCAGCGCAGCAATGCTGCGCCGGCCCCCTAACAAACGCTCCAGTCGCTTGTGAACGGGAAAGAAAATGATTGCCAGGATAACGGCCCAGAAGACAGCGCTGTAATAGGGGATAAGCAGCCAGATGAATGCGATCGTCACGACCGCCAGAAGGACGTAAAAGCTCGTGCGCTGAATCGACATGGCTGCCTTATTCCCGGCCCGTCTTGTTCCTCACCAGCTATACAAGAGAATTTAGCACAAGACAGCTTCGGCGCTGAAGCGGCTCCTTTATGCGGTGGGAATCCTAAAGTCGCCCGAAAGCATTCCTGCCATTGCGTCTGCGATGGTATGATTGCTGTAGGGCTTTGAAAAGAACCGGCTTCCCTCGGGGAGGCTGCTCTCTTCGAGGATCGCCCTGCCGGAAGCAACGATCAACTTCACCGGCGGCCATCGATTGCGGATGTAGTGGGATAGCTTGATGCCGTCCATCGTTCCCGGCATCTGCACGTCGGTAAACACCAGGTCGATGTCGGCTCTCGATTCCAGGATGCGAATTGCCGCGTCGGCATTGCTCGCTTCAAGCGCCTCGTAGCCTGCAGATTGTACCAGGTCGACGGCGCCCATTCGAATGATCGCGTTGTCTTCGACCACCAGGACGACCGCCTTGCCATTAAACATATGTCGCTCGATTTTCATGTGAGCCTGGAAAGCCTGGGCTTGGGTTAGCGTTTCAGTGAGAGATCGGTTCCTATGCCGCCACTGGAATTCTGGTTCGGCGCTCGGCATCGCCGCGATGACTGATTGTCACGGCGGTTCCTGGGCTTGCATCACTCAACTGTATCTCACCCTGTAGGTTCCTTGCCAGCGCTTCGACGATGCCCGTGCCGAGGCCGGCCTTGGGTGCATCGCTACCAACTGGCATGCCGACGCCGTTGTCAGTGACGGTGAGGGTCCAGTCAGTGCCAGTTGAACGGTAATCGATCACGATCCTGCCGCTCTCCTGCTTCGGGAAAGCGTGCTTGAGAGCGTTGATCACCAATTCTGTCACGATCAGTCCCAGGCTTATGGACACGTCCGCTTCAACGGCGCTGTCATCGACCGTCACCGAAATCGAGAGCCGGTCCTCATCGGCAATCATCGATGCGCCGAGGCTTTCGCAAAGTTGCGTGAAGTAGCTGCGGAGTTCGACGATGCCGCCAGGTGATGTTGAGAGCTGGCGCTGTACGGCCGCGATCGACATGACCCGGTTATGGGCGTTGTGAAGATGTCCGCGCGCCTCCTCAGACTGCACCCGACGGGCACTCTGCATGAGAACGCTCGCAATGATCTGAAGGCTGTTTGCGACCCGGTGCTGGACCTCCTGAATCAGGATTGCTTTCTCCCGGATCAGGTCGTCTTTCAGTTTCGCTTCGGCGCGCGCGTCAGTCACGTCGGTGATGGCAATCAACAGCCGGATATGGTCCTTGTCGCCGTCATCGAGAACCTGCGCATTGACGATCAACTGACGTGTCTTCCGCTCAGGCCGTTTGAGGTCGATTTCGTAGGCCTCGATCCTTGCACTCCCGGATGCCGTCGCCTTCAACAGCGAAGCGAGCTTTGGCATTGCCCATTCGCCGTTTCCGAGCTCGCTGAGCGCTCTGCCCGGAATTGTCGCAGGATCAATCTCGAAGGTCCTGCAGAACGATGTGCTGGCTGCAATGACCTTCTGGTCCGCGGACAGGAAAAGCAGTGGCTCGTTCGATGAGACCACCACGGCAAGCGTACTCGCCGCCTCGAAATGGACAATCGGTTCTTTTAACATGGAAATGGCCCTCATGGGCCGAAAACTCGCGCAGCGAGCCATCACTCGGCAGGAACGTCGCCAACATAAACCTTAAGGCGAAGCTCTAACATACGTTAGCACATCCACTGCAGATCAGCACCACACCAAATTGGCACGGCCGATTATAAGGCGTTCTACTCCAATGCCTTTGGCACCGCGCCCTGAACGAACCTTCCTCTCAAAAATCGTTATCACCATCCGCGGCGCATTCGTGCCGCGGTCCTCGCATATTGCTATGAAAGGGTTCATCATGACCACTGGCACAGTTAAATGGTTTAATTCCACCAAGGGCTTCGGCTTCATCCAGCCTGACAATGGCGGCGCCGATGCCTTCGTCCACATCTCCGCCGTCGAACGCGCCGGAATGCGCGAACTCGTCGAAGGCCAGAAGATCGGCTTCGAACTGGAGCGCGACAACAAGTCGGGCAAGATGTCGGCTTGCAATCTCCAGGCTGCCTAACACCCGGTATCTGCTTTCCTTTGACCACGGATGTACTGGCACTGTTGAGAGCATGATATCAACCGAGGTCAGGCAAATTGCCTGGCCTTTTTTGTTGCCGCCGTATCTGGCGGCCTGAACCGGAAATCCATGTCACAGACACACAGCAAATCTCGCCAGCAGGCCGAGATCGCCTTCAGCAATGCTCAAACGCAGTTCTTCGCCCGCAACAGCGCCGTCGATGAACTCGATTCCATCGTCCGCTCCCGCGAGGAAAAGACCCTGCGGCTTCGCGAAGCACGGCTGGCAAAGGAAGCGCACGACCGTGCGACAGCGACCGCCTCTCTCCTCACCAGACGAGCGAAAACCCGCTGACCTCTTCCGCAACACGATCCAAGGACAAACGTTTGAAGAACGCTAGAGGCAATGAACTCTCCGATCGTCGCACGGCATCAGCGGATGCAAAGACGGCTCTCCTGAATGCCTACCGCACTGCAAAGACTGCGGCCGAGCCAACCAATTTGGCAAGGCAGGCGGAACGGATGGCCATTGCTGGCGCCAGGGAAGAGCGGCGCCTGGAGCGCGAACGGGTGAAGCTTGCGGAGTCGGAGCGCCTGGCGGCCGAGGCAGCCGAGCAGCTGGAAGCCGTAGCTGCCGAGGCGCGAGCCGAGACAGAAGCACGCGGTTCTCGCGAGAAAAACCACATCGCACGCGTGATCGAGGATGAAGCGGCGCGAAAGGCTGAACGCGATCGGCGCTACGCCAATCGCAAAACAAGACAGGCTTAGGTTCCTGGATCGGCGACACACGTCACCGATCGAACACTCCAGGCTGGTTGGCGCGGCATTGCCGTATGAGCGACCGGGCCCTTTTCGGGTTGGCATATGCCATCCCACTCACAGGAGTCTCCATGGCAGAAAATACAGGTGAGATACAGGCGATCAATACGGCCTGGCAGATTGCGATTCAGGAAATCCTGCGGATGGTCATCCGGGACGTGTATCATACGGGCGGGGAGCAGACATTTATGGACCACATCAAGCGCATTGAAGAGGGAGCGGTCGATAGCATTTATACAGACCTGCGGCTGCGGGGAACGGACGAATGGACAGAGGTACTCGTTAAAGAAAAGGCGAGCAACTTCGTCACGACACTACTGACATCCTTCACATTTGACCGCGCCTGACGCAAAGACACGCGACCCTCCCAGGCTGCCTACTTCATCGATTTGGCAAGCCGCTTGATGGCCTGTTCGAGCGAACGCTGTCCGTCGCAATAATCCTGCCATGCGGTCGTCTTCTCCAAGAGCGCAGGCACGGTGCGAATGGTGAAGCGCTTCGGATCGAGATCCGTCTTCACCTGGCTCCAGGTGAGTGGCATCGACACCGTAGCGCCGGGACGGGCGCGCGGCGACAACGGCGCCACGGCCGTCGCCATCCGATCATTGCGCAGGTAGTCCAAAAAGATGCGGCCGTTGCGCTGGTTCTTCGCCATCTTGATCAGGTAGAGCTCCGGGTTTTCGCGCGCCATCTGCAGGCAGACGTCGTGGGCAAAAGCCTTCGCCTCCGGCCAAGCCAGCTTCTTGCCCTTCGTCACCGCAAGCGGCGTCACCACATGTAGCCCTTTGCCGCCGGTGGTCTTGCAGAAACTGACGAGGCCCAGTTCCTCGAGGCGGTCGCGCATCTGGCGGGCGGCTTCGACGACGGTGGAGAAGGGGACGTCCGGTCCCGGATCGAGGTCGAAGACGAGGCGGCCGGGAACCTCCGGCAGTTTCGGTTCGCAATTCCACGGATGGAGCTCGACGCCGCCGATCTGAGCGATCGCCGCGAGGCCCTCGACGCGATCAATCTGCAGGTAAGGCTTCCTGTCGCCGAAGACAGTCACCAGTTCGAGCAGGTTCGACGTTCCGGGCATGGCATGCCGCTGGAAGAACTGCTCGCCGCCAATGCCATCCGGGGTTCGGATGATCGAACACGGCCGGCCTTTGATATGGTCGATGAGCCAGGGACCGACGCCTTCGTAATAATTGGCGAGGTCGACCTTGGTCACCGGTTTGTCGTCGTCGGCATCGGGCCACAGCGGCTTTTCCGGATTGGAGATCAACACGCCCATGACATTTGCCTTTCCACCTTTTCGGAAAGACTTGGCCGGCGCTGGCTTTTCAGCCTCGACGTCTGGATCGGGCACATCGGCTTCCACCGGCGAGGCAGGTTTCTCGGCGACGACTTCCCCTGCGGGTTTATCCTCGCGCAAGCCTTTGAAGGCCGCCTGCCGAACGAGACCATCGGCAGTCCAGCCGGCGAACTGGATCTCGGCGACGAGCTCTGGCTTCAGCCAGACGATGTTAGGATCCTTCTTCGGCGCACCTATGCCTGTGAACGGTGACTTGTTGGTTTCCAGTTCGCGAAGCTTCGGCAAAATCGTGTCGACGGCTTTTGCGCCGTATCCCGTCCCGACCCGGCCAACGTAGACGAAGTGGTCACCGCGGTTGACGCCGACCAGGAGCGAGCGGAACTTGCCGTTGGTCCTGGCATAGGCGCCGATCACCACCTCATGGCCGGCCCGGCATTTGGACTTCGCCCAGGTCTCGGTGCGGCCGGATTGATAGGGCGCGTCGGCCTGCTTCGAGACGATGCCTTCGAGCGACAGGCGGCAGGCCGACTTCAGAACCGCATCGCCGCCGGTTTCGAAATGTTCGACGAAACGCAGGCGCGGGTCCTCGCCAGCGTCCCCCAGCAGTGTCTGTAGACGATCCTTGCGCTCTGTCAGCGGCACTTGTCGCAGATCCTCTTTGCCTTCGAACAGCAGGTCGAAGGCGAAATAAACCAGCGCATCGGTCTTGCCCTCCGATAATGCCGCCTGCAGCGCGGCGAAGTCCGGCGCGCCGTTTTCGTCGAGTGCACAGATCTCGCCGTCGAGGATCGCATCGGGAAGGTTTGCGGCCGAAGTAGCGATCGCCGGATATTTGTACGTCCAGTCAAGACCCTTGCGGGTCTTCAGCGTCACTTCGCCATTCTCGATGCGCATCTGGATTCGGTAACCGTCGAACTTAATCTCGTGGATCCAGCCGTCGGCCGAGGGTGGACGCTCGCGCGTTTCGCAGAGCTGCGGCGCGATGAAGTCGGGCAACGCGGATTTGGCAGTCTTAGTCGGCGCCGGCTTCTTCTTGGTTTTTGTTTCGGCTTTACGTTCTTCAGCGGCAAGGCCGTGGTTGCTGTCCCAGGCAGCATCCGCCTGGACTTCGCCGCTTTCGATCATAAACGCTTTCGGCTTCTTGCCCTTGCCCGCGGCGATCGCTTCCATCGTCCGGCCGGACGCGACCGACGTCGTGTTCTCATCCAAAACCGCTGCACCATTCTCTTCGACCGAGAAATCGTCGTGATGCTTGATCAGCAGCCAGTTGGTGCGCTTACCGCCGTCGCGGTCGTTGCGCATCCGCACGAGGACAAAGCTGCCATGCAGTCGATCCCCCTCCAGCGTGAACTTGAAATCACCCTTGGCGAGAGCCTGTTCGGGACTTGTATTGCCTTCCGGCTCCCAGTAGCCTCGGTCCCAGAGCATGACCGTGCCGCCGCCATACTGGCCCTTCGGGATCGTGCCCTCGAAATCGCCGTAGTCGAGCGGATGGTCCTCGACCTCGACGGCAAGACGCTTATCGTGTGGATCGAGCGACGGTCCCTTGGTCACCGCCCAGGATTTGAACACCCCATCGAGCTCAAGCCGGAGATCGTAATGCAGTCGTGTCGCGTCATGTTTCTGGATGACGAAGCGGCGACGGTTCGATGTTTTCAACGTCGCCTGACCGCTCGGCTCCTGCGTCTTCTGAAAATCGCGCTTCTGCTTGTAAGTTGAGAGCTTATCGCTGGCCATGGCAGTCCCCGGTACACATCCGCCTCCCGCGTCGAAAACGCCGGAGCTGAGGCGCGGGCCGGACAGGTGGGACGCTCGGGTGCCGTTTCGTTGGCCGCAAGGAGAAACCGGAAAAATCCCCGCGTTCGTCATCCCTGTCACGTCCGGTTGACACAACACGCGACCTCGGAACTGAGAAGCGTCTAGCGCATATTTTGTTCCCGATCGATCCCTGTTGCGGCCGGTTTCGGCCCGCCGGCAAGCGAGGTTGATGGGCAATTATCCGAATTAGTCGGATTAGCGCCCAAGCGAAGCGTTGATCCCAGAGCGATTTGCGAGAACGGCTAAATCTTGGAACGCTCTCGGTGACGTTGGACACCAAGGCGGTTGCTGCATCGCGTGCTGCAAAACCGTCGGCCCTTTTTGCTGCGATCGATAAAGGCGTCGAACGCACTCGTTCGCGGTCGTCTACGCGGCGATCAGGTCAAAGCTATTCCGATCGTATGAATTGCGTGTTCACTAAAAATTGGCTAGCGAGGATCAACCGGAAGAAGACGCAGCGTGCCCTAAAAATTGGGCCAACGCCTCCGCCGTTTCCCTGGGGTGCTCTTCCGGAAAGAAATGGCCACCTGGCATGGCATGACCTGCCACATTGTCTGCCAATTGGCGCCATATCGCCAACGGTCCACCTTCGTCAGCATACCAAGTGGCCAATCCGCCGGTTCCGCTCCAAAGAGCCATCAGGGGGCAACGAATCCTGCGCCCGGAGATTTGGTCTTGCATGTCATGCTCGCGATCGATGCTTGCTGCAGCACGATATTCCTCGCAGATCGCGTGAACATGATCTGTGCCTCTCAGCGCCTCAATGTAAGCCTCTCTGATCTCGGGTGGGAACACCGTGGCCGAAGATCCCCAGCCTGTCAGCGCATCGTCGATGACGGCCTCCGGAGCACGGGTGATCAGTCTTTCCGGCAAAGGCTCGGCTTGCGCCAGAAGGACCCAGGGCCAGAACGCTAAGGCAAATCGGTCGTCAGCCCGATCCCAGACGGCAAGGGTAGGGACGATATCGAGAACGGCAAGCTTTGTAATCGTAGCAGGATGATCGAGCGCCATGCGGTAAGCGACACGACCGCCGCGATAATGACCGGCGATCATGAACTGACTAAAGCCGAGCTTGTCCATAACTTCGACCATCTCGGTCGCCATCGCTCGTTTTGAATAGGGCAGGTGATCTGGGGCGGATGAGGGACAAGCGCTGGCGCCGTATCCGCGTAGGTCGGCACAGATGACAGTGAATTCGGAGGCAAGCAGTGGAGCGACGTCGCGCCACATAAGATGGGTCTCGGGGAAACCATGCAGCAATAGAACCGGCGAGCCGCTCCCGGCAATGGTGGTGAATATCGATCCACCCGATACGGAAACTCTTTGTGCCTGGCTGTGCTTCGGCACGTTACTTCTCCTTGCAAGGCGATCGGGGCACGCCGCGCTCAACAACCGGAGGGATTGCCGCCGCGCGGCGAGGGCGATTCGGCGGACTTAAGTTTTTGTCGTGCCATTGGCGCATGCGGCCCGAGTTCGGGATGCTTATCCAGCAGAGCTTTTAGGCCAAAATGAAAGCTGTCAGACTTGGCTTCTTCGACTTACCTATACCTACAACGCTGCATTTATCGCTGATCCTCACAGGTCAAGTCTGAATACGAAATGAAGAGCCAGAGCGATGGCACCGGCCCCGCATCTTCTAGCTCGCGTGTTTCAGGGGGCCGCTAGAGGGTTTGGCGAAACGACGGGAGGACGGAGTGGGCGTTTGCGTCTGGTCGAAAACGCCGAGTTCTTCGCTGCCGCGAAGTTGCGAGATCCCAAGCTGGACGATTTTGATCATATCAGTCATCCGCTGGCCGTGGGCATCTTGGTACTGTTCCAACGTGGGGGTATTGAGAGTGATGTCGAACAGCGCAGAAATGCGATTTTCTCTCACGGCTTTGACGCCGAGAGCCCAAATACGATTGAATAATATTCGATCCGACTCAGTGATTGGCATGACGATCCGCTCGCTGATTGACCCGACGCTCGTGTCGAGCTGAAAAGCGGTAGTAGAACTAGTGGTGAGCTTCCCGACATCAAGCGGACTAAAGTCTGATACTGGGCAATATGGGCCGCTGCTGCAATAACGCACCGCGGCCATTAGTGACGGCACCAGAAGTTACCAGAGCCCTAACATATTGATTTATAAGACTGTCGCATTTGACGATCTTGTGGCCGCCCAGCAACAACCGTCGCTTTTGACCCAGCAGGGGTCGCTTTGTGATCGGCCGATCGCTTGTGGTGCAGACCGAACGAGCGCAGAAAAGCACATCCTGTAAGCGTATTTATATTAGCAACAACTTGTCGAGGGCAGGCATGGGCGGCGGCGCTGCGGGCATAAGAACTAACGGGAAACGAAATCTTCTGGCGGGCGTCAGTTGTGCAGCGCTCGCAATTGCCAGCTTGGCTCCTTTGGATGCCTTGGCCGCGACTTACGAGGCCGGCAACAACACCGACCTGCAAAACGCCATCGCTGCGGCGAATGCCAGCAGCGATCCCAGCGCGACGATCAAGATTACCGCCAGCTTCTCTCCGGGTGTTTTGCCGAGCCTGTCAAAACCTATCACCATCGACACGCAGGGCTTCACCCTGACCGGCCTCACGATCCCAACGACGAACGGCCAGACTTTCACCTTCTCGGGCTCGATCGTCGGCAACACGGCCCAGCGCGGCCTTGGGGTCACGAGCAGCACTCCGTCACTGTTCATCAACAATGGTTCGATCACGGGAGGAGCCAACGGAAGCTTCAACAACAGCATAGGCGCCAATCTCACGGCGACGACGCTCGTGAACAACGGCACGATCGCCGGTGGGTCCCATAGCGGCGCTGGAACTGGCGGTTTCGGTCTTCAGGCCCAGAACAGCTCCAACGTGACCAACAACGGCCTCATCCAGGGTGGAAGCAGCGTGGGGAGCGCCGCTGGCATGGGTGTCATGTTAGGGGGAGCAGCCGCTGGAGACACCAGCAGTTTGACCAACAATGGCATTATCCGCGGTGGCAATGGCGTGACTGGCGGCAGGGGGGTGCAGATGCGGATCAACTCCGGCACCCTCACCAACAACGGCACGATCGAAGGCGGAAGCAACGCCAGCGCGATCACGGTACAGGCATCGAACGGAAAGATTGTCAATAATGGCACCATCAGGGCCGGCGCCGGCATGGCGAACGCTATCGTCATGGACCCAGGCGCCTCCAGTCTGGACCTGGAACTGCATGCCGGCTCGGTCATCGAAGGTAATGTCATCAGCAGCGCTGCGCTGACGACAGACGTCCTCCGGCTCGGGGGTGCCGCCGACGGCACCTTCGACGTCTCGTCGATCGGCGCGGCCGCGCAATACCGGAATTTCGACACGTTCGAGAAGACCGGCAGCAGCAAGTGGACGCTATCAGGCACGGATACTTCAGCCACGAACTGGACGATCTATGACGGCACGCTTTCGGTGAACGGAACCGTCGGCGGAACGGTGGATGTTCAGGCCGGCGGCCGGCTACAGGGTATCGGCCAGGTGGGCACGACGACCAGTGCCGGCACGATCGCGCCCGGCAATTCGATCGGCACGCTGACGGTAGCAGGCAATTATACCGGCAATGGCAGCACGCTCGAGATCGAGTCCGTGCTCGGCGGCGATACGTCGCCGAGCGATCGCCTCGTCGTCACCGGCAACACGTCAGGCACCACCAATGTCAAGGTGATCAATCTCGGCGGCGGCGGTGCCCAAACGGTCGAAGGCATCAAGATCGTCGATGTCGGCGGCACGTCGGCAGGCAGCTTTGCGCTGCAGGGCGACTATGTCTTCCAGGGCGACCAGGCCGTGATCGGCGGCGCCTATGCCTATCGGCTGTACCAGAACGGCGTCTCCACGCCTGGCGATGGCGACTGGTATCTGCGCTCGACCGCCCTCGATCCCTCGGGCGTTGTGATCGGGCCACTCTATCAGGCCGGAGTTCCGATCTACGAAGCCTATCCGCAACTGCTGCTCGCCCTGAACCGGCTTTCCACGCTGCAGCAGCGCATCGGCGACCGCACCTGGCCGGGCGACGACAAGGCGACGCCCGGGACCGGCCCTGACAATATCTGGCTGCGCACCGAGGGGACGCATGCCGGCCTTGAGCCGGATAAAAGCACGAGCGGCACCACCTATGACTACGCTCTGTTCAAGCTGGAGGGAGGTCTGGATGCGGAGCTCTACCAGAACCAGAACGGCCGGCTGATCGGTGGCTTGACCCTCCATTACGGCACGGTTTCCGGCGATATCGGCTCGGTCTACGGCGATGGCAACATCGACACCAGAGGCTATGGCGTCGGCGCGACGCTCACGTGGTATGGCGAGAACGGCACCTATGTCGACGCGCAGAGCCAGGCCACCTGGTATGACAGCGACCTGAAATCCGATCTCGTCGACGGCGCCATGGAGAACGGCAACAATGGCTTTGGCTATGCGCTGAGCCTCGAAGCCGGCAGGCGCTTCGCAGCCTCCGGATCCTGGTCGATCACGCCCCAGGCGCAACTCGTTTATTCCTCCGTCGACTTCGACACGTTCAACGACCGGTTCGGCGCGCGGGTTTCGCTTGATGACGGCGACAGTCTGGTCGGACGGCTCGGCGTGGCGCTCGACCGCGAGGAGGGCTGGCAGCGGGCCGATGGCCAGACGGCGCGGGCAAAAATCTACGGCATTGCCAATCTCTACGGCGAGTTCCTGGATGGCACGGCAGTCGATGTCTCCGGCACCGGTTTCGAAACGAAGAACGATCCGGTCTGGGCAGGCCTGACGCTTGGTGGCTCTTACAATTGGAGTGACGAGCGCTATTCGCTCTATGGCGAGGTCGCCGCGAAATCCTCGCTGAAAGATTTCGGCGACAGCTATGCGCTCAGCGGCACTGCCGGATTGCGCGTGAAGTGGTGAAGGTACTGGCGCGCCGCGCCGGCCACGCGTCTCAGGTGCGCGGATTCTAGTAGTGGCACGAGACCAGGGTTGTCTGGTGCGCGAAGGACCGCAGCGTAGCAAGTGGGCAGTTCACCGACATCGGCCAGAGTGGGTTGATCGTTTGCGACCTCGGTTCTTACGGTTCCATCGCTTTGCCCAGACTCTTCTGGCGTGGCTTGTATTTGCCATCTTGGCTGCGATCGTTTTTGCCGCAACAACTATAGTGATTTGGTGGCCACAATGACGAGGGACACGGCAGGATCGTGGAGAAGAGAGCCTACCGGTGACGGCCAGTTTTGGCAGGAGTGATGAGATCGCAGGGCTCGACACAGAGGGCGGCAAGGGTAGACACGCTCGCCGCACCATCCCAATCCCTTACACTTAGATAAGCGGCTCTCTTTTTTCCTGTCCGAAATGGGCAAGGCCAGCAGGTTGCAGCGGCTGCTGCAATCGACATGCACCTCCTCGGCCCTAATCTCAACGTGGCGGGACGTCCTTAAAGAGCACGTTGTCTCGCATCAATGACGGCGACGTTGCTGCTGATCGACGAGGCACAGGCGATGCCGCAGGCGTTTGTCCGTCAGTTATGTCATTGACGAGACTGCGCTTGGCAGAGCAGCGAGCACAAGCTACCTTCGGCTAAAGCCCGATTGAAGGACGACGCAGGTCACAACGCTAAAGTGCGATTTTCGCTCCGACCTCGTTATGTACGCCCGGCCCCGATACCAGCGTGATGAGACTACGCATCGCGTCACGAATGGCAGGGTTCTGGATCTGATCGACCTCTGTCGGTCGTCGTCCGGCGAGGTTTGGCTCGCGCGTCGGATCGTTGCTGAAAATCTGGTCTGCGCCGCTGAACAAGTCATCCAGTGACACCCCCAGGGCGCGGGCCATTTCGTAAAGTGCACTGGCGCTGACGCGATTGATGCCTGTTTCGTATTTCTGGATTTGCGGGAAGGAAATGCCGAGCGCCTCCCCAAGCGCGGTTTGGCTAATTCCTCTGCTTTTTCGAATGCGTTGCAGGTTTTGTCCAACGACAGCGTCGATCGGATTGCCTTTTGGCCGGGCCAAGTCATTCTCCTGGTTTGTGTGTTTTCGCTGCACGAGGCAGCATGGCGGGATAGAGACAATAGCATTTCAAAGGCGGGATATAAGCGCGATCCCAGGCATTTGGCTCGGATATGAACTCCGGTCGACCGGTGCGTGCTCAATGCTGAAGCACGCCGCAGACGAGATCGTCCGGCGCATTCGTCAATGACCCTCGCTTATGATTGTTGATGTCGAGCGGGGGTCGACGAGATGACGACCGAATGGATTGATGGCGACGAGCGCGACCAAAATAGCGAGCACGGAGGCAGTAAAAATGGGTGTATGGACGCGCCTCATTTTTCCAGCCATCAGCTCCGGCAAACTATCTGCCGCGTTCAAACGTCAGATCAATAGAAAAGTTCCCGGCTTTTACGCGCAAAGCCTGGCGTTCCGGTCTCTTCGCATCGACGATCGCGCAGATCGGCCTTCATCCGTATCGGGTGTCCTGCGACGTCACAGCGAGGAAGATGGGACCAAGCCGATCGGTCGTGGCTGCTGATCGACGAACTCCGACGTTGCAGAGCTGTCGGCGTTTGCACGGAGAACCCCAAACCACTTCATTTTCCGCCCATCCCGCCGCGACGGCCGACGTGGATCAGGATTGCGTCCTTCTCGGCCTCGCTCGCGCCAGAAGTTTCGTCGAGATGACGGCGAGCGACATCAAGACGTTGATAAAGATTGGCCTTGCGCCCAGCAGCGTCGGGCGAAAATGTCGGGGATGCAACATAGGTCATAGACGTTCTCCTGATGATCTCGTGGCCAAACGTCCCATGGCGCCACCCGTTCCACAGCACGATTGCGACGGGGCCATAAGGCGTCCGCCTATATGCTGCGCGCCTCTCGCCGGCACCGCTGCCAGCAGATGTGAGGCTTGCGCCACGCAAAGCGCCACCGAATCGCGAGTCTCAGGGCCAGGCTTGAAGCGGCCACGCTGCCCGCGGCGGAACTTCAAAACCTGGACGACGTTAACCGGCGAATAAAAGGAGGTGGCATGAAAGAGGCCGCGCCCATTGAGAGAACGGATCACTGAGATGCAGGTGATGATCGAGGGACAGTCACACTTTCAGCCTTTCGGCTTATCCTGTTGGGGTTTCGCAGATCTCAACAAGGGAGTTGGAAGCATGACTGCCTCTTATAATTACCATATCGGCGTGGATTACCAATCCTATAGCCACCTTGTGGTGCAGGATAGCAGTGGCAAGACGCTGCGATCCGGCCGCGTGAAGAACGATCGCCAGTCGCTCGGTGGGTTTCTAGAGCGGTACCGCGAGAACTCGCATGCGGTTGTCGAAGCGACGCGCAACTGGATGGTGATGTACGACTGGCTCGACGACATTTGTGATGATGTCGTTCTCGCCCATCCCTTGAAGGTCAAGGCGATCGCCGACGCCAAGATCAAGACCGACAAGATCGATGCCACGGTGCTGGCGCATCTGCTGCGGGCCGACCTGGTGCCGGAGGCCTGGGCACCTGGCGAACGCGCAAGAGAACTGCGCGTCGCGCTACGCGAGCGGATGTTTTACGTGCGGCTGCGCACGATGACGAAGAACCGCATTGTCACGGTGTTTGATCGCTATCCCGAGCAAACGGCACAGCTGAAGAAGCTCGGCGATCTGTTCGGCAAGCCGGCCGCATTCAGCTGGCGCAGGTCAACGTCTCAGAGATCGACCGCGTCCAGATCGACCGTGGCCTCGACTTCATCGGCGACATTGACGTGCGCATCAAGCAGTCGGAAGCAACGATCCGGGCGATGACCAAGGCCAATGCCCATGTGAAGGTGTTGAAGACAATCCCCGGCATTGGCGAGTTCTTCGCCCGGCTGATCGACGCGGAGATTGACGATATATCCCGCTTCCGTAACCCGAAGAAGCTTGCCGCCTATGCCGGGCTTGTGCCGTCGACCTATTCGAGCGGCGGCAAGACCTTCCACGGCAAGATCATCAAGCAGGGCAACAAGTGGCTGCGTTGGGCCTTCGTGGAAGCGGTTTCTCCCGCCATCGCTACAGATGCGCAGCTTCGAGCCCAATACGACCACCTGAAGATCAGAGGAACCAACAAGGCGCGCGTGGCGATTGCGCGCAAGCTTTTGACGATCGCCTTCCAGATCCTGCGTGACCAGCGCGCCTACGAGCCGCGCGGCACCAGCACCACGGAAGGCGCGTCGACGATATCCCGGTTGTCCTGATGTCGTTCTAGCGAGCCCGGCAGGACTGGGCTGCGCTCTTCAAGGAGAATGGGAAACCGGGAGCCGAACGCCACTCTGTGACCGAGGCCGAGGCATCAGGATCACGAATTGGAGCATGGTTCGAGAACCGAAGGACATCTTTGTCCTGCGGAAGATAGACGTTTGGCCGATCGGCGAAAATGCCGGTCAAATAACAAATGAACCCAAGGAAAAGCCCGCAAATGCTGGTGTTTTGCCCCCTTGTGTTCTTTCATTGGAGAAACACATGAACGCCGTGAAATCGCCCGCCGTTAAGGCATACGAACTCGACAAGGCCAGGAACAAGGACCAGGAAAACAAGGAGGAGCTGGACCGGGCTCTGGAGGATACGTTTCCAGCCTCCGACCCGGTGTCGCAATCCAGCACGTCGGTGGCCGGAGCGCCGCCAGCAAGCCAACCGCGACCGGAGGAAGGATTTCTTGACGGCGCCAGAGGGTGGATTAAAAGCAATCCGCTTGCCGCTGTTGCGATCACCGCAGCCATCGCATGGATTTACGGCTCGACGCGATAGCCCACCTGGCCCAGCCGGGGACGGTTTTTGCAGGCAGTTCGCCCCCGGATCGAGTTGCTGCTCCGCACCTTGGGTAATCGAGACTACCGCGTTTCAGCCCGGGTAATCAGGGTCGACCAGTTATCTACTTTTGATTAACCATAAACGCAGGTCTTTCATCGTCAATTGTATCGGATTGGGACATCGCGACGTTCCACTGTCATCTCAACACATAGAGGTGCGGAAATGGCAAAAGTCCTGATCGTGGAAGACGAGATGCTGATCCGCTTCGCGCTCGCCGACGCGTTGATCGATGCGGGGCATGTGGTGATCGAATGCGGGACGGTCCTCGAAGCGGTGGCTGCTTTCTCCAGACATGACAAAATCGAGGTGCTCATAACGGATGTCGACATGCCGGGCGGCTTGACAGGTCTCCACCTTGCCGGACTTGTGAGGACGACTAGATCATCCGTTCTAATCTGGGTGACGTCAGGGCGCACGGTCGATATTTCGCACATCAAGGGTGCTACTTTTCTGACCAAGCCCTACGATTTCGCTGCGCTTGCAAAGCCTGTCACCGATCATATCGAAAAGGGCAGCCGGAGCTCGTCCCATTTCAGTTCTCCTATCCATAGGGGTAACGTGCCCGATTGATAATCGCGGAGGGACGGGTCGGCCGGCCGTCGTCGGCCCCAATCGCATCCGACACGATGTCTACTGTCGGCGACATCCACCGGTCGACCTCATCTTGCTCCACGAACCGGTTACCGGATCAGGGTCCCGTTTTACGGCGGAAAATACTCAACACCGACGCCGCCTTATATGGCGGAGCAGGTGCAACACTTGGTGACCGAGAGACCCAGTCCGTCGAGGCGCATCGTCATGGTCAATTGCTTCTCGTCTCGGGCGACGATGATGTTTATCTCCGAGGACACGGGGAACCACGAGCTCTGAAATGGCGTTCAATAGGGATTGATGCGCCTCCGCGCGCCGGCCCCTACAGCGTCCTCCTGGCCAGTGGCGAGCATGGGAGAAATAGATGGCCGCTAGCCAGGATAAAATATCCAATCGTATGCTGACAGCGCTCGATCGGGACGACTTTGGTCTCCTTGCACCGTACCTGGAGATGGTCGATCTCCCGTCGCAGTTCAGGATTGCCGAGCCCAGGGAAAAGCTGGAATATGTCTATTTTCTCGAAAGCGGCGTCGGGGCTGTCATGACTGTTTCGTCGACAGGCCAGATGGCGGAAGCCGGAATGTTCGGTTGGGAAGGCTTTGTGCCCACCGCCACCATCGTCGGCGACGATACAGTCCCTTACTTAGTCGAAATGAACGTCGGGGGAGCAGGTTACCGCGTTCCAATCAGCGCGATGCGCGAGGCGACCATGAGGAGTCCGAGCTTTCAGGTCCCCCTTATCAAGTACATGCATGTCTTTGCGACCCAGGTCGCCTACACCGCACTTGCCAATGTCCGCTACCTGCTTGAGCAACGGCTGGCCCGCTGGATCCTGATGTGCCACGACCGCCTTCGTACCGATGAAATGGCGATAACGCACGACTATATCGCGCTGATGTTAGGGGCGCGCCGCCCCGGTGTGACGACCTCGCTGCACGTCCTTGAAGGCCATCACCTGATCCGCTCGCTAAGGGGGGCGATCGTAATCCGCAACCGCGCGGGTTTGGAAGAATTTGCGGCCGGCTCCTATGGCATTCCCGAGTATGAATACGAGCGGTTAATCGGGACGAGCGGTCGTGGCAATTCCAAACGGTGAAGGATGCGATACTATTTTCACATCAGAAATGGCGACGAGCTAATCTGCGACCCCGAAGGAAGCGTGTGCACCAACGTTGCCGTCGCGATCAAGGAAGCAAAGGCACATGCGCGTGAAGTCATGGCAGCACGGCTGAAGTCCGGCCGGGAAATGGACGGACAGACGTTCGAAATCGTTGACGAGAAAGGATTTCTTGCCGATTATCTACTGTAAACTGGCTGTGAGAGAGACTGCGCAAGGGGTTTCGACGCCGTCGGGAGTAAAGACGTTCCGAAGCCGAAACAGAGGTGGGAACGGATCGCTATCAGCGGCCTCAAACACACGAGCCGACCCTAAACAGGAGCCTTGTCTTGCGGCCTGGCGCTGGTCGATTTCGACATCAGCTGTTCTTTGGCGGGTCCTCCGCATATTGCTCGGTGCCGCTAAAACTGTGCAGCCAGGGCTCGCGACGCTTCGTCCAGACCTCCATCTGCGGAAAAATCCTGCTCGGCGCCTCGTCCAGAGAGCCGAGCCGGATTTCGACATCCTGCTCGGTCAAGCAAAACAGCCTGCAACCGCAATGAGGGCAGAAGCTTCGCCCCGCAAACGCCTTGAGATCGCCGGTCACCGAGAAGGCGTCACGCGACCAGTGGGCAAAATAAACGAACGATGAGCCACTTTCCTTGCGGCAATCCGCGCAGTGGCACAGTCCGGTGCGATAGGGCTCCCCCTCAATCTGGAACCGCACCTTGCCGCATAAACATCCGCCGTGTCGAACCATTTGTCTTCCTTTTCGAAACCGCTGCTGTTGCATGTCTTAACCAGCACGAGCGGCAAGGGCGCAACAACGTGCCGAAGGGGGTTCGCCGTTCCGGCTCGGCCGTAGGCAACGCGGCCAAATGGCCGCATCTCAAGAATCAACGACCGGGTCCGACGCCTTCCCGAGCTTTACCGAAGGTTCCCGCGCCCACACACGCAGTTTTCCAAGCTCTCCGACGAAAGTGGTGAGCCCGCCTTCGTCTGGCATGGCGATCGTTCCTTCATCGAGCGCATCAGTAATCCCTGCGCGGTCGAGCAGGGGCAGGGCCGCTTCAACATACCCGATAAACTTGCAGTGCTGGAACGCGTCGGCGACGAAGTCACGAGCAGTCGCTTCTCTGACAAGCTCATCCATTGCTTCCCCCGAGGTGAGAAGCGCGACCGCATCAAACAGCACGGACGGACCACCGTCGATCATGTGGTGTGCTTCCACAAGACTGCCATCGGATGCGACTACGCCGCCGACCTTGGGAGCGATCAGCTCCGCCACGGCTTTCTCGTCGGTAATCGCTTTGATCAGGGCTTTGAGCAGTTTGGCGTCTACGCCGTCGGTAATGAGGATGCCAAGCTTGCGCCCCTCGAAGCGTCCTGGACCGCGTTTCACGATGCTGAGCGCCAGCGACGGCTCCAGGTCCTGACGGGTTGGCATGGCGGCGTCCGCCGGCTCCGGCAGCGATTGCAGTCCAAGTTTTTCTGCAACGGTTGCCGCCAGCGTTTCATCGATATTGATCAGATGGGCGACCATCCGCTCACGGATGACGGGATTTTCGACCTTGCTGAGTTCGAAGGTGAGGGCGGCGGCGATATGGCGCTGCTCGGGCGGCGTCTGGCTGATAAAGAACTGACGCGCCTGGCTGTAATGATCGGCAAAGCTTTCGGGACGCAGGCGCACCTTCTGGCCCGCTTCCTCGGCTTCGAAGGCGCGGAAACCCCTAGCGGGCGATTCCCTCGGGCCTTGGCCCGAGGAATTCGGCTCGTAATTTGTCCGGCCGACGGGGTTGCGCATCGCCATGTGCCCGTCCTGCTGGAAATGGTTGAAGGGACACTTCGGTGCATTAATCGGAAGATGCGTGAAGTTCGGCCCGCCGAGCCGCTTCAGCTGCGTATCGAGATAGGAAAAATTCCGTCCCTGCAGCAGCGGATCGTTGCTGAAATCGATGCCGGGCGGCACGTTCTGGGTCATGAAGGCGACCTGCTCGGTTTCGGCGAAAAAGTTGTCCGGCATCCGGTCTAGCACCAGCCGGCCGATCGGCTGCACGGGCAGGATCTCCTCGGGAATGATCTTGGTCGGGTCGAGCACGTCGAAATCGAACTCGTCTGCGAATTTCTGATCGAAGAGCTGCACGCAGAGTTCCCATTCCGGGAAGTTGCCGGATTGAATGGATTGCCACAGGTCGCGCCGATGGAAATCGGGATCGGCGCCATTGATCTTGACGGCTTCGTTCCAGACGACCGACTGCAGGCCGAGCTTCGGCTTCCAATGGAATTTGACGAAAGTGGATTCGTCCTTCTCGTTGACGAAGCGGAAGGTATGCACGCCGAAGCCTTCCATGAAGCGGAAGGATCGCGGGATCGCGCGGTCGGACATGACCCACATGATCATGTGCATGCTTTCCGGGGTCAGCGAGATGAAGTCCCAGAAATTATCGTGGGCCGATTGCGCCTGGGGAAAGGCGCGGTCCGGTTCGGGTTTGACGGAATGGATGATATCCGGAAACTTGATGGCATCCTGGATGAAGAAGACCGGAATATTGTTTCCGACCAGATCCCAGTTTCCTTCCTGGGTATAGATCTTCACGGCAAAACCGCGCACGTCGCGCGCGAGATCGAAGGATCCCTTGCTGCCGGCGACGGTGGAAAAGCGCACGAAGGCCGGCGTCTTCTCGCCGGGGCGCTGGAAGAGATCAGCCCTCGTGTATTTCGACAGGGATTCATAGGTCTCGAAGAAACCGTGCGCGCCGTAACCGCGGGCATGGACCACGCGCTCGGGAATGCGCTCATGGTCGAAGTGGAATATCTTTTCGCGGAAATGGAAATCTTCCATCAGTGCCGGTCCGCGCGGGCCGACCCTCAGCGTATTCTGATCGTCTGCGACGGGTGCGCCCTGCGACGTCGTCAAGACCTCGGCGCCTTCTTCGGCGATCTGATGAAGCTCGCCCCCTTGGCCGCGATACAGTTTCTGATCGTGAATCGTGACCGATCCGTCGACTTTCGATGACCTCTTAGCCATTTTGACATCCTCGTGATACGAAAAAAGCCGCCCATTTCGGGCGGCCCCGGTGGCGTGTTTCAGGCGACCTTTTGGCCTTTAGGGTTGGCCTGTGCTTGCGCGAGTTGCGTCAGCTTCTTGTCGGTTGCTTCTTCTTCAGCAAGACTTGCTTTCAGGAGCGGTACCGCATCCTTGAGGCCGAGCTGGTTCGCCCAGGCAATCAGCGTGCCGTAGCGAGCGATTTCGTAGTGTTCGACGGCTTGGGCCGACGAAATCAGGCCGGCATCGAGGGCGAGCGAACCCTTGAATTCCTCCATGATTTCCTCGCCTTCGGCGATGATGCCCTGGATCGCCTCACAGGTCTTGCCGCGCGCAGGTTTGCCGACAAGTTCGAAAACCTGTTCAAGGCGCTCGATCTGAGCCTGTGTCTCGTCGCGATGCTTAAGAAACCCCGCCTTGCCTTCTTCGGACTGGGCCGCACGAGCCATCTTGGGCAGAGCTTTCAAGATCTGCTTTTCAGCGAAATAAATGTCCTTGAGAGTGTCAAGAAACAGGTCGTTCAAGGTCTTTGTCGATGCCATGATGGCTCCTCCTAGAGAATCGATTGATGATGTTCGCCGGCCCCTGCCGCCCAACGAAGACCAACACTAATGCGTGCAGATGCACTATGTTCCCGTACGGATGCGGACCGAAACGACCGGCTGGGTCGCGCTCGTTTCCTAGCCGAGATGAGCGCCTGCTTTCGTTGGCACTAAAGTCGTTGCCCGCTCTCGGCTAGTAAGCTCAGGCAGAGTGCGTATCCGCCTACATCTCGGGACAACCTCTGACATTGGCGAAGCTGATACGGTCGGGCCTTCCGCTGCGCGTGAAGCCCTGGACGGTGATACTCCGTGAGGTTTCGCGAATGATCTGTGGACGACGAAGACCGGCGTCACGTGCGTTATCCAATGCATCACGCGGGTCGCAGCGCCGGCGCGGACCGCGTTCGTAGTCTGGATCCACGTAACGGTCACGATCACGGTTTTGCACGTCGGGGCCACCGGGACCGATGTGAAATTCCACTTGAGCCTGAGCCACGGAGGGCACGGAAACGCCACTCAGGAGCAATGGTATCAGTACAACTTTGAGAACAGTGTTCATGCTCTACCTCCTTGCGCTGTAACTCAAACTTCAGATCGCTGAATTGGTTCCGCACAGGCGTTGCGATAACGGCGGTTATTCCCGGCAGCGACCCAAGAGAAATTTGCGGGCACTCTTTCTGCCTCATGGGCGGCTATTGGTCGGCGTCGGTCAGCCGTGACTAAAAAGGGGTTCAAGTGACCTCCGGCAGGTGAGGTAGTCTGCAGCAAGCGGGATTGGGCATTCATTCGCGTGCCGAGGGTTCCAGGTTTTCCGGAAAGATCGCCATCCGATTTGGTCATGTTTCAGACCGCAACGTCGCTGAACGCGCCGCAGTTCGGAATGAAAGGTGACTCGGTGCGGCGCGCGCCGACCTCACACTCTTGGCGCTTGTTCGAACAAAGCCACGTTGCGCGACGCCACAGGCATGTCGCCTTTCTGCCGTCAGGCTTAAGGCGGCGCGTATCGCATCGGGTGGAGGCGGGCGGCGCAAAACCTCGGATGTTGGATTCGACGAGCAACTGACGAAGCCGGTGACGATAAAGCGTTGGGCGAAAAACACTTCAAGAGCACGATCGCCAACGACTGGTTCCTACGGTGATCGTGCACACTTATCCAGCTTCGTCGTCGGAAATTTCTTCCAGCGTGACACCCGCGAGCTCCTCATTTAAACGCGCAATGTCTCCGAGTGACAGGATGCCCCTGATCGATCCTGCATCATCGAACACCAGAAGACGCCGCATCTGAAGTTCCGACATTCGATCGGCCGCCTCGCGCAGTTCGGTGGTTTCCAAGCAGCTCTCAATCCCGCTCGTCATAATGTCGGAAACAGGTCTGGCGGTATCAATGTTTTCCGCAACGGCACGCACGACGATGTCTCGGTCGGTTAGAATGCCCAATACTTGCCCGTCAACGACCGGGATAACGCCGGAATCTATCTCCGACATGAGCCGTGCAACGTCCCGAATGCTCGCTTCGGCGGTGGCGGTAACCACCTGCTTCGTCGTCACGTCTTTAACTTGCATGTTTGCCTCCCATGGGTTTGCGCTGTCGAAACTTGCAGACGCGTTTGAGGTTCCAATCGCAATGGACGCATCGTCATCTACGAAAGACTTGGCGACCGGATCGCACTCGGCTCGCCCAGACGGACAACTTAATGTGCAGGCGACGCCCTGCCATGCAGCTCGATCAGATCCGTCTGGTCCAGACTGGTCTCTATGAGGCCGGAGCGGTTCGCGTATCGAGCAGCGGACGAGAAATCGTCTACAACGCTGTGAATCGGCAATTCATGGGAGACAGAAACTGGTTCCGATAAGCGCGAGCATTCCGAGGGACGCGAGTCGTCGGAAGCAACACAGCTGATGGGATCTCGAAAAGTAAACCCAGTTCGTCTGCTAGCGTACAGCTACGTATCATTGGGGCTTTTGGCGCGTTTCCTCCCATAACCATGGGAGATCAGAAGATGGCTGACGACGATATCGCGCCCCGACGACGCGTGTCCACATCGTTTACTCAGAGGAGAGAGGCGTTCGAAAACACAAACCGCGCTGCCCGCGACACACTCGAAGATGAACGAAGGCGCCGTGACGAAAAGAGTGCCAGACTAAAGGCTGCGAGGCAGCAGGCAGAACAGAAGCGCTAGGCGGTTGGGCCGCCGCCTCGATAATCGATACCGCTTGTCTCGCATGATGAGATCATCCGGGCGGTCCGTCCGCCAGCGTACAGACGGGAGTTTGGGGCGCCGAAGTTGCTCATCAACAGGAACCCTGAACGAGGTTTAGCGTTTCATAGCCGCCAAAGACGGGACGAAATTCATGAGCAACAATCGCAATGAATGGATCGCAACACGGGCCTACTCGCTCTGGGAGCAGGCAGGAAAACCGTTCGGCCAGGACGAGATCCACTGGCAACAAGCTGCGCTCGAGCGCGAGCTTCTGGAGAAAACTCAAGCTTCGGTCGACGGCAGGGAAGTGATGGATAGACCAAGGGCAAGCGTAATCGAGCCTCGAAGTGTCCTTGTTGTCGAAGACGAGTTCCAGCTCCGTTACAATATTGTCGATTTTCTGGATCAGGCAGGATTCAGGACACTTGAAGCAGCCAATGCCGACGAGGCGCTCGTTCTGTTGAAGAACAATGTCATCGACACACTCTATACAGATATCGATATGCCTGGGAGCATGGATGGCCTTGGGCTCGTCGCCAAGGTGCGTTCTCATTGGCCCTCAACGCGGGTGATCGTGACGTCGGGACTGGTCAAGCTTTCTCACAAGGATATCGAAGCGGGCGTGACTTTCGTCGCCAAACCAACCGCCGGCCTGGAGTTGCTTAAGCTCATGGCATAGCCCGCGATCAGGCCGCTCGGTTCACTCCGGCAAAGGATCGTGGGTCGACCTGCATTCGGCTCGGCTTTGAGTTTCCTTTCCACTGAGGCTGGGCACGCTTGTGCCGCTCGCCGCCGCAGGCGGGCTCTCGATCACCTCGGGTCAATGCGACCTATCAAAAGGAAAGGGCATAGCGGTAAGCTATAGCCCATCGAGAGGCCGTGTCGAGCAACGCGCGCCGCGGTGTGTTACCAGAACGATGCGGGTGACCATCTTTAGTGTTGGGATTAACGAGGCTTTCGATTCGAACCGCTACGCAAAATACAACTGACCATGCCTATTCGCTGCAGTGTGGATCGATAGCCACCACGCAACACTTTTTTTGAGAAGCGCGCGACGCAATCGAAAGCGAGCGTAGACGAAGGTAATACCGACTGCACTCCATTCCACCGCATGCTTAAACATCAATTCATCACTCAGAAAACGGACGAGCCGAGGCTCGAAACGCCGATAGGCCGAACCGTGCTCCTCCTACCGGCTCGCTTCTTCGCCAAGGCGATCGCTCAGTTTAAGGCGGGCACGGCTTATCCGGCTCTTGATCGTGCCGGTTGCACAATGGAAATGGGAAGCCGCGTCTTCGTAGGAGTGTCCTTCAATCAGCACATATTCGAAGACGGAACGATAAGGTTCGGTGAGTGCTGCGCAGGCCGCTTCAAGTTCCCGACCACGCAAATGCCACTCCTGAGCGGCGGGTACGGAGCCATTCGAAGCCACGCATTCCTCAGCGCCAACGATTTCACGTTTTCCTGCCCGATACTGCGTGCAGAAAGTGTTTCGCATGATCGTAAACACCCATGACTTGAGCCTCGTGCCTTGCTGAAAGCGATCGATATGACGCAGCGCCCGGAAAAGTGTTTCCTGCACAAGATCATCGGCGTCGCCAGGATTCCTTTGGAAGGCTCGCGCAAAACTCCGCAACGCCGGTATCAACGCAACTAGCTCTTCTTCCAGCTCGGCGCGATTACTGTCTTCTGATTTCATGCATTAGTTCCTCCATCTGAGCGGATAAAGAAACTTGAACTTTCTTCGTTCCCTATCCGTACGCTAGCGTACGGGGACTATTGGATCTTCGGGGAGGGATCGAAGAGAGCTCTCGCGATCTCATCGAGTGCGTTCGGCTTGCCAGCGAGAAAATAGCCGCCAAAGCTCGCCGGAGCATCACCACCAAGATAGGCAGTGGCGAAGACAAATGGGATTCCGGTGTCTTGAAGACGTTCCGCAATCGGGAAAACCGTGTGTCCATCGAGCCGGATATCTAGGATCGCGCCCTCGACCACGTATTCGTCGATTAAAGCCAAACCGATTTCGACGGAAGGAGCAGGACCAATCACGGTTGCGCCGGCCCTTTCCAAGGCGAGTTTAGTTTCATCGGCAATGAAAAATTCGTCCTCAACGATGAGGATGCGCTTTCCCTTCAACAGGTGAAGACTTCCACTTCCCATCAGATGCCATTCCCGGTCGAGACGAACTGCCGCATATAGGATTCGATGCCGGCGACCTGGGGGCTTGCGGAGGTCTATTCTGGTCGCTGCGCCTGGATGTAACCGTCTAAGCGTCAGTGAGGAAAGAAGTTCCCGCGAACTGCCCCGTTCGTGACACGCCGCGAAGCTCATACCCAGCTCGCCGTTGAACTCTATGGCAACATCCGCGTTAGCTTGCGAAAGCGGAGGAATTCTTATGCAGGGCTATCACCATCTGGAGCATGCAAGGCAAGTTGCCATGATTGCTCACGACGGGCAGCAAGACAAAGCTGGCAATCCCTATTTTCACCACTGCCAGCGCGTGGCCGATCTCTTGGTACGTGAGGATGAGAAGATCGTTGCGTATTTACATGACATTCCGGAAAAGGCACCGGCTTGGACGATTGATCGCCTGACGGAAGAGGGCTTCGCTGCCAAAATCATCGCGGCCGTAGATGCTCTTACGCGCAAGCGAGACGAGGATGACGCGCACCTCGTGAGCAGAGCAGCGGCAAACCCGCTTGCACGGGCCGTCAAGCAGGCGGACTTGGAAGACAATCTCGCTCAGGCCGAGCAGGCAGGGCTTGATACGGAGAAATACAAGCGTGCCTTGGCTCTCCTGACGGGCTGAAGGGACGGCAGCAGCATGTCGCCTGGCAAGTTAAATTCAGAGCCGTCGCACAGCTCCAGCGTTGCGCTCATCAGGAGCTTTTTCAATCGTCTCTAGCGATTCTTGATTTGCGGCTTGCGATCGTCAACACTGGTACTAGGTCACTCAGAGCTTCTGGTTTGGTGACCTCCAAGTTAGAAGATGGGGGTCCGTCCGCTTCCCTGACTGACCGCCGGTTAGTTCCAAGTGAAAGCTATAGGCCAATTTCAGCAGAAACCTTCCAGTAAGGCGGCGTCGCTCTTCATATTTGATAAGACCTGTATTGATTGCAGTACAAAGTTCACTGCGCAACAGATCGACGGGCGTGACTAACTAAAAATACCGGGTCGATTAAAGTCGATTTTGCAGCGCTCTAAGCGCGGTGAGCCGGTTGCTATTTTGGCTTGCGCGTCGATCTTTTCGCAGGCGTCCCCGAACGGATCGCGCATCGGCACCAGCGGCGAAGCGCCAAGGAGGAGAAGCGCTTTCAAGTGCTTCCAGCCGCCTTCCTCGCCCAGCACCGGTGCATAGGATGTCATCGCGGTGCGTTCCTCACCGTAGAGGCGCTTGTATTCCGCAAAATTGGAGAAGTCCTCGTGATTGCTTCCCAAGAGATGGAAGGTCTCGGCCGCGGCACCTTCGGCAAGGATGACTTCATGCGTGTCGAGCAGGACGGCATAGTACTCGATCGACATGTCGTCGGCCGGAGTGACCGGTGCAATGGTCGTGCTGTTCACGAGATCCTTCACACGGATCAGAACGCCGTTCAAAAACAGCGCATGGCCAGGCGACAGGTAGAGATCGGAATGGGGTGTGCGGCTATCCAGCGCATGGCGGGAAATCCGGATCGGCACGACGCCTTCACGCCAGCGTGCGCCGCTCTTCTTGAAGACCTGGCGGCCGACCCATTTGATTGGACGGGCGCTCCCATCCGGAAGGGCAACGCGATCGCCGATGCGCAGATCCTCGACGGGCTTTTCACCGCAATCCGTGAGGATCGCCGTCCCACGCAGGAAACACTGCGGGCCGCCGCCACCACCTCCGCCGGAGCCACCGCTTCCCCCGTGTCCACCGGAACCTCCGTGTCCACCGGAGCCGCCGTGTCCGCCAGAGCCGCCCCGCCCCCAACGGCGCCCCAGCGCGTTGGCGGGAGATGTGGAAATTGCCGTCACCAATGCCGCCGCGCCGGCAAGCCGGACACCGGCCGCAGCGGCAACACCTAGAAAATGTCTGCGCGCGGTATTGCGTGGCAGATTTCGTTCTTTCAGGAAAGACATCTTGATGCTCCTTCGATATGACAAGGCGCCTCCAGGTGTCGCTGAAGCTCACGAGCGTGGTTTCCATTCGACCTGCCTGAATAGGCAATCGTTTACAATATTATTTCCACGAGAACCTGCGTCGGACCAAGGTCTTACCAAGGGACTATCAAAAAGCTTAGTGGGGCTTATCTCTATTGTTTAACGCTATTTTTCTCGGCTTCAGGCGATCTATTTAGCGCGCTGATATGAATGAGCCTGCCCTGCCAAGGGAGTTGCGCAGGTTGTCATGTTTCTTCTCAAGGTGGATAATCGATGAGCGTCAAAGAACGCTAGGACGTTCAAGTCAACGAACTGAGCGCATATTTGATAATCGAAGAATGACCACTACTGACGTAATCGGGCACGGCCGACGGCAGCCTATGGCCCTCAGCAGCTACCGCACTCGAATGGCCTCCACATCTGCCCCCAAGCATGCCAGCGGAGAAAGGGCTACGAAAGCGATATGGGTTGAGGCGGCCAGTGTGTATCGCACCTAACAGAAGCCATTGAGCTTCAGGATTTTATGGGCATCGATCGTTGCCCGCAGATCCTCCTCTGACGCGCGGTCTCCGTCGTTT